>PCUV01000106.1:0-57731 GCA_002786915.1 Comamonadaceae bacterium CG12_big_fil_rev_8_21_14_0_65_59_15 | reverse complement strand
CGCCGCCAGCGTAAAGGTTTTGCCCGTGCCCGCCGATGCCTCGATCAGTTGCAAACCGCTCAAAGGCAGGCTCAAAGGGTCCAGGGTGAAGGATGCGGGCATGTTCATGCGGCCCCCTGTTGCGACACATCCGCATGCGCCAGCAAGTCGCCGTACAGCGTGGTTGCCCAGCCGGGCAGGCCTTCACGCAGATCGTCATAGCTGGCAAACACGCGCTGCAGGTAGGCCGATTCGGCCAGTTCACCCCCGTATTGACCGCCGTCGAAGGTGGCTTGCGCGGCCTCGTGCGGGTCTTTGGGGGGTTTACCCGCTGCGGTCAGTGCGGCGTTGCGCTGCTCGGCCAGCAGGTAGTCCCAGGCGGTTTTGCAAGCCACCGGTAACGGGGCTTGCCACGCTTGCGCGTAGGCTTGTAGCAAGCACAGCAACATGTCGCGCGCCATTTGCGCATCCAGCGGATGGAACACCACCTGGCCATCGACGCCGATCTGCACGCTGGTGAGATTGAGCCCGCTGGCACACGCCGCCAGATGCTGCACCCACAAGCCGACCAGCACATGGCCACGCGCGGCCCAAGCGCCTTTTTTGCCGGTGAGCACCGCACCGGTGCGCGCGGCGATGCGCAAGCAAGGGCCCGGCGCTGCATCAACCGGGTTTTGCCCGAACAGATCGGTCAGCGCGCCGGTCAAACGCCAACTGTCAGAGGCGGAGCGCTCCAGCGGCATACCCACGCTGGGGGTCAATGCGCCACTCAACTGCCAGCCGTCAGACGCCTCTTGTGCCGACCATTCCAGATTCACCGCCACCGCAGGCAGCGCGTGCGCATAGCGCGCGCGCCACAGCGCCTGCGCTTGCAGCACGGTGCTGGCCTGGGTCATCAACTGCGCGGCCGTCTGCTGGCCAAACCCAGCCAGCGGCAGCTCACCCGCACCTTGCAACCGCGCCAGCGCCTGCGCGTCACCACCACCTGCCAACAACGCTGCGCCGGCGTTATGCGACTGCAAAGCATCCAGCGCAAAGGGTTCCAGCGCCTGCTCCTGCTCGTCGAGGCTGTCAAATTCCACTTGTAGCCGCTGTCGAAAGAACACCTCTACCGGCTGGCGCAGCAGGCGCTGCAAATCGATCAGGGTCAGGGTCTGCGGGGCGGCTACAGCAGCGGGTTTCGCTATTGTTTCGATGGCTGCTTGCACTTGCTGCACCAGGGCTAGAGGCCGAATGTGTTCCCAATTCTGGTCATACGTCCAAAAGCCCGAACCGGCTTCAAAATAGGCGTTGGAAAACGCTTGCAGCGGCTGCGCCTGGGGCACGCGGGCTGGCGCCCAGCAGGCGTTGACGTGGTCGAGCAACTGCGCCACCAGCACCGAGGGCGGGCGCACCGAGTTGTCAGCCGCGCTGCGGCCTTGCCAACTGACATAGAGTATTTGCCGGGCGCTGAGGATGGCTTCCAGAAACAAATAGCGATCGTCTTCGCGGCGCGAGCGGTCGCCCGCGCGCCAGCTGGCCGCCATCAGGTCAAAGTCGCGCGCGGCCTGCACACGCGGGTAAGCGCCGTCGTTCATGCCCAGCAGGCAAATCACCTGAAACGGAATGGCGCGCATCGGCATCAAGGTGCCAAACTGCACCCCGCCGCCAAAAAAGCGCTGCTGCAAGCCGTCTTGCGAGATCTGCGACAACCAGTGCTCACGCACCACCTCCAGCGCCAGGGGGGTATCGAGCCGCGCGGCGGCGCAGGCTTGCAGCCAGGCGTCCAGCGGGTCAAGCAGGCGGCTCAGGGCGCGCTCGTCCGCGTCGTCGGCCGGGCGGAAAAACTGCGCTACCAGCGCTTGCAGCGTTTGCCCCCACTGCGCCGGGGTTTGCTCGCGCTGCAGCGTGGGCAGCGTGCGCTCCATGGCGTCCAGCCAGTCCAGCAGACCAGCGGCCAGCGGCGCGTCCAGACCGTTCAAGGCCGGCTGCGGCAATATGCCAGCCCACAGCTCACCGGCGCCCACGGCGTAGCCCAGCAGCAAGCGGCGCAGACCAAACGCCCAGGTGTTTTGCGCCAAACCTTCTGCGCTTTCGGGCAGGCCCCAGGCCAGGCGGTGCGCGCCGTCCAGCCCCCAGCGCACACCGGCGGCGGCCAGCCAGGTATGGATTTGGGTCACGTCGGCTTCGCTCAGGCCAAAGCGTGTGCGCACGACGCTCACTTCAAACAGCGCCAGCCAGTCGGCCAGTGACAGGCGCGACTGCGGCAGGCTCAGCAACTGCTCGAGCGCCTGCACCAGCGGGCTCTGGCGCGCCGTGGTGTCGGCCATCGAAAACGGTATGTGGCGCGGCTGCCCGGGCGTAAAACGGCCAAAAACCGCATGGATGTGCGGCGCAAAAGCGGCCATGTCGGGCACCATCACCATCACGTCGCGCGGCTGCATGCTGGGATCGGCGTCGAGCCAGGCCAGCAGGCGGTCGTGCAACACCTCCAGTTCTCGCTGGGCGCTGTGCGCGGTAATAAAGCAAATCGAGCCATCGTCTGCCAACGGCACTGGCGCATCGGGCGGCGCGTTCAGGTTCAGCACGCCCGACTGCAATTGCGCCAACTGCGTCGGTGCCGGGCCGCTGGCGGGATCGACAAACACCTCGACCCGCTGCCAGTGCGCGCGGTAGCGCTCGGGCTGATCAAAGCCGTCAAGCAAGTGCAGATAGTCGCGCCCCTGTTTGCCCAGCGCCGCCAGCAGCGGGTGCGTGGGCGCGGCTGGTGCCCCCGCTGACACGGGTTTGACGGCTTGCCGGCGGCGCACCTGGGCGCGCAAAGCGGCGTGGCCTTCCACCAGATCGCCCCAATAATATTGACACGGGTTTTGCACCAGCAGCAGCACCTGGCAGACCTGGCCCAGCGCCGCCAGCGCCTGCACGGCCTGCATGGGCAGCGCCGAGATGCCAAACACAATCAGCCGCTGAGGCAATGCAGACGGGCGTAAGCAGCTATTTTGTTCATAGCGTTCCGATGCCCAAAGGGCGTTCAAAAACCGCTCGTGCACCCCCGCGCGTGAGGCATCGGCCAGCGCAGCGCCCACGTCCAGACGAATGTCGCGCCACAGTTGCGCCTGCCAGGCGTGCTCTGCGGGCAGGGGTTGCGGCGCACCCAGCGCGCCGCGCAGTTGATCCACGCCTGCGGCCCAGTCGGCCAGCCAGTCGGCACGGTAACTCTGGTAAGCGTCGAACACATCGGCCAGTTGCAGCGCCAACTGGTACAGCTTGCGCGGCGCGTTGTCACCCGCCAGGTAACGCTGCAGCGGCGCATACACCGGGTTGGTCGCGCACAGCCCAGGCAGCAGGCGCACCAGCCGCCACAGCAGCGCCGATTTGTCAAACGGCATCTGCGCGGGCACCGCGGCTGCGCCCAGCACGGCGCGGTACATCTGCCACAAATAGGCGCTGGGCAGCTCCATGCGGGTGGCGGCGCAAATGCCCAAAGCGCCGTCGTCGGCCAGCGCCAGCTCCAGCCAGTGCTTCATGCCGTTGCTTTGCAGCAGGATCACCTCAGCCTCTAGTGGGGCCAGCGGATGCGCCTTGACGTAATGCAGCAGCAGGTCGCGTAGGTCTTCCAGCCGGTTGCCGTGCAGCACCATGAAGCCGGTGGGGGTCTGCGCCGCCGTGTCGTTGGCTGGCGTGTTAGGTGCGTCCGTCACGGTCGTCCTATTCGTTCCACGGATCATGTATCAAAAGTGCCTTCAGAGCTTACAAATAAAGCGCTATCAGCTATCGAATCAGTTGCAGAATCAGCGCCACCACCAGCACCGCCAACACGCCTGCCAGCCAGAGTTGATGCTTGCGGTTGAGCTCCACGCGCGCCACCAGAGCGGTGTTTTGCTCGGCCAGCGACTGGATCAGCGCGCTGGACTGCTGCAAGTGGCGCTGTAGTTCGGTCACGTTGGCCTGCACATCGGCCAGTTGCACCTGCAGAGCGGCCAGCGACGGTTCGCCAGTGGTTGCCACGTCACTTTGCCCGCCTGCCACCGGCGCAGGCTTTTTGCCGACGCTGCCCCAGAGCTTCTTGGCACCCTGCGCCACCTTGGGTGCGTTTTCGATCACATCGCCCCAAGGCACCAGTTTCAGAACCGAAAGCCAACCAATAGCCATGCTAACCCCTCCGCTCGCCATGAAAAGCCCATTGTCTCCCAGTCGTGTTGCACGGCGGCGCACTCAGCTAGGCGCCAACATTAGCATCAAGCTGCCCTATTGCGGTAAATTGTTCACGTCATAAGCACAAAAAATGTGGCCGCCGGAACGGTTTATGGCAGTTAGGACCCAACAACCGGACGTTGCGGTGACTGTCAGTTGCAGTCTTGCTTGCGTTTTCTCAGCGGCGCAACATTGCTGCTGGGGGGTGTCGCAACAGACACAACAACCGGTAGCACAACGGGTAGCCCACGCTACAGCACATTTTTGCAACAGCTTATGTAGCGCAGCAATATTTTTTGGGATGCGCGCCAAGTGTTCAGTTATTTGTCATAAGCTCGCGCAATACAAGCGTTCTACACACACATCACCCATGCCCACCTTTAAAACCCAAGCTGTCAGCGTCAGGGTGCAACCGCACATCAAGGCGGCACTACAAACCGCTGCAGAGCGGGAGCTGCGCAGCCTGGCCAACATGGTCGAAGTCATGGTGGTCGAATACTGCCGTGCCCATGATTTCCCCTTGGACGGTGTGCCCAGCGAGACCCTACCCAGCGCTCAGCGCCGAAAGACACCGTGAGCGCAGCCAAAGAGCAACTCTTAGCCAAGCTGGGTTTTCGCTTCGGCTCCAACGGCCCGCACGCCGCCAGAACCATGATGTTCGATGACCTACAGGTGCTGTTTAACCATGTGGGTATCGATGCCAAGCGCACAGGCTACGCCCAAGCCGTCTTGGCCGACAACCTGTTGGCCAAACCCACCAAAAAGTCCCGCGAGTTGGCGCTTCGGCACCTGACAACGCTGTATGGGCTAGATACGCAGTTGCCACTGTTTCGCGTTTTACGTCGCTTATGGCCGGTGGATGTCGCTGCCCAGCCTATTCTGGCTTTGACTGCCGCTTTGGCGCGTGACCCTCTATTACGTGGAACCCAGGCATTCATTCTGGCCAAACATCCCGGCGTGCTGGTCACCCGCGAAGACCTGGAACAATGCCTGGCTGCCGACCACCCCGACCGTTTCAGCCCAGCATCGCTCAAATCGTTTGCGCAAAACGTCAACGGCAGTTGGACCGCTGCGGGCTATTTGCAGGGTCACTCCCGCAAGACCCGTTCCATCCCCGTCGTGACTCCGGCCAACGTCGCTTTTTGCCTGTTTCTGGGTCACTTGGAAGGCCTGTCGGGGCAGCGCCTTTTCACGTCGAGGTGGATGAATTTATTGCTAGGCTCACCTGTTGAGCTAGAAGCGCTTGCAAACTCGGCGTTTCACAGGGGGCTACTGGTATTTTTGAATGCTGGCGGCGTCAAAGAGGTTCGATTCCCCGACTACCTCACCCCTGAAGAAGAACAGATGTGTCAAGAGGCGTCTCATGTCGTCTAAGGTCAGCAAACTCGTATCCACCTACCGCCAGCATCTCACGGTGCCTTGGCAAGCAGGTTTAGCTGCCGTGCAACGTGTCATTTTTGCGGTGTACGACAAGAGTGACGAGCTGCGCTTGCGTGCCAACGCTGAAGAGTTTGCCTTGGTCACTGCGCAGGCTGGCAAACAGTGGCTGTTGATTGACGTGACCAACGCCTTCCCGCAGTGGATGTCTGAGCAGGAATATCGGGATGCATACTTTGAGTCTCCAGAAGACCTGGCGGGCTACCAGACCGGCGAACTGACTGAGTTCGTCACTGACCTGATTGCGCAGCTCAAAACCCGCATCATGGCCGAGGCCACGCCAGACACTGTTGTTGCCCTGTTGGGCGTCGGCAGCTTGTTTGGCATGGCCCGGGTTTCCACCGTCGTCGAAGGCATCAAGGACACAGTACCCGGTCGTCTGCTGGTGTTCTTCCCAGGTGAACACCACCCCGAAAACCACACCTACCGCCTGCTCGACGCGCGTGACGGCTGGAACTATCTGGCCGTGCCCCTGCTCGCCACCAAATAATTGCCTATTAAAAAATCAGCCCAGGTGAGGACCCAAAAATGCTGAACAAAGAAATCTACAACAAGCTCCCTTCTGAAAACCGACTCGTCAACAACGGCGTGGCCGAAGTTTCTGAAGACCATTCCGAAGCCGCCCAAAGCGTGCTGCGCTACGAGCTGGAGACCTTTGTCTGCGATGGCCAGTATGAAAAAGGCTTGCAGACCGTGCTGGAGAAGTTTCTGCTCAACTTGGACAAGCGTAACGAGCAGCCCGGCATCTGGATTTCTGGCTTTTACGGCAGTGGCAAATCGCACCTGGCCAAAATGCTACGCACCCTGTGGACCGACTACAAGTTCACCGATGGCGCTGCCGCCCGCAGCCTGGCCCGGCTGCCTGACGCAGTGGCGCAGCCGCTCAAAGAACTCACCATTCAGGGCAAGCGTCACGGTGGCCTGCATGCTGCTGCGGGCAAGCTGGGCGCAGGGGCTGGCGACAAGGTTCGCCTGGCGTTGCTGGGCATCATCTTCAAATCCAAAGGCTTGCCCGCGCAGTACAACCAGGCAGAACTGGTGCTGTGGCTCAAACGCGAAGGTTTGTTGGATGCCATCGAAGTCCAACTGAAGTTGGCCGGCCGCAGCTTGGCGCAAGAGCTGCCTCACATGTACGTCTCCAACCACTTGGCCAAGGCTTTGCTAGCGGTGCGCCCCGGCATGGCCAACAGCGAGCCCGAAGCACGCCAGTTGCTCAAAGCCCAGTTTCCGCAGGTGACAGATGTCAGCAACGAGCAAATGGTCGATGCCATCACCCAAGCCCTGTCTGAGGGCGACAACTTTCCCCTGACCCTGGTGGTGCTGGACGAAGTGCAGCAATACATCGGCAACGATGCCGAAAAAGCCTACGCCGTGCAAGAAATGACCGAGTCGCTGTGCAAGCACTTCACCGGCAAACTGCTCTTTATCGGCACCGGGCAGTCTGCGCTGTCGGGCATGCCAAATTTGATGCGTTTAATGGGGCGCTTCCCGGTGCCCATCATGCTCAGCGATGTCGATGTCGAAAACGTCACCCGCCAAATCATCCTGGCCAAAAAGCCCTCAGCGCGCCCGCTGGTCGAGCAATCCTGGCGCGGCAATCTGGGTGAAATCTCGCGCCACCTGCGCGGCACCAAGCTCGAACACGTCACCGAAGACGAACAGTTGATGAGTGACGACTATCCCATCTTGCCTGTGCGCCGCCGCTTTTGGGAGCGCGTGCTGCGCACCATCGACACCACAGGCACCGTGTCGCAACTGCGCAGCCAGTTGCGCGTGGTGCACGAGGCCGTGCTGGCGACTTCTGACCTGCCGCTGGGCCATGTGGTGTCAGGCGACTTTTTGTACGACCAAATCGCCGCCAATTTGATGTCCACCGCCCAGTTGCCTAAAGAGGTGTATGAAAACGTCCAGCGTTTTGCCGCGGGTGACACCAGCGCCCAGCTCAAGGGCAAGCTGCTCAAGCTCATCTACCTCATCAACAAACTGCCCGCTGATGCGGCGCTGGACATTGGCCTGCGGGCCACTGACAACGTGCTGGCTGACCTGCTGGTGACCGATTTGGCCAATGGGTCAAGCGACTTGCGCAAACAGCTGCCCGAGCTGCTGCACAAGCTGCAAAACGATGACCGCCTGGTCATGTCGCTGGCCGGGCCCAACGGCCTGGAATACCGCCTGCAAACCATCGAATCCAGCGCCTGGTACGAAGAGTTCCGCGCCCAAGAGGCCGAACTCAAAGCCTCGCCCCAGCGCATCGAACAACAGCGCGCCGACCTGTTCAAAGCCCGCTTTGCCGAGGTGCTGAAAGGGGTGCGTGTCGTGCAAGGCAAAGACAACGCCCTGCGCCGCCTAACCCCCACTTTTGATGACACCTTGCCGCGCGACAACGACAAAGCCCTGTACCTGTGGCTGCAAGACGGCTGGCAAACCGAAGAAAAATCCGTCATTGCCGAAGCCAAATCCAAGCCCTCCAGCAACCCCACGCTGTTTGCTTTTTTGCGCGCCCAAAACAAAACCGAGCTGACCAACGCGATCGTCGCACTTGAATCTGCTCGCGCCACCCTGCGCAAAAAGGGCACGCCCGCCACCGAGCCCGGCCGCGATGCCCAGCGCTCCATGGAAAGCCGCGAGCGCAACGCTGACAAAGAACTCAAAGACCTGCTGGACACCCTGTTTGCCGGAGCCCGCGTCTTTCAGGCCGGTGGCCAGGAAGTCACCGAGGGCAGCGAACTGTCTGACCGCATCAACCGCGCCGCCAAATCCTCTGCCATTCGTTTGTACAAAGACTTTGACATCGCTGACAGTGACCAGTGGAGCCGGGTGCTTGATGAAGCTCGAAAGGGCAACCTAGAAGCCCTCAAAGCCGTCGGCCACACCCAAGAGGCAGACAAACAACCTGTGTGCCAAAAGCTGCTGGCCTTTATCGGCCCCGGCAAAAAGGGTGGCGAAATCCGCGACCACTTCGAGAGTCCGCCCTTTGGCTGGCCGCGTGATGCCATTGACGGCGCCTTGTTTGCACTGCTCTCAAGCGGCCATATCCGCGCTCTGGATGCCAGCAGCAAGCTGGTCGATGCCAAAAGCCTAGACCGCAACAAACTCACCCAAGCCAGCTTTCGCCAGGAATCCATCACCATCACGCCACCGCAGCTCATCAAAATTCGCCAGCTGTTCAGCGCTGTGGGCGTGCCCTGCCAACCCAAAGAAGAGCTGACCAAGGTTCCCCTGCTGATTGCCAAGCTGCGCGACCTGGCTGGCAAGGCGGGTGGCCCAGCCCCGGCACCGCTGCAGCCCAAACTCACCGCTATCGAAGCCCTGGAGGCCCAGTCCGGCAACGGCCAGTTGCTGGAGCTCTACACCCGCCATGACGAATTGCTGACCTTGTCCAAACAGTGGGCCACCACAGCGGACGCTATGCACAAGCGCCTACCCGTGTGGAACCAGCTCACCAGCCTGCTGGAGCACGCCAAAGAGCTTGGCCCCTTTGACGAGATTGCGGCCGAAAAAGATGCCATCCAAACCCAACGCAGCCTGCTGGCCGAACCCGATGCCGTGCGCCCCTTGCTGGACCGCACCGCCGACGTGTTGCGCCAAGCTTTGAGAGCCAAACTGCAAGACTTCACAACCACCTTTGCCACGCAGCAAGCCCATTTGTCTGCCGATGCGGATTGGACCAAGCTGACGGATGCTCAGCGCACCAAGTTAACGCAAGACCATCACCTGGCACCGATTCAGCCGATGGACTTGGCAACGCCAGACCAACTGCAAGACGCGCTGGACGACTGCACGCTAGACCACTGGATTTCCAAGACGCAAGCCCTGGGCAGCCGTTTTGATGCCGCCCGCCATGCCGCAGTGCAACTGCTAAAACCCAACGTCACGCACGTCAGTATTCCAAAGCGCACTCTCAATAACGAAGCAGAACTTAAAGCTTGGTTGACTGAAGTGGAGCAACTGCTGGCCGACAAATTAAAGAGCGGTCCGGTGGCACTTTGAATTTTTGTATATCCTGTATATACTTCAATTTTTTAAGGAGAAATCCTCATGTTGACCCGAGTTTTCAAAAGCGGCAATTCGCTGGCCGTGCGCATCCCCAAAGAGCTGGCCTTTGTCGATGGCGCGCAAGACGTTGAAGTCGAGCGGGTGGGTAACACGCTGGTGCTGCGCCCGGTGGTGCAGGAAACCATTGGCGACCTGACCGAGATTTTTGCCTCCTTCCCAAAAAGCTTCATGGCCGAGGGCCGCGAGTTTCATGAGGAGCATGAGCGAGATTGGGACTGCGTTGGCTTGAATCACACCCCCACTGCCCTAGACGCGCTCCAAGATAAGCCACAGGTTTGAGTCATGCGCTACATCCTTGATACCAACATCTGTATCTACCTGCTCGATGCCCACCCGCCACAAGTGGCGCAGCGCTTCAAGACCACCGCTTTGGGGCAGGTTGTCATGTCGGTGGTGACTTACGCAGAGCTTTGCCATGGTATAGAGCGCTGTACCGGCGCAGACCGAGAGGTGGCAGCCCAATCCCTTGCGCGCCTGACGCAGCGCGTGCCGGTCTTGGCTTTTGAGCAAAGAGCCGCCGAAAGCTATGGCGTGCTGGCCGCTGCCGTGCGTGACCGCCGCCGCAACGCCATGGACCGCCTCATCGCCGCCCATGCGGTGAGCACAGGGCTCACGCTGGTCACCAACAACGAGGACGACTTCAAAGGCTACCCCGGCCTGAAGGTAGAAAACTGGGTCACAACCTTGTGAATGACACCGTAAAGCGTCAACCATATTTTCGAACTAAATAGCCCTCTAGCCCCCGTAAAGCAAGCGCAAACAGCTATTAAAAACATAACGAGATTCCGATGTCCCCTGTCACACCCACCCCCAACGCGCCGCTGCCCAAACCCCTGCCTAAACCCTTACGTACGCAGCTTGAAAACACCGTCAAAGCCGCGCGCGATGTAGCTGAGAAGGCTGGCAAAGCCGCCTTGGCACAACTGGCAGTGGCCGAGCCCAAGGTGCCTGATTATCTGGACGAACCCCAGCGGATTTTAAGAAGGAAACTGCGCGCTCACGCCCGTGCCATCAGCGCAAGTAGCTCTCAAAACAATAGTGTCGAGCTGCAAGCCCTGGTGTGGGAGGTGGCCTACGAGCACTGGCACCGCATGTTGTTTGCCCGTTTTTTGGCCGAAAACAACCTGCTGATGTGGGAGCCCGGTGCTGCGGTGTCGCTGGACGACTGCCGCGACATGGTCGACAACCACCCCGACATGGCGATGGGTGCCAAAAGCCATTGGGAGCTGGCGGGCAAGCTGGCCGCGCGCATGTTGCCGCAAGTCTTCAAACCGCACAGCCCGGTGTTTGAAATCAGTTTTGCCCCTGAACACCAGCGCGAGCTGGAGCGGCTGCTCTCCAGCCTGCCGCCCGAAGTCTTTTATGCCAGCGACAGCCTGGGTTGGGTCTATCAGTTCTGGCAAGCCAAACGCAAAGACGAAGTCAACGCCTCCGAGGTCAAGATTGGTGCAGACGAGCTGCCCGCCGTGACCCAGCTCTTTACCGAGCCCTACATGGTGGACTTTTTGCTGCACAACTCGCTGGGTGCCTGGTGGCACACCCGCCACCCCGGCCAGTCTTGCCCGGTGGCCATGCCGTATTTGCGCACGCTGGAAGACGGCAGCCCAGCGGCTGGCAACTTTGACGGCTGGCCCGACCACCTGACCGACTTCAAGCTGCTCGACCCTAGTTGCGGTTCGGGCCACTTTTTGGTGGCAGCCTTTTTGCTGCTGGTTCCGCTGCGCATGGCGGACGAGGGTTTGAGCGCCATGGACGCGGTCGATGCCGTGCTCGCGCACAACCTGCACGGGCTGGAGATTGACCTGCGCTGTGTCGAAATAGCAGTGTTCGCCCTGGCCCTGGCCGCTTGGCGCTACCCCGACGAAGACGGCAACCCGCTTGGCGTGCGGCAAGACATGCCCGCGCCGCGCATTGCCTGCTGCGGCTTGCGCGTATCGGCTCGGCCCGAAGACTGGGAAGCCTTGGTTCCCGATGACTTGCCCAATGATTTATCCGGTACCCTGCCCAAGGCAGCCCTGCTGCGCCAGGAGCTGCGCCTGCTGCACAGCGTGTTTGCCCAAGCGCCCTTGCTGGGCAGCTTGCTCAATCCGTCGCTCAGCATCAAAAACGACCTGGCCACGTCCAGCTTCGAGACGCTGCAAACGTTGCTAGAGCAAGCCCTGAGCAGCGAGCAACCCGGCACCCTGTGGGGCAGCGCGCAAGATTTGAATGACGATGCCTGGGATTTGGCTATCAGTGCCCGTGGCCTGCTGGAAGCCGCCCGGCTGCTGGATGCGCGCTATCACCTGGTGGTGACCAATGTGCCGTATCTGTCTGTGCGAAAACAGTCAGACACGTTAAGGGCGTACAGCGCCGCCCATTACCCCGACGCCAAAAATGACTTGGCGAATGTTTTTTTAGAGCGCTGTCTAGAACTGGCACGCGACCAAGGTGAAGGCGTGGTGCAAATCGTCATGCCGCAAAACTGGTTATTCCTCACCAGCTACAAGAAGCAGCGTGAATCGTTGCTAAAGCGAGTGCAGTGGAATCTGCTGGCTCGATTGGGACCGGGCGCCTTCGAAACAATCAGCGGCGAGGTGGTACAGGCCGTTCTCCTAACCCAGACCCATGCCACGGCGACTGCGGAATTTCAGCTGCGCGGCATGGATGCCAGCGCATTCACCACAGTGCACGAGAAAGCGACCGAACTGCTAAACGGCCCCCTAGTGTCGGTCGAACAGAAGGGACAACTATCCAATCCTGACTCAAGGATTGCACTCGGCGAAGGTTCCGAACACGACCTTCTCTTAAAGTACGCCGTTGGTCTTGCTGGAATACTGAATGGTGACTCCCCAAGGTTTTTGAAGGTTTTCTGGGAGATGTTGAACCGCAAAGACCAATGGAGTTTTCAGCAAACGACCCAAGTTGAGACTTCGAACTTTGGCGGTCTGCACAACATCGTTCTATACGATGAAGAGGAAGGTCACCTAAGAGAGGAAGAGTGGATTCGCCGAGAGCGCCTGCACAATTCGGACCAGCGTGGTCAATCGGTTGTTGGCAAGTTGGGAATTGCCGTGTCATCAATGGGAAAACTACCTGTGTCAAGGTTTCTTGGAAGTAGGTTTGACTCTAACGTCGCCGCAGTTGTCCCGCGTGACCCCACCCATCTCCCCGCCATCTGGTGCTTCTGCTCCTCCCCCAACTACAACGAAGCCGTCCGACGCATCGACCAAAAGCTGAACGTCACCAACGCCACGTTGGTCAAAGTCCCCTTCGACCTAGCCCACTGGCAACAAATCGCTGCCGAGCGTTACCCCAACGGCTTGCCCAAACCCTATTCCGATGACCCGACCCAGTGGCTGTTCCACGGCCACCCGCAACCCGCCACCGACCCGCTGCAAGTGGCAGTCGCCCGTCTGCTGGGCTACCGCTGGCCCGCAGAACAGCAAACTGTTCAAGCGCAAGAGTTACAAGACAAATCGGCCTCTAGCGCAGACCCGACAAGCGCAATAAGCTATCAACACAATAGCAATAATGCAGCCACAGCCGACACCAGCGCACCCGCCGTGGAGCTGTCCAGCGAAGCCCACGCCTGGATAGCCTGCTGCCAGCCGCTTGCCAAACACACCGACGACGACGGCATCGTCTGCCTGCCCGCGGTGCGCGGCGAGCAGCCCGCCGACCAGCGCCTGCTGGCCCTGCTGATTGATGCTTGGGAAACGGTGGCCCCCGGCAGTTGGAGCCCCAGCGTGCTCGACAAGTTGCTGGCCCAGGCCGACTGCGCGGGCAAGTCGCTCTCAGTCTGGCTGCGCGACCACTTTTTTGAGCAGCACGCCAAGCGCTTTGGCCACCGCCCATTCATCTGGCATGTGTGGGACGGTCAAAAAGACGGGTTCGGTGCCCTGGTCAATGCCCACAAGCTCGATGCCAAAAACCTGGAGCGCCTCATCCACACCTACCTGGGCGACTGGATTCGCACCCAAGAGGCCGGCGTGGCCAGCGGCGCAGACGGTGCGCCGCTGCGCCTGTCCGCCGCACAAAACCTCAAAGCCCGCCTGCAAGCCATTCTGGAAGGCGAAAAACCCTACGACATTTTTGTGCGCTGGAAGCCGTTGCATGAGCAGCCCATCGGCTGGCAGCCCGACCCCAACGACGGCATCCGCCTGAACATCCACCCCTTCATGACGGCAGAAGTTTTGCGCGTCAACAAGAAACCCAAGCTAAACATCACCTGGGACAAAGATCGGGGCAAAGACGTTGAGTCTGCCCCGTGGTTCAAGGTGTTCAACGGCGAGCGTATCAATGACCATCATTTGACGCTGGCGGAGAAAATCGCGGCAGCCAAGGAGACAAAAAAATGAGCGATTCCTATACCTATGCACGTTTTTGGCGTTGCGCTTTGCAAGTCAACCCCGTGGGCTACAACGGTGCCTATCGGGGTGATGAGCATGGGTTGAATGAGGCGGACTACAACCAGGCGCTCCTGAAAAAATGCCTTGAACTTGATATCAAGGTGGTTGGCATAGCCGATCATGGCAGTGTCGATAGTGTGGACACGCTGCGCCAGGTGCTTGAGCCGCATGGCATTGTTGTATTCCCGGGGTTCGAGATCAGCTCGAATGAAAAAATCCACATGGTGTGCCTGTTCTCAGAGGCCACGAACAAGGATCAGCTCAATCGATATATGGGCCATTTTGGGCTAACTAATCCGGCAGAAAAAGTTTGGCCATCGTCGCTCACCTGTCTCGATCTGGCAAAAAAAATTGAGGAGTTGGGCGGCTTTTGGTACGCGGCGCATATGACCGGCAGCAATGGTTTGCTCAGGTTAAACCAGGATGGCGGGGGATTGGTGCATGTCTGGCAAGACTATCGTCGCGTGCGCGCTGGCCAGATACCAGGTTCAGTGGATGAACTTCCAGCAAATTACAAGACGATTGTTTGCAACCAAGAGCCTCACTGGAAGCGTGAACGCCCCATTGCCGTGATAAATGCCAAAGACGTGGCGAAACCGGATGATCTGGATCACCCCGGCGCTACTTGTCGGGTCAAGATGACTCAGCCTTGCTTTGCCGCGTTCAAAGTGGCATTCCTTGATCCTGGGTCACGTATTCGCTTGAATTCGCAAGCGCCAGAGAGCCCAGTTAGCAAAATTTTGACGATGGCGGTCTCCGGTGGCTATTTGGATGGCTTGAAAATCGGGTTCTCTGAGCATCTGAATGCTGTCATTGGCGGGCGTGGTACTGGTAAATCGACTTTGTTGGAGTGCTTGCGCTACGTGCTGGATATTCCGCCCAAGGGCAAGCAAGCGCAGAAGCTTCACCTTGAAATCATCCGGGAAAATCTTGGTAAGGCGGCGGGTCGCATTGAGGTCGAAATTGTTTCATCGGCCCAGCACGGTAAGCGTTATCGGGTAACCCGCCGTTATGGCGAATTGCCCGTCGTGCGTGAGGTGCATGGCAATGAGCAGGGGAATGTATCCATGCTGCAGCCGCGCGATCTAATGCCCAGAATTGATATTTACGGCCAGAACGAGATCTATGAGCTGGCGCAGGATGAGCAGAGTCGCGCCAAATTACTGGATCGTTTTTTGCCAGAGGACGGATCCATCACGCAGCTCAACGCAGAGCTGAAAAAGGGTCTGCGTGAGAATCAGCAAAAGTTGGTCAAAACGCTGAGTGACTATGACGACCTTCAGGCTCAAGTGGCTCTTCTACCCAAGTTGGAGGAACAACTTTTGGGTTTTAGGGCTTTAGGTATTCAAGAAAAACTTGCAAAGACGCCTTTGTTTGCTCGTGAGCGGCAGATTTCAGAGCGTGTTACTGAGGAGCGCGACCACCTGCGTGAAGCTTTAGTCGGGCTGGAGGAGAACTTACCGGATTTAACTTTTATTCACGACAAGGCGCTGGAGGGGTTGCCAAATGCCGCCCTGTTGATTCCCTTGCGCTCAACACTTGGTTCGCTAAAGCAAAATTTTGAGAAGCATTTGCAAGCCATGAAGTTGGAGCTTGCCGAAGGTGAGCTACAAATGACAGCCCAAGTTGAAGTATGGCGACAATCTTTGAAGCTGGGGGAGGATGAGCTGGAGAAGGCGCTTCGTAGCTTGCCCACATTGGCTGGCAAGAGTGGGCAGGAGGTGGGTACCGCCTACCAGCGTTTGTTACAGGACATCGAGCGCATTAGGCCCCTGACGGCGCGGACAGCATCTTTTGACAAGTTGTTGATACAGCAGCGGCAGGAGCGCCGCAATTTGCTGGCTGAACTATCGGACTTACGTGCCCGGCATATTCAACAGTTGCAGCAAGCAGCGAAAAAGCTCAATCGTAGACTTGCCGGGAAATTGAAGGTCGAGGTGGTGGCCGAGGCAGATCGCTCACCACTCAAGACATTCTTGTTGGAAAGTGGACTGGAGGGCGTTGGTGAAAAGCGTTTGGCTTGGATTGATGAACGTGAGTCGGTGCAACCCACTGCATTAGCGCAGTCGGTTCGTGAGGGGTCAGCCAATTTGCAAATTGATTGGGCTTTAACGCCCTTGGTTGCCGATGCACTAAGTAAGTTGTCGCCATCGCGTCTGATGGAGCTAGAAGCCCTTGAGTTGGCACACCGGGTAGATATTTCGCTTAATGTCTCTCACAGTGATGCGGAGCCGGTATTCAAGCCGTTAAACAGGCTTTCGACGGGCCAGCAATGCACTGCAATTCTGCACTTGCTACTGCTTGAAAATAGCGATCCACTTATCATGGATCAGCCGGAAGACAACCTGGATAACGCGTTTATTGCCGACCGTATCGTGCATGAACTGCGTGATGCCAAAGGCAAGCGCCAGTTCCTTTTTGCAACTCACAACGCAAATATTCCGGTTTTTGGCGATGCTGAGTGGATCGGGGTCTTTACAGCCTCTGAAAGTCAGGGCTCATTGGGTTTTGAGGCACAGGGTTCGATTGATGTGCCTGTAATTCGCGATCAAGTGGCCAGCATTCTCGAAGGGGGGCGCGATGCCTTCATCCAACGAAAAGAAAAGTATGAGTTCTAAAAGGTGTCACTTATGTTGAAGTCTGAGTTGCTGGAGATTCTTGCCCATGGTGAAAACTCGGGCGTTGAGTTCAAACGGGATGATTTGCGCCCCGAACAGTTGGCCAAGGAAATAGTTGCGTTGGCTAATTTTCAGGGTGGCAAGTTGCTGCTAGGCGTGGAAGACGATGGCAGCATCAGTGGCATCCAGCGCGACGATCTGGAGACCTGGGTTATGGATACGGTGTTTGGTCGTTACGTTCATCCGTTGATATTGCCGTTTTATGAAGAGCTTGTGTTTGATGACGGTAAACGAGTGGCGGTGATTTCAATGACTCAGGGTGTCGTTAAGCCTTATGTGGTGCGAAGTAAAGATCGTGAGGAAATCTTTGTACGGGTTGGTAGTACGTCGCGCCTAGCGACGCGCGAACAGCAGGCTCGACTGTTCGAGAGTGGCGGAATGCTGCATGCTGAATTGTTACCCGTATCGGGCAGTCAATTGACTGACATGGATACGGCAAGGCTGACTGATTATTTGATTAATTTTGCCGGTGACGAAGCTGCTCCTTCAACAGAGGTTGAGTGGTTTCGTCGCCTCATAGGACTGGGTTTGATGGTTGAGCGCGCAGATGGACCACCGGTATGCAGCATCGCTGGCATGGTGTTGTTTGGGCGTAATCCGCGCCGTTTCTTTCGCGCTGCCGGTGTGCGATGGATGTCGTTTACAGGTATCGATATGGAATACCAGGCGCAAGACGATACTGTGCTGGATGGCCCAATGGTGGCTTTGGGCGAAGGCAGGCCAGGTGAAAGCCGACAATTGATTGAGGATGGTTTGGTAGAGCGTTTGGCTGCGCGAATGCAACCATTTATTTCAGAAGATGGGGCTGTCATTAACAGTGGTATGCGCCGCGACCCAACCTCCCGCTATATTTTTGAAGTCGTACGGGAAGCTGTTCTAAACGCACTCATTCACCGTGATTGGACACGCTCTATCGAGGTTGAAGTAGTTAATTATGCTGACCGGTTGGTGGTTACCAGTCCAGGTAATTTGCAGAACTCGATGACCGTAGAAAAAATGTTGCAAGGACAACGTTCGCCTCGCAATCCCATCATTGTTGAAATCATGCGCGATTACCGGTACGTTGATGCGCGTGGCATGGGTGTGCGCCGCAAAATTGTGCCCTTGACGCGCGAGTTTTCAGGGCGCGATGCGGTTTTTGATGTGACCGATGATTACCTGCGCGTCACTTTGCCAGCGCGTGTTGCTGCCTAAACCATGACGCTGACCGATAAACTGATTGAAAGCGTGCAAGCTGCGGCCAAGGTCAATCGCTCCCTGATGGTTCCACCCGCTGCCATTCTGTGGACCGATGCAGACAGTATTTGGGAAAGTGCCGTGCCGCAATTGGCAAACCAGTTACCGGAGCTGTTTGTACTTGGTACCTATGCCCCAGACAAACGTCAAGGCCCTAGCATCTGGTTGAAGTGTGCCGTTGCTGGCAAGTTAGGTACCCAGTTGCCAAGTGGAGCTGTTCCTATTCTGTACTTGCCAGGCACCAGCCGTGCCGACCTTCGCGCCATCGAAACCTGCCCACGCGAGCTGCAACCTCTCGCAGAGCTTCAATACCGTGGTGTGTTCTGGAGCCAAGCAAACGGCAAAGACTGGACGGTCAATGCGTTTTTGTCTGCAAAAAAGGGGGGCCTCGGACTTGACGTGGCCCAGGACGGCGCAACACAAGAGGCGCTGAAGCGTGTCTTGGCTGCGGGCATGCTGCTCGACCGCCAGGTAGAAGACTTGCAAGACAAGCAAATCAACGCGGCTTGGCTGGATGCATTGCTGGCACCGAACCCAACACGCGATGTGCTGGCGTGGCTGAATAACCCAACGGCTATTCAATCCAAATGGGTCGGCGCACGTTGGGCCATCTTTAGCAGCCGTTGTGTCAAAGATTTTGGCTTCAACCCTGAGACCGATGGAGCCCTGACCGCCGCAGAAAAGCTGGCTGAGCACCAAGGACCCTGGGCCAATGTGTGGGAGCTGTACAGCGAGTCGTTCACCAGCTTCAAGGCGATTGCAGATTTACTGGGCCAATTGCAACCTCCGCCCCCCAAAGGCTTGTTTGATGCCCCAGACCAGTTGGCAGGCTACCCGCGTGCCAGCGAAAGTGCCGAGTCTGCCCTGCGCTATGCACTGAGTGCGTGCGCATCGATGTCGGCAGAGCTTGCACGGGCAAAAGTATTGGATTTGGATAAAGAACATGGCAGCCGCCGCGATTGGCTTTGGGCCAAGATGGGCAGTGCACCGCTGGTGCAGGGCTTGAAGCATCTGGCAGAGCTGGCAACGCTATCAAAGCAAACGCCAGCCGGTGCCAATCTGGTGCAACTGGCAGAGAGCTACCAAGAATCTGGTTGGAAGGTTGACCAGGCCGCCATGCAAGCTCTGGCCGCTGTCAACAGCAAGGCGGACACCGATGCCATTGGTTCGGCCCTGCGTGCGATTTACGTACCCTGGCTGGAAGATTCGGCGCATCGTCTACAGGAATTGGTGAAAGCCGAAGGCGGGTTGAACACCGCTGCTGGTGCCAAGGGCGCCCATGCTGCAGATGCACCGCTTGACGGGGTCTGCACCGTGTTCGTCGATGGCCTGCGCTATGACGTGGCCATGCAATTGAAAGCCCAGTTAGCGGGTTTGGGCAAGGTCACGACCAGCGCCATGTGGACCAGCATGCCGTCCGTCACAGCGTCCGGCAAAGCCTGGGCATCGCCTGTGGCGCAGTGGGTGTCTGGCAAAAAGGCTGACGAAGACTTTCAGCCCAGTGTGGCGGCAGACGGGAAGCCACTTTCCACCCACAATTTCCGCAAGCTCCTGGCTGACCGCGGTTTTCAGGTGCTGGACAAACAAGAATGCGGTGACCCCAGTGGCAAAGCTTGGGTGGAATGCGGTGACCTTGACCATTTTGGGCATGAGCACGGACTGCGCCTGGCGCGTGATATGGATAACCAGTTGCTACAAATTGTGGAGCGTGTCACGGAGCTACAGCTTGCGGGTTGGGCACATTTCCGTATCGTGACCGACCATGGCTGGCTGCTGGTGCCGGGTGGTTTGCCCAAGTCTGAGCTTTCTAAATTTGAAGCCGAAGCCCGATGGGGCCGCTGTGCGGTGCTGAAAGATTCTTCTCAAGGCACGGGGCTGACTTTTGGTTGGGACTGGTGCCAAGATGTGCAAATTGCCTTTGCCCCCGGCATCTCCAATTTCACAGCCGGTGAGGTGTACACCCACGGTGGCCTGACCTTGCAAGAGTGTCTGGTGCCGGTGTTGGAGCTGGCTGCTGCAGGCGGCACCGTGAGCACCGTCAAGGTGGACATCACCAAGGTCACATGGACCGGATTGCGCTGCAAGGTGGAAGTGACCCCTGTGGTTGCTGGGCTACGTGTGGACATCCGCACCAAGGCCGCCTTGGCAGATTCGACAATGGT
The DNA here is from genome assembly GCA_002786915.1 of Comamonadaceae bacterium CG12_big_fil_rev_8_21_14_0_65_59_15. Lineage (GTDB taxonomy): Bacteria > Pseudomonadota > Gammaproteobacteria > Burkholderiales > Burkholderiaceae_C > Rhodoferax. The sequence goes on along the minus strand of PCUV01000106.1, from coordinate 37,619 downwards.
GGCAACCGTCAGGGCTATTGAGAACGGCAAGGCTTCACTGGCAGTGGAGGACGACGCCCATGAAGGCGTGGCCGCGTTTGTGGTGGTGTTGGACGCTGCCGGCAACGTGGTGCAAAAAAAGCCGACCACGGTCGGTGAATAAACACAATGAAAAATGAGATGCCATGGAATTAGATGACCTGGACCGCAAGGCCACTGCTGCGTTTGAAGGCTATGTGGTGCGTAAGGACTTGGTGCGCACGTTTAGCCGCCAGTTTCCGGTTCCGACCTACGTCGTGGAATTTTTGCTGGGACGTTACTGTGCCACCACCGATGAGACCGAAATCCAGGAGGGTCTGGATATCGTGCAGAAGCAACTAGGCTCCCGCACGGTCAAGGCGGGAGAAGAAAACCTGTTTATCTCGCGCGCCCGTGAGCAAGGCTCCGTCAAAATTATTGACATCATCACGGCCCGACTGGATGCCAAAAGCGACTCGTATGTAGCCTCGCTGCCCAGCCTGCGCCTGAATGACGTGCGCATCAGCCCTGAAATGGTCAAAGACCATGAGCGCATGCTGACCGGCGGCTTTTATGCCGAAGTCACTTTGGGTTACGACGCATCTATTGCGCAAGAAAAGGGTGGCCGACCTTTTGGCATTGATGCCCTGCGCGCCATCCAGCTCTCCAAACGCGAAGTGCTCACCGTGCTGGCCAAGGGGCGGGCCAGCTTCAACACCGTCGAGTGGCGCGATGTGCTGCTGCGCAGCGTCGGCTTTGAGCCAGCGGACCTGAGTGACCGCGCCAAGGATGCGCTGCTGCTGCGCATGGTGCCGTTTGTGGAGCGCAACTACAACCTGGTGGAGCTGGGCCCGCGTGGCACCGGCAAGTCGCATCTGTTTCAGCAAGTTTCACCCTATGCCCACCTGATTTCTGGCGGCAAGGCCAGCGTGGCGCGCATGTTTGTGAATAACGCCAGTGGCCAGCGCGGCCTGGTGTGCCAGTACGACGTGGTCTGTTTTGACGAGGTGTCCGGTGTGTCTTTTGACCAGAAGGACGGCGTGAACATCATGAAGGGCTACATGGAATCGGGGGAGTTCTCCCGTGGCAAAGAAAGCATCCGGGCCGATGGCTCCATCGTCATGGTCGGCAATTTCGACGTGGACGTAGAGCACCAGCAGCGCGTGGGCCACCTGTTTGGCCCCTTGCCGCCAGAAATGCGCAACGACACGGCCTTCATGGACCGCATTCACTGCTTTTTGCCGGGGTGGGACGTTCCCAAGCTCAACCCGACCATGTTCACCAACCACTTTGGCTTGGTCAGCGACTTCTTGTCGGAGTGTTTTACCCAGCTACGCGGCCAGAGTCGGGTTGCGACCTTGCAAGGGCGCGTGTTTTGGGGTGGAGCCCTATCAGGGCGTGACCTGAACGGTGTCAACAAGACCGCAAGTGGCCTGCTCAAGCTGATTTACCCGGATGAAAGTGCTCAGGTCAGCGACGAAGACCTTGAATGGGCGGTGCGTCTGGCCTTGGAAGTACGCCGCCGCGTGAAAGAACAGCAAAAACGCATCGGCGCGGCAGAGTTTCGCAACACCCACTTCAGCTACACGATTGGCACCGAAGGCGTGGAAAAGTTTGTTTCCACCCCCGAGCTGCAAAGCCAGAGCGGTATTGGTGACGAGCCGTTGGAATGCGGGCAGATTTGGACACTGAGCCCCGGTGGCCAGGAAGAGCACCCAGGCTTGTTCCGGCTGGAGGTGACCGAAGGCCCGGGCAGCGGCGTGCGGGTGTTGAACAACCCCGTGCCAGCACCGTTCAGGGAGTCGATTCGGTGTGCTGAGCAAAACCTGTATGCACGTGCCGCCCAGCTTGTGGGTGACCGTGACCCGCGTGAGCATGAGTTCTCGGTGCAAATACGGGGCTTTGACGCGGCTAAATCCGGTGCCAAGACGGGTGTGGCATCGCTGATTGCATTGTCCAGCGCTCTGCTTCGCAAGTCAGTCAGGGGTGGTTTGGTTGTGGTCGGTGAGGTGACCTTGGGTGGCACCATCGAGCCCGTATTCAACGCAGTCACGTTGGCCGAATTGGCGATTGAAAAAGGCGCCAAGTCATTGCTGCTACCAGTGGCCTGCCGCAAGCAGTTGTTTGACCTGTCTGATGACATGGCGACCAAGTTGGATATTGAGTTTTACCAAGACGCTCGGGATGCGTTGTTGAAGGCGCTGGTGGATTGAAGTTCAATAACGTGCTGGCGGTTTGGCTCGACTGTGACCTCGGGTCCGCGTGCCAGGTAGGCACACTCGCGCACGACCGTGGGCTAGTTCGTGTTCTTTACGACCGCCACTGGCTAGGGCAAGCGCGTGCATTCGCATTCGCACTCGCCCCGGACATCTCACTCGACAATCACCTCTTTTTCCCGAAGCCAGAATTGGGGCCGTTTGACTGGCCATCAGGGGCGATTCAGCCCGTGCGCTCGTTGCGGTGCAATTGAACGTTGTTGCGCCCGGCGGCTTTGGCGGCGTACATGGCGGCGTCGGCGTGCTTGAGCCAATCTTCCACCGACTCACGCGCGTCAAGCAACAGGGCTACACCCATGCTCAGCGTAGGCTGCCAATCCAGCCCGGTCAGTTGAAACGGGTGGTCGATGGCGTCACGGATCTTTTGCGCCACGCCCAGTGCGCTGGCCCGGACCGCGTCCTGATCGGTGCCCAACTGCGCCAGCGCAACGACAAATTCGTCGCCGCCCAAGCGCGCTACCGTGTCACCCTCACGCACACACGCTTGCAGGCGCTGCCCGACCTGAATCAGCAACTCGTCGCCCAGCGCATGACCGTGCGTGTCATTGAGCCGCTTGAAACGGTCCAGGTCCATGAACAGCACCGCGCCGATCTGCCCCTGACGCGCCAGCGTGGCGCGCATCTGCTGCAAGCGGTCGAGCAACAAGCGCCGATTCGCCAGACCGGTCAACGGGTCATAAAACGCCAGTTTTTTGATTTCTTCTTCGCTGCGCTTGCGCAGCGTGATGTCGGCGTGCACCGACACGTAATGCGTGATCTGGCCGCGCTCGTCGCGCACGCCAGTAATGGCCACCCAGTCTGGAAACACCTCGCCGCTTTTGCGCCGGTTCCAGATTTCGCCTTCCCAGTGACCAGTGGACCCCGTCAGCTCGGCCCACATGGATTGGTAAAACGCCTCCGGGTGACGGTCCGACTTGAGCAGGTTGCTGTGCTGGCCCACGCACTCGGCAGCGCTGTAGCCCGACAGCGCTTCAAAAGCCGGATTGACGCGCAAAATGGTCTGGTCGGCGGCGCTGATCATCATGGCCGAGCTGGATGCAAAGGCCACCGCCGCCACGCGCAGGTTTTCTTCGGCCCGCTTTTGCGCGGTGCGATCCACGTCGGTACCCATCAGCCGCACGGCCCGGCCTTGCGCGTCACGCTCAACGACCTGGCCGCGCGCCATCAGCCAGATCCAGTGGCCGTCCTTGTGCTGCACCCGGTGTTCAAACAGCAGGCGAGGGACCTCGCCTTTAAGGACGGGTGGCAGCAATCGCGCCACCGCCTGAACATCATCCGGGTGCACACGCTTGAGGAAACCGGTGTTGTCGCTGCGCATTTCGCCATCGGCAAAACCCAACATGGCCCACAGGCGCTTATCGAGAGTAAAACCGCCCTTGCGCAAGTCCCACTCCCAAATCCCGATGCCACCGCTGTCCAGCGCCAGCTCGGTACGCGCCTGGCTGGCCTGCAAGGCTTGGCGTTGGCGCATCTCGCGCGATCGCTGCCACGAAAACAAGGCCGCCAGGCACAGGGTCAGCGCGCCCGCCACACACGCCATCAGCCAGTACATGAACTTCATTTCTTGATAGTGGGCGCGGTAATCATTGACCCCCCAGCCCACCACCACATACAGCGAGTAACCCGGGATAAGCCGGAAATGGTGCAGCCGCGCCACCCGGTCCACGGGGGAAACGGCTTCAAACAATCCTTCCGTTTTACCCTGTGCCAGCATCTTTGTTGCAGGAGAACCCTGCACACTGACACCCATATCCACGGCAACTTTGCCATGCCGTGCGCGCACCAGACCGTCCGTGCCCACCAGCGCCACGGCGCCATCAGCGCCCAGGTCCAGCCTGCTGTAAAAGTTTGAGAAATACTCGGCATCGACCGACACCACGGCCACACCGCCAAAGCGCCCGTCAGGCAAGTCGATGCGGCGTGTAAGCTGTACCGTCCACTTTTTTGACACCCGCCCGAGTACCGGTTTGGAGACAAATAGCCCGACGTCCGGCCGCTCCAGATGAACCCGGAAATGCTCCCGGTCAGACAGGTCCACCTGCGGTGTACTGGGCAAATTGCTCAACCGGTAAATGCCCTGGGCGTCGATGATGCCCACTTGATGAAACACATCCACATCAATGGCCCCCTGGCGCACCCAATCCGACAACTTGAGGGCGTTGCCTTCACGCAGATACAAGGCACGCACCAGTTGCAGCGCCTGGTCGGCCGCGTTCAAGGTACGCTCGGCATGCTCCTGACTTAAACGCGACAGGTTGCTCAATTCGCGCTGTGCCGACTTTTCGCTGTCGCGCCAGGCCACACCGACAACGTGTTGCGTCAGCAGCAGCAGTGACAGCACGATCACCAGCGTCAAACCCCAGGCAACAACCGATGGATAACGGTCTTTTCGACTTCTCTTTGGATTCATGTGACCTTCTTTTTCAGTCATGATGGGGGTGATAGCACAGCCCCACGGGCACTCATTTGACACATATCAACCGACACGCATAAACCACCAGTAGCCGGGCGACTCGCATCTGATAACCTCGTCACATGATCCACTCGCAACCGACCACACTAGCGCGCGGCAGCGTCGTGCTGCTGCTGTCGCTGCTGCTGGGCCTGCAACCGATTACTACCGATCTGTACCTGCCGGCGCTGCCGGTGCTGCGCAGCGACTTGTCGGCCAGCATGGCGCAGACGCAACTGACCTTGAGCGCCTTGCTGCTGGCGTTTGGCGTGTCGCAACTGGTCTGGGGGCCGCTGTCGGACCGCTTTGGCCGCAAACCCGTGCTGCTGGCCGGGCTGGGTGCCTACGTGGTTGCGGCACTGGCCAGTGCGGCGGCACCCGACATCGGTTGGCTGATTTTCTGGCGCAGCGTGCAGGGTGCAGCCATGGGTGCGGCGGTGATGTGCGCGCGCGCCATCGTGCGTGACCTGTACCAGCCAGTAGAAGGTGCACGCGTGATGAGCCAGGGTCTGAGCGGCTTAGGCCTCATTGCCTGTCTGAGTGCACCCAGCGGCGGCCTGCTGACCGAGCAACTGGGCTGGCGCTATGCACTGCTGGCGCTGGGCGTCTTTGCGGCAGCCAGCCTGGCACTGGTGGTCTGGCGCTTTACCGAAACCGTGCCGCAAAAAAATCCGCGCGCGCTGGAACCCTGCACGCTGTGGGCGACCTGGCGGCAGATTGCTGCCAACCGCACGTTCCTGGCGTTTTCTGCGCTGTCGGCGTGTTCCTACGCTGGCCTGTTCACTTTTCTGGCGGCGTCGTCGTTTGTCTTTACCGGCGTGCTGGGCCTGAGCAAAACGCAGTATGGCGCGGTGATGGCGCTCAACTCGGTAGCCTACATTGTGGGCACCTTTGTCTGCCGCGCGTTGCTGGCGCGCTGGGGCGTGCGTCGCAGCGTGGCGATTGCGGGAGTATTGACTTTGTCCGGTGGCACGCTGATGGCTGGGTTGAGCCTGCTGGGCTGGGTCAGCGTGGCGACCCTCATGCTGCCACAAACATTGTTCATGATCGGCCACGGCATCCACCAGCCCTGTGGCCAGAGTGGTGCCGTGGGGCCGTTTCCACAAGCTGCCGGTGCGGCCTCGGCGCTGAATGGTTTTGCCATGATGGTCAGCGCCTTTGCCATGGGCGCTTGGCTGGGCAGCCACCTAGGCGCTAATGTGCTGCCGATGACGCTGGGCATCTGGTTCTGGAGCGCGCTGATTGCGCTGTGCGCCTGGACGCTGGTGCAGCGGCACGGCTAGCCCCCATCCCGACCTTCCCCCAATGGGGGGGAAGGAGCAAAACATTCACCGCGTCTGAGTGACTACAGCGTCAGCACCGTGCAACCGGTGGTCTTGCGTGCTTCCAGGTCGCGGTGCGCCTGCTGCACGTCTTCAAGCTTGTAACGCTGCGCGATGTGAACCTTCACCTGGCCGCTGCTGACCACAGCAAACAGCTCGTCGGCCATGGCCTGGGTTGATTCACGTGTCGTGATGTGGCTAAACAGCGTCTGGCGTGTGACGTAAATCGAGCCCTTGGGGCCCAGAATGCCGGGCGCAAACGGCGCCACCGGGCCGGATGCGTTGCCAAAGCTGACCATCAGACCAAACGGGCTCAGACAGTCCAGTGATTTGTCCCAGGTGTCTTTACCCACCGAGTCATAGACCACCTTGACCCCCTTGCCAGCGGTGATGTCCTTGACCCGTGCCAGAAAATCTTCTTTTGCATAATTAATAGCAAACTCTGCCCCATTGGCAAGCGCCAGAGCACACTTTTGGTCAGAGCCCGCAGTACCGATCAGGCGCAAGCCCAATGCCTTAGCCCACTGCGAAGCAATCAACCCGACGCCACCAGCGGCGGCATGAAACAGCACAAAGTCACCGGCGTTCAGCCCACCCTGTGGCTGGCAGCGGCGCAGCAGGTACTGCGCCGTCAAGCCCTTGAGCATCATCGCCGCGCCGGTAACAAAGTCGATGTCCGCCGGCAAGCGGCAGACGCATTTGGCCGGCATCACACGCAGGTCGCAATAGCTGCCCGGGGGCTGGCTGGCATAAGCCGCGCGGTCACCGACACGCAGGTGCGTGACGCCCGCGCCAACCGCTTCCACCACACCAGCGGCTTCCATGCCAAGTTGCACCGGTAACTGCATCGGGTACAGGCCACTGCGCTGATAGACGTCGATGAAGTTCAGCCCCACCGCGCGGTGACGAATACGGATTTCACCCGGGCCGGGGTCACCCACCGGTACTTGTACCAGCTTGAGCTGCTCGGGGCCGCCGTGCTGGTCGATGCAAATGGCGCGTGAGGTCTGGTCTGACATGACATATCTCCTGGTTGGAATGGTTAACCGGATGTTGCCACGAAATCAAACTTGAACCCGCTCGGATGTCAGAAATGGGTATATTCGATGCCCTCATGTCATTTCTTTACATCCACTCCTTTCTGCGTCGTCCGACGAGCTTGCTGCCACGCTGGCTGGCGCGCTACGGCGCCAAAGGCAGACAGGTTTGGCAGCAAACGCTGAAACCGGTCGTCAACATCGGCTCGGCACCATGAAGTTGCGGCGCAAACTGCGTATTTTTGGTGTCGTAGCCTCTGTGGTTGCCACCTTTCTGGTGGCCATTGCGCTGGCCGCTGCGGCGTTGATCTGGGAAGAGCACGACACCGCTTTGCACGACACCGCATTGCAGGCCAGTCGCTTTGCCAATGGGGCGGTGGCAGCACTCAACCGCAGCCTGGTCGATGCTGACGTACTGCTGGCCAGTGTGGAGGAAACGCAAGACCTGGGCACACAGCAAATTGAACAGTTCAACGCTACCGCCCTCAACCACGCACTACGCGTCATCGTGCGGCAAAACCTGATCTTGCGCCGCCTGGCGCTGGTCGATGCGCGGGGGCACACGCTGGCCTCGTCCGACCTGCTGCCACCACCTTCTATCGGGCTACCTGCTGATTTTTTGGCGCGTGCGCTGGCAAGCAACGTTGCCACACTGACCATCAGCGCGCCCCAGCGCAGTTTGGACAGCGCTGAAGACGTGATTTTCATGGCACGCCATATCCGTACCGCCAACGGTACCAAAGTGCTGGCGGTGGCCGAGGTGCTGCTGATTCAACTCAATACCATCTTGTTGCAAGGTGCCGACATCGACGGTCTAGAAGTGACGCTAGAGCGCAGCAACGCCATGCTGATCACCAGCGACCCGATGCAGCGCGACCTGATCGGCAGCCAGTTGGCTACCCCAGTCAACCCGGCGACCAACGGCTTGGCCCAGCAAGCCCCCGCACGCTTGAGCCAAAGCGACGCGCTGGTGGTAGCCTTGCCGGTGATCTATGACGATCTGCTGGTAGTAGCCAGCATTCCCCTGCGTTCGGCACTGGCGCGCTGGCAGATTGAACGTAAGTTCATCCTCTGGATGGCGGGGCTCTTTGCAGCTATGGTGGTAGCCGTCGGCGTGCTGGCAGGCTGGTATTGGACGCGCATGGCGCAGGCGCGTAACGACATCAAGGCATCAAAAGCCAAGGTCGAGCAACTGGCGTTTTATGACTACCTCACCGGTTTGCCCAACCGCATGCTGCTGATGGATCGTTTGAGCCGTGCGCTTGCCAGCAGCGAACGCAGCAACAAATATGGTGCACTGTTGTTTCTGGACCTGGACAACTTCAAGACCATCAACGACACGCTCGGTCACGATGCTGGTGATGTATTGCTCAAGCAGGTCGCCGGGCGCATGCAGCAAAGCGTGCGCAATGTGGATACGGTGGCTCGTTTTGGTGGCGACGAATTCATCATCCTGCTCGAGGCCTTGTCGTCCAACCCACTTGAAGCCGCCGAGATGTCGCGGCGCATTGGCGAAAAAATGCTCGTCACGCTCAACCTCCCGTTTGAAGCCGATGGACAAAGCTTTAAAAGCAGCGCCAGCATGGGGGCCGTGGTTTTTGGCGGGAGCCCCATGCCGTCGTCTGCTGATCTGCTCAAGCAGGCTGACATTGCCATGTACCAGTCCAAGTCGCTGGGGCGCAACAAGCTGTGCTTTTTTGACCCGCAAATGCAGGCCAACATTACGGCGCACAGCCAGCTCGAAGCTGATCTGCAAGCCGCCATTGCACATCAGCAGTTTGTGCTGTATTACCAGGCGCAGGTCAGCCGCAGCGGTGCGGTGATAGGCGCGGAAGTACTCATCCGCTGGCAGCATCCGCAACGCGGCATGGTGCCACCGGTGGAATTTATCCCGGTGGCAGAAGAAAGCGACCTGATCAACCAGATTGGCTTGTGGGTATTGCGCACCGCGTGCGCGCAGCTCAAGCGCTGGCAGCAGTCGGCGCAAACCACGCATCTGCAATTGGCGGTGAACGTCAGCGCGCGCCAATTCCGCCAAAAAGACTTTATCGATGTCGTGCGCGGTGTTCTTGAAGAGACTGGCGTTGCGCCAGCCAACCTGAAGCTCGAGCTCACTGAGTCGCTGGTGCTGATGGATGTGCATGAAACCATTGCCACCATGAATGCGATCCGGCAATTGGGCGTGCGATTTTCCATCGACGACTTTGGTACCGGCCAGTCGTCGCTGAGTTACCTGACTCAACTGCCGCTGGACCAGCTCAAGATCGACCAGTCTTTTGTGCGCAATATCGGCATCAAACCCGGCGACGACATGATCGTCCAAACCATCATCGGCATGGCGCAACACCTGTCGCTGGAAGTCATTGCCGAGGGCGTGGAAACGCAGTCGCAGCAAGACTTTTTGGCAGCCAATGGGTGCACGCTATACCAGGGTTACCTGTTTGGCAAACCTTGCCCACTGGCAGACTTTGAACACCTGTTGCCCAGCCTGAAGGCGCCCATGTGAAGGTGCCACATGTCACTGCCAAGGCGGCGTTACTACTGACGCTGCCGCCGCTGTTCTGGGCCGGCAATGCGGTGGTAGGGCGCGTGATCGCCGACCAGGTGTCGCCCATGACACTGAATCTATTGCGCTGGGTTACTGCGTTTGTACTGTTGCTGCCGCTGGCCGCACCCGTGTTGCGCGCCAACAGTGGTTTGTGGCGCAATTGGCGGCGCTTTGCTGGCCTGGCGCTACTGGCTATTGGGGGCTACAACGCGCTGCTGTACCTGTCGCTAAAGACATCCACGCCGATCAACGTCACGCTAGTGGGGTCCATCACGCCGGTGTTCATGCTGCTGATTGGTCGGTTGTTCTTTGGTATGCCCATTTCGAAGCGGCAATGGTTGGGCGCCGTGCTGTCGATCTTGGGCGTGATGGTGGTGCTGGGCCGCGGCCAGCTCGATGTGCTGCTGCAGGTGCGCCTGGTGCCAGGCGATATTTATATGCTGCTGGCCTCTGCGGGCTGGGCCTACTACAGCTGGATGCTGGCGCACCCCACCACAGAGCCCACCGCAATCCGCACCAACTGGGCAGCCTTTTTGCTGGCGCAGATCGTTTTTGGCCTGGGTTGGGCTGGGCTGTTTGCCGGCACCGAATGGGCGCTAGGCTTGGGCCGACTCACCGTGAGCTGGTCCACGGCTGCGGCGCTGGCGTTCATCGCATTGTTTCCGGCCGTATTGGCCTACCGCGCCTGGGGCGCGGGCGTGGCGCGCGCAGGGCCACAGGTGGCCGGGTTTTTCATCAACCTCACACCGCTGTTTACCGCCGTGCTATCGGGCGTGTTCCTGGGCGAGCCGCCGCGCGCCTACCACGCGCTGGCGTTTGTCATGATTGTGGGCGGCATTGTCGTGTCGTCACGCCGATAGCCGACGCAACGACAGAAGTTACTGCGCCTTGAAACCGCTGTCGGCGATGATGCGCGCCCAGGTTTTGGCGTAGGCCTGCTCGCGGTTGGCCAGTTGCGTGCCGGTCATGAAGCCCACCGTCAGGCCCATCGCCGTCAGGCGCTGGTGTACCTCGGGCAGCGCAATCACCTTGGCCGCGGCAGCAGCCAATTTGTCCAGCGTGGCTTGCGGCGTGCCCTTGGGGGCAAAGATGCCGTAGTACGGAATGTCCTCAAAACCAGCCAGGCCCAGTTCGGCAAAGGTGGGCACGTCGGGCAGCGCGGCCTGGCGCTTGTCGCCAATGACCGCCACCATGCGGATCTTGCCGGCCTTCTGGTTTTCAATGAAGTCGGGCACCGAGCCCACACCCGCGCTGATCTGGTTGCCCAGCATGTCGGCCATCATGGGTGCGCTGCCACGGTACGGTGCGGCTTGCAGGTCAAGCTTGTATTTCTGGCCCAGCACCTTCACCAAAAACTCTGGCACCGACGCCGGTGCCGGTACGCCCACCGTGCCCTGCCCCTTGCCCTGCTTTTGCACCCAGGCCACATACTCGGCCAGGCTCTTGGCAGGTGTGCCGCCAGAGAGCGCCAGACCATTCACAAACGTGGCAAAACCGGCCACGGGCACAAAGTCTTTGTGGCTGTCATAACCCGGGTTCTTGAGCACCAGCGGCAAGATAGTGATGGTGTGGTCGTGCGACAAAAACAGTGTGTTGCCGTCGGGCGCGGCCGCCTTGAGCGTTTGTGCGGCAATCTGGCCGCCAGCGCCCGCCTTGTTCTCGACCACCACCGACACCCCCAGCGGGTCTTTGAGCTTGTCGGCCAGGATGCGCGCGATGGCGTCGGTACCGCCACCGGCCGGGAAACCCACCATCAGCTTGACCGGGCCACTTTGCGCCTGGACAGCACCCGCGCAAAGCAGCGTGGTCAGAGCCAGCGCTTTGGCCACTTTTTTAAGATTGGAAAGAAGCGGGAGAGAACGCATCAAAAACTCCTTTAAAAAAAATCAGAATGTTCCGGGGTAAGCACCCCCGTCGGCCAGGATATTTTGCCCGGTGATGTAGCCCGCGTGCTGGCTGCACAAAAAAGCACAGATGGCACCAAATTCATCCGGCGTGCCAAAGCGGCGTGCAGGAATACTCTGGCGACGTGATTGCATCGCATCAGCAAGCGCTTTGCCCGCCTTGTCGGCATTGGCCTGCATCACGGCGCGCAAACGATCGGTGTCAAACGCACCCGGAAGCAGATTGTTGATGGTGACGCCACTGGCCGCCAGCCCACTGCGTGCTGTGCCCGCCACAAAGCCAGTGAGACCGCTGCGCGCGCCGTTGGACAGCCCCAGCACGTCGATGGGTGCCTTGACCGCGCTGGAGGTGATGTTGACGATACGACCAAAGCCGCGTGCGGCCATGCCGTCCACTGTGGCTTTGATCAGCTCGATAGGGGTGAGCATGTTGGCGTCGAGTGCCGCTACCCAGTTGTCGCGCGTCCAATCACGGAAATTGCCCGCCGGGGGGCCGCCCGCGTTGGTGACCACGATGTCAAAGTCGCGCCGGTACGCAAACACCGCCCGGCGGCCCTCTTGCGTGGTGATGTCTGCAGCAACATATTCGACGGTAGCCCTTGCTGCGTCTGCGCAATCAGCGCTTAACTGCGCCGCAGCTTGCTGCAAAGCGGGGGCGCCACGTGCCACCATCAGCACATGCACACCTTCTTGCGCCAGCGCCCGGGCACACCCCAGACCCAGCCCGCGGCTGGCACCACATACCAAGGCCCACTTACCCGCAATACCCAAATCCATGCCTATCGCCCTTTCAATAAAGCTTTCTGATGGCTTAAACCCAACTGTAACGACGTGATCAACTGATGGTGCGGCGCAACTCGGATACGCGACGCGCAATAGCCACCCGATCAGAATATTGACCGGGTGCGCTCACCTCAGCCGTGTTGGCCAAATAGGTTTCCAGGTCTTCCAGGGCGCGCCCGGGGTGGCCGGCTTCGGCGTGCGCCAAGCCGCAGTCACGCACTTCGGTCCAGGCGTCGGGCAACAACACGATGAGCCGGTCCTGCACCGAAATCAGGCGCGCCCAATCTTCTTGCGCCGCGTGGATTTCTTTCAGGTTATGCAACATGCGCGCAATGATCTCGCGCGGCTGCGCCGCCTGCAAGTACAGGCCCAGCGGCAGCTCTTGCTCGTCCACCAGGCCCGCCAGGTTGCGATACGGCTCCAGGCGCTCGGACAGGTCTTCGCGGCTCAGCGATTGACCGCTCAAGGGGTCGATCACCACCTGGCCTTCGCTCAGGTTCACCTTGACCATGAAGTGCCCCGGAAAAGACACACCGCGCGCTTTCAGGCCAATGCCCTGGGCCAGCTCCAGCCAGATCACAGCCAAAGAGATCGGTATCGCCAGGCGCGTGCGCAACACCACGTGCACGTAGCTGTTGTCGGGGTCGGTGTAGTTGTTGAAGTTGCCGCCAAAATTCAGGTCACGGTACATGAACTGGCTGAGCGCGCGCAACCGTTGCAAAGGCCCAGCGTCGGCTGGAAGTCGCCGCGTCAGGCGCGCCAGCAGCTGGTCCACCTCTCCCAACACCTGCTGCACAGCCAGCTCCGGGTATTCGTCTTGCGCCAGGCTCACCGCCGCTTCAAGCAGGGGAAAGTCTGCGTCGCTGTGCACCAGCGAGGCAAAGTATTCCAGCGGTGTAGGAACGTTGAGTGAAAGATGCATAAGTTTGGGCTTGCTCATGAACAAGTCCGATTGTCTATCGGCGCACCAATTGGCGCAATTTCAGGCCAGCCACGCTGATGGCAGCAAAATAAATAGCTGCCGATGCAGTCAATACAAGAGCCAGCAGCCAAATTCTCTTGAAACTCTCGACACGCAAAGCAGTCCACGCAAAATGGTTGTTGGCCCACAGCAAAAACGCTGCCAGCAAAACGCAACCCGCCAGAACCTGCAGCAGAAACACGCCCCAACCCGGTTCGGGGCGGTAACTGCCCCGGCGCATCAAACCCACCAGCAGCCAGCCCGCGTTGACCATGGCGCCAATGCCGATCGACAGCGTGAGCGCGGCGTGCGCAAACACCGGCACAAAAAAGATGTTCAACACCTGGGTGAACACCAGCACGCCGATGGCCACACGCACCGGGGTTTTGGTGTCCTGGCTGGCGTAATAGCCCGGGGCCAGTACCTTGATGGCCACCAGGCCCACCAGCCCTGCACCCCAGCCCATCAACGCATGGGTCACCTGCAGCACGTCAAAGTCGGTCATGGCCCCGTAGTGGTACAACACCGCCACCAGCGGCGTGGGAAACACCAGCAACGCCACCGCACAGGGAACGGCGGTCACCACCACCAGGCGCAAGCCCCAGTCGAGCATGGCCGAGTATTGGGCCGTGTCGCCGCTGGCGCGCGCGCTGGCCAACTGCGGCATCAACACCACGCCCATGGCCACACCCAGCAAGGCGGTGGGGAACTCCATCAGCCGGTCGGCATAGGTGATCCAGCTCACGCTGCCGGGCTTGAGGTGCGAGGCAATCTGTGTGTTGATCAGCATCGACAGGTGCGCCACGCTCACACCCAGCAGCGCCGGGCCCATCAGGCGCAAGATGTTTTGTGTGCCGGCATCGGCCCAAGCGCCCTTGAGCGCCGCCCAGCGCCAGTTGATGCGCGGCTGCAGGTGCAGGCGCTTGAGTGCCAGCCACTGCGCGCCCAACTGCAACACCCCCCCCAGCAGCACACCACCGGCCAGCGCGTAAATGGGCTCCAGATCCAGCGCCTTGAACCACGGCGCACCCAGCCACGCCGCGCCAATCATGCAGATATTCAGCAGCACAGGTGTGGCCGCAGGCACGGCAAAGCGCTTGTAGGTATTGAGCACCCCGGCACCCAGCGCCACCAGCGACATGAAGGCAATGTAGGGAAACATCCAGCGCGTCATGACCACCGCCACGTCAAACCCGCGCGGGTTTTGCTGCAGACCGCTGGCCATGGCCCACACCAATGCCCCGGCCCCCAGCACCCCCAGCACGCTCAGTGCCAGCAAGGCCCAGGCCAGCACGGTGGCCACCCGGTCGATCAGCGTGCGGGTGGCCTCGTCGCCGTGTTGCGTGCGGGTGGCGGCCAGCACCGGTACAAACGCCTGGCTGAAAGCCCCTTCACCAAAAAAACGCCGGAACAGGTTGGGAATGCGAAACGCCACGTTGAACGCGTCGGTCAGGGCAGACGCGCCAAAAGTGGACGCAATCAGCAGCTCGCGCACCAGTCCGGTGATGCGCGAAAGCAGCGTCAACAGGGAAACAACCGAGGCGGATTTGAAGAGACTCACGCCGCAAAGTGTAGCCGTGCTGGCGCACCTAGCCGCTCCGACCGTTGACACTGTTAGAATCTTGGGCTTTGCTGACAACATCCACAGACTCAAGGAACATTCATCATGGCATCTGGAAAACCCAAGAAAAAGAACCCGCGCCTGGCGTCGGGCCGTAAACGCGTCCGTCAGGACGTCAAAATCAACGCAGCCAATACGTCGCTGCGCTCACAGTACCGCACCGCCGTGAAAAACGTTGAAAAAGCCGTGCTGGCTGGCGACAAGGCCAAAGCCACTGAATTGTTTGGCAAGATGCAAGCGGTAGTGGACACCGTGGCCGACAAGGGTATCTTCCACAAAAACAAGGCATCTCGTGACAAGAGCCGCCTGTCTGCCAAGGTGAAAACCCTGGCCGCAGCCGCCTGATTTTCAGGCAAATCGCACGTTCCTGACATTGCGGGACAGACCGCAGCGGCTTTGCCGCAAGCTCTGTCCTCAACTTGACAGGTCAACGCCGTTTGTAACGGGTGCGCTATCAGCAAAAGCAAAAAAGCCGTCGCAAGACGGCTTTTTTGTGGGCGTCGAATAAAGGGGGTGGCTCAGCCGACCACGGCACGCAACGGCATGGCAGCTACAGGGGTTCCCTGCTGCGCCGCGCGCACCGTCGTTTGGGCATGCGGATGCTGCGTATGCGTCGAAGGACGCAGCGACACCACATTGGCCGCAGTGGCAACCGTATGCTCCTGGACCTGCAATTCGTTGTCATGTGCGAAATTCATGCAGAAGTCCCACGCCATCACGTTATGCTCGCGTAGCGCCGGACTGACGATGACACATTTGGCCCCATTCAGGGTACCGGGCACGCACCACGGTGAATAGCTGATGTGGCT
Organism: Comamonadaceae bacterium CG12_big_fil_rev_8_21_14_0_65_59_15; assembly: GCA_002786915.1. Lineage (GTDB taxonomy): Bacteria > Pseudomonadota > Gammaproteobacteria > Burkholderiales > Burkholderiaceae_C > Rhodoferax. Next base: position 21,909 of record PCUV01000106.1, on the reverse strand, counting down.
GCTGGCCCGGCTACTACCGGGACGAAACTGGCTCATCACACCGGCCAGGCGCTCAGCCCAGTCGCTCGGGCGGAAGACGCGCCCATTATGGGTGATGCCAAGAATATGAACTTTTTTTGCAGTATGAGTAACCATCGGGTAGAGGTCCTTGAGTGTTCGTTACAGGATGTTGTAACCTGTTGTGATTCTAAAGCAATTCTTATGTCTTATACAAGATATCTTCTATAAGACTTGAAGCGGCGATTGTCACGCCCAGACGCCCTGCGCCGGATGCGTTTCAACAGGCTGCATACAGAAAGACAAACTTTGAATCGCATTGCCTGCAAAACCATCGGTCTAAAATTGCCGATCAACGGCCCACCCTGCGTTGGGCCGCTTTGCTTTTTTCCAAGAGACCCCACCATGACCGCTGACCCGCCACCGCTGCAAGCCACTTCACCGCATGTGATGCCCACCTACGGCCGACTGCCGATTGCGCTCTCGCACGGCAAGGGGTGTCGCGTCTGGGATATCAACGGCAAATGCTACCTGGACGCGCTGGCCGGCATTGCGGTCAACACGCTGGGGCACAACCACCCCAAGTTGGTGCCGGCGCTGCAAGAACAGGTTACCCAGCTGATCCATACCTGCAATTACTACCATGTGCCGCTGCAGGAGGCACTCGCCAAAAAACTGGTGGAACTCTCGGGCATGACGAACGTGTTTTTCTGCTCCACAGGGCTGGAAGCCAACGAGGCCGCGCTCAAGCTGGCACGCAAGTTCGGGCACGACCATGGTATCGACCGGCCGCAGATCGTGGTCTATGAAAAAGCCTTTCACGGCCGATCCATCGCCACCCTGAGCGCCACCGGCAACCCCAAGATTCACGCTGGTTTTGAGCCGCTGGTAGAAGGCTTTATCCGCGTGCCGATCAACAACATCGACGCGCTGCGTGCGGCCACCCACGACAACCCCAACGTGGTGGCGGTGTTTTTTGAAACCATCCAGGGAGAAGGCGGCATCCACCCGATGCAGATGCAGTACCTGCGCGACGTGCGCGCGCTGTGCGACGAGCGCAACTGGCTGATGATGATCGACGAGGTGCAGTCCGGCATGGGGCGCACCGGCAAATGGTTTGCGCACCAGTGGGCGAGCGTCGTGCCCGATGTGATGCCGCTGGCCAAGGGACTGGGCTCTGGCGTGCCGGTGGGCGCGGTGGTGGCGGGACCGAAAGCGGCGCACATTTTCAAGCCAGGCAACCACGGCTCCACCTTTGGCGGCAACCCGCTGGCGATGCGTGCCGGTGTCGAGACCATCCGTATCATGGAAGAGGACGGCCTGTTGGCCAACGCTGCCCGTGTTGGCAAGCACTTGGCCGCAGCGCTGGCAGCGGCGCTGGCCGCAGAATTGGCCAGCGGGGCCGTCAAGGAAATACGCGGCCAGGGCCTGATGATCGGCGTGGAACTGGCCAAGCCGTGCGGCGCGCTGGTGCAGCAATGCGCCGACCACGGGTTATTGATCAGCGTGACCGCCGACAGCGTGATCCGGCTCGTTCCCCCACTGATCCTGACCGAATCCGAAGCCGACGAAGTGGTGCACATTCTGGCGCCGCTGGTCAAGCAGCTGCTAGCCACCTGACACCCTTTGCGCAACTCATTGGATTGACATGACCATGCCCACCATCAAACATTACCTGCAGTTCACCGATTTCAACGCCAGCCAGTACGCCTACCTGTTTGACCGGGCCTCGTTCATCAAGAAGAAGTTCAAGGCTTATGAAAAGCATCAACCGCTGGTGGACCGCACGCTGGCGATGATTTTTGAAAAAGCAAGCACGCGCACGCGCGTGAGCTTTGAAGCCGGCATGTACCAGTTGGGCGGCAGCGTGGTGCACCTGACCACGGGTGACAGCCAATTGGGGCGTGCCGAGCCGATTGAAGACAGCGCGCGCGTGATCAGCCGCATGGTCGATCTGGTGATGATTCGCACCTTTGAACAAAGCAAGATTGAATGCTTTGCAGCGCACAGTCGCGTGCCGGTGATCAACGGGCTGACCAACGAATTTCACCCGTGCCAGATTCTGGCCGACCTGTTTACCTTTATCGAACAACGCGGCTCCATCCAGGGTAAGACCGTGGCCTGGGTGGGTGACGGCAACAACATGGCCAACACCTGGCTGCAGGCGGCCAAACTGCTGGACTTCAAGGTCAACGTGAGCACCCCCAGTGGCTATGAAATTGATGAAAAAATTGCCTTAAGCCCAGAAGATATAAGCGCAGATCACTATCAGGTTTATAGTAACCCGATGGACGCCTGCCGTGGCGCCGACCTGGTCACCACCGACGTGTGGACCAGCATGGGCTTTGAAGCGGAAAATGAAGTGCGCAAACAGGCTTTTGCCGCCTGGCGGGTCACGCCCCAGATGATGGCCGTTGCCAAGACCAACGCGCTTTTCATGCATTGTCTGCCCGCGCACCGGGGTGAAGAAGTGGACGCCGAGGTGATTGACGGGCCGCAAAGCGTGGTTTGGGACGAAGCCGAAAACCGCATGCACGTCCAAAAGGCGCTCATGGAATACCTGCTCATTGGCCGCCAAGACTGACCGCCAAAGCCCGCCAAGGAGCCGCCATGAAAGACAAAACGTTTTGGTTACGCTTGCTCAAGCTCGTGATCTGGACTATTGTGCTGATCACCCTGATCGGCCTGGGGCTGTACTACACCGCCAAATACAACACCTATGAACCGCCCAGCTCAAGCGGTTCCATCGACTGGGGTATCAGCCGGGATTCACCGATTCGTCGCAACCGGTAGCGGCCCGCCAGCGTACAGCCAGGGCACATCCAGCAGTCGCTCACCCAGCAGCCGCATGGCTGCATCGCGCCCCCAGCGCACGGGGCCGGTGGCATGAAAGATCTCGCCATTACGGATCGCGCGCGCCTGCACGTGTGCGTTGCGCGGCCAACGGGCGCTGGTGTAAGCGTGCAAAAGCTCTTCAACGGCTGCTGTGCCGTCCGCACCCAGCGCACCACCGCCCAGCAGCACCTGCGCCAAGGTGGCGGCGTCTTCAATGGCCATCGCCGCGCCCTGCGCCAGATACGGCACCATGGGATGCGCCGCATCCCCCAGAAAAGCCACCCGCCCCTTGGCATGCTCGTGCGCGCCTTGCATCGGGGGGCGGATGCTCAGCGGCCACAGCCGCCAGGCCTCAATGGCATGAATCAGGTTGCGCAAAACGGGGCAGGTATCTGCCATGGCGCGCTGCACATCTTGCGCATTGGCACTGTGGTCCCAGTGCGACATGTCGCCCAGCACCTGCCCGTGCACGATGGCCACCACATTGAGCCACTGCCCGCACGCCACCGGGTAATGCACCACGTGCATCTTGGGGCCCAGCCAGGCGGTGACGCGCTGACTGCGCAGTTTGGGTGGAAGGTCGCTTTGCAACACCATCGCGCGGTACGCCAAGTGCCCGGTGGGCTGTGGCGTGCCGTCGTGCAGCAACTGCTGGCGCAGCACGCTCCAGCCCCCGTCGGCGGCCACCAGCAGGTCTGCGCTGGCGGTCTGCCCATCTGACAGTTGCACCGTCACGGTCGTACCGTCTTGACGCACACCCGCCACAGCGTTGCCCAAATGCAGAACCACATCGTCGTGGCTGCGCACAGCCTGTAGCAGCGCCTGATGCAGATCGACACGACGGATCGTGGCATAGGGCGCACCGTAGCGGCGCACCGCATCCGCGCCCAGGCGCAAGCTGCCCAGCTCGCCACCGCCGGTGGCACAGCACACCTGTAACCGGTCAGGGAAAGCCGCCACGGCGTCCAAGGCGGGCTTCAGGCCCCAACTGTGCAACACCCGCATCACGTTGGGCCCGAGCTGGATACCGGCGCCAAATTCGGCAAAAGCCGGCGCGCGCTCAAACAACGACACACGCGCTCCGGCACGTGCACAAGCCAGCGCGGCCGAAAGCCCGCCTATGCCACCACCGGCAATCAATACGTGTGCCATGAAACGATGACCTCCAAGATTTCAAGCTTGGGTGTGATTGTCAACAACCAGGGGTTCTGCAAACTGACAAATATATCTTGCCCGTGGCAGCCGGTCGGGGGCTACGTCAGCTGCGCCCAGGCTTTTTCCAGCCGTTTCACGCTCACCGGCTGCGGCGTGCGCAGCTCTTGCGCGAAAAAGCTCACGCGCAGTTCTTCCAGCAGCCAGCGGAATTCTTGCTGGCGTGCATCCATCACGCCCTTGCGCTCGGCCACCAGCCGCCAGTAGCGCTGCTCCAGCGGTTGCAATTCTTTCAGGCGCGCGCCGTCGCGCGCCGGGTCGGCCCGGACCTTGTCCAAGCGTGCCGTGATGGCCTTCAGATAACGCGCAAAGTGGTGCAAACTTGCCCACGGGGTGAGGCTCAAAAACTTTTTAGGCATCAATTTTGATAGCTGCTGTGACGCATCCGTCGTGGCCTCAGGCGCATTTTTGGTGTCTTTGATTTTGCGCGCGGCCACCGCGTATTCGTTCAGGATGGCAGCACTCAGGCGGGCGACTTCGGTGCAGATCAGGGTCAGCCGCCCTCGCCCCTCGTCAATGCGTTTTTTAAAGGCAAATTCATCGGTTGGCAGCGGCTCCAGCAAAAAGGCGCGCTCCAGCGCCACATTGATGATTTGCTCGCGCAATTCCTCCAGCGTGCCGCCGCTGCCCGAGCCATCGGGGTTTTTGCCGACTTGCATGTAGGTGACGGCCATTTTTTGCAGGTCGGGTATGTTTTTTTCAAGGTATTTGAGCGCGTCCTTGATCTGCAAGGCAAACAGGCGGCGCAGGCCAGCGCGGTGCTTGGCAGCGGCCACGTCGGGTTCGTCAAACACTTCGATGGTGACGCCGTCGCCCACGTCGATCAGGGCCGGGTAGCCAATCAGCGTCTGGCCGCCTTTCTGGATTTCCAGCAGTTCGGGCAGTTCGCCAAAAGTCCAGGCGGTGTGGCGCTGGTTGGCCAGTGGCGGGGCTGTATTTGTTGCAACTTTGATAGCTGCTTGCCCTTGTTTCGAGGGGGTCTCAAGCTGTTTTGATTTAAAACTTGCGGCAGCGGGGATCGCTGGTGCATTAGCTTCATTTTGTATAGCTGTTCGCCCTTTATGGATAAGGGCTGGAGCTTGATTTGGTTGATAAACATCGGCAACCCCGGTGATGCCCGTGCCAGCCCCCAGTTTGAGCGCCGCCAGCGCCTGAAACGCCCCCCGCGCCTGCGCGCCCAGCTCAGCTTTCAACGCGCCCAGGTTACGCCCCTGCCCCAACTGGCGGCCATGTTCGTCCACTACGCGAACGTTCATGAAGAAATGCGGCGGCAGCATATCCACTTTGATGTCGGCGCGCACCACGTCCACCGCAGTGACGGCGCGCACCAGCTTCAACACTGCATCCACCAGCGAGCCGTGGCCGAATAGCGCTGGTTCGTTCAACTGCGCCGCCATCTTGTTGGCCGACTCGGGCAGCGGTACCAGGCGCGAGCGCGGGCGTTGGTGCAGGGTTTTCAGCAACGCCTGAATCTTGTCCTTGAGCATGCCCGGCACCAGCCATTCGCAGCGTTCTTCGTTGACCTGATTCAGCACAAAAATCGGCACGGTCACGGTCAGGCCGTCTTTGGGGTCGCCCGGTTCGTGCAAATAGGTGGCCGCACAGTCCACACCGCCCAGACGCACGGTTTTCGGGAACGCCTGGCTGGTGATGCCGGCGGCCTCGTGACGCATCAGCTCTTCACGGGTCAAACACAGCAGCTTGGGGTTGATCCGGGACGCCTCGCGGTACCACTGCTCAAAGCTGTAACCGCTGCACACGTCGGCTGGCAGCTGCTGATCGTAAAAGGCGTAGATCAGCTCGTCATCGACCAACACGTCTTGCCGACGCGCCTTGTGCTCCAGGTCTTCCACCTGTTGGACAAGTTTTTGGTTGGCGGCCAAAAACGGTAACTTGGTGTCCCACTGGCCGCCGACCAAGGCTTCGCGGATGAAAATTTCACGCGCGCCGTGCAAGTCCACCCGGCTGTAATTGACGCGGCGGCCGCTGTAGATGACGATGCCGTAGAGCGTGGCGCGTTCCAGCGCGTTGACCTCGGCTTGTTTTTTTTCCCAGTGTGGGTCCAGCAGCTGTTTTTTGAGCAGGTGCGCGCCCACCTGCTCCAGCCACTGCGGCTCGATGGCGGCAATGCCGCGGCCGAACAGGCGCGTGGTTTCCACCAGTTCGGCCGCCACAATCCAGCGCCCCGGCTTTTTGACCAGATGCGCGCCGGGATGAGGGTAAAACTTGATGCTGCGCGCGCCCAGATACTCACCCCCACCGCTTTTGTCGCCGTCTGTTTCCAGCTTGCAGCCGATGTTGCCCAGCAGACCCGCCAACATCGACAGGTGCAACTGCTCGTAGCTGGCCGGCAGCGTGTTAAGCCGCCATTTGTGCTCGGTCACCACGGTGTGCAATTGGCTGTAAATGTCGCGCCACTCGCGCACCCGGCGCATGCTGATGAAGTTTTTGCGCAGCAGTTGCTCATATTGGCGGTTGGATAATTTGTGAGACTTGGGGGTCAGACCCCGATTACCGGAGGCATCCGCGCCAGCGGATGAATCGGTAGATCGGGCTCTGACCCCCACTGAATTAATTGGAATCTGACCCCGATTATTTTCCAGCCACTGCCACAGCTTGAGGTAGCCGCTGAATTCGCTCTTCTCGTCATCAAACTTGGCGTGCGCTTGGTCGGCTTGCTGCTGCGCGTCCATTGGGCGGTCACGCACGTCTTGCACACTCAAGGCGCTGGCAATCACCAGCACTTCGGCCAACGCCTCACGGCTGCGCGCTTCCAGAATCATGCGGCCGACGCGCGGGTCCAGCGGCAGTTTGGCCAGCTCGCGGCCTGTTGCCGTCAACTCATTGGCATCATCGACTGCACCCAATTCACTTAGCAACTGGTAACCGTCGGCAACGGCGCGACCCGAGGGGCGCTCCAGAAACGGAAAGTCTTCCACCTGCCCCAGGTGCAGCGACTTCATGCGCAGAATCACCCCGGCCAAGGAACTGCGCAAAATTTCGGGGTCGGTGAACTTGGGGCGGACGTTGAAATCGGCCTCATCGAAGAGTCGGATGCAGATGCCGTTGGCCACGCGGCCACAGCGCCCGGCGCGCTGGTTGGCCGAGCTTTGGCTGATGGGTTCCACCAGCAATTGTTCTACCTTGCTTCTGAAGCTGTAGCGTTTCATGCGCGCTGTGCCTGCATCAACAACGTATTTGATGCCTGGCACGGTGAGCGAGGTTTCAGCCACATTGGTAGCTAACACAATGCGCCGCCCGCCGTGGCTGTCAAAAATGCGGTCTTGCTCGGCCTGGCTCAGGCGGGCAAACAACGGCAGCACCTCGGCGTTACGAAACACCGCGCTGTGGCTCAGGTGGCCGCGCAGGTGGTCGGCCGCCTCGCGGATTTCACGCTCGCCGGGCAAAAACACCAGAATGTCGCCGCTGTTGTGCACGTCGCGCCACAGCTCATCGACCGCATCGGCAATCGCGTTGTTCAGGTCGTAGTCACGCGCTTCTTCAAACGGTCGGTAGCGCTGCTCCACGGGAAACATGCGACCGGAGACCATGATGATGGGGGCGGGGCCACTGGGAACCGACGCAAAGTGCTCGGAAAAGCGCTGCGCATCAATGGTGGCGCTGGTCACCACCACTTTCAAGTCGGGCCGGCGCGGCAGGATTTGCTTCAAATAACCGAGCAAAAAGTCAATATTGAGACTGCGTTCGTGCGCTTCGTCGATGATAAGCGTATCGTAAGCATTCAGCAGCGGGTCGGTCTGTGTTTCGGCCAGCAAAATGCCGTCGGTCATGAGCTTGACCGACGCGTCTTTGCCCAGCCGGTCCTGAAACCGCACCTTGAAACCGACCACCTCGCCCGGCGGGGTGTGCAGCTCTTGGGCAATGCGCTTGGCCACACTGCTGGCGGCAATGCGGCGCGGCTGAGTGTGGCCGATGAGCTTGCCGCGCGGTGCGGGTCGGCCGTCTGGCAAAGTCTTGGGGTAGTTACACAGCCCACGCCCCAGCGCCAGAGCAATTTTGGGCAGCTGGGTGGTTTTGCCTGAGCCGGTTTCTCCGCACACGATGATGACCTGGTGCGCGGCCATGGCGGCCATGATCTCTGCGCGGCGGGCGCTGACGGGCAGGTCTTCTGGGAAGTCGATCTTCAGAGGTGCAGACATTGGGCCGCCATTATCGAGGCTGTGTCTGGGGTGGCTCTCGGGCGGCTTGAACGATTGGTAAAACTGGCTTCTAGCCCTTGTACGTAAAGCGTAAGTAGCTATCATATACATAGCATTTGACGGACACTGGCTAGGCCCTGCGAGCTGTCATTCATGACGCGACGCAACTCAGCGCATCCGGCGGGCTGGCCGTGCCGCCCGCGGCCCCCTTGAGCACGTGCGTGTAAATCATGGTGGTTGAAACATCCGAGTGACCGAGCAGTTCTTGCACGGTGCGAATATCGGTCCCGGCTTGTAGCAGGTGTGTGGCAAATGAATGGCGCAAGGTGTGAACTGACACCGGTTTGCAAATGCCCCACCTTGGGGTATTTCTGCTCCAACGCATGGGGTGTTTCAACCCCACTGCGCTGTGCCCGCCGATCAGCCTCCCATACGGCACGCGCTACCAACATTTACGTGTGAGCTGCACAGCGCGCTTTGTGCCTAGCATTCAACCCAACACTGACGGCAAAACGCACAATTTATTCATGAGCAAGCCCTAACCCCGGCCGGGTCAATAGCAAGGTGATAGCGTTGATTGGCTCAGCGACTCAGACGGGGAGCCTCTAAAACGGTTGCGCCACCAAATCGTGACCGCGTGTGGCAACGACGCGTGCCTTGGTGAAATCACCCACACGCATGGTCTTGCTGATTTTTTGTGGCGGCAGCAATTCAACCACCCCGTCAATCGCGGGTGCGTCAGCATAGGAACGTCCTACCCCACCTTTTTTGCCCAAGCTTGGCGCATGATCGACCAGCACTTGCAGGGTAGCGCCCACACGCTGTTTGAGGCGATCGGCCGAAACGCCCTCTGCCACCGCCATGAAAGACGCCCGACGCTGCTCACGTACCGCCTCGGGCAGCATTCCTGCAAGCGCGTTGGCCGCAGCACCCTTGACCGGGCTGTAGGCAAAACAACCGGCCCGGTCAATCTGCGCCTCACGCATGAAGTCAAGCAAATGCTCAAACTCTGCTTCAGTTTCACCCGGAAAACCGGCAATGAAGGTGCTACGGATCACCATGTCTGGGCACAACGAGCGCCAGCGCTGGATGCGCTCCAGATTTTTTTCACCACTGGCGGGCCGTTTCATGCGCTTGAGCACATCCGGGTGACTGTGCTGGAACGGCACATCCAGGTAGGGCAGCACCAGGCCCGCGTTCATCAGCGGCAAAATGTCATCCACGCTGGGGTAGGGGTACACGTAATGCAAGCGCACCCAGGCGTCGTGTTGTTGCGCCAATTCACCCAGCGCCTGCACCAGCTCAAACAGTCGGGTCTTGATGGGTTTGCCATTCCAGAAACCGGTTCGGTATTGCACATCCACCCCATAAGCGGACGTGTCCTGGCTGACCACCAGCAACTCTTTGACGCCCCCTTCAAACAAGGCTTGTGCTTCTGAAAGAACATCTCCTACCGGCCTGGAAACCAGATCTCCGCGCATCGATGGAATGATGCAGAAAGTGCAACGATGGTTGCAACCTTCGCTGATTTTCAGGTACGCATAGTGACGCGGCGTAAGCTTGATGCCCGCCACACCAAACGCCTCTGGCACCAAATCAATAAAAGGGTCGTGCGGCTTGGGCAGGTGCACATGCACCGCATCCATCACTTCTTGCGTGGCATGGGGGCCAGTCACGGCCAGCACGCTGGGGTGCATCTGGCGCACCAGGTTGTCGCCCGTGTCGCCCTGGCGCGCGCCCAAACAACCGGTCACGATCACCTTGCCGTTTTCAGCCAGAGCTTCACCAATGGTGTCCAGACTTTCCTTGACCGCATCGTCGATAAACCCACACGTATTCACGATCACCAGATCGGCGCCCTGAAAGGTCTTGACGGTCTGGTAACCCTCGGCGCTGAGCTGCGTCAGTATCAGCTCGGAATCGGTCAGCGCCTTGGGACAGCCCAGACTGACAAAACCGATTTTTGGCGCATTGGAAACCTGTAATGGACTGCTCATGAATCGTCACCCGCGCTCAGGGCTTGCTTTTGATACCAAACGCGCCCAGCATCTGATCGGTCTGCTTTTGCATCTGCTCTTGCATTTGGGTCAGCAAGGCCTTGGACTGGTCCAGGCTGCCGCCCATCATGGCTTGAATGGCGGGCGTCTGCAGTGCAGCAAATTGGGTCCACATCTCTGGCGACAAACCTTTGGACTGCTCGGCAAACCGCGTTTGCAGATCCATCAACGACTGAATGTTTTTCTCAAGGTAGCCACCCAGAAAACTCTGCATCGCGTGCCCGTAAAAACGGATCAGGCTTTCCAGCACGGGCGCGGTGAACATCGGCGAGCCACTGGCCTCTTCTTCCAGAATGATCTGCAACAGAATGCTGCGTGTGATGTCGTCACCGGTCTTGACGTCACGCACTTCAAACGGTTCACGTTTCATCACCAGCGCTTTCACCTCGGACAGGGTGATGTAGCTGGATGTTTCGGTATCGTACAAGCGCCGATTCGGGTACTTTTTGATCACCCGTTGCGAGGCGGATTCAGGGGCTGCGGCAGTAGTCATGACGTGATCTTTGGTTCAAACAAAGTCCGGGTTTTGATGGGAGTGGATTTCATTGTAGGCACGACTGCGACACCTGTTTTAACCCTGAAAGAGCGCACGTTTGGCAACACGCACAGAGCTCTTGCGCAACAGATGTCATGGGGAAATACAAGGTCTGCACGTCTGAATCTGGTTAACTTCAGACAGACCCTGGTAGGCGCGAATGGACTCGAACCATCGACCCCCACCATGTCAAGGTGGTGCTCTAACCAGCTGAGCTACGCGCCTGAGGTTTTCAGGAAAGCGCGCAGTATAGCGGCAAAACTTCTGGCTACCTTTCAAGGGCGACGACAAATTTTGCGTTTCGTCTTCATCCATAATTGACGTTTACGTCAACGTCAATCTTTCTTTGGAGAACTTCATGGACATTGCAGGCAAGGTTTTTATCGTCACCGGCGGTGCCTCTGGGCTGGGCGAGGGCACGGCGCGCATGCTGGCCGCCAAAGGCGCTCGCGTGGTCATTGCCGACATGCAGGCAGAAAAAGGCCAGGCCGTTGCCGAAGATATTGGAGGCGCCTTTGTCAAGTGCGATGTCAGCTCCGAAGCCGATGGCCAGGCGGTGGTTGCCAAGGCTACATCCATGGGCAAGTTGATGGGCCTGGTCAACTGCGCAGGTATCGCACCAGCCGAAAAAACGGTAGGCAAAAATGGCCCGCACGCGTTAGGCGTTTTTACCAAGTGCATCACGGTCAATCTGGTGGGCAGCTTCAACATGATCCGCCTGTGCGCGCAGGCCATGAGTCAGAACGCGCCCGAAGCCACGGGTGAGCGCGGTATATTGATTTCCACCGCATCGGTTGCGGCTTACGACGGACAAATCGGACAGGCGGCGTACAGCGCGTCCAAAGGCGGCATTGTGGGCATGACGCTACCCATTGCACGCGATCTGGCGCGCAATGGCATCCGCAACATGACCATCGCCCCGGGCATTTTTGGCACCCCCATGTTGTTCAGTTTTCCGCAGGAAGTGCAGGACTCGCTGGCCGCTGGCGTGCCCTTTCCGTCGCGCCTGGGTACGCCGCAAGACTACGCCAAGCTGGCCGTGCACATCTTTGAAAACGATATGCTCAACGGCGAAGTGATCCGGCTTGACGGTGCCATTCGCCTGGCCCCACGCTAACTGCGCGCGGGCCATTGAGCGCGGCAGGTGCTTCCTACAATCCGCGCATGTCCATTCCGCACACCTTTGTCCAGGAACTGCTGGCGCGAGCTGACGTCGTTGACATCGTCGGTCGGCACGTGCAGCTCAAAAAGAGCGGTGCCAACTTCATGGGTCTGTGCCCGTTTCATAGCGAAAAGTCGCCGTCGTTTTCGGTCAGCCCCAGCAAGCAGTTTTACCATTGCTTTGGCTGTGGCAAAAGCGGCGACGCACTCAATTTTTTAATGGAACACACCGGCGCGAGCTTTGTTGAGGCAGTGCAGGACCTGGCCCAGCAATTCGGCATGCGGGTGCCTGAAGACGACGCCAGCCCACAAGACCGTGCCCGTGCAGCAGAACAACGCAAAAAGCAAACCACACTGACCGAAGTTCTTGAAAAAGCGGCGCTGGCGTATCAAAAGCATCTAAAGAATTCGCCCCGCGCCGCCAGCTACTTCAAGGGGCGTGGCGTCACCGGGCAAGTAGCCAAACAGTTTGGCCTGGGCTACGCGCCAGAGGGGTGGCACGCCTTGGCCGGTGCCTTCGCCGACTACGACGACCCATTGCTGGAAGAATCGGGCCTGGTTATTTTGGGCGAAGAAAAGGACGGCCAATCCCACCGCTACGATCGCTTCCGCGACCGGGTCATGTTCCCGATTCGCAACGTCAAGGGCGAATGCATCGGTTTTGGCGGACGCGTGCTGGGCGACGACAAGCCCAAGTATCTGAACTCACCCGAGACGCCGGTGTTTAGCAAAGGGCGCGAGCTGTATGGCCTGTTTGAAGCGCGCAACGCCATTCGGGACGAAGGCTTTGCGCTGGTCACCGAAGGTTACATGGACGTGGTGGCACTGGCGCAATTAGGTTTTCCCAACGCGGTGGCCACGTTGGGCACGGCCTGCACGCCAGACCACGTGCACAAATTATTTCGTTTTACCGATGCCGTCATCTTCAGCTTTGACGGCGACAGTGCCGGTCGGCGTGCCGCGCGCAAGGCGCTGGACGCTGCCCTGCCGCTGGCCACCGACGTGCGCAGCGTCAAATTTTTGTTCTTGCCACCGGAACACGACCCCGACAGCTTCATCCGTGAGCACGGCAAGGAAGCGTTTGCCCGCTTTGTGTCGGAGTCGGTGCCGCTGAGCCAGTTTTTGATCGATGCAGCGCGGGACGGCTGCGACCTGCAAACAGCAGAGGGCCGCGCCCGCTTCGCCAGCAACGCCAAGCCCCTGTGGGAGGTGATGCCAGCGGGCGCACTCAAGCAACAGTTGCTGAGCGAGATCGCTGACCTGGTGCAGTTGTCCAATCGGGAGTTGCTGGAGGTTTGGCAACACGCTCCTGCGCGCGGCAGTCGAAATAGCGCTGCCAAACCTGTCACCAAAGATGCCGAACCCCCGGTCTGGAATGAAGGCCCTCGACCCCGCAAAGCCAAACAAAGCAACCGGCCGAACAGTCGCCTGCCCGCTGCGCGCGCCGATCACGCGGCGCGCATACTGCTCGGCAACATGGCAGCCTTTGACACCCTGACCAATGAAGATCTGGCTCTGCTGTGCGGATTGGAAGCGCCTCATGGGCCACTTTTTGTCTGGTTGCAGGCGCAGTACCACGAGCACGGCGTTCAACCTTGGGGTGCGTTGCGTGCTGGCCTTGCAGAGCTCGCATCGCAGACCTACGCGTTGCAGCTCATGTCTGGTCTGGAAATGCTGGACAACAACACAGACATTCCCGGCGAGCAAAGTGCTGAGGCCAAAGACGAATTGCGGCAACTGCTCAACCGCATGCTCGTTGAGCAACTTAAGATCAATGAAACGGCAGCCATCCAGGCCGCCAAAACAGACCCTTGCGCGCTGCTCCGCTATCGGGAATTTCAAACCAGACGCATGGCACTTGAAGCGACCGGCCCTGTTCCCCAGGCAACGGGCGGCGTTTGACGCACCCCCGCGCATCAGAATCCAGCCGGATTTAGGGCAAAAACACACTAAAATCACGAGTTTGCTGGATCGGGACAAGCTGTGCTGCCCCTGCCCAGACCCCTCCTCGCCGCACCCATGCGGCCTACCCTACTCTTTTGATTATGAAAATCGCTCAAGAAATTCGCGCCGGCAACGTCATTATGAACGGCAAAGACCCGATGGTCGTCCTAAAAACAGAATACAGCCGCGGCGGGCGTAACTCTGCCACCGTGCGCATGAAGCTCAAAAGCCTGATCGCCAACTTCAACACCGAACTTGTCTATAAGGCCGACGACAAACTTGACCAAGTCATCCTGGAAAAGAAAGACTGCACCTACTCCTACTTTGCCGACCCCATGTACGTTTGCATGGACGCTGAATACAACCAGTATGAAGTGGAAGCCGAAAACATGGGCGACGCGCTCAACTACCTCGAAGACGGCATGCCGGTTGAAGTGGTGTTCTATGACGGCAAAGCCATCTCGGTTGAACTGCCCACCAGCGTGGTGCGTGAAATCACCTGGACCGAGCCCGCTGTCAAAGGCGACACCTCTGGCAAGGTTTTGAAGCCCGCCAAAATTGCCACCGGCTTTGAGATCGGCGTGCCGATCTTCGTGGCGCAAGGCGACAAGGTTGAAATCGACACCCGCACCGGCGAATACCGCAAGCGCGTCTAACGGCGAGCACTCTCCAAGCGACCAAGGCTTCCAGCGTGAAGCCTTTTTTTTGGTCTTACCGGATCCCATCATGGAAAACACCCAACCCCTGCCCAACCTGCTGACCGAACAACGCATGACCGACGCCTGGGCCGACGTGCTCAAGCAACCTGCCGACAGCTCGGTGCTCAAACCCAGCGCACACCGCCTGGCTTTTGCCGACCCCGAGTTTTTGCTGCGCCGCGAGGCGCGCGGTATCCGTATTCAGCTTGAAATGCTCAAACCGGATCTGGACCAAAGCGCGCAAGGCATCCACAACACGGTGGTGGTCTTTGGCAGCGCGCGCTTTGTGTCGCCCGAGCAGGCGCAAGAACAGTTGATGCAGGCTGGAGATGACCCGCAGGCGAAAACCGTGGCCCAGCGCCATGTACGTAATGCGCAACATTACGAACACGCGCGCCAGTTTGCCCACCTGGTCGCCAACTACAGCGACGGCCTCCCGGCTGAGCAGCGCCTGTATGTCTGCACCGGCGGCGGCCCTGGCATCATGGAAGCCGCCAACCGCGGCGCGCATGAAGCCCGTGCGCCCACCATCGGGTTAAACATTGCGCTACCGCACGAGCAGCACGCCAACCCCTATGTCACCCCCAGCTTGAGCTTCAAGTTTCACTACTTTGCGATGCGCAAGATGCACTTCATGATCCGCGCCAAAGCGCTGGTGGCCTTCCCGGGTGGCTTTGGTACGCTGGACGAATTGTTCGAAGTCATCACGCTGGTGCAGACCAAAAAAGCGCAGCCGGTACCCATCGTGCTGTTTGGCAGCAGCTACTGGAAGCGCCTGCTCAACTTCGAAGCGATGGTAGAAGAAGGCGTGATTGCCCCCGAAGACCTGAACCTGCTGCATTTTGTCGATGAGCCCCAAGTTGCCTGGGACGTGATTGCCCGCTTTTATCGCTTGTAAAGGCGTTACTCTGCCCTGAACAGCCCTCACCCCAACCCTTCCCCAGCGGGTGAGGGAGAAAGACCGGGGCCATCTTTTCCGGCTCTGGCTTAGCTCTCCCCCACCCGCAGCCCCCAGGCCTGGCGCGCGCCCAGGCCCACCGCCGCGCCCACGGTCCAGAACACCACGCTGACACCGGCCAGCGCACCGGCTGCACCAAACAACATCGGCATGCTGACACTGGACGCGTTGATCAGCATCAGCCGCAAGCCCAGCGCCTCGCCGTGGCGCGCCTCGGGCGTGATCTGGTGCAAGGTGCTCATGATCATCGGCTGCACCGAACCCAGTGAAACTCCCAAAGCGGCCGAACACAGCCCCATGCCCCAAGCACTGTGCATGAACGGATAAAGCGCAAACAGACCGGCCGTGGCCAGCATGGCACTGGTGATGACCACGCGCTCTTGCAGATTCGCCGCCAACCAGGGCAGCGCCACGCGAATGCCGGTGGCAGCCAGCGCAAAGCCGCCCAGAATGGCACCAATGGCCGAGGCGCTCAAACCGCGCTCATGCCCCAACACCGGCACGACAAAAGTGTGCACATCCCAGCACGACGACATCAGCCAGTTCACCAGCAACAAGCGGCGCATGGCGGGTTCACGCAGCAAATCCCAGGCACGGCGCTTTTGCCCTGTAGCATCGTGCTGCACCGGCGGTAGTTCACGCGTGGCGTGCAACAGCCACCACGACACGCCCGGCAACAGGGCCAGCGCGCCAAACGCCAACACAAAACCGCCCGCATCAATCAACACCCCGGCCAGCAGCGGGCCAACAAAGTTGGACAAGGCCGGGCCAATCGACAACCAGCTAAAAAAACGTTTGCGCTCGACCGCATCGCGCGCACACCGTCCCACATGCCGCTGCAAGCTTATCGCCCCCACCCCCACCGCGCCGCCGGTGAGCAAAGCCGTCAGACACAGCACACCAAACACCGGCCACAGCGCCGCCAGCCCCGCCCCCAGCGCACTGGCGCTCAAGCACCAGCGCAGCGGCTTCCAGTAACCGTGGCGATCCACATAGCGCCCAGCGGGCAACGCCAGAAAAACCTGGGTCAGGGCAAACAGGGCCAGCAGGATACCCACCGCTGCCGCGCTGTAGCCGGCCCGCAAGGCCAGCAGGGGCGCGGCCATGCGCATCCCGGCCATGCACGCGTGCAGACAGACGTGGCCACCGATGAGGCGCGCCAACGCCGTATCAGACAAACCAGGCGCTGGCGACACGCTCATTTTTTTAAAAGCCATCATGCGTCAGCGGCATCGTCGGCGCTGGTGGCCAACAGCGCGGCGTCGAGCGGAATCAGCGCAGCGCTTTCAAGCTCGGGCAAAGCCTCCACGGTTTTCAGCGCGCGCCCCATGGCGCGACTGCGGGTTTGCGCGCCGTCGATGGTTTTCAGCACGGTTTCGGTTTGCGATTTGACCTTGGCCAGCACATCGCCAAACTTGCCAAATTCGGTCTTGACCGCGCCCAGCACCTGCCAGACTTCGCTGGAGCGTTTTTCCAGCGCCAGGGTCCTGAAGCCCATCTGCAAAGAACTGAGCATGGCCAGCAAGGTGGTCGGCCCGGCCAGGGTGATGCGGTGCTCGCGCTGCAAGGCTTCCATCAGCCCGGGGCGGCGCAACACCTCGGCGTACAGGCCTTCGGTGGGTAAGAACAAAATGGCAAAGTCGGTGGTGAAAGGTGGCTCAATGTATTTTTCGGAAATCGATTTGGCTTCCAGGCGAATGCGTTGCTCCAGCGCCTTGGCAGCGGCTTCGGCCTGCACGGCATCGGCGCGGCCCTGGGCATCGAGCAGCCGCTCGTAATCTTCGTTGGGAAACTTGGCATCAATCGGCAGCCACAGCGGCTCGCCCGAATCAGACTTGCCGGGCAGTTTGATGGCAAAGTCCACCACGTTTTTGCTACCCGGGCGCGTCGCCACCTGGGTGCCATACTGGTCGGGCACAAACACCTGCTCCAGCAAGCTAGCCAGTTGCGCCTCGCCAAAAATACCGCGCGTTTTGACGTTGGACAGCAGGTGTTTGAGGTCGCCCACGCCTTGCGCCAGCGTCTGCATTTCGCCCAAGCCCTTGTGCACCTGCTCCAGCCGGTCGGCGACTTGTTTGAAACTTTCACCCAGGCGCTGCTGCAGGGTGGACTGCAGTTTTTCATCCACCGTGGCGCGCATTTCGTCGAGCTTGCTGGCGTTGCTGGTTTGCAGCTGCGCCAGCTGTTGCTCCAGCGTTTCGCGGATCTCCATCATGCGCCGCGCGTTGGACTCGCTCACGCCCGAAAGCTGGCTGGTGAGGGTGTCGTGCAGCGTCTTTTGCAACAGCGCCAATTGCTGACCAAACGCGTCTATCTGGGCGTTTTGCGTGCGTGTGGCCTCCGCGCCTTGCTGCAACAGGGTTTGCTGGAACGTGGCCAAGTGCTGCGACAACTCCTGGCGCCCGCTGCGACCAGTGTCTTGTACCTCGCGGCGCAGTTCGCGCTCGATGCGCTCCGAACTGGTAGTCACCAGTTGCACCAGCGCCTGCTGGCTGGTTTGCACACTGGCTTGAAACTGAGCCTGTTGCGCCAATTGCTCGGCTCGGCTGGCATCACTGTCGCGGCCGCGCCACCACAACATCAGCAGCAACAGCGCGTTCACAACGCCCACCACCAACACCAGCCACAGCACAAGATCATTCATATTTGCGGAGTTCCTTAGACACCATTGTGGCGTGCAAGACGCACAATTGGTGTCAGAGCCGATCCGCTGCGCGGCCAGATCTGACCCCAATTCAGCTCCAATTCAGCTACCGCCTACTCCAAGTTTCTGAACAGGCATCTTGGCAGGTTTTAAATTTATATAAAAAAATGGACTCTAGCCCTTATTGAATAAGGGCTAGCAGCTATCAATAACAGTGCTAATTCAAGGGCGTCAACTCCTTGCCGTGCAACAGATAACCCACCAAGTTGTCGGCCGCCAGTTGCGCCATCGCCAGGCGCGTAGGAAGCGTGGCGCTGGCAATGTGCGGCGTCAGCACCACGTTGGGCACGCTCAGCAAATCCGGGTGCACCGCAGGCTCGCCCTCGTACACGTCCAGGCCAGCGGCGGCAATGACATGGTTCTTCAATGCTTGCGCTAACGCCGCATCGTCCACGATGCCACCACGCGCGATGTTGACCAAGGTGGCGCTGGGTTTCATCTGCGCCAGCTCGGCCGCGCCGATGGCGTGGTGCGCTTCTGGCGAGTACGGCAACACCAGGATCAGGTGGTCGGCCTGCTTGAGCAAATCAACCTTGCTGACGTAGCTGGCACCACAAGCCGCCTCTGTGGCTGCGTCCAGCCTTGAGCGGTTGTGGTAAATCACCTTCATGCCAAAGCCATGCGCGCCGCGTTTGGCAATGCCCTGGCCGATGCGCCCCATGCCCAGAATGCCCAGTGTGCTGCCGTGCACGTCGGAGCCGACAAACATGTCATAGCGCCAGCTTTTCCACAGCCCGGCGCGCAAAAAATGCTCACTCTCGGCCATGCGCCGTGCCGTGGCCATGATCAGTGCAAAGCCAAAATCGGCCGTGGTCTCGGTCAGCACGTCGGGGGTGTTGGTGGCCTTCACGCCCGCAGCGGTCATGGCAGCCAGGTCAAAGTTGTTGTAACCCACGGCCATGTTGGCGCAAATTTTCAGCTCCGGGCAAGCTGCCAGCAAAGCGGCATCAATGCGCTGGCTGCCGGTGGTAAAGGCGCCCTGCTTGCCCCGCAATTGGGCCACCAACTCTGCGGGTGTCCACGCCACGTCGTCCTGGTTGGCGGTGACCTCAAAATGTTGCTGCAGGTACGTCAATATTTCCGGGAAGACGGCGCGCGCGACCAGAATGGTAGGCTTTTTCATGTGTATTCCAAAGTGTCTCAACCAAAAAGATTGCGTTCAGCAATGTAGAAGAACGCACCGCCCAAGTAGCCAATCAGCGCCAGCCAGCTGATGCGTTTCATGTACCAGAAAAAGTCAATTTTTTCCAACCCCATGGCCGCCACTCCTGCGGCCGAGCCGATGATCAGCATCGAACCACCGGTACCGGCGCAATACGCCATGAACTCCCACAAAAAGCTGTCGGCCGGGTGGGTGGTCATGTCGTACATGCCCATGGAGGCCGCCACCAGCGGCACGTTGTCCACCACCGCGCTGACCACGCCAATGAGCATCACGATCACGTCCAGACGCCCCACCGACTTGTCCATCCACTGCGCCAGGCTGGTCAAAATGTGCGTGTGTTCCAGCGTGGCCACCGCCAACAAAATGCCGATGAAGAACACGATCGAGCCCATGTCGATTTTGGTGAGCGCATGCACCAGCGTCAAGGGTGCGCGCTCGTCGGCGTCTTTGTTACGGTGAATCAGGTCGCCCACCAGCCACAAGATGCCCAGGCCAAACAAAATACCCATGAAAGGCGGCAGGTGCGTCACGGTTTTGAACACCGGCACCATCACCAGAATGCCCAATCCACACACAAACATCAGGTTTTGCTCAAATTTGGTGGTGTTGGTGCGCTTGCGAGTGCCCGTGCTGGTGACGCCCTCAACGCGACGGTCGCCCATCAGATAGCTTGTAACCGCCAGCGGAATCACCATGTTGATCACAGACGGAATAAAAACACCTTCGATGATGGCCAGTGCCGTGATTTGCCCACCAATCCACAGCATGGTGGTGGTCACGTCACCAATGGGCGACCAGGCACCACCCGCATTGGCGGCAATAACGATGATGCCGGCAAAAAACAGCCGGTCGTCGCGCTTGCCCAAGAGCTTTTTCATCAGCGACACCATAACGATGGTGGTCGTCAGGTTGTCCAGAATCGCGCTCAGAAAAAAGGTCACAAAACCGACCATCCACATCAGCGTGGAGAGCTTTTTGGTCTGGATGCGCGAGGTAATCACCTCAAAGCCATTGTGCGCATCGACCACTTCCACAATCGTCATGGCACCCATCAAAAAGAACACGATCTGCGCGGTGGCCATGAGTGACTCGCCCAACTGTTCGCTCACCAGATGGTGATCGCCCGTGGACATGGCGTAAATCGTCCACAGCAGGCCGGCACCGATCAGCGCCGAAGCGGATTTGTTGATTTTGATGGGGTGTTCAAGCGCAATGGCGGCATACGCCAGCACAAACACAATGACCAGGGCTGTCAGCATGGGTGTCGTCCTCTAGGTTTTAAGTTTTTTAGGGGGCACGCAAAACCTGACGCATCGAGATATTGGCCCTGCCCCCAGCGGTATCGCGGATTATGACGGCTCGAAAAGCAAAAAAGCCGCCCGAGGGCGGCTTTTCAAGGCGATCGGTTACCCGATTACTTGGAAGCAGCTTCCGAAGCGGGAGCAGCAGCAGGTGCAGCAGCTTCCGAAGCGGGAGCGGCAGCCGGGGCAGCAGCTTCGGTAGCAGGAGCAGCCGGAGCCACCACAGGAGCCGGAGCGGGAGCAGGAGCTTCTTCTTTTTTGCCACAGGCAGCCAGAGCAGCAGCGGCGATAACAGCGATCAGAACGAGCGACTTGTTCATTTGTAAACCCTAATGATAAAAAATTAATTTCCGGAAAGTATCTTTGCGGTTGCCCACAAAGCGCAAGTGTGCGGACCCATCAACACCAGCCCACCTACTCGGCGCGCAATTGTAGTGAGATTTAAGGGTTATCGTGGTTGACAGTGCACCGATGTTGTGCTTTGGCATCAATCTGTGTGCACCCAACCCGCATTGACCCAGGTTGCAAGCCATTCGTGTGCCTGGGCGCTCATTTTTTGCACCACTTTGGCCGGCAATGCGCGCTCGTTGGCCAACTGTCGCATGACCACAGCGTCCCGCCCCGAGGCCAGGTAGCTTTCGCCATTGATAAAGAGGTGCTGCGCATCAAACATCATCCGTGTGCGCCGATGCAGCTGCACCCCCTTGCCAACAAGATCGGGCACAGCGTCGCACGCTTGGGATTCAAACCAGACGTTGGGCTTGGGTTCGGTCATGTACTCACCCAGCCCCCGCGCAAACGCCAACGGGTCGCGTTGCGCGTCAAACAGCGCCTGCTGGGCAAACGCCAGCATCTGTGCCGGAATTTGCGCCGGCTCTGCCACCGCGGGCTGCTGCGGGTCGCGGTACAGCGCCACGCCAATCTCTTGCTCGGCATCCTCGGCCAAACGCATCAACAACTCGCGCGCCAGCTCGCCCTTATTGGGAATACGAAAGCCAATGGAATACGTCATGCATTCGCCCTGCGCAATGCCGTCGTGCGCGTAGCCGGGCGGCAGATACAACATGTCACCAGGCTCCAGCACAAATTCCTGCTCGGGCACAAAATTTGACAAGATTTTGAGCGGTACGTCGGGCTGCAAGCTCTTGTCTTTCTGCCGCCCGATGCGCCAGCGCCGCTGCC
>PCUV01000018.1:14481-15159 GCA_002786915.1 Comamonadaceae bacterium CG12_big_fil_rev_8_21_14_0_65_59_15 | reverse complement strand
TGTCGCTGCGCGACAAAGAGGCAGCGCATCATGGGACGATTCAGTCAGGGAACGTCCATGTGAGCGTCACAGCAGGCCATGGCTTGCATGAGGGTCATGTTTTGCAGGACATCGCGCCACAAGGATGGCTGATCAGGGTGTCGGCCCAATTCAGGAAAGCGGCTTTGCAACCAGAAGGTGAAGGTATTGCCCCGGTCATTGAGCCAGTCGCGCCAGCGGCGCACCGTGGAGCGGGCTCGCTCGCTGCATTGGCTGCAATGACGCACGGAGCTGCCCGCCAGGATCAGCAGCAACACCAGCGTCTGCATGGCCCAGTCAAACCAGCGCCTTGGTGCGATGCACGCGGGCAGGCGTGAGCAGGTGTGTTTGCAGGTGGGGCATAGGTAGCGCAGGATCGGCACGGGGTTGTGCGACGCTTGCGGGGCCACTGCACGACGATCGGCTTTGCGGTAGTAGCAGCCGTGACCCCACAGCCTGCCTGCCTCACAGTGTGGGCAGCGCAAGGGGCGATAGATATCGGGATGGGTGTTGACGGCGTCAATGTGTTGCTCAAGCGTGGTCACGCTCGCTAGAATCCGGTTCATAGGCTGGTCTCTTTCGCTGCGTGGTGGTCTTGTAAATTTCCACGATAACAAAGATGTACCGGCCTATTTTTTTACCAGTCTGTCCCACGTTCAA
>PCUV01000018.1:1764-14462 GCA_002786915.1 Comamonadaceae bacterium CG12_big_fil_rev_8_21_14_0_65_59_15 | reverse complement strand
TCAATTCGGCAAAGTTTTGCCGATCACTCTAAAAGATTGCGGGTCGTTCAGGGGGTGGTCGACCTGGGATTTCGACGGACGTAACACTAAGCAAGCGGGGCTCAGCTTAATCGCAATGGCTTGGCGTACCCGGTCAGTTCCAGATAGCCGCGCCCTAAAACTTGACCACTGTCGTCCAGCAGATCGCTCAGGCCTTCCCAGTACACCGCACCGGTCGAGCGGCTGCTGTCAAGTTCCTGCGCATCGATCACCGCGCGCACGGTAAAGCGTCGCGCACCCGCCGTCACCAACCATTCCACCGGGTAGCTGGCACCGGTGGCGGGGCTCTTCCAGTGGCGCAGCGGCTGGAAGCTCACCTCTTCGGGGCGCAACACCTGCGCCGGTGCATGGCCCGGTGCGTCGCGCCATGAGCCACCTGCCCATACGGCCTGGCCGTTGGCGCTGCGTAACCTGAAGGCCGTCAGCGCGCTGCCGTCGTGCAGATTCATGCCAATCCAGTCCCAACCCACAGCCTCGGGCGGCATGAAGGCGTTGCTCCACTCGTGGTCCAGCCAGGCGCGCCCCTGCACGGGCAGGCGCTGGCGGCCCACGCCAACGGTGCCGTCCACCTGTAGCTGTGGCAAGCTGTAGTAAAAACTCGCCTGTGTGGCCAGCGGCCCTTTGCGTGACCAGCCCTGATCGCCCTGTAGCAACAGGGGCTGGGTGGGTTTCAGCGTCAACTGTAGGCTGAAGTCCGGCGTGCGCACCTCGGCCAGGTAGCGCCCATCTTGGCGCTGTAGTGACCAGTCACGTAGCCGCAGCGCGATATCGGCCTCGCTGGCGTGCGCCAGGTCAACGCCGTCTGACCCCGCTTCATTGCCCGAACTGCGCGCGATGCGCTGGTCGTGCCACAGGCGCTTGCCCGCCACGTCGGTGACGGCGGCATGGGCAAAAATGAGTTGTTTGGCGGCAAAGGCCGAGCGCATGCCCTGTGTGGACGGCACGCGCGACCTGAAAAATGTGAGCTGAAACCCCAGTGGCCGCTGCGGTGCCTGCAATGCCCCGGTCACATACCACCACTCCAGCGCCGTGTTGGGGTGGCTGCCATGGTCGCGCGGGAACTGTAGCGCGCGCTGGATCAGTGGTGGTGGTGCCAGATCGGGCTGCTGCGCCCGCACGAACAGAGGTTGCCACCCCAACGCACCGCCGCCCATTCCAAGCAGCACGGCACGGCGACTCAGCAGCGATGGGGTAGATGTCATTCGAAATGGTGCAAGAGAGTATTGGGCGCAGCATACCGAAAAAAAAGGGTTGGTCTTGCGACCAACCCTTAAGGGATCCCTGAACCTGATGGTTTCGAAAGGACCCGAGGAGACAACTTGCAACTAACCTGAAGATTCAGCCCTTGATGGGTTCCTAGTATCTCAGGGTTTTCCCTTAACTGTTAGAGTCTTGCGCTAAATTTTCTCAGGGAAAGCGTGCCCAAGGGCACGCAGGTGTGGATTAACGCTTTTTGGCAGAGGGTTTTGCGCTGGCAGTGGCGGTGTTGGCCATGGCGGTGAAATTGGCTTCAGCGACATCGGTGGCTTGCTTGACCGCTTTTTGCACCGATTCCAGCGCGTTGTTGGCAGCAGCCACGGCGCTCTTCATCACGGCCACGGCGGCTTCAGAGCCGGCGGGGGCGTTCTTGGCAGCGGATTCGATGATGCCGGTGAATTTTTGCTGGGCTTCAGAAGCCTGGCTTTCAATGGCTTTAGTGAATTCGCTGGTTGTGCCGGTGGCGATTTCATACAGATGGCGGCTGTAGACGGCGGTCTTTTCAGCCAAGGGTTGCAGCAGGCTCGATTGCAGCGCCAGCAATTCTTGTGCGTCTTTCACGCTCAGCAGGGCCTTGGCGTTTTCGCTGGTTTCTGCCAGAGCCGCCTTGGAGGCGCTCATGTTGAGTTCAACGATTTTTTCAACGCCTTCAAAAGCCTTGGCGGTCAGACCCAGCAGGGTTTCGACGTTGGCTTTTTGCGTGGCCAGAACTTGTTCTGCGGTCATCATTTTCAAATCTCCAAAAGTAAAAAAGGAAGCGGTACCATCGATGCAGCTGCTCTGAAAGAGATGTTGCAGTGCAGCATGAAGCGAATTATAGGGATAAACCCGCGGCACGCAAGCTTTTTTGTTGCGTTGCAGCAATTTAGACGTCGCATTCTAGAAAAACACTGGTTTTGCACAAGCTCAAGCGTTGCATGGAAGCGGTTTACTCAGACCAGTTTGTGCTGCCCCTGCCCAGCGGACACCGCTTTCCGATGGCCAAGTACGCCATGTTGCGCGAGGCGGTTGAATGCCTCTTGCCGGATGTGCGCTTGATGACGGCACCTTTGGCCAGCGAGGCAGACCTTTGCCTGGCGCATACCGCTGACTATGTGCAAGCCATTGCCACGGGTTCGGTGCATGAACGCATGATGCGCGAAATCGGCTTTCCCTGGAGCCTTCCCTGGCCGAGCGGGCGCGCAGATCGGTGGGGGCAACGATGGCCGCCACGCACACCGCCCTGCTTGACGGGGTGGCCGCCAACCTGGCCGGCGGCACGCACCATGCGTATGCCGACAAAGGGGGAGGTTTTTGCGTGTTCAATGATGTTGCCGTGGCCACTCGCGTGGCGCAGCAAGCGTGTCTGGCTAGGCGGGGGCGGCCGATGCAGGTGGCCGTGATCGACCTGGATGTGCACCAGGGCAACGGCACGGCAGATATTTTCAAAGGCGATGCAAGTGTTTTTACCCTGTCGCTGCACGGTGAAAAAAACTTTCCGTTTCGCAAGGAGGCCAGCGACCTGGACGTCGGGTTGCCAGATGGCTGCAACGACGACGCCTATCTGGTGGCGCTGGATGCGGCACTGGCTGCGCTGGACCAGCGTTTTGCCCCGGAGCTGGTGTTTTATCTGGCGGGCGTAGACCCGTTTGAAGGCGATCGGCTGGGACGGCTCAAACTTACTGCTCAGGGCTTGATGGCGCGTGACCAGCGCGTCTTTGACTGGTGTTTGCAAAGGCAGTTACCGGTGGTGCTGCTCATGGCCGGAGGCTACGGCGACGATCCTGCACAGACGGTGCAACTGCAACTCAACACTTACCGCATCGCATGGGCGCATTGGCGGCGGTTGAAAATAATTCATCCGGACAATCCCAGTCGTCCAGCAGTGTGAAGGGGCTTTCGCCGAGAATTTGCCACAAATTCAGGAGACACACCTTGCAGCCGTCACCCCTTGCGCCCAGAACCTATCCCCCCAAGCCATCTGACGTTTACCTTTTTGGCACCTGTCTGATCGACCAATTTGTGCCGCAAGCCGGTCTGGATGCCGTACGGCTGTTGGAACGTGAAGGGATTCGCGTGCATTTTCCTGATCAGCAGACCTGTTGCGGTCAGCCCGCGCACAGCAGTGGCTACCCGGATGAGTCCAGGGCCGTGGCGCTGCATCAGTTGAACCTGTTTTCTGAACCCTGGCCGGTGGTGGTGCCCTCGGGTTCGTGCGCCGGCATGATGCGCACGCATTACCCGCACTTGTTTGCGGATGACCCGCAGTGGCACGCCAAGGCGGTGGCCTTGTCGGAGCGCATTTTTGAGTTGACCGAATTTTTGGTGCATGTGGTGCACTTTCAGCATCCAGACACCGGGCCCGACTGCACAGTGGCACTGCATACGTCGTGTCACGCACGGCGTCAGATGGGGGTGCATGACACCAGCGTGGCCTTGCTGGGAACCTTGTCGAATGTGAAAGTGGTTGAGCAGGCGCGTATTGAAGAATGTTGCGGGTTTGGCGGCACGTTTTCATTGCTGCACCCAGAGATTTCTGAAGCCATCGTGACCGACAAAGTAGCGGCCATCAAAGCCACTGGCGCCGACTGCGTGGTCAGCGCCGATTGCGGCTGCATGTTGAACATCACGGGGCGTGCCGCCAAGCAGGACGAACTGGCCGGGCGTGCCGAGCCGACCTTGCGCGGCGAGCATCTGGCCAGCTTTGTCTGGCAACGCACGCAGAACACAGCAGGAGCCAAGTCATGAGCGCGCGCGACCAGATATTGGGCCGTCTGCGCTCGGCGCCTCTGAATACGGAGACGGTGACACCTGACGTTGCCGGTTGGTTTGCCGGCCATCGGACCAGCGACAACCTGACGCAGCGTGTAGCGCGACTGCGCCAGGCGCTGGAAGCTGTCAGAACCGAAGTGCATGCTGTGACCAGCGACAACTGGGTGTCGGTGTTGCTCGGGATCGTGGCGACCAAGAAGTTGCGTCATTTACTGATTGGCCACAACACCTCCCACGGTGAGGCGGTGGCACAGCAGGCACCAGCAGGCCTGCAGATCGTGCGCTATGAACAGGCCATTGAAGCTTGGCAAGCACAATTGTTTGATGGTATCGACGCCAGTTTGACGCTGGCGCGCGGTGCGCTTGCCCAAACAGGCAGCCTGATCTTGTGGCCCACCCCCGCTGAGCCACGCCTGATGTCGTTGGTACCTTCGGTGCACATTGTGTTGCTGGACGCACACACCATCCACGCCGATTTTCATGCGGCCATGACGTCTGAAAACTGGGCCCAAGGCATGCCGACCAATGCGCTGTTGATTTGTGGCCCTTCCAAGACTGCCGATATCCAGCAGACACTGGCTTACGGCGCCCACGGGCCACGTGAATTGGTGGTGCTGATTCGCCAACAGCAAGAGGGAGTTGCATCATGAGCAAGGTGATACCGATCAATCCCACGCAGGAGTTCAAAGAGCGCACCCGGCATGTGCTCAATGATCCGGCGCAGCGGCAGAACTTTCGCGGTGCGATGGACTTTTTGCAGGCCAAGCGGCGTGCCCAGTTTCCGGATGCGGATGAATTGCAGACTTTGCGTGAGTTGGGCTCACAAATTCGCCGCTACAGCCTGGCCAACCTGCCGCGCCTGCTGGAGCAGCTCGAAGCCAGCTTGACGGCCAATGGCATCCAGGTGCACTGGGCGCAAAACCCGGATGAGGCCAACGCCATTGCGTTGCAAATTGCCCAGCGCGTGCAGGCCAAACGCATCATCAAGGGCAAGTCGATGGTGAGTGAAGAAGTTGGCTTCAACCACGCCATGCAGGCTGCAGGCATTGAAGCCTTTGAATCCGACATGGGCGAATACATCGTGCAACTGGCGGGTGAGGCACCGTCGCACATCATCATGCCGGCGATCCACAAAACCAAGCAGGACATTGCCCGCCTCTTTGAGCAGGAAGTGCCAGGGGTGTCTTACACCGAAGACGTGGACGCGCTGATTCAGATTGGTCGGCGCGTGTTGCGCCACAAATTTGCCGAAGCCGACATTGGTTTGTCTGGCGTGAATGTTGCCGTAGCCGAAACCGGCACGCTGTGCCTGGTGGAAAACGAAGGCAATGGCCGCATGTGCACCACGGTGCCAAGGGTGCATATTGCCATCACTGGCATCGAGAAGGTGGTCGAAAAACTCGAGCACGTGCCGCCGATTTTGAGTCTGCTCACACGCTCTGCCACGGGACAGTCGGTCACAACTTACGTGAACATGATCAGCAAGCCACGCCAGCCCGGTGAAAAAGACGGCCCACAAGAGGTGCATCTGATTCTGCTGGACAACGGCCGCACGCAAGCCTATGCCGATCTGGAGCTGCGCGAAACACTCAAGTGCATTCGCTGTGGCGCCTGCATGAACCATTGCCCGGTGTACGCCCGCGTGGGTGGGCATGCCTACGGCACAACGTACCCGGGGCCGATAGGTGCCATCATTTCGCCCCATTTGCTGGGTCTGGAAACCACGTACCCCTTGGCCTTTGCTTCGACCTTGTGCGGTGCCTGTGCCGAGGTGTGTCCGGTCAAGATTCCGATCACTGATCTTCTGGTGCGACTGCGTAACGAGGCACAAGCCCGGCCTGATACCGAGGACGCCAGCCTTCGCGGCAGTGGTGCGGCGCGCAGTTTGGCGCAGACGACGGTCTGGAGCGTCTGGTCGCAGGTCTATAGCAAGTCGGGGCTGTACAAGTTGGCGTCGTGGTTCATGAGCCGGGGGCGCGCCTTGTCGCCGTCGGACCAAGGAGCCTGGACGCGAAGCCGCACGCCGCTGGTGCCGGCGCCAAAGCGGCTGCGTGATTTGATGAAGGATCACGCTGACAAAAAGTAAAAACTGGCGTGGCGCCAGATCGGAGCTGACTGCTGGCAAAATTCGGCGTATGACGCACTCAGCCAAGCTAGCCAAACAGGGTGCCAACGTGGCAGCCGTGAATCAACCCGAAACGCGCGCACACTACCGCGTGTTTCGCGACATCAGCACCCGCTGGATGGACAATGATGTGTATGGTCACGTTAACAATGTTGTGTATTACAGCTGGTTTGACACGGCCGTCAACGCCCATCTCATCGAGCAAGGCGTGCTCGACATCCATCAGGGCCAGACCATTGGCTTGGTGGTTGAAACCCAGTGCAACTACTTTGCCCCGCTGGCTTTCCCACAGACCATTGAAGCCGGTATTCGTGTCGTGCGGCTGGGCAACAGCAGCGTACGCTACGAAGTCGGGCTGTTCGCGCAGGGTGAACCGCAGACCGCAGCAAGAGGGCATTTTGTGCACGTTTACGTTGATCGGGTTTCACGTCGACCGACACCTTTGCCACAACCTCTCAAAAACGTATTGGAAAAACTTTTATGAACGCACCCCATTGGTCCCAAGATTGACCACGCGTTGCGGCGGCGGACTTTGCGCGTCGGCTCGACTGGCCTGCTATCGCACGCTCAGGTGACACTGGCGATGCGGGCGGAGCGGCGGCCAAATCCGCTTAGAATCGCGCATCCGTGTCGGCCTTGGGCCTTCACGATACCCGTTGTTAGGCACTCTGCCGTTTGAATTGGTAAGCGCAGCGTGCCTGCTGGCAAGAATTGAATGACGCTTTTTTACTGAGGTATGTTGTGAATAAAACTGAACTGATTGATTACGTCGCCGCCAACGCAGATATTCCCAAAGCGATGGCGGCGCGCGCGCTGGAAGCCACCATTTCTGCCGTCAAGGTCACCCTGAAAAAAGGCGGCACAGTGTCGCTGGTGGGGTTTGGCACCTTTGCTGTGGGCAAGCGTGCGGCGCGTGTGGGACGCAATCCACGCACCGGCGTGTCGATCAAGATCAAGTCGGCCAAGGTACCCAAATTCCGTCCGGGCAAAGCGCTCAAGGATGCCTTGAATTAAAAGTTGATATCGGTGGGGTGATTAGCTCAGTTGGTAGAGCGGCGCCCTTACAAGGCGTAGGTCGGCGGTTCGAGACCGTCATCACCCACCACACCAGCACAAGGCGAACACCTGGTTCGCCTTTTTTGTTTTACCCTGGAGCGTTGGCGCATGTTTGATGTATTTCGGAAACACACCAAGATCATGATGGTGTTGCTGTTTTTGCTGGTGATCCCGTCGTTTGTTCTGTTGGGTGTTGACGGATACAACCGGTCGCAAGAATCCAAAGAAGTCGTTGCCAAAATTGGCTCACTCGAAATCACCAAGACGCAGTGGGATGTGGCGCACAAAAACGAGGTGGATCGTTTGCGCTCGGCACAACCGCAGATTGATGTCAAATTGCTTGATTCTGATGAATCGCACCTAGCCACGCTCGATCGCATGGTGCGCGACCGCGTGCTGGCTCTGGCCGCGCAGGACGCGCACCTGTTGACCACCGACGCCAGATTGGCCCGCTTTTTACAGGAAGACCCGACGATCGCGTCGCTGCGCCGACCTGATGGCAAGCTCGATATGGACCGTTACAGGCAGTTAGCCGCCGCCCAGGGGCTGACACCTGAAGGCTTTGAGAATTCAGTGCGCGACGATATTTCGCGCCAACAGGTGCAGGCTGCCATTCTCTCGTCGGGTTTTGTTTCGCCTGCGGTGGCGGACGTATCGCTGAATGCATTTTTTGAACGTCGTGAGGTTCAGTTTGCCAACTTTTTGACCAAAGATTACGCGATCAAGGTCAACCCCTCTGAAGCCGAGTTGCAGAGTTTCTACAAGGCCAACGAAGCGCTGTTCAGGGCACCCGAGCAGGCCAAGGTGGAGTATGTTGTACTTGATATTGAATCCGTTAAAAAATCGATCACCATTCCCGAGGCAGATGCGCGCTCGTACTACGAGCAAAACGTTGCCCGCTTGAGCGGCAAAGAAGAGCGCCGCGCCAGCCACATTCTGATCAGCGCTCCCAAGGATGCTTCTGATCAGGACAAAGCTAAAGCCCGGGCCATGGCAGACAGTCTGCTCAAGGCGGTTCGGGCCAAACCAGAATCTTTTGCGGACGTTGCCAAGAAAAATTCGCAGGACCCTGGTTCTGCCACCAAAGGGGGCGACCTTGACTTCTTTGCGCGCGGGGCCATGGTTAAGCCGTTTGAAGATGCTGTTTTTGCGATGAAAAAGGGTGATATCAGCGACGTGGTGACGTCGGACTTTGGTTACCACATCATCCGGCTGACCGACGTCAAACTGCCCGTGCAGCGCACTTTTGAAGAGTTGCGGGCTGGTATTGAGTCTGACCTGAAGGCGCAGCAGGCCCAGCGCAAGTACGCCGAGGTGGCCGAGTTGTTCACCAACACAGTTTACGAGCAGGCCGACAGCCTGAAACCCGTGGCCGACAAGTTGGGGTTGCAGGTTCAAATTGCGGACGGATTGACGCGTCAGCCTCAACCGGGTGCCAAGGGCAGTTTGGCCAATGAACGGTTTTTGGCATCCCTGTTTTCCAAAGACAGCCTAGAGAAAAAACGCAATACAGAGGCGATTGAAGTAGGTGCCAGCCAGTTGGTTGCCGGCCGAATTTTGACCTACAGCCCGGTGCGTACCCTGCCGTTTAACGAAGTGCGCGCGCAGGTGCGCGAGCGCGTGGTTGCTGCTACAGCGCTGGAGATGGCTCGCAGTGAAGGTAAAGCAAAGTTGATTCAGTGGAAGCAGGATGCCAGCAAGGCGTCGTTATCCAACCCGCTGATGGTGTCACGTGACCAGACGCAAAACGTTGCGCCTTCGATTGTGATGGCAGCATTGCGCGCCGACGTAGCCGCTTTGCCGGTCTGGCAAGGGGTCGAAATCGGCCCCGAGGGATTTGCCATCGTACGAGTGAACAAGGTGGCTGCGCGCGCCGGAGTCTCGGCAGCGGTTCAGCAGCGTGACCGTGAGCAGTACACGCAGTGGTGGACAGCCGCAGAAGTACAGGCTTACTACGCCGCATTGAAAGAACGTCTCAAAGTTCAATTACTGGCGACAAGCAGTGGCGCACCGGCAACGACCAAGTAAATCTGACAATCAGTTTTGCCGGTGATTTTGGCAACGATCGCATCGCCTATAATTGTCACCCTGCGGTGGCTGTAGCTCAGTTGGTAGAGTCCAGGATTGTGATTCCTGTTGTCGTGGGTTCGAGCCCCATCAGCCACCCCATATGGAATATGGAAAGCCCGCTATTTAAAACGTAGTGGGCTTTTTCATTTTGTGTGTCATGTAGCCACCATGTAGTCACCAGTACCGGGTTTTGTACCGTGTAGCCAGCGCCAGCAGGTAGCCACGTCGCAGGGTTTCGTAACAGTCACGAAAACCCCAGCGCACCACGGCACGGTGTCGAGCAGGCTCCCTCAGTCTGTGTGAACCTCGCACTGCAATGGTTGGTGCAGGCCACCAGATAGCCCCAGGCGCGATTGAATAGGGCAGGCCATGCCATCGCACCAGCCCAGTGATTCAGCGGCTCAGGTGGCATTCAGGGTTTCGTAACAGTGACGCTAATTCAGCAGGCGTAAAAAAACCCGCACGCGGCGGGTCTGGTCGGGTGCGGCGTACAACCCCCCTTGACACAACCCCCTTAGCATCTGACAGAAAATAGACATCGCGCGTCGCCGAATTCACCCCCGGTCGGATACCCCCCGGAGTACATTGGATGCACGCTATCAAATTGATACCAGCGCGGCGAACACGTCTAGGCAGTCACGCGCCACGAATGCCACGCCACCAGCCGAACGAATGCGCTCCAAAAAGATAGCCTGTTCAGGTCGCAGGTGTCCGGTCGGGCTTTTCACTTCGCAGGCCAAAAACCTGCCATCGCGTAGCTGGCCGATAACGTCGCTGCACCCCGGCCAGCCGAAGCGGATAAACCTGTTGCCGACTTTCGCAGCGCCAGTGTTCTGCCTTTCGCACCAGCAAACGGCAGGATGCGCCCGTAACGCTTTCAGCACTTCAATCAATGCAGCGGCTTCGGGTCGGTCGTTTGTGCGCTTGGTCGGGCTTATGGCGTCACCCAGCAAATCAGTTGCACCAGAATGAAAGTCAGTCATTCAGTGCCCCCCGAAAAAACACCGAACCTTCGCCCCTATATAGGGGGGCGGCGGATTTCGGTTACGGATTTCACCGAAAACGGCGAAAACGGCGAATTTCGGTTACTCAGGCAGTCCATAACCAGCCCTCGTTTAAGCCCAGCACGCCACGCGAAACCAGCCCGGTAATTGCCTCTCTGGTGCGTGTAATCCGGCGGTCTGACGGGCAGGTCAACCGTGCAGCCTCGGCGGTAACGGCGGCTTCCAGTTCAATGCAGGGGCGCAATGGCGGCGCTCCGGGCTTGCCCGTGTGTCCGTCTTTGAATAGGCCACGAATGCCCTCGTAAACCAGCCGCTGATTGCCACCTTGGGGCAGCTTCACGCGTTGAACATCGGCGGCGCTTGTATCGGCACGCACCACGCACGAAGTCACCGGGTCACCATAGGCATCCATGCCCAGCGTTTTGATTTCCAGTTTGAACGGGTGCGCGTCACCGTCTTCCCCGTCTTTTGATTTCGCCACCTTCCACTCGCGGCGGTCACCAT
Source organism: Comamonadaceae bacterium CG12_big_fil_rev_8_21_14_0_65_59_15 (assembly GCA_002786915.1). Classification (GTDB taxonomy): domain Bacteria; phylum Pseudomonadota; class Gammaproteobacteria; order Burkholderiales; family Burkholderiaceae_C; genus Rhodoferax. Next base: position 3,656 of record PCUV01000018.1, on the reverse strand, counting down.
CGCGTGAAACTTCAACGGCGGCATCCATCGCGGCAAATAGGCTACTGTGCCCACGCAGGCCCTTAGTCGCGTCCTTGCCCGTGTGGTGAATCAAAACCACCAGGCCGGCAGTCAGGGCTTGCAGTCGCTTGGCGCTTTCGAGAATCAAGCCCATGTCGGCGCTGTCGTTCTCGTTCGCGGTCGGTGCGGCCCGGTTCAGTGTGTCGATAAACACCACAGCGCCAGCGGGAATCACGGCGGCAAAGTCGCTCACGTCTTGCGGGCTTGTTAGCTTGAACGGTTGCAACACCATGTGCAGGCCATCGGGCAGCGTGCGTGCGTTGTGGGCTTCCCAGGCTTGCGCTCGCAACTTGAACCCGGCTTCACCTTCCAGCGCGGCATACACCACGGGCGCGGTTTCAACACGGCATCCGAACCAGCGTTCACCGTCGGCAATGGCAGCGGCCATGTCGAACGCCAGGAATGATTTACCGCTGGCGCTTGGCCCATACAGCCCGGCCAAACCCACGGCAGGCAGCACGCCACGCACGCGCCAGGTCAGGGCAGGCAGTGCGGCCAAATCGTCACGGTTCAGTAGCTTGTAACGCGGCTCGGGCTTGGGCGGCTCGGTTGCAGCTTCCAGCAGGTTAGCCACCACGTCGAAACCGTCGCGACAAAACACGTCGTTCAGGTCGGCGTTGTTCGGCCATGATTCAGGCAGGCAGGCCACGGCGCATCCAAGCTCGGCGGCTATCTTTTGCGCGTCCGGCTCTTTGCCAACGTCAGGGCATAGCACCATCCGGGCGGCTTGGTCTTGCTGGCGCAGTGCAGCGGTCACCTTGCCCATGTTGCCAGCACCAAAACAAACCACGGCAGCGGCCCCGGTTGATTGCCAGCAGGCCCAGGCGGTCGCAACACCTTCAACGATATAAATCGGCTTGTCCGGCTCGATTTGCCCCACGGTAAACCAGCCTTGCACAGAATGTCCGGGCAGGTTCAGCTTGCCGGGCTTGCCAGCAGCTTTCAGGCGTTGCGCTACCTCTGGCGCGGGTATCAGTTGGAGGGTCGATTGCGTGCCATCTGCGGCACAGCATGGGACCACCAGCGCCCCGGCCATTGATTCCCCCATGATGCGCAGCGGGTCACCCTCGGGCAGTTCACGCAGGCCAGCCATTGCCCCGGCGCTTGCTTGCTTTTGAATAGCGTAGGCGTGTCGGTCAGTGGCAGGCGTGCAGCGTGCCCAAACCTCGGCAGCACTCATGCCAGGGGCAGGCTTGCGCGGCGGCTCTACAGGTTTGGATATACGTTCCGGCGCAGGTCTTGACGGGCGGTCGCCATCCTGCCAGCCGTTATCGCGTGCCAGGCCGAACAATGCGCCAGCAGTAACGCCACCGGGTGCAGCCTTGAAACTACGCCATGTAGCGCGGGCAGCTTGCGCGTTGTACGAATCAGCGCCAGCACTCCATTGGTCGAACGTGTCAAAGTCGCCACCAGCAGCATGAAACGCCATGCCTGTTTTAACCCAGGCGGCGCGGTCACAGTCGGGCGGTATCGCGTGCAGCGCGTCAACGGCGCGGGCGGTCTCATTCGCTTGCATGGTCACCCCCTCGCATCTGTGCAACGGCCTGTTTTGCCTTTTGGGGCAGGCTGTAGCGTGCTATCGGGCGCGGCCATCCGGCAGCTTGAACGCGGATTGACTGCGGCTCCCAGCCCAAATAATCAAGCTCCTTCACAGCAGCGGCCAATCGCCACCCCTTGCCGGATTCCAGCCAGTCGATTTGTGTCAGGTCACGCGCCAGCAGGTCGGTCAGGGCTTGTTCAGCGGCGCTACCTGTTGGCGGCAGCAGTGGGCAAAATGCAGGCCCTTCAAACATCGGGATTTGTTCAGGTGCGTTCATTGCAGCGCCCCCCAA
>PCUV01000018.1:0-1753 GCA_002786915.1 Comamonadaceae bacterium CG12_big_fil_rev_8_21_14_0_65_59_15 | reverse complement strand
TTTTCCAATTCAGGTATGAGCCTGAAGCGAAGCCAGTTTGATCTCAAACTTCCTACAGGTTGACCGGGTTGAAAGTGGCAGTGTAAGCGGGCTGAAGAAGCGCGCAATGGCCACCTTTCCAGTCAGTGGCGGTTGGATGTTGTTGCGGTAGGCGCTTGCGCCGTCCCTGGGTTTTGTGAATTTGTTTAAAACAAGCCGGGTGGGGGCCCGCGCAGCGGGGAGGCGCGGCTACAGCGCCTCGGACTTGTCCATACGAAGTGTGGTCAAGTCCCGGTAAGGCTTGTCCACACTGAGCGCAGCGATTGTGGGCAAGCCTGTCCTGACTCAGAACGGGGCGATGAAAGTCAAAAAAATGCCCACCCATGGGATCAAATCCGCTGACGGGCAGAGCTTCAAATCAAGCCTGTTTTTTGACTTTGTGCTTGTTGAACATGGCAAACAAGGCGTCCTTGGCTGCCTGCATTTCCTGGACCGCTTGCAGGTCGGTCTTCTCGCGCGCTTTGGTCTCCAAATCGTCGAGGGTGATGCCCTTTTTGAACGTCACCAGGTGTTTCTCGTTCAGCGCTGCCAGGCACTCCAGTGGGGTCTTCACATCAGCGTTTTTGTAGACCTTTTTGATTTTGCCTTTATCACTGACTACCTCGGTGGCAAACAGACATGGGCGGTGCATGTTGAGCCACGAGTTGAAGGTGTTGGCGAAGAACTCCTGGATCGGGCCGGCATACTTTTGCGGGATGTGGCTGTAGCCCATGTGCTTTCTGACCACGCTGTTGTTTTTGCTCTCGGCCAGGGCGTTATCGTTGCTTTGGCGTGCGCGTGATTTGGTCTGTTCGATGTTCAGTTTGTTGAGCAGTTCGGCGACCTTTTTATTGACATATTCCGAGCCGTTGTCAGAGTGGAATCCCTTGATCACAAACGGGAACTGGCTCAGGATGAATTCCAGCACAGGCAGCAGAAATGCTTCGCTGATGCCCTCTACACAGGCCTCTACCTGCCACTGACTGACTGCATCGACGCAGGTGATGTGATAGACCCCCTTGATGCCATCGAGGTCCCCCTGATGCACGCTGTCAATACGTACCCAGCCAGCGCGTCCGTTGGGCCGTGGGGCCTTGCGTACACCGATGGGGTTGCACACGGGGCGGGTCTTGGTCAGGGTCACGCGCAAGACCCGGTAGCCGCTGCTTTTGCGCAGGTTGTACAGATGCGACACGGACAGGTTGGCCAGTCGTTCGTAACGCTTGTCGCCATACGTGTTGTAGGCGCGTTTGAAGAGGTGCACGATGGCCGGACCACAGACGTCTTCATTTGCCCGATCCATCTCCACGAGCAGATCAATGTCGTTGGCAGTGTACTTGCGCGCAAAGGGCGCTGCCGGGGCGCGATAGCGTTTGGCCAGTGGCACTTGGGCAAGCCGGTTCTCATGCCAGCGTGCCACCAGCCGTTTGATCTGGGCGCGGCTGTAGCCGCTGGTGCGCTGCAGGTAGGCCAGTATCACGCCTCGTTCGTGCTTCGTGCGGTGCGGGTAGTCAAAGCGCTTGAGTACGCGGCTGACGTACGCATAACGCTCATCGACACCCGTGGTTACACCGCTGAAGCTCACGCTGGGCGTGGCTGCAAGAAATTCTTCAAGTTGCGCAATCGTGCGCAGCTTTGTTTCGTCCATGTTAATCACCATTCCTGGATGATCAACCCGCTGGCAATTTTGTGGGTTACTGGTGCCGCTTTGGGCTCATTCCTGGGTGGAAATACG
>PCUV01000059.1 GCA_002786915.1 Comamonadaceae bacterium CG12_big_fil_rev_8_21_14_0_65_59_15 | reverse complement strand
CCCTCCTTCAATGGCTTCTGCCTGGGGTTGAACTGGGCATCCGGAAAGCTGCCTGTCCTGAAGGGCTCTTATGGGTCTTTTGCAGTCAAACGCGAGCACTCTCCGAACTCAGATAGGCACTGAAATTCAAGTGAGCCGGATCATTGACGAATTGCGCCAAAACACGGCTGAGGGAGCCTCCGCAAAAGTCCAATTGAATGTTAAAAAAATGTCAGCTCCCGCCCTTCAACCGCTCATCACCCTCTTGTGCCGATGCATTCGGCACCATGCGCAAGTAATGGTCAAAGTCGCTGCGTTTACCCTCGGCAGCTTCCGACTTCAAAAAACCAGTGTCAACACCGATGCCACTTTTTCAGTTGCCGCGCTGGCACTGAGCTGATTCACAGACATGCCATCACGCGCGGCCAATTCCTTGACATGGTGGGTCACGCTGTAGGAACTAACCGACGCGCCACAGAACCACCAAGAGACCAAATTCAGTCTAAACTCGGTTCAGCTCTGACTCTGGTGCCCAACCCCATGAAACTGCACACCCACATCAAACCCATCAGCTACCTGAAAAGCCATGCGGCGCAGATCGTCAGCGAGCTCACTGCAAGCCGCGAGCCGATGATCATCACCCAGAATGGCGAAGCCACGCTGGCGGTGATGGACATCAGAAGTTTCCAGGAGCATGAAGAAACACTGGCGCTGCTAAAGGTCCTGGCACTGGGTCAGCGCGACATCGAACAAGGCCGGTTTCGCGATGCCGACGACGTATTGGCCAGCATCGAGCATCTTGATCAACCATGAAGGTTGTGATTCTGCAGTGCGCCGAGCTGGACCTGAAAGACTTGCGCGTTTACATCATCAAAGAGTTTTCTCTCAGCACCTGGCAAAAGACGCTGCTACAAATCAAAGCCAGCATCGGCCACCTGGCCCAATTCCCACTGCTTGGGCCAATCCCTGATGAACTGCGAAACCTGAATCTGACCCAGTACCGACAGGTGCTTAGCGGTATGAACCGGATCATTTACGAAGTGCGCCAGAACACGGTTTATATCCACGTCATCGTCGATGTCCGCCGCGACATGCCGTCGTTTTTAATGCGGCGGTTGGTGCGTTAACTAACTGCGCGCTGAGGCGGCCCAACTGACAGATTGAGCGCACACAACGCGTTGTTCAGCCACCGCCCGGTGTGAAAATAGCCCCCATTCAACGACAACGTAACGATCCACATGGACTCAATTCACTACCCGACCCCCGCCCCGCACCACGGTGCGGTTGAAATTTGTGTCAGCTGGCTTTCAGACCTGCACCGCAAGGGCTGGCGTAATGCGTCGCTCAGTCTGTTTACAGATCTGATCCCGGAGCAGGATCGTGACAAATTTGCCAATCTGGACGAAGAGACGATCGAAGCAACCGGCATCAACATGAACGAATGGCTGCTGGCCGAAGGTGACATCCAGGCGCGCGGCGGCATGCGGCGCATCAATGACTACCTGCTTGGCCCGACCGGCCCGCAGCTCAGCCCGGCCCAGCGCGACTGGATGCAGCAGCTCGGTCAACGCCCGTTGCGCGTGTATGACGTGACCGATGTGGTTCAGGGACAGCAAATGACGCTGTGTGATGCGCTCGACCAAGATGCTGCGCCCATGGTGGTGCGCGAGCGCTCGGGCACACAGAATCTGCAGCCGGGGGCCTTGCTGGGCTGCCGGGTGGTGCGCGCGGGGGATCATTTTGAAATGTCTGGCTGTGCCTATCTGTTCGCGCCGTTGAACGCGCCACAGGTGCTGTCGCGGCTGCGCGAACAAAACCAGGCCTTGGCCCAGTTGCTCAACGGGCCGCGCCAACTGGGTCTGGTCGTCATGCGCGAATGGATCCAGCAATGGTTCAAACCAGCACAGTTGCCTCAGCTGATCGATCATTATTCTGGGGAACCCATGGCAATGATCACGGACCATTACCTTGTCAATGACGAGTCAGCGCTGGCGCTGACGCTGGCGACCCAGCCCAACATCGAGGGCAACCGACAAGAGGGATGGTCGCGCCTGATGGACTGCACGGACGGCCAGGTACGCGCCCTGGTGCACATCAACCCGGGCAAAAAGGCGAACCAGCTCGAGCTGTTTTACAGAACCCAGCGCTACGCCGACGAGGGACGCCTCTGGTTTGACGCCACCGTAGGCGCCAGCGTCACGTTTGTCAAAAGAGCGGTTCAATCAACGCAGGACGCGGTAGCCAAAGCCCAAAAGCCCAGCGCGCGTGCCACATCCCGCAAAGGCAAAGCGGCGGCCACGTCCGCGCCTACGCTCGATGCCGTCACCATGACGCAATTGATGACCGAGGCGATTCACCGCTTTTATGCCAAATGGGCCGATGAACCGATCCCGGCACTGGACAACAAAACGCCGCGCCAGGCGATCACAACGGCGGCCGGTCTGGAGCGGGTCAAAGGGCTGCTGCGCAGTTACGAGGTGAGCGATGTTGCGCAAGCCCGGCAACAGGGCCGGGCGCCGGTGTCGTACGACTTTTTGTGGCAGAGCCTGGGTCTGACGCGCTAGTCAAGACAGGCATCTGACACAGCACCCCCGCTGTGTGGAAAAAACGCCAGAGGCAATTTCCGTGTGCGCTCGTTGCCGTATCCAACCATTCATTTGCCATCACGTCCACACGCATCACTGCTGGGCCTCCCACGGATTGAGGATAGGCACACCGGTGGGTTTGAAATCAGCAACGTTGCGGGTGACTACCGTCATGCCGTGCACCAGAGCAGATGCCGCAATGAGCGCATCGCGCTCGCTCCGCTTGTCGGGCACATGTAGTCGCGCGCAGCGCAGTGCCACGGCGGTATCAATAGGTAGCGTGCGCTGGGAGAACTCGGGCAAAACGTGTTGTTCTAGCCACGCGCGCAGCATCGCCCCCTGGGTGGCATCCTTGCGCTCAATCGACAGAACGCCAAGCTCCAGTTCCATGAGGGTGATGGCCGACACAAATAAATCGGTAGCATCAACACTTTGCACCCATGCCGCAACGTGCAAATCGGCTTTGCCCATCTGAACCTTGCGCAGTTCGGATACCACGTTGGTGTCAAGCACAAACATCATGAGAAATCAGCTGGCCGGGGCTCAATGGAAACACGCGGGGGTTCAAACTCGATGTCGGCCATACCTGGCATAGCCAGTGCATCGGCAATGTTGCGCCGCTGCCTGGTAAGCTTCTGATAGTCCTCGAAACGCATCAACACATGGGCCGGTCGGCCACGGTCTGTAATGAATACCGGCCCGTTGTTGGCGGCCCGCTTTGCCTCGCTTGCCCCTTGGTTGAACTCGCGGCTGGATAGGGTTGTAATGGTCATGACGACTCCTCAATAGACCAAAAATTGTAGTTATGTTACTACAAAAAAGCAGCGCAAGTTCCTTCAAATTAAAGCATCGTGATCTGATCAATGGCTTCGACCTTATGTAATGACAAAACTGCTCACGAGATGAACAGGCACTTTGTGCATTTGAAGTTGCTAGACTTAACCGATGAATGACGCAGCTTCAACGCACACCCCCATGATGACCCAGTACTTGGCCCTGAAAGCAGAGTACCCAAACACGCTGCTGTTTTACCGCATGGGCGACTTCTACGAGCTGTTCTACGCCGACGCAGAAAAAGCCGCACGCCTGCTGGGCATCACGCTGACCACACGCGGACAATCCGCCGGGCAACCGGTGGTGATGGCGGGCGTGCCGTTTCATTCGGTGGACACCTACCTGGCGCGCCTGATCAAGCTGGGCGAGTCGGTGGCGATCTGCGAACAGGTGGGCGACGTGGGCGCGGGCAAAGGCCCAATGGAACGCAAGGTGGTGCGCGTCGTGACGCCGGGCACGCTGACCGATCTGGAACTGCTGGACGACAAATCTGAGGCCGTGGTGCTGGCCGTGCACCAGGGCGTACGCGCCACCTGCGGCCTGGCGTGGATGAGCGTCACGCAAGGCGTGGTGCACCTCGCCGAATGCCCCAGCGACGATCTGGCCGCCTGGGTGGCGCGCGTGGGCGCGGGCGAGCTGGTGTACAGCGCGGGCGTGACACCGGCGTTTGAGGCACGTTTGCGCACCCTGCAAACGGGCACCACCCTGTCGCTGGCCGCGCGGCCCGAATGGCAGTTTGACGACGGACTGGGCCAGCGCGTGCTCACAGAGCATCTACAGGTGGCCAGCTTGCAGGCCTGGCAGGCGCAAGACCTGGTGCAGGCGCACGCTGCCGCTGGCGCATTGCTGGGCTACGTGGAACACACGCAGGGCCGTGCACTCACGCACATCCAGGGTCTACTGGTACAGCGACCCGACGCGCTGATCGATCTGCCGCAGACCACGCGGCGCAATCTCGAACTGGTGCAGACGCTGCGCGGCGACGACGCACCGACGCTGTTTTCGCTGCTGGACACCTGCATCACCGGCATGGGCAGCCGACTGCTCAAAAGCTGGTTGCTACAGCCCGCACGCGCGCGCACCCAGGCGCAACAACGCCACCAGGCCATTGCCGCCCTGCGCACGGGGCCGTGGGACAAACTGCGCCAGCAGCTCAAGGGCAGCGCCGACGTGCAGCGCATCAGCGCGCGCATGGCGCTGCGTCAGGCACGTCCGCGCGAGCTGCTGGGGTTGTGCCAGACACTTCAAAAAACAGAGCTGCTTGCGCAGTTTCTATATGGGCTGGAGCCGTTTTTGGCACATATTTCCCAGGACATGCTGGCACCGCCGGGCTGTGCGCAACTGCTGCAACGTGTCATTGCCGCCGAGCCCGCTGCCCTGGTGCGCGACGGGGGTGTGATCGCCAGCGGCTGCGACGCCGAGCTGGACGAACTGCGCGCCATTCAGAGCAACTGCGACAGCTTTTTGCTGGAGCTGGAAACGCGCGAAAAGGCCCGCACTGGCATCCCCACGCTGCGGGTGCAGTACAACAAGGTGCACGGCTTTTTCATTGAAGTCAGTCAGGGCCAGGCGGCCAAGGTGCCCGAAGACTACCGGCGACGCCAGACGCTTAAAAACGCCGAGCGCTTCACCACGCCCGAACTCAAGGCCTTTGAGGACAAGGCTCTGAGCGCCGCCGAGCGAGCGCTGGCACGCGAAAAATGGCTGTATGAGCAGTTGTTGGACCAGTTGCAGGTGTTTGTGCCGCCACTGGCCAAGCTGGCGCAGGCGCTGGCTACGCTGGACGCACTGTGCGCGTTGACCGAGCGCAGTTTGACATTGAATTGGTGCGCGCCGCAGTTCGTCAAAGAGCCGTGTCTGGAGATTGAAGCGGGCCGCCACCCGGTGGTGCAGGCGCGCCTGGCCGAAGCCAGCAGCGGCGCCTTCATCGCCAACGACACCCGGCTTGGCCCCAAACAACGCATGCAGATCATCACCGGCCCCAACATGGGCGGCAAGTCCACTTATATGCGCCAGGTCGCGATCATCGTGCTTCTGGCGGGCATGGGCAGCTACGTGCCTGCAGCCAGTTGCCGGCTGGGGCCGATCGACGCCATCCACACCCGCATTGGCGCGGCCGACGACCTGGCCAACGCGCAGTCCACCTTTATGCTGGAGATGCTGGAGGCCGCGCAGATTTTGAACACCGCCACGCCGCAGTCGCTGGTGTTGATGGACGAAATTGGCCGTGGCACCAGCACCTTTGACGGGCTGGCGCTGGCCAGCGCCATTGCCACCCAGCTGCACGACCGCACGCAAGCCTTCACGCTGTTTGCCACGCACTACTTTGAGCTGACCGAATTCCCAGCCACGCACCACGGCGCCATCAATGTGCACGTGAGCGCGGTGGAATCTGGCCGCGACGTGGTGTTTTTGCACGAGCTGCAGGCCGGCCCGGCCAGCAAGAGCTACGGCATTCAGGTGGCGCGGCTGGCCGGCTTGCCCGCTGCCGTGCTCAACCACGCCCGCCAGACGCTGGCAGCGCTGGAGGCGCAGGCCAGCCAGGCACAGGCGCAGGTGGATTTGTTTGCATCCCCAATCGCTACAGAAGAAGTAGCCGTCAGTGCTTTGGATACCTGGGCTAGTGACATCAATCCTGATGAACTCAGCCCAAAGGATGCATTGGAGGCGCTGTACCAGATGAAGCGCCTGCGCGAACGCGGTTGACCCAGCAGCACCTGCGCTCAGGGAAGCGGAAATCGCAAAAATCGGCAGCACACAAACCACCAGCGACACGTGCTCACCTATCGTTGACCTTACGGGATCAACGTCACGCTGTCTTTCGCGTGTGCCTTGGCTTGTTCCGGGTTGAACCACCAGGCCCGGTGTTCACCGTCGGCCCAGAGTCGGGCCTGATCGTTCTGATGCGGCTGAAAGTGACGTTCACTTACGCCACCCGCCAGCACCGCCTCTATCTTGTCGGGGTCACCCAGGTCCGCCACCAATTGCATTGAGGCTGAATATTTCACAGCAAAAGGCATCTGGAAATCGTACACACCACGATTGAGTGTTTCGCCGCTGCCCGAACGCTCCACCGTGAATCCGCCCAGCAGTTCCTGGCCCGCGCCTTTGCGGCGCAGCGGGCTCACAAAACTCAACGTATGCACCTTGCCCCACTTCCACGCAGTGATGTCTTTACCCTGTGCCGCTTCGATCTGCGCCCGGGCTCGCGGTGCGGCGCTGCGAATCACGTCAATCAAGGTTTCCCGCTTGCCCGGGGTGGTCACGTCGTCAAACCAGATTGCATCGGGGGTCGCAACCAGTGCATCAAAACGTTGTTGCCAAAAATACCAGGTGGAAAGCATATCTTTGACGACATCCGGTCCAAGTTCATCAAGATAAGTGCCAATGGCAATTTCGCGGTACATCGATTGATAGACCAAAGGTGCGGCTTGATCAGCACGGTCCACGCCGTCCCACTGTGCCAGTACATCAGCCAGATCGCGCTGCGCAGGATCGTCTTGAAGCGCGACCACGATGCGCCCGCGCAGCACATCGCTTTGCAGGTTGCGGCTGTCGCGCATCAGGCTGAAGTGGTCGGTTGCCGTCATGGTTTTGGCCGCACCCAGAACCTGCCCAATACGCTCATAACGGTAAGTTGGGGCCACATAGTTGGTGTAATACCATGGGTAGTTGGCAGGGCGTGTGTCGTTGTTGGCGCTGCCCACCCAATCGCGCGACGGGTTCATCATGCCAGGCATGCGGTCTTTGGGAATCAAGCCGATCCAGTCGTCATGGCCGTCTTCAGGTGCCAAGCGCGGCAGGCTACCGTCTGCACCACGGCGGATGGGAACAGCACCCGTGGCGCGGTGTCCAATGTTGCCCTGGTCGTCACCAAATACAAAATTGAACATCATCAAGTCGATTTTTTGCACCTCTTTATCAAACGCAGTCGCATTGGGTGCCGTCAAGAGCCCTTCTATGCCAAGCACCGGCGCCAAAATTTCAGCGTCGGTGGAGCGCAACACCAGCAACTTGTCACCAGCGGGTCCCATGCCAGGGTGGTCGCTGATGACCGGCCCGCGCTTGGTGAAGCGGACTTTGATCTGTTGCTCGCGCAGGCCACCGGGGGCCGCCTTGTCTTTGATGCGAATGGTTTCTGTGATCACCTCAAACGGCACACTGCGCTGGCCATCCAGGTAATGGGCCGAGTTGGCAGGATCCTTGGTTTCAACATAGATGTCCTGCACATCGCCATAGGCGTTGGTCACACCAAAGGCAACGTGTTTGGTGCGCCCCACCAAAATGCCAGGCATTCCCGGCAACGACGCGCCCACCACCTGAACATCAGGGGCAAACAGGCCCACCGGATGCCAGGTACCCGGCAAGATGCGATTGTCCAGATGCGGGTCATTGCTGACCATGGTCTGGCCCGATTTGCTGCGGCTCGGGCCAACGGCCCAGTTGTTGCTACCCAACCCCTGATGATTGAGCGTATCGGGGGCGACGGTCAGATCGCGCCATTGCAGCTGTAAATCTGCCACGCCCGCAGACCGACTCGCCACCCTCGGCGCGCTTGCAGGCTGACTGCTCCAGTCGGGGTTGATGGTCAGCGGCATGATCTGCGCCGCACGTTCCCCCCCGAGCTTGTCCATCAATTTTTGTGCCACCACTTCGGCCTTGAAGTTGGTGGCGTGGGTGTAATGCACAAAATGCACCAGCGTGACCAGGTCGGCCACCGTCCAAGGCTTCGCTTGGAGTCCGGCCAACTTCAGTTCTACGGGATGGTCTGCTGCATGGTGGGCAATGTAGGCATTCATGCCGTCTGCATAGTACTGAAGCCAGTTGCGCGAACCCGCGTCCAGTTTCGTAGCATGGCGTTCGCCGTTGCGCCGGATGCCAAGCACACGCATGCGAATGTCGCTAGGCAGCGCATCAGCACCAAAGGCTGCAGCCAGCTCACCGCGCCAGGTGGCACGAAACAACTCCAGTTGCAGCAAGCGGTTTTGTGTGGTGACAAAACCCTGGGCGCGAATCAGATCGGGCGTGTTGGCAGCAAAGATGTAAGGTGTACCGAGTTCGTCACGCAACACGGTCACCGGTGCCGTCAAACCAGGCAGTGTCATGCTGCCGTTGATCTGGGCGTGCCCTGCGGAGCGTGCGTACAGATACACGCCAACGCCGCTGACGGTCAGCAGAACCAGCAAAAACAGCAAAACTATTTTTATTTTCCGAAACACGGCACGTCTCCTCATGTTTTTTTCACTTTAACCCGCGCCAAGTATCCACCAAAAAACTCTAAGCGTGACTGCCATCAAGCGCAACGGCGCAGCCTTGGCGACAGGTCAGTAACACCCATCAGTAAAAACACTTATCGACCGCTAAGGATAGTCAGACTAAATTAGCCACTCCATCACAAGGAGTGTTCTCATGGGTATCAAAAAGTGGCTGGTTCTGTGTGCTTTGGCGCTGAGTTTTTGGGCTGTTGCGGCGCCAGGTTTTCCGCAACGGGTACTGTTTGTTGGTAATAGCTATTTTTACTACAACAACAGTCTGCACAACCATGTGCGCGGTTTTGTAGAAGCTGGGCAAACAAATAAAGAGCAAAAACTTTCCTACAAATCCGCCACCATTGGCGGTGCAAGCTTGGATCACCACCCCATTGAATGGCTCACCGAGCCTGGGCGCATTGGCGTCAAGGAGGCTTTTGAGGTGGTGATTCTTGCAGGCAATAGCGCAGACGCCTTAGGCGATGGCAGCCGTCAAAAATTTGCCGCTACCGTGCGTCGATTTGATCAGATCATCAAATCGCACGGGGGTAAAACTGCCTTGTACATGACACCTGCCTATGTGCCACCGCACAAGAAAGTTGCGGCCGACAACATCACCAAAATTGCCGACATGTACACCTCGGTCGGTCGTGAAATTGGCGCCGAAGTCATCCCCGTCGGGTTGGCGTTTGCAGAGGCGTACAAGCGCAAGCCTGACTTTCAACTGCACAGTGAATACGATGGAAGTCACCCCTCGATTGCGGGCACCTATTTGGCCGCTGCCGTTGTCTATGCCAAGCTTTATGGTGTCAATCCGCTTGGCAATGCCTACGACTTCCACGGCAAAGTGCCCGCTGACGTAGCGCGCTTTTTACAAGAGGTGGCGTGGGATGTGGTGACAAAAAAATAGATGCGGCTGTCCGTGCGCAGGGGTTTTGCTGCGTCTTGCTATAGTTTTTTGTCTTCCATACCCTGCTCTGACGTCAACCGTACACACCGATCCGCCATGCTTGCGGCCTCGGTTTGATCGTGGGTGACCAGCAGTGTGGCCATGCCAGCGGCGCGAATACGCTTGCCGAATTCAGCGCTTTTGCCGCGCAGGCGCGATCGGCCCGCCAGCGAATACGCTTGGCATGGCGGCCCACCAATCAACACCCAATTTTTCTGCTGACCCAGCGCCGCGCTGATCCATCCGTCGACCACCTCGGGTGGCGTCAAGCCCAGCTCCGCGCATCGGGCCTCCTGATCGGCCTCTTCGGCTGCCTCCTTGATGTCGGGATGCGCCAAGAACTCTTGGCGCTTTACTTCGCCGCGGATGTACTGGTAATAGATTTCTGGCACCTCGCCTTTGGGGAACTTGCGAAACAAGGCTCGCAGGTGCAGCGTGCGGTGGGCAACAGGGTCTTTTTCGATGGAAACCTTGACGGCAAAACGCGGGTTCCCCTCAGCATCTTTGACCGATGAAAATCCCTCGCAAAGCCCCCCTGGTCCAGCGAAGAGGTCGATCACCGGAATCACGTTCTGCACTGTCATCTATTCTTTTCTAAGTAGTTGGACCATTGGTTCGAGTTGTGGATTTCGGCAAAATGACGTTCTTGTTGCGACAACTTGCTTGACTTCTATCGCTGCTGGAAATGGTGTCGGCGCTAATCACGCCAAGCAGACGGGCGCTACAGCCTTAAAACGCATTGCGAACCATGAGGCGTAAATCACACAGATTCCGCCTCACGGCTGACAATTCGCGCCAGCGCATCGGTCATGGCAGCGCGCGCCACGGTCACGTCAAAGTCGGCCTGCAGGCCGGTCCAAAACGCCACACTTGTCCCAAAGTACTTTGCCAGGCGCAAAGCGGTATCGGCAGTCACGGCACGGCGTTCACGCACGATGTCATTGATACGCGGCGCAGGCACTTGCAGCGCCATGGACAATGCATGCGCACTCATGCCCAGCGGTATCAGAAATTCCTCACGGAGTATTTCACCCGGGTGAATCGGCCTGAGCCGTTCGCCGGTGACCACATTACTGACATTCAAACCCTCTAACTGGTTGCGGTCAATTGCCATTTTCAAATCCCCTTAGTGGTAGTCCACGATCTCAACATCAAAAGCATTCCCGTCAACGAAACGAAAGCACACGCGCCATTGGTCATTGATGCGTATGCTGTGCTGGCCTTTGCGGTTGCCCTTCAAAGCCTCAAGCCGGTTACCCGGGGGCACGCGCAAGTCAACAACTTTGGCGCTGGTGTCAATCATCTTCAGCTTGCGCAGCGCCAGCGGCTGCATCTCGCGCGGCAAAGGCTTGACAACGTTACCCATGAACACAGCCGCAGTGACCTTGTCTTTGAACGATTGAATCATGGCGGTGATTATTTAACGCAAGGCATTCAACGTCAAGCGTTAGTTTTTTGGAGCGTTATGAGCAATCATGGCCAAACATCACAAGACTTATTGACCACCATGGCATAGCCCGCTGCTGGCAGTGCGTTGGGGCGTGCAGTGGTCAAAGTTTTTTAACGCACGCCTTGCCCTGGCAACAGCCGCTCGGATCTGTCTGCCATGCTTGCGGCCTCGGTTTGATCGTGGGTTACCAGCAGTGTGGCCATGCCAGCGGCGCGAATGCGGTTGCTGAATTCAGCACGCAGCGCCACACGCAAGTCGGCATCCAGCGCAGAAAACGGTTCGTCCAGCAGCAGCACGCGCGGTCGGGTAATGAGTGCTCGCGCCAGCGCCACGCGCTGCTGCTCACCCCCCGACAGGTTCCAGACCCGGCGCTTGGTCAGCGCGGCCAGACCAAAGAGCTCCAGCATCTGCAAAGCCTGGGTGCGCGATTCTTTTTTGGGCACGCGCTGTTCCACCAGGCCAAAAGCCACGTTGTCTTGCACGTTCAGGTGTGGGAACAGCGCAAAGTCCTGAAACATCAAGGCAAAGCCGCGCTGCTCGGGTGGCATGGCGGTGATGTCTGTGCCGTCCAGCCAGACACTGCCCGCGTCCGGGCGCTGCAAGCCGGCGGCGATCGACAATAGCGTGCTTTTGCCGCTGCCCGACGGCCCCAGCAGCGCCACAATTTCACCGGCTGACACATGCAGGTTCACGTCTTGCAGCAAAGGTTGGCTGCCGTAACGCTGGTGGATGTGGCGCAGCTCAAGCATCAATGCCTCTTGGGGTCATGTTGACATCTACAGCAGGCAAGGCGCGATTCACGCGGGGATCCGTGTTCCCGCCCGCCTCGTGACTTGGCCATTCAATCAGCAAAAAAGCCAACAATGCCAGCACCATCAACACACAGGCCAGCACCATCGCGGCGTCCAGATTGGCTTGGCCGGGGCGCCCCAGCCGTTGGTAGATCAGCGTGGTCAGCGTGGCCCACTCGGGGCGCGATAAAAACAGCGTGACGGCAAACTCGCCCAAGGCGGTAGCGGCGGCAAATGCCATACCACGGCGCAACGCGGGCGCCAGCAGCGGGAGCGTCACGCGCCAGAAACAGCGCCACGGGTTGGCCCCCAGCGTGCGTGCAGCGTGCAGCACGTGCACCGGCAAGGCATCCAGCCCCGCCGACAAGGCATTGGCCACAAACGGATACGCCAGCACCGCGTAGGCTGCCAGCAGCAGCGGCAAGCTGGCGGTCCACAACGGGTACAGCAGCAGCAAGCCAAATGCCACCGTCACCGGCGACACCACAAAGGGCAAGAACGCCAGCGCGCGCCATACCACGCTGGTCTGCGTTGCCAGCGCGTGCAGCACGCCGAGCAGCGTCGCCGCCACCAGCGCAACCGCAGAAAAGCGCAAGGTATTCCAGAGCGCCCCCAGGGCTTCTGCATCAAATAGGCCTGTAGCGCCCGTCAATAAAGCGCTGACAGCTTTGATAACAATAGCAATGATGGGCAACGCACAAACCGCCAGCAACACCCCCAATGCCGCCAGTAGCGCCAACCACTGGCGCGCGTTGCCCGGCCGAATGCGCGCCACCGGATTGCTGCGCATGGGTGCGGCCAGGCTTTGCTCCAGCGCGGCGTAACCCAGCGCCACCGCACCGGTCAACAGCAGCATCCACAGCGCCAAGACGCTGGCCTGCCCCAACTGCAATTCGTACGCCACCAGGGAATAGATTTCAACCTCCACGGTGGCGTAGCTTTGCCCACCCAGCACCAGGGCCAACCCAAAACCGGCAAAGCAATACAAAAACACCAGGCACAGGCTCGACATCAGCCAGGGTGCAATGGCCGGCCACTCAATACGCCAGAAGGCGCGCCACGGCGTGGCACCCAGCGACCGGGCGGCGGCCACCTGGCGCGCGTTCACCTGCCCCAGCGCGTCCACCCCGGCGCGCACCACTAGGCACAGGTTGAAAAACAAATTGCCATACAGCAGCAGCCAGGGCGTGTCTTGCAGGTTGATGCCCAGCGCGCCACTGATCAACCCGTGCGGCCCCCACAGCGCCAGCACCCCCATCGCGGCGACCAGTGTCGGCACAACAAAAGGCAGCATCAGCAGGCGCAGCACCAGCGCGCGCCCGGAAAATTCAAAGCGCGTCAGCACCCAGGCCAGCGGCAAGCCCAGTGCGAAGGCCAGCGCGCAGGTGATGGCCGCTTGCGCCACAGACCAAAGCACACGCCAACGCAGGTAAGCATCCTGCCACGGTTGCCACAGCGACACAGCACCCAAGGCGTTGAACTCGTCCGAAAAACCGGCCCACCCCAGTCGCAACAGCGGCGCCAGCAGCAACACCACCAGCGCCAGTGCGGGCAGCAGCGCCAGCCACAGCGAGCGGATGGACCACCACCCGGATCGTTCAGCGTTCACGGGCATCGCATCTGGCGCTTCAAAAGACCCGGATGATGTTGGACTGTCTCAACAAGGCGTGCGTGGGTCGGGTCATCCGGCAAGTGGCCTACTTCAGCACCACCTGCGTCCAGCGCGCCACCCACTGGGCACCGTGGTCGGCCATGGCTTGCGCGGGCAGGCTCTCGAAATGGGCCGGTTCGACGGCGTGCTGCAGCAGCACCGGCGCGCGCGGCGTGCTGGCTTGTGCCGGGTACATCCACATCTCGGTCTGCAAGGCTTGCTGCACCGGCTCAGAGCGCATGAAAGCGACAAATTTTTGTGCCGCAGCGCGCTGCGCACCCCCTTTGAGCAGGGCCACACCCTCTACCTGCTTGAACACACCGCCCTTCAGGTTCAAGCTGCCGGTGGGCGACTGGGTGCGCTTTTCCTTGGCGTAAAACACTTCCGCTGCCGGACTGGTGGCGTAGCTCACCACCAGCGCATGCGTACCACCCCCGCGTGTGAAGTCGGTGTAATAAGCCTCGCTCCAGCCCTTGGCCACTTTCAGGCCATTGGCACGCATCTGGCCCCACCACTTGAAAGCGGGCTCCTCGCCCAGCCCGGCAATGGTGGCCAGCAAAAAGGCGTAGCCGGTGCTACTGGTGGCGGGGTTGGGCACCACCAGCGCGCCTTTGTAAGCGGGCAGCGTCAGGTCTTGCAACGTGGCGGGCAGCGCCAAGCCGCTTTTGGCAATTGCCGTCTTGTCAAAGTTAATCGTGACAAACCCATAATCAACAGGGGCCAGAGGCCCTTCAAGCACGCCCGCAGCGCGCGCCTTGGCTTCCAGCGTGTTATCGATGCCAAACACCACGTCAGCCACCGGGTTGGCGCGGGTCAGGATCAACTTGTTGAGCATTTCGCCCGCGTCACCCCCTTTGATAAGGGCCAGCTTGACGCCGGCTTGCTGCTCAAAGTCGGCCCGCAAGGCCTTGGGCAGCGCAAACGAGCTGTGCACCATCACGCGCAATTCGTCGGCTGCAAGGGATGCAGTGGAAGCGCCCAAAGCAACCAATGCGGTTGCGGCAAGTGAAAACAGACGACGGTTCATGGCAAGCCTTTCAGTGCGCCAGCTTCAAGTGCGCTGGGCGAAAGGCATGGGCCGCAGCAGCGACCAAAACCCAAGACCTTCACGCTCCCTACGCTGGCATGATCCAGATCAGGTATGGGGACTTTCTCAGCCTGCCAGAACGACAGACACCCCCGGTGAGGGGGAGGATTGTAGAACCTAGAACCCGCGCGAGGGCAATGAGGTCAATCATGCAAGACTCAGAGCGCAGCGTATCATTGATTACAAAATCATTCACTGGGATCGGCTCTGAGTTCATGTCCTCTGGCAAAGTCTTTGCGTTCATGTTTCTAACTGGTATTGCGTTATCAACTCCAGCCCACGCAGACAATCTGACCGAGGCCATGCGCTCAAGCACCGTGCCAGTGGTTTGCCTGGTTTCACCGTCCAACATCGAAACCGGCTCTGGTTTTTTGGTGGCTGACGGCAAGCATGTGGTCACCAATCGCCATGTCATTGCTTGCACCGGAGAAGGTGGCAAAGTTGGCATCATGGCCGCCCATGGTGAATTGATGCAGGCGGCGGTACTTTGGCAGTCAGCCGCTAAAGATTTGGCTGTTCTGCGGGTTGAAAAAAGTCCAGGCGGTCAAGCTGTGGCCTTTGCCGCACGCAGCGCGATGGACGAACGAGACAAGGTCATCGTGGCAGGCTATCCCGGTGCTGCGCTGCGCTCTACGCGCGACTTTGGCCGTGTTTCGTTTAGCGAGGGCATCATCAGCAAGTTCACCGAACTCGATTCACCTGAAGGTACGGTTCGGCATATCCAGATCACAGCCCCCGTCAACCCAGGCAATTCGGGCGGACCACTTTTTAATGACATGGGCCAAGTGGTGGGCATCAACGTACAAAAAGCGTTGACTGCGGTGTTGGTGGTTGACCCTAACGCACCGCAAGGCATACGGCAAGAACGTGTTCCGCTGGGCGAAGGCGTCGCCTGGGCTATTCTGTCGGACGAACTATTGGTGGAATTGGAGCGTCTGCACTTGCCCTATTACGTCAGCCGCTCCAAGCCCAACCCGATTGCGGCCGAGTTGGGCAGGCAGCCTGTTTTGTTTACGTTGATTGGAATCTCGATGCTCTTGGCCATCACGGCCATTGGCTTGCTTGCCAATCGACGCAGTCGCAATGTCATCAAGGATGCTGTCACCCGTGGGCAGAGCGGACTTACCAAACGCGTTGCCGCCCCGGCAAAGGCACGTCTAAAGCCAGTCCTGCGTGGCATGACCGGCCCCTATGCCGGTACAGCAGTGCCGCTGGACAGCGAGCAAATCGCCATCGGGCGCGATGCCAGCCTGTGCCAACTGGTGCTGCCCGCTGATGCTACAGATGTGGGCAGACGCCATTGCACGGTGCGCTGGGACAAAGCCACACGCTTTTTTTGGCTGGAAGACTGCTGGACGACCAACGGCACTTTTTTGGACAGCGGTGAACGCATTGATTCGGCCACGCCGCGCCAACTCAAACCCGGGGAGCGGTTCTACCTGAGCAAACGGGAATATCAATTTGAAGTGGCTTTGGAGACTGAATCTTGAAATTCAACCATGCAACACTTTCACATGCCGGTGGCCGCAAGTTCAACGAAGATGCCGCTAACAACTGGTTGATTTCAAACACCCAAGGCTGCTGGGTGATGGCCGACGGACTGGGTGGCCACGGCGGTGGCGATGTAGCCGCCGACATGGCAGCCAACAGCATCATTGAAGCCTACAAAAACAACCCGGAATTTTCAGCCGGACAACTTGACACCCTGCTGGCCATGGCCCACCAAGCCATTCTGCAAGGTCAACAACAAAATGACCGTGTAAGCGCCATGCGCAGCACGGCAGTTGTGCTGATGTTGCAAGGCAAGCAAGCCCTGTGGGCGCATATAGGCGATTCGCGCCTTTATTATTTTTCGCATGGACTGATCGTGCAGCAAACCAAAGACCACAGCGTGCCGCAGGTGATGGTTGATGCCGGTCACATACGCGCTGACGCTATTCGTCACCATGAAGACCGCAACCGCCTCACCCGCAGCCTGGGTAACCCCGGCAAACTGCGTACTACCGTGCTGGAGCAAGCCATCGAGGTTCACCCAGGCGATGCTTTTTTGCTGTGTACAGATGGTTTCTGGGAGTTTGTGACCGAGTCTGACATGCAAGCCACACTGGCCAATGCATCCGCCCCGGTTGATTGGCTGGCAGCCATGGAGCGCATCCTGCAAAGTCGTGCCCCAGACAGCCACGACAACTACACCGCGACCGCCCTATTTTTGGAGCCACAGCCATGAAGCGGCGCAATCGCGACATCAACATCTTTAACCTGTCGATGCTGGACGTGATCTCAGGTGCCATGGGCGCTTTTCTGATCATCATGGTCATCTTGCTGCCGTATTACAAAAAAGAGTCGATCGACTACCAAAAAGAGCTGAAACAAGCCCGCGCCGCTGAAGACACCGCCCGCCAAGCAGCACAGTCGGCGCAAGCAGCACAGCGCGCCGCCGAAGCCAGCCAACAAGTCGCCGAAGAGTCGTTGCGTGCCACCGAAACTGCCATGCGGGCAGCCCAAGCCGAGGCTGACCAAAACCGCCAGCGTGCCGATGCCGCCACCCAGCAGCTTGTCAAAACATTTCTGCTGGTGCATATCCAGTGGGGCACCAAATATCAGGATGTGGACCTGCGCGTGGTGGACCCCAGCGGCACCGAATTTTCTTACGAGCACAAAACCTATCCGGGCAAACCCGGTGAGCTCAGCGTTGATAGCCAGTATGGCCCCGGCAATGAAGTCTGGAGCAACCCTAGCGCCGCTGCTGGCGACTATCGTGTGTTTGCCGAGCTCTACAATCTTCACGGGGAAAATGACACACCTACCGTGACGGGTAGTGTCATTCACCGCGATGGTTCCAGCGCACTACCACCTGCCAGACTATCGGTCAAACAACAAAAATACTTGGTGGCAACAGTAACCGTTGGCGCAGATGGTCGGGTCAGCATTCGGTAAGCAGCCAATCACACTGGCAACAATTGCAGGGGACATTCATGGTGATGAAACGTTGTGACAGTGGTCACTATTTTGATGCAGACAAACACAGCACATGCCCCTCGTGCGGGGTGGCCAATTTGCACATTCAGCCCACTGTGGCGGCCGCTCGCACGGGTTACGCAGCACCGGTTCGGCCAGAGCTGGACAGCCCCACGGTAGCCCGTGGCCAAGCTAAACCAGCCTTCGTCGAGCGTGACCCCGGTGCCACCGTGGGTGTGGTGCGAAAAAAAATGGGCATCGACCCGGTGGTGGGCTGGCTGGTGTGCATTGAAGGCCCAGAGAAAGGGCGCGATTACCGCATCCGCAGCGAGCGCAATTTTGTCGGGCGCGACCCCAAGATGGACATCTGCATTGGCGGTGACGATGCCATCTCGCGCGAGAACCACGCTGTCATCAGCTTTAACCCCAAAAAGAATAGCTATCTACTCACACCTGGCGAAGGCCGGGGCATTATTTACCTCAATGAAAACGAGGTCGCCACCCCGACCGAACTGAAAGCCTACGACACCATCGAAATGGGCCAAACCAAGCTGCTGTTTGTGCCGTTTTGTGGTGAGCAGTTCAAATGGGTTTAGGGGTAAAACGATTGGATTGACTTATCGGTCATGGCAATCAACTTGAAGGAAAAGCTCATGGGTAAACCAGAAATTATTCAAATGGCATTGCAACTCAAAGCCTCTGATCGCTATGAGGTTGCAGAGCAAATCATGCAAAGCCTGGACAAACCAGATGCAGCAATTGACAGTGTTTGGGCAGAAGAAGCCGTACACAGAGCACGCGCTTGCGATGATGGGCGCATGAAAACTTTGACCTTTGACGAAGTTTTTGGCCGCACATAATGCAAATTCGCTTTGCTGAAATCGCCAATGACGAATTGGCTGATGCTTGCGATTGGTATGAGCAGCAACAGCCTGGTCTTGGGTTGCGCTTCAAAAGTGCTGTGCGAGAGGCATCAAGCCGGATTGCCCGAACACCGTTAATGTTTCCTGTCGAGCTAGAAGATGTCCGGCGCTATGTGATGAATCGGTTTCCTTACACCTTGCGCTATGTGGTGCGAGGCGATGAAGTTTGGATCGTCGCGGTTTCTCACCAACATCGCCATCCGGATTATTGGGTAGAGCGGATCAAAGTCCAATGAATAACCCAGCATTCACTCACCTTTGCCCCGGCTGCTTCGCCGAGAAGGGCAACGCTAGCACTTGCCCGCACTGCGGCTATGACGAAAGCCAAAAGCGTGGCCCATTGGTCTTGCCGCACCGCACCCTGCTGAACAATGGCCAATACCTGATCGGCAAAGTTCTGGGTAAGCCCGGCGGTTTTGGCATCACCTACCTAGCGTTTGACACCAAGCTGGAAACCAAGGTTGCCATCAAGGAATACCTGCCGCGTGACTTGGCCGGACGTGATGGCGACCATGTCACTATCAGCGCACACTCTGCTGCCGATGCGGAGCACTTTCGTTATGGTCTGACTCAGTTTCTGCAAGAAGCCCGCACACTGGCTCGCTTTGACCATGCCAACATTGTGCGGGTGCGCAATTTCTTTGAAGAAAACGGCACCGGCTATCTGGTCATGGACTATTACGACGGCATCACGCTGGCCGACTATCTTGCACAGCAGCCGCAAGGCAAACTGCCAGAGCAAACGGCAATCGACATCCTGATGCCGATACTGGATGGACTGCGTGAAGTCCATGCCAAAAACTTTCTGCACCGCGACATCAAACCGCAAAATATCTATCTGACCACCGGCAACCGGGCCATCCTGCTGGACTTTGGCGCAGCCCGCCAGGCCATGAGTGAGCGCAGTCGCAGCTTGTCGGTGGTGCTGTCAGAAGGTTACGCCCCGTATGAGCAATACCACCGCCGGGGTGAACAAGGGCCGTGGACGGATATTTATGCCAGTGCGGCGGTGCTGTATCACGCGGTTGCTGGTGAGCCGCCACCGCCTGCCACTGAGCGGGTGGCCAAGGATGAGCTCGATGTTGATGCGCTTGGGGTATCAGCATCACTCGCCAATGCGCTTCGGTCGGGGCTGGCGGTGGGTCACAAGAATCGTCCGCAGACGATGACGGAGTTTCAGCGAATGCTGTTTGCAAGTGGTCAGACAGTTGATACCGCGGAAGCAGCAGTGATAGTAGAGAAGTTTGATCTAAATGCCCCGCAAAAAATATTGGCGACCCGTTCTGTCGAGAAACGTTGGTCGGTCTCTACGATGTGGGGAGTAGCTGGATTTACAGTGGTTATCGTTTTAGCTGCATTTTTTATGTCAGACAGGTCTGAAAAAAATGCACAGACAGTTGATGAACCTGGGTCAGCAGCCACCGGGGGTGCTAGACACTCGGTCAACCCGATTATTGTCCAACAAGCCAAGCGCGGGGTGGTCACTTACGCTGTGGAAAAACTCGAACCTGATGGCTATTTAGCTACTCTCGTGGCCACACTCGATGGCAAGCGATACATAGGTCCGAGCGACGAACACGTTTCGATTGATGCGCAGAAGGACTTCAATGGCGACAGCCTAATGGATGCGCTCATTCATACCTCATGTGGTGGCAATGCTTGCAGTGATGAATATAAGTTTATTAATATTTCAGACGGCAAAATCGTGATCGCTTCAGTGAAGCTCTCAGGTGCGATAAAAATCGTCGAGGAAAAGGGCCTACCGCTGGTCAAGGATGAAAAAGGTGGAAACGGTGGTTCCACAGTATTCTGGGGATTTGACGGTCTAAAAGCAATCAGAGTACGAAGCATACGACATCCGCTCATAAAAATTGAAGCCGTTGACGCCTGTCTTCGCGACAATAGTAAGAAATGTCCACACATTTGGGATGTACTTCGTGACGACATTGCATTTAGAGAAAATATGATTTCAATATTTTTTAAATCTAAAATATCGGTCACTGAAAATAATGAAGGGTGGTGGATTATTGGTGGAGGGCTTGAAACTGGATTTCAACGAGTTAGCGTAAACGATAATACCTATTTTGGCGGCTATATTTGTGAGCCACATAACTGTATGCACCATATAAATTTTCTTCTTGAAACAGGAGAACGTGCAAGTGGGGAAAATCGATTGATCGCAGCGTATTTCACTGCCAATAGTATTGAACCAATATGGCTCAATGAGCCATCTGGTGAAGAAAGATCAATTTTGATAAAAGAAGAATGCAAGCAACCACCACGCCCGTCAGCATGCGATCTTTACAGCAAATAGATAGCGTAGGGTTCAATGGACTTCAACTATTGACACCTTAATGTGCGACTCGCAAGAGAAATTATGGGATATTTATCCTCTGCTAGGCAAGGCCAACCGTACAAAATATCTACTTAACCATAAAAGGTTTGCAATCATGCCGATACATTTTCCTGTCGTAGTTGAAGAGGCACAAAGCATTGACACGCTCATCGCGATAGTGTTGAATATTAAAAAAACTGACGAGAACAACATCTTGTATTTTCGCGGCGAACCATCGGACTATAGAGACCAAGCTGTGACTCCATCGGTTTTTCGTGGATACCTGGACCGTGAGCACCATATTTATCGAGAAATGCAGCGTTTCAACGATCAAGAGTTTGCAGTGGACAAGACTGCCTTTGATAAGCTCGCACGGATGCAGCATTATCTGGCGCCGACCCGCATGCTGGATATGAGTGAAGACGTGCTTGGCGCGCTATATTTTGCACTGGACCAACCCGAGTCTGGGGAGACGGGGGTGGTGTATGTTCTGGAGATCGATCGGGATCAGGTGAAATACTACGATTCCGACGCAGTCAGCGTGGTAGCCAATTTGGCTAAGTCGCCATTGACGAACGACGGCGCGTCAAAGGACAAATCAAAGACATCGCTACACCGGGATGCGGTGCGTTTCCTGCATGACATGGTAGGCTTTAAGGGGCAGCCAAGTGCAGATTTTCTTCTGCATGATGTCCGCGAGGAAAAAAGTCACTTTCGTCCCCTTATTAATCCGGTGCATCTGTTTTCAGTGCTGTGCGTAAAACCAAAGTACACCAATGCGCGCCTACATGGACAAAAGGGAGCCTTTTTACTTTTCGGTATGAATTTGGCGGATGCTAACAAACCCATCAAACTGCTTCAGTACGAACCGAGCCAAGCTGACGCCTTACGAATAAATGCCTCGCTTGAATCTGGTTGGCATCCAATACGCAAGCTGACCAAGATAAGACTTGGCTGCGATATTAATCTGAAGTCGCTGGCCAGACTGGGCGTTACCAAACCGTACGTGTATCCAGAGATGGACAAAGTCGCCGAGTATCTCAAAGCAGTCCACAAAGAAGATGCATCACTCTGATCGCAAGTACACCATCGGCCGCGCGCCCACTTGCGACATCGTGCTGGCCGATGAGTCGGTGAGCCGGGTTCATGCAGAGCTGGAGTTTTTGGTCGACGGCAAGTTGTTGGTTACCGACTGCCGCAGCACCCAGGGCACGGTATTGCTGCGCGTGGGGGGAGCGCAAATTAATGTGCGGCAAGAGCTGATTTCGCCCCAAGATGCGCTGCGCTTTGGCAGCGTGACCATGCCAGTGAGAGAACTGTTGCGAGCGCTAGATTTAAAGTGTTCACCAGTAGCAGTCATGCCGCCAGCGGGCGCTGCGTTGCTGCGCTGCGCGTGCGGTGCGGTCAAGGTCAAAAACAAGCGTTGTGAGGTGTGTGGCGCATGAAATCCATTTGGTTATTGCCACATCGGGGCATGGTGTTTGGGCTGTCTTTGCTGGCAGGCTGCGTCTTCATCGGCATCGCCACCGTGCTGCTGGGCAAGGGGCCGACGGGCATCATCCTGCTGGATGCGGCCACCAACACGTTTCCCTACCCGCTGACCATTCAGAATGTGATGCACTTGTTTTTCTTTGTCGGACTGGGTGAATTTTTTGTGCGTTGGCGCGTGGCCGAGCGTGAATTTGCCTTTGTTGCGCAACACCTGTTGCCCGAAGACGGCGAGACGGTGTTGCAGTCACCAGACTTGCCCGCCATTCGCCGCCAGACTACCGGCCAGTTCAACGGCGAACACGGGTTTTTGCCGTATTTGATTGACCTGTGTATTTTGCAGTTTCAGGCCAGCCGTTCGGTCGATCAAACCGTGAGCGTGCTCAACAGTTCGCTGGAACTGATTGCGCACCGGGTTGATTTGCGCTATGCCTTGGCGCGCTACATCGTCTGGGTGATTCCGACTATCGGCTTTATTGGCACGGTCATTGGCATTGCGCTGGCCATGGAACAGATCAATCCCGAACAGGTGGATTTGAAGGTGTTGACCTCATCTCTGGGCGTGGCTTTTTACACCACCCTGGTAGCACTGGTGCAAAGCGCTTTTTTGGTGTTGCTGATGAACCTGGTGCAGGCGCGTGAAGAGCGTAGCGTCAATGAAGCCGGGCATTACACGCTACGAAATTTGATTAACCGTTTGTATGTAGGAAAAGACCAATGATGCATCGTGCCTGGTACTTGGGCCTGTTTCTTGTTTTACTGTCACAAGTGGCCTGCGCTGCAGATGTAGCTGCTGCGGCGAGCGTCCCCGCCGCACCAGCATTGGCGGTTTCTGGTGCAGTAACGGCTGCCGCTGCGGCACCCAGCGCATCGGCTGCGGCCTTGCCCGCATCAACACCAGCGCCTGCCGTCAATTCAGTGGTGGCCGGCAGCGTGCGCATCATCCAGGCGCGCGCAGCCACACCCAAGGTGGCGGTTTATTTGGACATTCGATCAGAGAGTGGCGCGGCGGTATCAAACATCAAAGCCGACCAACTGCAAGCTGACATTGGCCCGTACCCGGCCGTGCCACAGTCTTTTCAGGCGTTTGCCAATACGGGTGAAGGCATTGCCACGATCTTTTTAGTTGACGTGTCAAAGTCGCTCAAACCAGACCAATTTGCCCAGATTCGCAGCGCCTTGATGCAATGGACTGAAAAAATGAGTGACAAAGACCGCGCAGCCATTGTCAGCTTTGGTGAAACGGTCAAGACGGTGCAAGACTTCACGGCAGACAAAGCCGCGCTGAAGGCAAAAATCGATGAACTGGCACTGACCGACGTACACACACGCCTGAACGAGGGCCTGATGCGCGCGCTGGACATGGGGCGACGCGCTGACGCAGACCTGCCACGCAGGCGCGTGATTGTGACTTTAAGCGACGGTATTGCAGACGCAGCGGGCGGCAGTACGCTGGCAGAAACACTGGCACGTATCCAGGAAGAACCGGTACCGATTTATGCCATTGGTTTTGCAGCCGCAAGCGTTTCAGCCACCGATAAAGATCAAGGTTTCAAGCTGCTGGGGACATTGGCACATGCCTCCGGCGGCGAATTTGTGGCGGCAGGCAGCAAACCCTTGGCACAGATTTACAGCGCGCTAAACGGCACCATCCACGAGGCCAATTTGTTGCTGCTGGAGTGCACCGCTTGCCCTGGCGATGGCCGAGCTTACCCGCTGCGCGTCAAGCTTCAAGCAGACCAGAGGGTTTTGACCGCCACCAGTGAAGTGCGACTGGTGCCAGGTGCGGTGACACCGACCGCTGCGGCATCTGAACCCGCCGCCGCAGTTGCACCCGCAACAGTTGCAGGCTTGCCGCTTTGGTTATGGGCTGCGGGTGGCGCTGGTGTGGTGGCATTTTTGGGGTTTTTGCTGACGCGGCGTAAAAAGTCTGAACCCGTGTCTCCGCCCGCACCATCGCCAGAACCCACGCCACCCCAAACTGTTCAGAAACCGATAGATACACCTGCCACGGCCATGGTCATACCCCGCGCTGGTCTGCCTATTCAACTCACAGCCGTCAACGGAGCCCATCGTGGGCGTGAATGGCGCACAGAGGTTGGCGCGGAGTCGATGATCGGGCGTGCCGCCAGTTGCGCAGTAGTGATCGACGACGACAGTGAAGTCTCATCCAGAAACAGCGTTTTGTCAGCTGAGGGAGGCCTATTGTTTGTCGATGACCTGGGCTCCACCAACGGCACCGCCATTAACGGATCGCCCATTACAGGCCGACGCAGGGTAAGTGATGGTGATCTGATTTTGGTGGGCCGAACCGAATTGCGTCTGACGATTCTGAAAAGACTGTGATGCAGGTTCACCCCGGCAACTGTCAGCACATTGGCGCGCGCAGCAGCCAGCAGGATGCTTTTGGTTTCAGCGACAAAGACGATCAGGCTTTTGTGGCTCACGGCGGTGTTTTGGCTGTGGTGGCCGATGGCATGGGCGGTATGGCCTGTGGCGGAGAGGCGAGCCATTTGGCGGTGCAATTTTTTTTGCAAAGCTACATGGCAAAACCCGCTGGCGAGAGCGTGCCAGTGGCGCTGCTACAGGCATTGGACAAAGCCAACCAGGCCATTGTCAATTTGGCGCAACAAGTTGGTGAAGAACACGTGGGCACTACGCTGGTTGCAGCCGTGGTGCATGGAGAGGTCTTGCACTGGGTATCCGTTGGCGACAGCCGCCTGTACTTGCTGCGCCAAGGCAAGTTGACGCAATTGACGCAAGATCATGTCTTTGCTGTTGAGCTTGACCGTGATGCCGCCAACGGGGTGATCAGCGTGCTAGAAGCCCAGAGCCACCCCGAACGGGCAGCACTGACCAGTTACCTGGGCCTGACTCAACTGGATTTGATAGACCAAAATCCGCAAGCGTTTGAGCTGGTTGCGGGCGACCAAATGTTGCTGTGCAGCGATGGCTTGTATGCAGCTCTGGACGGTGGCGAAATTGCAGCTTGCTGGACTGGTGATGCGCAACACTTGGCCGAAGAGCTTGTAACGACGGTTTTGGCGAAAGATAGGCCGGGACAAGACAATTTGACGGTTGCGATTCTTGGGCTGGGCCAGCCGCGCCAGCTCAAGCCGCAGTAAGCACCTGCTCGCGCAGAATCTGATTCGCCCGCATCGGCTTCAATGGCCAGCGCGATTTTTTCAATGTCAATCGTTTTAATGTCCATAGTTCACGACCTTTTTATGTCTTTGGCGGCAAATTTTTTCGGCCTGTTTTGGAAAACTGGTGTCTCGACGACCGTCAACATATTTTATGTGTACCCCCATTTAAATAATCATCAAAGGGTTAACGTGAAATACGCCGAGCTTCGTCATTCCCGCGTAGGCGGGAATCCAGCATCTCAGCAAACCATGGATTCCCGCCTGCGCGGGAATGACGAGTCAATTTCATCATTTGGGGTGAATGTGCATGCTTGGCAGTTAGCCCTAGCGAACCTGGTCGGCGATTGGCACGCCGGTCGGCATCCGGCGCGCGGTGACCGAACTGCCAGCCGCCGCCAGCATGATGCAGACAATGGCCAACCACTGCAAAGCGGTGAGTTGCTCGTGCAACAGCAGCAAGCCCAGCAAGGCAGCAACGGCGGGCTCCATGCTGGTCATAACGCCAAACGCCTCTTGCGGCAGGCGCTTCAAAGCCACCATTTCGAGTGAGATCGGAATGGCACTGGATACCGCCGCCACGCCCAGACCGAACAACAGCGTCTGCGGCACCAACAGGCTACTGCCAGCCTGCCAGACGCCAAACGGCAGCACGGCCAGCGCCGCCACGCCCAAGCCCAGCGCCACCGACTGACCTGCATGCAGGTGGCTCAGCCGCTTGCCAAACACAATGTAGGCACCCCAGCAGACCGCAGCAGCCAGCGCAAACAGCACCCCGACTGCGTCCAGTGCCGCAGCGCTGTGTCCCAGGGGAAGCAGCAGGCTCAAGCCCACGACAGCCAGCGCCAACCAGACAAAGTCAATCGGCTTGCGCGACGAATACAACGCCACCGCCAGAGGTCCAGAAAATTCGATCGCCACCGCCAGCCCAAACGGAATGGTACGCAAGGCCATGTAAAACAACAGGTTCATGAACCCCAACGCCACACCATAGCGCAGAACTGCAGCCGCGTCGGCACGCGCCAGCGGCCAGCGCCAGGGCCGCCACAGTGCCAGCAACAGCAAGGCCGACAGGCCCACGCGCAGCGCGGTCGTGCCCAAAGAACCAACGATCGGAAAAAGTTGCTTGGCAAACGACGTGCCCACGCCCAGCGCCGTCACTGACCCCAGCACGGCCAGCAAGGGCAAGGCGTTGGCTAGCCGCTGGGAACGCATGAACGGGTGCACTGCAAAAGCGGCCGCAGGTGGCCGCGTGCGATCAAACAGCGGGCACAGCCGCGTCAAGCTGGCGCCACACCGTCTTGCCTTTGCTGGACTCGTCAATTTGCCGCAGCACGTCTTCGTGCGCAGCCACCTCTTCGGCACTGGCCGCAATCACCGGCAGGGTAAACGCACGCAAATCTATCAGGGGCACGCTGTGCCCGCTGGCGTCTTGCGCGTTGGCGTCGTCCATCAGCAGGTTGTTTTGCCCGCGCGTGAGGTTGATATAAACATCCGCCAGCAACTCGGCGTCGAGCAGCGCGCCGTGCAGTGCACGGCCAGAGTTGTCCACCTCGAGCCGGTCGCACAAGGCATCAAGCGAATTGCGTTTGCCCGGGTACAGCTCTTTGGCCATCACCAATGAGTCGGTCACGCTGGCGACCACGGATTCGAGTTTAGGGCGGCCCAGCAAGGCCAGTTCCATGTTCAGAAAACCCAGGTCAAACGGTGCGTTATGGATGACCAGGTGCGCGCCGCTCAGGTACGCCAGCAAGTCGTCCACAATTTCCTCAAAACGCGGCTTGTCTTTGAGAAATTCGCTGGTAATGCCGTGCACCTTGAGCGCTTCTTCGTGGCTGTCACGCCCCGGGTTGACGTAGATGTGGCGGTTGTTGCCGGTGGGCTTGCGTCGCAACATTTCGACGCAACCGATTTCGATGATGCGGTCGCCGTTGTCTGCCGCCAGACCGGTGGTTTCAGTGTCGAGAAAGATTTGGCGCATGGTCGATAGCAGTGAGTGCTTCCATTGATGTCAATTTGAACCCGCAGCGCACGCTGGGCATCCGACTCCGCAAATGTCCCCCGGCTGGGGCTTCGCCCGTGCCTCCTCCTTTATTTTGCTGCGTCAGATACCCAACGCACGCCGCTAGTCGGTGTCTGGGGCAATCTGCTGAATGAACGCTCTGGTTAGTGTTCCTCTTTGGCGTGGTTGATGCTGTACTTGGGGATTTCGATCACCAGGTCTTGCTGCGCCAGGATCGCCTGGCAACCCAGGCGCGACAAGGGCGTCAGGCCCCAGGCTTTGTCCAGCAGGTCGTCTTCTTCCTCCTCGGACGGTGCCAAAGACTTGAAGCCCTCACGCACGATCACGTGGCAGGTGGTGCAGGCGCAGCTCATCTCGCACGCATGTTCGATCGGGATGTGGTTTTCCAGCAGTGCCTCGCAGATCGAAGTGCCTGCAGGAGCGGACACCTCGGCGCCAGCGGGACAATACTCAGGGTGAGGAAGAATTTTGATGGTGGGCATAGTCTTTATCAGTGGGGTCAGAGCACATTTGCTGCGCAAAGTGGTCTGACCCGCAATTTTCAGATGGTTTCAATGTTCTTGCCGGCCAGCGCCTGCTGGATGCCGCGGTTCATGCGCAGAGCGGCAAATGCCTCAGTGCCCTTGGCCAGCATGGTGGTGATGGCCTCGATGGCCGGGGCGTCGTCCAGATCGCAGGCGGCGCGTACCTGGCGCATCAATTGTTCAATGTCTGCGCGCTGCGCGGCATCGAGCAGATCACCGTCGGCGTCCAGCGCGCTTTGCGTGGCCAGAATCATGCGGTCGGCGTCCACCCGTGCTTCGGCAATGGCGCGCGCCTGCAAGTCGGACTCGGCGCTGGCATAACTGTCGGCCAGCATGCGGGTGATTTGTTCGTCGCCCAAGCCGTACGACGGCTTGACGGCAATGCTGGCCTCGACGCCACTCACCTGTTCGCGCGCAGAAACACTCAGCAAGCCGTCGGCGTCCACGGTGAAGGTGACGCGAATGCGAGCGGCACCGGCGGCCATGGGCGGAATGCCGCGCAACTCAAACCGCGCCAGGCTACGGCAGTCCGCCACCAGGTCGCGCTCGCCCTGTACCACATGCAGCGCCAGCGCAGTCTGGCCGTCGATGTAGGTGGTGAAGTCTTGTGCCCGTGCGCAGGGAATGGTCTCGTTGCGCTGCACGATGCGTTCCACCAAGCCGCCCATGGTTTCAATGCCCAGCGACAGGGGAATCACGTCCAACAGCAGCAAGTCGCCACCGGGGTTGTTGCCGGCCAGCTGATTCGCCTGGATCGCTGCGCCCAGCGCCACCACTTCGTCCGGGTTCAGGTTGGTCAGCGGCGTCTGGCCAAAATAATCGCCCACAGCGCGCTGAATGTGCGGCATGCGCGTGGAGCCACCCACCATGACCACGCCCTTGACCTCGCTGGGCTCCAGTTTGGCGTCGCGCAGCGCCTTGCGCACCGCTTGCAGGGTACGCGCGGTGAGCTTTTGGGTGGCCGCTTCAAAGTCGGAACGTTTCACGTCAAATACGACTTCAGCCCCCGCCACCCTTGCCTTGAATGCTACAGAATCTGATGCAGTCAGTGCTTCTTTGCAGGCGCGTGCCGCTGTCTTCAAAGCAGCCTTGTCGCTGGCGCTTGCAGCGGCTACACCGGTTTGTGCCAGCACCCAATCGGCCAGCGCGTGGTCGTAATCGTCACCGCCCAGCGCTGAATCGCCACCGGTGGCAACCACCTCAAATACACCTTGGGTCAGGCGCAGAATCGAGATATCAAACGTGCCACCACCCAGGTCATAAATGGCATACACGCCTTCGCTGGCGTTGTCCAGGCCGTAGGCAATGGCGGCAGCGGTGGGTTCGTTGATCAGGCGCAGCACATTCAACCCGGCCAGTTGCGCGGCGTCCTTGGTGGCCTGGCGCTGCGCGTCATCAAAATACGCCGGCACGGTGATAACGGCTCCGTACAGGTCAGCATTAAAGGTGTCTTCAGCGCGGTAACGCAAGGTGGCCAGAATGTCGGCGCTCACTTCTACTGGAGATTTTTCGCCTTGCACCGTCTGCAAACCCAACATGCCAGGGTGATCAACAAACTGGTAGGGCAAGCGCCCCGCCAGCGCCACGTCTTTTAGCCCGCGCCCCATGAAACGCTTGACTGAGGCAATGGTGTTTTGCGGGTCGCCCACACCTGCAGCGATGGCGTCAAAACCGATCTGGCGACCCCCCCCTTCCAGGTAGCGCACCACCGACGGCACAATCACCTGGCCTTGTGCGTCCGGCAGGCATTCAGCCACGCCGTGGCGCACGCTGGCTACCAGTGAATGCGTGGTGCCCAGATCAATACCCACGGCAATGCGCCGTTCATGCGGGTTGGGCGTTTGCCCGGGTTCGGAAATTTGAAGAAGTGCCATGTTGGTTGTGACGCGGTGCAGCCACAGGCGCGCACCGGCTTGAAAATTCAGGTTTCGATTTCGTCCAGACGGGCATCCACGTCGGCCATGAAGCGTTCGATGAACATGAGCGCGCGTACCTGCGCCACCGCACCCGCGTAGTCATGCGCATCATCCAGCAACTGCTCTATGTTTTGAAGCGTCTCGCGCTTTGCTGACAAGCACTGCAGCCTGATTTGTTCCAGTTCTTCAGCACCCTGCGCGTCGTCCAGATCCTCGCGCCATTGCATTTGCTGCATCAAAAAAGGCGCGGGCATGGCAGTGTTGTTTTCGGCGTTGACCGGCGCGGCGTTGAGCTCACACAGATAGGCCGCACGCTTGAGGGGGTCTTTGAGGCGCTGGTACGCCTCGTTGATGCGCACCGACCACTGCATGGCCACGCGCTGCGCCGCTGCGCCCTGGTCGGCAAACTTGTCCGGGTGCACCTGACGCTGCAGGTCTTTCCAGCGCGCGTCCAACGCGGCGCGGTCCTGCGCATAGCGGGCCACCAACCCGAACAGCTCGAAATCGTTGTCTTGAAGATTCACACGCGAAAAGACTCGCCGCAGCCGCAGCGGTCACGCTCTCTGGGGTTGTTGAACTTGAAGCCTTCGTTGAGCCCCTCGCGCACAAAGTCCAGCTCGGTGCCGTCGATGTAGGCCAGGCTCTTGGGGTCCACCAGCACCTTCACGCCGTGGCCCTCAAAGACCAGGTCGTCGGGGCCAATCTCATCGACGTATTCAAGTTTGTAGGCCAGACCGGAACAGCCGGTGGTCTTGACGCCCAGTCGCACGCCAACGCCCTGCCCGCGCTTGGCCAGGTAACGGTTCACATGCCGGGCAGCGGCTTCGGTTAGCGTAATCGCCATGATGAAAAATGCTTTGCTAGGAACCGCCGTGGCCGACGTAGTAGCCTGCCACGGCAAAAAAATCAGACTCAGGCGGCTTGGGGAGCACCATGTTTTTGGCGGTAGTCGTTGACCGCCGCCTTGATGGCATCCTCCGCCAAAATCGAACAGTGGATTTTGACAGGTGGCAGCGCCAATTCTTCCGCGATCTGGCTATTTTTTAGCTCCGCCGCCTGCGCCAGCGTCTTGCCTTTGACCCATTCGGTCACCAGCGAGCTCGACGCAATGGCCGAACCACAGCCGTAGGTCTTGAAGCGCGCGTCTTCGATCACGCCGGTGTCGGGGTTCACCTTGATCTGCAACTTCATCACGTCGCCGCACGCGGGTGCACCGACCATCCCGGTACCGACCGAATCGTCGCCCTTGTCAAAAGAGCCCACGTTGCGCGGGTTTTCATAGTGATCCACTACTTTGTCTGAATATGCCATGGTGCTTCTCCTTCAAAAAACAATTCAATTGCGCGAAGCCTTTAGCCCGGGATGCCTTGGAACCGGCTCTGCCGGGCCACTGGCATCGCCCCCTTGAGGGGGAGCGGAGCCAGCGGCACGGGGGTATTCAATGAGCACTCCATTGAATGGTGGAAATATCGATGCCTTCTTTGTACATATCCCACAGCGGACTGAGCTCGCGCAAGCGCGCCACGTTGCTGGTAATCGTGTCGATGGCGTAGTCGATTTCTTCTTGCGTGCTCCAGCGCCCGATCGTCATGCGCAGGCTGCTGTGCGCCAGCTCGTCGCTGCGGCCCAGCGCGCGCAGCACATAGCTGGGCTCCAGGCTGGCGCTGGTGCAGGCCGAGCCACTGCTCACCGCCAGACCCTTGATGCCCATGATGAGCGACTCGCCCTCAACATAGTTGAAACTGATATTCAGGTTGTGCGGCACGCGCTGCGTCAAGTGGCCGTTGACGAACACCTGGTCGATCTTGGACAAGCCAGCCACCAAGCGGTCGTGCAGCGCCTGGATGCGCGGCAGTTCGTCCATCATCTCCAGCTTGGCAATGCGATAGGCCTCGCCCATACCCACACATTGGTGTGTGGGCAGCGTGCCACTGCGCATGCCGCGCTCGTGACCGCCGCCGTGCATTTGCGCCTCGATGCGCACGCGCGGCTTGCGCCGCACAAACAAGGCGCCAATACCCTTGGGGCCGTAGGTTTTGTGGCTGGTCAGACTCATCAGATCAACGGGCAACTTGCTGATATCAAACGGCACGCGCCCGGTGGCCTGCGCGGCATCGACATGAAAAATCACGCCCTTTTCGCGGCAAATCGTGCCCAGCGCCGTCACGTCCTGAATGACGCCGATTTCGTTGTTGACGAACATCACGCTGGCCAGGATGGTGTCGGGGCGGATGGCGGCCTTGAAAGCGTCCAGGTTGACCAAACCGTCGGGCTGCACGTCCATGTAGGTCACGTCAAAACCCTGGCGCTCCAACTCACGACAGGTGTCAAGCACGGCCTTGTGCTCGGTCTTGACGGTGATGATGTGCTTGCCTTTGTCTTGGTAGAAGTGCGCTGCGCCTTTGAGCGCCAGGTTGTTCGATTCGGTGGCACCGCTGGTCCAGATGATTTCGCGCGGGTCAGCGTTGATCAGCGCCGCCACATGACCACGCGCGGTTTCAACGGCTTGTTCGGCCTCCCAGCCCCACGCGTGGCTGCGCGAGGCAGGGTTGCCAAAGTGTTCACGCAACCACGGGATCATGGCGTCCACCACGCGCTGGTCGCACGGGTTGGTGGCGCTGTAGTCCATGTAAATGGGGAAATGCGGGGTACTGCTCATGATGAATGTTTTTTGAAAGGTTTACACAACCACTTTCAGGCCTTGGCGTAACTAGCGCCCAGCGCAAAGACCGAATTGGGGGCGTTCACGCGCATCGGCTTGAGTGGCGACAAGGTGGAAATGGCACGCTTGAGTGTAGGCTTTGATTCCACCTCAAAACCTTTGGCAAGCTGGTCATCGACCAGTTTTTGCAGGCTCACTGAGTCCAGAAACTCCACCATTTTGGTGTTGAGCGAGGCCCACAAATCGTGCGTCATGCAGCGCGCACCTTCACCCAGGCAGTTTTCCTTGCCACCGCACTGTGTGGCATCCAGCGGCTCATCGACCGAAGTAATGATCTCCGCCACCGTGATGTCTTGCGGCGACTTGGCCAGCGTGTAACCGCCGCCCGGGCCACGGGTGGATTCCACCAGACAATGCCGGCGCAGCTTGCCAAACAGCTGCTCCAGGTACGACAGTGAAATTTGCTGGCGCTGGCTGATCGCTGCCAGCGTGACCGGGCCGGACGATTGGCGCAGCCCCAGATCGATCATCGCAGTGACCGCAAAGCGGCCTTTGGTAGTGAGACGCATGGCAAGCTCCTGAAAAAGTACCGTTAAAAACCTACTATTGCGTTCAAGTATAGCAGACATTGAGTATTTTAGTCAAGTACTAATACCAACCAGTCACTTTTTAGGGCTATTGGTTTTTACGGTCATTCCTGACACCACAACATCGTCGTGAACCACCGCGCCAAAGGCTTGTTGCTTGAGCACCACCAACTGGTCACGTACTCGCGCGGCCTGCTCAAACTCCAGGTTTTTGGCGTGCTCCAGCATGCGCTTTTCAAGCCGTTTGATTTCGCGCGCAATGTCTTTTTCGCTCATGTCCTGCACCTGCGCGCGCTGCATGGCTTCGCGCTCAAGCTTGTCGGCCTCTTTGCCCGCCTTTTCGCTATAGACCCCGTCGATCAGGTCGCGCACCTGCTTGACGATCGAGCGCGGCGTGATGCCATGCGCCAGGTTGTGCGCCACCTGCTTGGTGCGGCGGCGCTCGGTTTCCCCCATGGCGCGTCGCATCGAATCGGTGATCTTGTCGGCGTACAAAATCGCCCGCCCCTGCACGTTGCGCGCGGCGCGTCCGATGGTCTGGATGAGTGAACGCTCGGAACGCAAAAAACCCTCCTTGTCGGCGTCCAGAATTGCCACCAGCGACACCTCCGGGATGTCCAGCCCCTCGCGCAACAGGTTAATCCCCACCAACACGTCAAACGCCCCCAGGCGCAGGTCGCGGATGATCTCAACGCGCTCGACCGTATCAATATCGCTGTGCAAATAGCGCACCTTGACGCCGTTTTCGGCCAGATAGTCGGTGAGCTGCTCGGCCATGCGCTTGGTCAGCGTGGTGATCAGCACGCGCTCAGCTTTTTCAACACGCAGGCGTATTTCTTGCAGCACGTCGTCCACTTGGCGACTGGCCGGGCGTACCTCCACCTCGGGGTCCACCAGGCCGGTGGGGCGCGCCACCTGCTCCACCACCTGCCCGGCGTGGTCCAACTCCCACTGCGCGGGCGTGGCCGACACCATGATCAACTGGCGCATGCGGGTCTGGAATTCTTCGAACTTGAGCGGCCGGTTGTCCAGCGCGCTGGGCAGCCGAAAGCCATAGTCCACCAGCGTTTGCTTGCGCGAACGGTCGCCGTTGTACATGCCGCCGAACTGACCTATCAATACGTGGCTTTCGTCCATGAACATCAACGCGTCTTTGGGCAAATAGTCGGTCAAGGTGGCGGGCGGTTCGCCCGGTGCGGAGCCGCTCAGGTGGCGGCTGTAGTTTTCGATGCCCTTGCAGTGGCCCACCTCGGTCATCATTTCCAGGTCAAAGCGGGTGCGTTGTTCAATGCGCTGCGCTTCGACCAGCTTGCCCTGGCTCACAAATTCCTTGATGCGCTCAGCCAGTTCAATTTTGATAGCTTCCACCGCAGACAGCACCTGCTCGCGCGGCGTCACGTAGTGGCTACTGGGATAGACCGTAAAACGCGGGATTTTCTGCCGGATACGCCCAGTCAGCGGGTCAAACAATTGCAGGCTTTCAATCTCGGCGTCGAACAGCTCAACGCGGATCGCCATTTCGGAATGCTCCGCCGGAAAGATGTCGATGGTGTCGCCACGCACCCGAAACGTGCCGCGCGCAAAGTCCACATCGTTGCGCTGGTACTGCATGCGAACCAGTTGCGCAATCATGTCGCGCTGCCCCAGCGTGTCGCCGGCTCTCAAGGTCATCACCATCTTGTGATACGCCTCGGGCTGGCCAATGCCATAGATGGCCGACACGGTGGCCACAATCACCACGTCGCGCCGCTCCAGCAGGCTTTTGGTACAGCTCAAGCGCATTTGCTCGATGTGCTCGTTGATGGCGCTGTCTTTCTCAATGAACAGGTCGCGCTGCGGCACGTAGGCCTCGGGCTGGTAGTAGTCGTAGTAGCTGACAAAGTATTCCACCGCGTTGTTCGGAAAGAATTCGCGAAATTCGCTGTAGAGCTGCGCCGCCAGCGTCTTGTTGGGCGCATACACAATGGCCGGGCGCCCCAGGCGCGCAATCACATTCGCCATGGTGAAGGTCTTGCCTGAGCCGGTCACACCCAGCAGCACCTGGAACACTTCGCCGTTTTGCACGCCCTGCGTGAGCTGTTCGATGGCCTGCGGTTGGTCACCCGCCGGTGGATAGGGCTGGTACAGCTCAAAGGGCGAGCCTGGGTAACTGACAAAGACATCCGACCCGTCGGCGGCGGCCTGCCGGGCAGACCCGGCGACAGGCTGCAATTCTCCCAAAACCTTACCAGAATCTGACATCAAATATCACTTTTTGTTGAAGAAAGGGACTGATCTTAAGCGCGCAACAAAAGCTGTAGCACCGATGGCAGGTCTGACGCGGACGGCGCTTCAAAGACGATGGCCCAATGCAGCTATTCATGATCAAAACACTACATATAGTAAATACTTATTGGATGAACACTACATCTAGTGTCTAATCTGCGCTTTCACACAACGCACCCAAATCAACATGGGGCCCTGTTTCAGTGCCCCAAGCCACGTTTTCAATGACCCCAGGAGGTAATTACATGACATCACAGACAACCGACCGCGCCCCTGCCCAGCTGGCGCTGCCAGCGCAACCCATCAGCGAAGAAGTGCTGATCGAAAAATACAGCAAGGGCGACGAAAAGTCGGTCGCAGACGTCAACCAGCGCGTCGCGCGCGCACTGGCCAACGTCGAAAAGCCGACCGAGCAAGCCGCCTGGGAAGCCAAATTCCTGACCGCATTGCAAAACGGCTTTTTGCCCGCCGGGCGCATTCAATCCGCCGCTGGCACCACGCTGTCGGCCACCCTCATCAACTGTTTTGTGCAGCCTGTGGGTGACTCGATTGCCCACATTGAAGACGGCCACCCCGGCATCTACACGGCGCTCACCGAAGCCGCTGAAACCATGCGCCGCGGTGGCGGCGTGGGTTACGACTTTTCGCGCATCCGCCCGCGCGGTGCCTGGGTCGGCAGCACCCAAAGCAGCGCCAGCGGCCCGGTGAGCTACATGCGCGTGTTTGACCGCTCGTGCGAAACGGTCGAATCAGCGGGCGCGCGCCGCGGCGCCCAAATGGGCGTGCTGCGCTGCGACCACCCAGACGTAGAAGAATTCATCCACGCCAAAGACAAAGGTGACCTGCGCAACTTCAATATCTCTGTCGGCGTCACCGACAACTTCATGCAGGCGGTGCAAGAAAACGCCGACTTTGCACTGGTACACCGCGCAGAACCCGGCGCACAGGCCAAGGCCGACGGGGCCTACCTGGACGAAGCCAGCGGCCATTGGGTGTACCGCAAACTGCGCGCGCGCGACCTGTGGGACCAGATCATGCGCAGCACCTACGACCATGCCGAGCCGGGCGTGCTGTTCATCGACACAATGAACCGTGACAACAACCTGGCCTATTGTGAAACCATCGCTAGTACCAACCCGTGTGCCGAGCAACCACTGCCACCTTACGGCTGCTGCTGCCTGGGTTCGATTGATCTGACGCGTTTTGTCCGCGAACCCTTCAGCGACCAGGCCCGTTTTGACAGTGATGGTTTTGCGGCGGTGGCCAAAGTGGCGGTACGCATGCTTGACAACGTGCTCGACGCCAGCGTCTGGCCGCTACCGGCGCAGCAGGCCGAAGCCGCCTCCAAGCGGCGCGTGGGCTTGGGCTATACCGGCCTGGGCGACGCGTTGATCATGCTCGGACTGCGCTACGACACGGCACCCGCACGCGAGATGGCGCGCCAAATTTCCGAGTTGATGCGCGACACCGCCTACGCTGCCTCCAGCGACCTGGCCACCGAACGCGGCGCGTTTCCGCTGTTTAACGCCGACCTGTACTTCAGTGGACAAAATTTTGCCTCGCGCCTGCCGGCCAAACTCAAAACCAAAATTCGCGCGCAAGGTCTGCGCAACTCGCACCTGCTGTCGATTGCCCCCACCGGCACCATCAGCCTGGCATTTGCCGACAACGCCAGTAACGGCATCGAGCCGGCCTTCAGCTGGAGCTACACCCGCAAAAAACGCATGGCCGACGGCAGCTCCAAAGAATACGCGGTGGAAGACCACGCCTGGCGTCTGTACCGCCACCTCAAAGGTGCCGACACACCGCTGACTGACGCCTTTGTGACCGCGCTTGAAATGAGCGCGCAAGCCCATGCCGAGATGGTCGCTGCGGTGGCGCCCTATGTGGACACGGCCATCTCCAAAACGGTCAATGTGCCAGCGGACTACCCGTATGAAGACTTTCAAGGCCTGTACACCCAGGCCTGGCAAGCTGGGTTGAAGGGCCTGGCTACCTATCGCCCTAACAGCGTACTGGGCTCGGTGCTCAGCGTCACGCCCACCGCCACACCCGCCAAACCGCTGGAGATTGAAGGCACCAACCACCGCCTCAAGCTCGACCGTCTGCCCACCGCCGTGCTGTCGAGCCTACGCTGGCCCGGTCGCCCCGACGTGCCGGGTGGCAACGGTGCCTGGACCTTCATGGTGCACCATCCGTTTGGCGACTTTGCGCTCTTTATTGGGGAGCTGCCGGCCCAAGACGGAAAAGGGCTACAGCCGTTTGAGGTCTGGGTCAACGGGGCTGAGCAACCGCGCGGTCTGGGGGCCATGGCCAAGACTTTGTCGATGGACTTGCGCGCCAACGACCCGGCCTGGCTGGCGCTCAAATTGGACGCACTGGCCACCGTGCGTGAAGAACATCCGTTTGACATGCCTTTCCCCCCGCACGGCGAAAAGCGTCCGTTCCCGGGCGTGGTCGCGGCCACCGCTGCGGTGATCCGCTGGCGCTGCGACCAGCTCGCCGCGCAGTCGGGCAAAAAAGCGGCCGATGCCAGCGCCACCAGCACCCCGGTGCTGGACGCCATGTTCAGCCACAGCGAGCCGCTGACCGGTCCCTCGGGTACTTTAGCCTGGGCGGTCGATGTGGCCAACCCCGCCACCGGCGAAGATTTCACCGTCACGCTCAAAGAAGTGAACCTGCCCGACGCTGAAGGCAACATGACCACGCGCCCCTGCGCGGTGGGATTCTCTGGCAACTACCCCAAGGCGATGGACGGCCTGGCACGCCTGCTAAGCCTGGACATGCGCGTGATTGACCCGGCCTGGATCGGCATGAAGCTGCGCAAGCTGCTCAACTACGCTGAGCCACTGGGCCACTTCATGGCCTTTGTGCCGGGGCTACCCAATGGTGAAAAACGCCAGCAAACCTGGCCCTCCACCGTGGCCTACATTGCGCGCCTGATCATCCATCGCTACGCCATGCTGGGCATCTTGAACGAGCAAGGCTTTCCGCTGCGCGACATGGGTGTGCTAGACGCCCCGCGTGAAGACGACAACGCCCCCGCAGCAGCAGCCGCCAGCCGCCCCATGGCCGGCAAGCCCTGTCCCGAATGCGGCAACGCCACCATGATCCACAAAGACGGCTGCGACTTCTGCACCGCCTGCGGGTACGTCGGGCAGTGCGGTTGATTGATAAAAATAGCTTCTAATCCTTACCAGATAAGGGCGAGAAGCTATAGGTTTTGATAAAAGCGACCTGCGGGTCGCTTTTTTTGAGGGGTGCTGAATTCAGTCGCGTACCACCAGCACTGGCAATTTGGTATGCGACAGCACGGCCTGCGCCACACTGCCCAGCACCAGTTTTTCAAGGCCGCTGCGGCCGTGCGAGCCCATCACGATCAGGTCGGCGCCCAGTGACGCGCCCGCTTCCACAATGCCGCGCCAGGCGGTGTGCGCCTCAATGACCGAGGTATCCACCACCACACCGGCTTTAACAAACGACTCCTTGGCGGCGTGCACGGCAGCATTGGCCTCTGCCGTAGCTGCGCTCAGATATTCAGCCTGGCCGTAGGCAAAGTCGGTCCCCACACCGGTAAACGGATAGGGGTCGATCACATAAATCACCGTCACCTGCGCGCCAAAGGCACGGGCCAGATCGGTCGCCTTGCCGACGGCCGTTTGTGAGGTGGCAGAACCATCCACCGGAACCAGAAGATGCTTGAACATGATGCACTCCAAAAAAAGGGGCAGAACATAACCCTGATTGTGCCCCGTTCAAGCTGATTCAAGCCGTTTAAATCTCTTCGGGCACCATTTTGATGGCGCCGCACGGACACTCTGACACGCAAATGCCGCAGCCCTTGCAGTAGTCGTAGTTGAACTCAAAACCCTTGCCGGGACCGAGCTTGATGACCGCATTGTCCGGGCACACGCCGTAGCAGTTGTCGCATTCAAAACAGTTGCCGCACGACAGGCAACGCCGCGCTTCAAAGAGGGCGTTGGTCTCATCCAGACCGCCCTGCACTTCTTCAAACGTGCTTTGGCGGCGGATGATGTCAAGCACCGGGCGCACAGTCTTGGGCGCGTCGCTGTAATACCAGGTGTTGAGCTTCTCGAACCCGGCCACTTCGCTTTGGGGCGGTGGCGTATAGACGCTGCCACGCAGCCAGGCGTCGATGTTGCGCGCGGCCTTCTTGCCGTGGCCAATGCCCACGGTGATGTTGCGCTCGGCGGGCACCATGTCGCCGCCGGCAAAAATACCC
Organism: Comamonadaceae bacterium CG12_big_fil_rev_8_21_14_0_65_59_15; assembly: GCA_002786915.1. Classification (GTDB taxonomy): domain Bacteria; phylum Pseudomonadota; class Gammaproteobacteria; order Burkholderiales; family Burkholderiaceae_C; genus Rhodoferax. Next base: position 19,016 of record PCUV01000059.1, on the reverse strand, counting down.
GCGTGACCGGTCATCATCTGCGCGTTGACCTGCACCACACCGTCTTGCACCACCAGACCGGGGATGCCCTCGATCAGCGACAAGTCCACGTCCTGCCCCAGCGCCAGCACCACCGAGTCGGCTTCCAGGGTTTCAAATTCGCCCGTGGGCTGCGGAAAGCCCTGATCGTCCAGCGCCATCTTTTCGACCGTGATCGACGATTCACCGGCCTGCTTGATGGTGGACAGCCATTTGACCAGCACGCCTTCTTGCAGCGCTTCTTCGAGCTCAAAGTCATGCGCGGGCATTTTTTCGCGGTTACGACGATAGACGATGATGGACTCGGTGGCCCCGAGTCGCTTGGCGGTACGCGCCACGTCAATGGCCGTGTTGCCACCGCCATACACCACCACTTTGCGTCCCAGCAGCGGCTTGTCTTCGCCTTCCATCGAGCGCAACACCGACACGGCGTCAAGCACGTGTGCTGAGTCGCCCGCCGGAATGTAAGCACGCTTGGCAATGTGCGCGCCCACGGCCAGAAACACGGCATCAAAGCCGCCTTGCTGCTTGGTTTCCAGCACGTTGCTGACCTTGGTGTTGTAGGTGATCTGCACGCCCAGATCGACGATGCGCTGCACCTCGGCATCAATCACGTTGCGCGGCAGGCGGTATTGCGGAATGCCAAAGCGCATCATGCCGCCCGGCAGCGGGCCTGCTTCATACATGGTGACGCTGTGTCCCAGCATGGCCAGGTGGTAGGCCGCTGACAAGCCAGACGGCCCGGCCCCCACCACCAGCACCTTTTTGCCGGTCTGCATGGCAGGTGGCACAAACTTCCAGCCCTGGGCAATGGCCTGGTCACCCAAAAAGTGCTCCACCGAGTTGATGCCGACGGCCGAATCAAGCTGACCCCGGTTGCAAGCCCCTTCACAGGTGTGGTAACAGGCGCGGCCCATGATGGCGGGAAACGGGTTTTCTTCCACCAGCTTGCGCCAGGCGCCTTCGTAGTTGCCCGATTCAGCCAGAAACAGCCAGGCCTGGATGTTTTCCCCGGCGGGGCATTGGTGGTTGCACGGTGGCTTGCGGCTCAGATAGACCGGCCGGTTGGTGCGCCAGGAACCGGTGTGGTTGGCCAGCGAGGTGCCGACATCCAAAGTGATGGCAAAAGGTTTTTCCATGATTCTTTCCTCTACTGATTAGTCCAGCAGGCCAAAGCGGCGGATGTTGCGGTCGGCACGCGCTTGCAGGCGCGCGATGGTGGCCACGTCCGGGTGTTTGCCAAACAGGTGGGCAAAGCGGCGTTGCGGCCGCAGATAGTCTTCAATGGGTATTTGGTGGCGAATCTTGCGCACGCCGGTCACAACGCCCGCCTCCGCTTCAAACACCGGGAACATACCGCTTTCTACCGCCATTCTGGACAGCTTGATGGTGTCTTGCGACGGCGCACCCCAGCCCAGCGGGCACGGCACAAAAATGTGAATGTAGCGCGCACCGTGGATCGACATCGCCTTGGTGACCTTGCGTTCCAGGTCGCGCAAATCAGCCACCGTGGCGGTCGCCACATAGGGAATCTCATGCGCCATGGCAATCAACGGCACGTTCTTGCCCTGGCCAAAGTCGTTGCCCGGATTCGGCCCGACCGGCATGGTGGTGGCGGTGCGTGCCGCCGGTGGCGTGGCGCTGGAGCGCTGCACACCGGTGTTCATGTAGGCCTCGTTGTCGTAGCAGATGTAGAGCACGTCGTCGTTGCGCTCAAACATGCCAGACAGGCAGCCAAAGCCGATGTCGGTGGTGCCCCCGTCACCGCCTTGCGCCACCACGCGGACTTCGGGGCGGCCTTTGGCTTTCATGGCCGCGGCAATGCCGGTGGCCACGGCAGCGGCGTTGCCAAACAGCGAGTGCACCCAGGGCATTTGCCACGAGGTTTCGGGGTACGGCGTGGAAAACACCTCCAGACAGCCGGTGGCGTTGGCCGCAATCAACTGGCCGTTGGTCGCCGCCATGGCTGCGTCAATGGCGTAGCGTGCACCCAGCGCCTCACCGCAGCCCTGGCAGGCGCGGTGACCCGAGTTGAGTGAATTGCGCCGCTGCGGCCCGGCCTGCACGCTGCGCTGTTCCGGCGCTAGCAGGCGGTTGCCTACGGTGAAGGTGCCGGTCTGGTAAAACTTGACAGTTGCTTGTTCCATTTCTAATTCCTAATCAGTTGAGGACAGAGCACGCGCACTGCGTGTCGCTTTGGTCTGTCCCGCAAAGTCTCATTATGTTGAGGACAGAGCTGGCTCACTGCGTGTAACTGCGGTCTGTCCCGCAAAGTCTCAGTATGTTGAGGACAGAGCTGGCTCACTGCGTGTCGCTTTGGTCTGTCCCGCAAAGTTTCAGACAGACCCCGCTGCCACCGTGCCAATATCGCGCAGCACACCTTCGGCCACCGGGCCGGAGCGGCGTTTGACTTTTTCGCGCTCCAGCACACGGTTCACAATGTCCCAGTCCAAGTCCAAAAAGGTGAGCAGATCCAGCTTGTCGGTAAAGGACTGCAGCAATAATTTGTGCACAGCATCCTGGGTGATGGCACGCCCGCCCAACCCCGCCACCACGGTATAGACCGGTTGCGGGCGGTTGCGCACGGCGCTGCGCACGTCGCGCGACACAATGCCGCCAATGCCCACGGCAAAGCACTTTTCAATCACCACAATGCGCTCGGCACGCACCGTAGCGTCGCGAATGGCGTTGATCGGGAACGGCCGGTACGAGGTAATGCCCAGCACGCCCACCTTGTGCCCCAGCGCGCGCAGCCCATCCACTGTGTCCTTGATCGTGCCGAGCACGGAGCCCAGCGCAATGACGATGGTGTCGGCGTCTTCGGTCAGGTAGGTCTTGATCAGGCCGCCCGAATCTCGGCCAAATTGCGCTTTGAATTCTGTAGCAATCTGCGGAATCAGATCAAGCGCTTGCATCTGTTTGGCGTGGGCCAGATAACGCACTTCAGTGAACGCCTCGGGGCCGACCATGGCACCGATCGTGACCGGGTCGTTCGGGTCCAGCACCTGGCGCGGCTCGTAGGGCGGCAAGAATTTGTCCACCTGCTCCTGGCTGGGCATATCCACGCGCTCGTAGGCGTGCGTCAGGATGAAGCCGTCCATGCACACCATCACCGGCAGCGACAGCTCTTCGGCAATCTTGAAGGCTTGAATGTGCAGGTCCAGCGCTTCCTGGTTGGTTTCGGCAAACAGCTGCAGCCAGCCGGCATCGCGCATGCTCATGCTGTCGGTGTGGTCGTTCCAGATGTTGATGGGCGCGCCAATGGCACGGTTGGCCACCGTCATCACAATCGGCAGGCCCAGGCCGCTGGCGTTGTACACCGCTTCGGCCATGAACAACAAGCCCTGACTGGCGGTGGCGGTGTACGAGCGTGCCCCCGCCGCCGACGAGCCAATGGCCACGCTCAAAGCGGCAAATTCGCTCTCCACATTGATGAACTCGCACGGCTTCAAGTCGCCCGCCTTCACCATCTCGCCCAGGCCCTCCACGATGTGGGTTTGCGGGGAAATGGGGTAGGCGCAAATCACTTCGGGGCGGCTCAGCGCCACGGCCTTGGCTACGGCGTGCGAACCTTCGCATTGTTCAAGCATGGTCGGTCTCCTCAGATCTTTCCTCGGCTCTTTTCTCTTGCTGCATCACAATTTCATAGGCTTCGCGGGCGGCGGCCTGGTTGCCCTTGGCGACCGCGCCAGAAAACTTCTCGCCGATGGCGTGCAAGACAGCATCGAGCGAAATCAGCCCACCCAGGGCGGCAAAAGCACCCAGCAGCGGTACGTTCGGCACGGGTCGGCCCACATGTTTCATGGCCAGCTCGGTGGCGGGCACCGTCAGCAAGTGGTCGGGCTGGAAGTCTTTGACGAAGTCTTCCAACCCCATCTCGGCAAAGCTTTTGGTGGTGTTGATCAGGATGTAGCCGTCTTTTTTGAGGCCGCCAAACACGTCCACCTGGTGCAGCAGCGTCGGGTCCTGGATGATGATGGCGTCGGGCTGCATGATGGGTTCGCGCAGACGAATCTCTTTGTCGTCCATGCGGCAAAAAGCCACCACCGGCGCGCCGGTGCGCTCGGAGCCAAAACTGGGAAAGGCCTGGGCGTGGCGTCCGCCCATGAAAGCCGCGATGGACATCATCTCGGCACCGGTGACAACGCCTTGGCCGCCACGGCCGTGGATTCGTACTTGAAACATGGGGTCTCCTCATGAGTTACAGCGGTCCATGAATCAGATACCCATGGCCTTGCAACGGGGCCGTATCTTGCTACCACGCGTGGGTGAGTTGTTGATTTTTGTCAAACGTTTCTACGATAAGGAAGTGCATTTCATATTGCAATATTTTGATCGTTAGCCACAGGCCAACACGGCGAACGCCGCCGCCTCACCCATGCGGCTAAACTGACACCTTGCCAGGCCCACCTTGGACGCGCCTGAATATCATTTTTTATAGCTGCTTGCGCTTGTTTTACAAGGGTTACAAGCCATTTTTACTAAAGGAATAACGATGAGCATTTACGCCAAACTCGCTGAACTCAACATCACGCTGCCCCCTGTGGCCGCACCCGCCGCAGCCTACGTTCCGTTTGTCCAGACCGGCAAGCTGGTTTTTTTGAGCGGCCACATTGCCAAGCAAGACGGCAAGGTCTGGGTCGGGCAATTTGGCAAAAACCTGAGCACCGCCGACGGCCAGGCCGCCGCGCGCGCCGTCGCCATTGACCTGATGGGCACCCTGCACGCCGCTGTGGGTGACCTGAACCGCGTCAAGCGCATCGTCAAGCTCATGTCACTGGTCAACTCCACCGCCGACTTCACCGAGCAACACCTGGTGACCAACGGTGCCAGTGAGCTGCTCGGTCAGGTGTTTGGCGCCGACAAGGGCGCGCACGCGCGCAGCGCTTTTGGCGTGGCACAGATCCCGCTGGGTGCCTGTGTTGAGATCGAATTGATCGCCGAACTGGCCTAAGTGGTCAAGCAGCAATAACTTGAACAGTGCGATCGTACTGGCGGGTGCCATGCGTCGTTGCAAACCGCTTGTTTAGCCTAGCTAAACCGCGCGTTTTGCGCCTAGCCTGACGCCCGCCATCACGGCCTATTTTGTCCAACTTATTACTGCTCGACCCCTAAGCGGCGCGCGTCAACCCCAGTTCAAGCCAGCCGCTCGATGCGCTGATCGGACAGCCCTGCCAATGAGGCCTTGTTCACCATCTCGTGTGCAATCTCTGCCAACGGCAGCAGCACAAAGGCGCGCTCTGCCATGCGGGGGTGCGGTACCGTCAGGATGGTGCTGCTGATTTGTGCGCTGCCGTACAACAGCAAGTCCAGGTCAAGAGTGCGCGGCGCATTAGGATAGGGTCGAACGCGGCCCGCAGCGTTTTCAATCTGCTGCAATTTTGAAAGCAGCTCGAGCGCGTTCAGACAGGTGTCAACGGCAACCACCGCGTTGATAAAATCCGGGCCATGGGCCTGCACCGGGGCACTCCGATACAAGGACGAACGCCGCATCAGTTGCATCTGCGGCAAGTCAGCCACAGCCTGCATCGCCGCCAGCAAGGCAGCGCGTGCATCACCCAGGTTGGCACCCAGCCCAATGTAGGCGCGCACCGGTTCACGCGCCCCTGCGTGTTGGGCCAACATACGGCTCAAGCGATCAAACCGGCGTGTCACCGGCCGTTGGCGTACCACCATTGCGCGCCTGCGCTTTGCTGCGCCGACGACGCCGATGTTTCAAGGGGGCTGGCCCAAGGCCATCTTCGAGTTCGCCCGGCACAGGCACTTTGGTGCGGCCCGGCGCTACCGTCGCCGTGCTGTCTGACAGATCGCCCGGGTCGGCCGTTGCGACATCTGACCCTGGGCGTGGCCCCCGGCGCACGCGCGCCGTGCGCGGGCGCTGCTGTAGTTCCTGGCGCACCTGATCCACCATGTCGCGACGCAAGTCGTCAGGGGCCAGGCTGAATTCTTCCCACCAGTCGGACAGCACCTCGTCGATTTCGCCGTTCTCGGCACGTAGCCGCATGAAGTCAAACGCGGCCCGAAAGCGCGGCTGCTCCACCAAGCCGAACGGTGCGCTGCCCACGCGCTTGTCAAACCGCGGCTGCATGGTCCAGATCTCGCGCATGTCAGCGGCCAGCTTGCCGCGCCCGGACACGTCGCCAATGCGCGCGTTGAACACGTCGTCAATGGCGTCGAGCAGCGCCGGATGCGCGTGCTGGTTTTTGCTGCGCTGCGCCCAACCGTCACGCACGTCGGCCCACAGCACACAGGCCAGCAAGAAGCTGGGCGCCACCGGTTTGCCCTCACCCACCCGACGGTCGGTATCGAGCAGCGCAGCTTTAACAAACGATTGGTCAGCGCGCTCCACCACCACGTCCAGCAGCGGGTAGATGCCGCGTGCCATGCCAAGCTCGCGCAGCTTGGCAATGGATGCCAGCGCGTGGCCGGTTTGCAGCAGCTTGAGCATCTCGTCAAACATGCGGCTTTGCGGCACCTCCAGCAGCAACTTCTGGCTTTTGACCAGCGGCGCTGCGGTTTTGGGGTCGAGCTTGAAGCCCAGCGCATTAAGTTTGGCACCAAAGCGCACCGCGCGGATGATGCGTACCGGGTCTTCGCGATAGCGCGTGGCGGCGTCGCCAATCATGCGGATGACTTTGGCTTTGGCGTCCTTGATGCCGTGGTGGTAGTCCACCACGATCTGCGTCTCGGGGTCGTAGTACATGGCGTTGATGGTGAAGTCGCGCCGCGCCGCATCTTCGTCCTGCGGGCCCCAGACGTTGTCGCGCAGCACGCGGCCGGTAGAGTCCACCGCGTGCTTCATGCCGGCCAGGTCGCTCTTGCTGGTTTTCTCGTTGCCCGCCACCTGCTCGGCGGCGGCGTTGTCCAGATAGGCGCGAAAGGTAGAGACTTCGATCACCTCGTGCTCGCGCCCACGGCCATAGACCACGTGCACGATGCGAAAGCGCCGCCCGATGATGAACGCGCGGCGAAACAGTTTTTTGACTTCTTCCGGCGTGGCGTTGGTGGCCACGTCAAAGTCTTTCGGGGCCAGCCCCAGCATCAGGTCGCGCACCGCGCCACCCACAATATAGGCCTCAAAACCACCTTGCTTGAGGGTGCGCACCACGTTGAGGGCGCGCTCGTCCACCAGCTTGGGGTTGATGCCGTGCACGTCGGGACCGACCTCCAGACGTTTGCCAAATTTGCTGTTACTGTCGGCGTCGGCTTTGCCGAGCAAGCGGTTGATAAATTTTTTAATCATTTTCTTTTTTGAAAAGCTCAAGTATGCGCCAGCCGCGCTGCGCGGCCAACGCACGCAGGTCAGCGTCGGGGTTGGTGGCCACCGGGTGGTTGGCGCGCTCCAGCAGGGGCAAGTCGTTGGTGGAGTCGCTGTAAAACGTGGTTTCCAGCGCAGCCCAATCCAGGCCGCGCTGCGCCAGCCAATCTTGCACGCGTGCCACCTTGCCCTCACGAAACGACGGCGTGCCGTCGATTTCGCCGGTAAACCAGCCGCTGTCCGGGTCGCGCACCAGGTTGATGGCAATCAGCTCATCCACGCCAAAAGCGCGCGCAATCGGGCGCGTGACAAATTCATTGGTAGCGGTGACGATGCCCACCAGGTCGCCTGCCGTCTGGTGGCTGCGCACCAAATCCAGCGCCTGGGGTTGAATAGCTTTTTGCACCACAGCCCTCATGAAATCTGCGTGAGCACCTTCTGACTTGATCGCACCCTGGCGACAGATGGCGGCCGTGGCAAAGCGCACGTAGTCATGAATATCAAGGGTGCCAGCCTGGTACTGGGCATAAAAGGCGTCGTTGCGGCGAGTGAATTCGGCGGCATCGGTCCAGCCCAGCGATGTGGTGTACACGCCCCACTCGTAGTCAGAGTCGATCGGGATCAGCGTGTGATCCAGGTCAAACAGGGTCAGCTTTTTCTTGGGGGTCATACCAGAGTCATGTATCAAACGTTGTCCATCATGGATTTGATGAGCGGGATGGTGATGGCGCGCCGGGTCTGCAACGCGTAGCCGTCCATCAGGTCCAGCAGTTCCATCAGGCTGCCCAGATCACGGCTGAAGCGCGTCAGCATGAATTCCAGTACCTCGTCGCTTAAGTCAATGCCGCGCGCGCTGGCCTGCTGGCGCAACACGGTACGGCGCTGTGCCTCGTCCAACGCCTGTAGCGCAAAAACATGGCCCCATCCCAGTCGGCTGCGCAAGTCGTCGCGCAGCTTCAAGTCGGCTGGTGGCAAACTGCCCGTCGCCAGCACGGCCATCTGATGCGTCTGTGCGTTCACGAACCAGTTGAACGCCGCGTGCTGCTGCGCGCTGCTGAAGGCGTGCACATCGTCCATCAGCACCGCCGCCCAGTTGGCATCAAAAGCGACGGAGTCGGTGCTCTTGGCGTCGAGCCAACCCACGCCCTGCCCGGCTTGCTCCAGCGCAGCACGCACGCCACGCAGCAGGTGGGTTTTGCCGCAGCCAGACTCGCCCCACACATACATGGGCAGAGGTGAACGCGCCGCGCTGCCCTGCCCCAGCCACAGCCGCAAGTGGTCCAGCGCCTGTGCATTGGGACCCGGCAGGTAGTTGTCCAGCGTGGGGCCGTTGGCCAACCCCATGTCCAACACCAGTTGTTGGGGCGCCTTCATCCGCCGTAGAGCCGACTGGCCTTGTAGGTGCGCGTGGCCCGGCGCAGCGCCACGTACAGCACGGCACTGCTGGGCAAGGCAATCAACACGCCAATAAAGCCCAGCGCATGGCCAAACGCCAGCAGGGCAAAAATAACGGCCAGCGGATGCAGCCCGATGCGCTTGCCCACCAGCTTGGGCGTGAGGTAAAAACTCTCCACCACCTGGCCGATGCCGTACACCACGCCCACCATCAGCAGCGCCTGCATCACACCGCCGGTGGCGGCAAATTCCAGGCTGCCCGCCAGCAGCGCCAGCACCAGCCCAAAACCAAAACCCAGATACGGAATGGCAATGGCCAACCCGGTGAAGACACCAATGGGCAGCGCCAGCTTGAGCCCAAACAACGCCAGACCCACCACGTAATACAGGGCCAGCACGCCCATCACCAGCAACTGCCCGCGCAGATACTGGCCCAGCACCGCGTCGGCTTCGGCCAGAAAACTGTCCACACCCTGGCGCAGACGCGGCGGCACCAAGCCCAACAGCAGGCGCACCACCGAAGCCCAATCCAGCAGTAAATAAAACAGCACCACCGGAATCAGCACCGCATTACCCACCACCGACAGTGCCACGCTTCCGCCGAGCTTGACCGACGCCATCACCGGGCCCAGACTGTCCTCAAAGTTGGCGCTCAGATGGTCACGCACAAACGTCTTCAAGCTGGCCAGGTCCAGTTGCGCGTTGATACCCCACTGCGCCAGCAGCGGCTGCGCCCTGTCGTTGAAGCGGTCCAGCAGCAGTGGCAACTGCTCACGCAGCAGCGGCAACTGCTTGACCAGAATCGGCACCACCAAGAGCGCCAGCGCCAGCACCACAACAATAAAGATCACTTCCACGCCCACCACCGCCAGCACGCGCGGCACATGCAGTCGGTTCACAAGCCGATCCACCAGCGGCGTCAACGCATAAGCCAATATTGCGCCCACGATAAATGGCGTCAGCACCGGCCCCAGCCACCACAGCAGCCATGCCGCGACCAACGCGATCAGCGTCCAGGTGGCGGCACGAATTTGGGTGGGGGTGAATTGCATCAACAAACAGCGGGAATTGGGATCGGGTCAAGGCTGCTGGGGCGGCCAAAAGCGAGGGTGGCATTCTATCGGGGCTCAAAGAAGTGTTCCATCGGCTGTCGCTTTTTCAATTCGATGTTCGGCTGTACAGGAAGACCGAATACTGACTCCAGTTGCACCCTGATACGCATATACTTTGCGCATCATTTGTGGAGTCGCATCATGTTGAATTTTGACAACGGTGTCAAAAATGCCACCAACCTGTCGCTCAACCACAAGGTGCTGGAAGTTGCACGGGAGATGGGCATGAACCTGTCACAAACGGTGGGCACCCTACTGGCCGATGAAGTCAAGCGGCGCTACTGGGCCAAGTGGAACGAAGACAACAAGGAGGCCATTGCCGCCTACAACGAACGCGTGGCCACGTATGGGTTGACGCTGGCCAAGTACCGGACTTGGGGAAAGTCGCTGGGTGATGGTCGCCTCACGCCTGCTGCTGACCTGCCTGGGGATGCGGACGATGGCTCGCTTTGACGTGTACCGTAACCCCGATACCAAAGATGCGGAACACGTGCTCTATTTTCTTGACGTACAAAACGACCACCTTCAGGGGTTCAAAACGCGTGTACTCGTGCCGTTGTGGCACAAGGATTTTTTGCCACACCCAATGAACGAACTCAACCCCGCGTTTATTGTGCTGGGCTCTACGGTGGTCATGGATACCCCGGCTCTGGGTGCAGTTGCCGTCAACGCTCTCAAGCCAGCGGTGGTCAACTTGGGTACACAACAGCTCAAAATCCAGAACGCGCTGGATATTTTGTTTGGGGGCTACTGATCTTGGCACCAGATTCCAACCAATACGAAACCTTGCTGCGCAACGTGCAGACGAACGGCGTGTTCAAGCCCGACCGTACCGGCACCGGCACGACCAGCGTGTTTGGTTACCAGATGCGCTTTGATTTAAGCCAGGGCTTTCCGCTGGTCACCACCAAAAAGGTGTTCCTCAAAGCCATCATCGTCGAACTGCTATGGTTTTTGCGCGGTGACAGCAACGTCAAGTGGCTGCAAGAGCGCGGCTGCACCATCTGGGACGAATGGGCGCGCGCCGACGGCGATCTGGGCCCGGTCTATGGCGTGCAGTGGCGCAGCTGGCCCACGCCCGATGGCGGCCACATCGACCAGATCCAGCAGGTCATTGACACCCTGAAAACCAACCCCGACAGCCGGCGCATCTTGGTGAGCGCCTGGAACGTGGCCGAGCTGAACCAGATGGCGCTGATGCCCTGCCACGCGTTTTTTCAGTTTTACGTGGCCCCTGCTACCGCGCCGGGTGGCAAAGGCAAATTAAGCTGCCAGCTCTACCAGCGCAGCGCGGACATCTTTTTGGGCGTGCCGTTCAACATTGCCAGCTACGCGCTGCTGACGCACATGGTGGCGCAGCAGTGTGATCTGGACGTGGGTGATTTCATCTGGACCGGTGGGGATTGCCACATCTACAGCAACCACGCCGAGCAAGTGGCACTGCAGCTCAGCCGCGAGCCTTTTGCCTATCCATCCCTTGTCATCAAAAGAAAACCCGCTAGCATTTTTGACTATGCTTACGAGGACTTTGAGGTGCAAGGCTACCAGTGCCACCCGGCCATCAAAGCCCCGGTGGCGGTGTGAGCAGCGCGCACATTTCACGCCGTCAGCTCTGGGCGCTGGTGGCCCTGACGCTGATGTGGGGCACCAACTGGCCGATGATGAAGTACAGCCTGCGCGAGCTCTCGCCGCTGTACTTTCGCGCGCTGACCATGACCGGTGGTGCGCTCTGGCTCTTTGTTTACTACCGCGCTCGCGGCGTGTCCATGTGGCCACAGGGCGACCAGTGGCGCAGTGTGGTTACGCTGGGTTTGCCCAACGTGTTGGGCTGGCACACGCTGGCCATCCTGGGTGTGAAGGAACTGGCCAGCGGCCGCGCCGCCATTCTGGGCTTTACCATGCCGATCTGGACCGTGCTGCTGGGCGTGCTCTTCTTTGGCGAAAAGCTCACCCGGCGCGTGGGCCTGGCCGTGGTGGCGGTGGCCTTGGCCATCGGCCTGCTCACCTTCAACGAACTGACTGCACTTACCGGAAGACCGCTAGGCATTGTGTGGATGGAGGGCGCAGCGCTGAGCTGGGCCATCGGCACGCTGATGATGCGCCGCGCCCACCTGAGCCTGCCCATGGAAACACTCACGGTCTGGATGCTGATTCTGGCCAGCGCCTGCCTGTGGCTGTTTGCCGCACTGCTGGAGCCCTGGCCCAGCTGGCAATTTACAGCGCCCATGTGGGGCAGTCTGGCCTACGGCGCGCTGATCAACTATGGTTTTGCACAAATCATCTGGTTCGGGCTGGCGCGCCATTTGCCACCGGCCACCAGCGCCATGAGCATCATGGCCATTCCGCTCATTGGCACGGCCAGCGCCACCCTGATCGTGGGCGAAGTCCCCGGCTGGCAGGACTTTGCCGCCATGCTGTGCGTGATGGGTGCCATCGCTGCCGTGTTGCTGCCACCGCGCAAGCGCCTGGCCTGACAAAATCTTGCCCCATGCAACTGAACCTGATTTTTGCCCGCGCCCGCAACGGTGTCATCGGTAGCAATGACGCCCTGCCCTGGCACTTGCCCGAAGACATGGCGCACTTCAAACAATTGACTCTGGGCTGCCCGGTGATCATGGGGCGCAAAACCTGGGACAGCCTGCCGCCCAAGTTCCGCCCCCTGCCCGGCCGACAAAACATCGTGGTCACACGCCAGAGCGACTGGCAAGCGCCTGGGGCGCTGGTGGCGCACTCAGTGGAACAAGCCTGCGCCCTGTGCCCGGCCGATGCCACCGCCTGGGTGATTGGCGGCGCCGAGCTGTACGCGCTGGCGTTGCCATTGGCGCAGCAAGCGGTGGTGACGGAAATTGATGCCGACTTTGACGGCGACGCGTTCGCACCGACGCTGGGGCCAGCGTGGCGCGAGGTGGCGCGCCAAACGCACCTCTCCAGCACTGGCTTGCGCTTTGGCTTTGTCACCTACCAACAGAGGCAGGGCGCTTAACCATTACTTTTGATAGTCATTCAAGCAGTATTTACAAGGGCTAAGAGCCAATTCGTCATATGAAACTTGCCACCTGGAACATCAATTCACTGACCGTGCGCCTGCCCCAGGTACTGGACTGGCTGGCCGCCAGCCCGGTGGACGTGCTGGCGCTGCAAGAGCTCAAACTCACCGACGACAAGTTTCCCCACGCCGCTTTTCAGGCCGCAGGGTATGCATCGGTCTGCTTTGGCCAGAAAACCTACAACGGCGTGGCGCTGATCAGCAAAAGCCCGGCGCAAGACGTGGTGCGCAACATTCCCGGCTTTGACGACGATCTGGCACGCGTCATCAGTGGCACTTTTGCCCTGAGCACAACGGATGCCAGCGCCAGCAACGTGGCAGCGCAGGACAGCGTCCGGGTGGTGGGGGCCTATTTCCCCAATGGTCAGGAGCCGGGCAGCGACAAGTTTGAGTACAAGCTGGCCTGGTTGCAAGGCTTGCGCGCCTGGCTGCGCACCGAATTGGTGACGCACCCCAGGCTGGTGCTGATGGGCGACTTCAACATCACTTTCGACGATACCGATGTATGGGACCCCGAGGGCATGCGCGACCAGATTCATTGCACCGATGAAGAACGCTACGAGCTGGGCGCCCTGATCGCCCTGGGTCTGGCAGACGCGCACCGGCTGTTCCCGCAAGCCGCCAAAAGCTACTCATGGTGGGACTATCGTGACTTTGGCTTCAAGCGCAACCACGGCATGCGCATTGACCACATCCTGATCAGCCAGGCACTGCAACCGCTGGCGCGCGGCTGCTGGATTGATAAGGCGCCGCGCAAGAACGAACGCCCAAGCGACCACGCGCCCGTGGTGCTTGAACTGGCTTGATCGTGTCAAGGTGATGTACGCTGAAAGTCTGCGACGCACGGCAGGGCGACTGGATCAGGTGTGACGACTGGGGCTGGCCCGTGTGTGTGGACGGGCCGCGTTTGCAAACCCCGACGCGTTGACAGGATTTGAGCCCAAAGCTACATTACTAACCGTTGAGTCAGTAACTTATGCCTACCCTTTCTGCACCCGTCGAACCCCTGGACCGGACCGCTGCGCGCAGATCCCGGCGCAAGGACGCGCGTCCGGGCGAGCTGCTGGCCGCGGCGCTGGACCTGTTTGTTGAAAAAGGCTACGCCGCCACCCGGGTCGAAGAAGTGGCGCACCGTGCCGGCGTTTCCAAAGGCACGCTGTTTTTGTATTTTCCCAGCAAAGAGGATCTGTTCAAGGCGGTGGTGCGCGCGCATCTGTCGGGGCATTTTGTGCGCTGGGGTGAGGAAATTGACACTTTCCAAGGCAGCTCACCAGACATGTTGCGTTACGCGCTGACCAGCTGGTGGCAGCACATCGGCTCTACCCAGGCCTCGGGCATCCCCAAGCTGATGATGAGCGAAGCGGGCAACTTTCCGCAGCTGGCCGCTTTTTACCAGCAAGAGGTGATTGAGCCTGGCAACGCCTTGCTGGCGCGCATACTCGAGCGTGGCATGGCGCGCGGCGAATTCCGCCACATGGACCTGAAGTACGGTGTTTACCTGATGCTGGCGCCGCTGGTGTTTCTGGTGTTGTGGAAACATTCGTTCGCCCCGTGCTGTGACCGCTTGGCGCAAATCGACCCTGAAACTTATTTGTCGGCGCAGATCGACATGCTGCTGCATGGGCTGACCCAACCCTGAAACCAACCCAACTGTCATGCCTGCACAGCCGTCCCCCATGATGAAATTGCCCCGTCATTCCCGCGCAGGCGGGAATGACGAAGCTCGGCGTATTTCACGTTAACCCCTAACTCAAACGATCAAACCGCTATGAAACCCTGGATGAAATGGACGCTGGCTGCCGTCGTGGTCGCGTTGTTGACCGCAGGCGCGCTGCGTACGCTGGCTGCGCGCAAGGTCAAACAACAAGCGCTGGAGGCGCAGCAAACAGCGCAAAAAACCCAGGTTGCCATCGACCTGCAAGCCTCTGACTTGCTAAAGGTTCGCACCCAGCAAGTGCCACTGACCGTGCCGGTGTCGGGCCCCATCCAGGCGGTCAACACGTCGATGGTGAAAGCGCGGGTGGGGGGTGAGCTGCAGGGCTTGAGCGTGCGCGAGGGCGACCCGGTGCGCGCTGGCCAGGTGCTGGGACGCATCGAGCCTACCGAATTTGACGCCCGCCTGCGCCAGGCGCGCCAGCAGGCGCAGGCGGCCAAAGCGCAGGTGGACATCGCCCAGCGCACCCATGCCAACAACCAGGCACTGGTGGCACAGGGCTTTATTTCAGGCACGGCGCTGGCGGCGTCGCAGGCCAATCTGGCAGCGGCGCAAGCCACCTATGACGCAGCCAAAGCTGCCAGCGAAGTGGCGGCCAAGTCACTCGCCGACACGGTGCTGCGCGCGCCTATCAGCGGCCAGATTGCGCAGCGGCTGGCGCAACCGGGCGAGCGCGTGGGCGTCGATGCGCGCATCGTCGAAATTGTCGACCTGCGTCAGCTTGAGGTAGAAGTCGCCCTGCCCGCTGCCGACGCGCTCCAGGTCAAACCGGGGCAGCCAGCAAGCCTGCACGTGGACGGCAGCAATACCCCCATCGCCGCTCGGGTGGCGCGCATCAGCCCCAGCGCCACAGCGGGTAGCCGCGCAGTACTGGTGTACCTGGCCATTGATTCAGGCGTGGTGCTGCGTCAAGGCCTGTACATGCAGGGTAGCCTGGTGGTGGGCCAGCTCAATGCCAACGTGGTGCCACTTTCAGCCGTACGCACCGACCAACCCCAGCCGTATCTGCAACTGGTGCAAGACGGCCAGGTTCGTCATGC
Source organism: Comamonadaceae bacterium CG12_big_fil_rev_8_21_14_0_65_59_15 (assembly GCA_002786915.1). Taxonomy (GTDB): domain Bacteria; phylum Pseudomonadota; class Gammaproteobacteria; order Burkholderiales; family Burkholderiaceae_C; genus Rhodoferax. Next base: position 3,433 of record PCUV01000059.1, on the reverse strand, counting down.
CAAAGTCACCACCGGTGCGCGCAGCGAGGTGAACGTCCAGACGCTGGTGGCCGTATCCGGTGTACCCGCTGGAGCCGTGGTGATTGCCGGGTCGGTCGGTGTGTTGCGCCCGGGCACGCCAGTGCGGCTGGTCAAGCAACCATAAGGCGCGCGCCATGTGGTTCACCCGTATCAGTCTGAACAACCCGGTGTTTGCCACCATGATGATGTTGGCGCTGGTGGTGCTAGGGCTATTTTCGATCCAGCGGCTCCAGGTGGACCAGTTCCCCAACGTCGATTTCCCGGTGGTGGTCATCAGCACCGACTACCCCGGTGCCTCGCCCGAAATTGTTGAAAGCGAAGTCACCAAAAAACTCGAAGAAGCCGTCAACTCCATCGCCGGTATCAACGCGCTAACCTCACGCTCGTACGAAAGCCAGTCGGTCATCATCATCGAATTTGGCCTGCACATCGACGGGCGCAAGGCGGCCGAAGACGTGCGTGAAAAAGTCGCCGCCATTCGTCCCACCCTGCGCACCGAAGTCAAAGAGCCGCGCGTGCTGCGCTTTGACCCCAGCAGCCGCGCCATCTGGTCGGTGGCCGTGTTGCCAGATGCCAGCAGCAGTGCTGCGGCCATGACCCCGGTGGAGCTGACCAACTGGGCCGAACAAGTCGCCAAGAAGCGGTTTGAGAACGTGCGTGGCGTGGGCGCCGTGTCGCTGGTGGGCGGCAGCAAGCGTGAGATCAACTTGTATCTGATACCGCAAGCGCTACAGGCCTACGGCGTCACGCCCGACCAGGTGGTCGCCGCCGTGCGCAGCGACAACCAGGACTACCCCGCAGGCGCGATCCGCTCACTCGACCAGGACCGCGTGATTCAGATCGCTGCGCGGGTGCAACGCCCCGAAGACTTTGGTCGCATCATCATCACACGCAAGGGCGGTGCGCCCGTGCGCGTGGATCAGGTGGCACGCGTGACCGACGGCGCACAAGAGGTGGAAAGCCTGGCGCTCTACAACGGCCAGCGCACATTGCTCTTGAGCGTGCAAAAGTCGCAAGACGAAAACACCATTGGCGTGGTGGACAACCTGAACCGCACGCTGGCCGAAATGCAGACACAACTGCCCCCGGGCGTCAAGCTTCAACCCATCACCGACGGCTCGCGCCAGATCCGGGTGTCGGTGTCCAACGTGCGCCAGACGCTGTTTGAAGGCGCCCTGCTCACCGTGTTGATCGTGTTCTTGTTTTTGAACTCGTGGCGCTCCACTGTCATCACCGGGCTGACGCTGCCCATTGCGCTGATCAGCACGTTTTTCTTCATGAACCTGCTGGGCTTTACCGTCAACATGATCACCATGATGGCGCTGAGCTTGTGCGTGGGACTGCTCATTGACGACGCCATTGTGGTGCGCGAAAACATCGTGCGCCACGTGCAAATGGGCAAAAGCGCATTTACTGCGGCGATGGATGGCACGCGCGAAATTGGTCTGGCCGTGTTCGCCACCACGCTGTCCATCGTGGCGGTGTTTTTGCCCATTGGCTTCATGGGCGGCATCATCGGCAAGTTCTTCCACGAATTTGGCCTGACGATTGTGGCCGCAGTGCTGGTGTCGATGTTTGTCAGCTTCACGCTCGACCCCATGCTGTCTTCGATCTGGCACGACCCCAGCATCGAGTCCCACGGCAAGCATTTGAAGCCCGTCACGTTTTACGACAAGACCATCGGCCGCATCACCGGGCTGTTTGACGTGGGCACCGACGCGCTGATCAACCTGTACCAGAGCATCCTGCGCTGGGCGCTGGGGCACAAGCTGGCCACGGTGCTGTTGGCGCTGGTGATCTTTGCCAGCAGCCTGGCCATGGTGCCTCTGCTGGGTACGGAATTTGTGCCCAAATCGGACTTTTCAGAAACCAACCTGACCTTCAACACGCCGGTCGGCTCGTCGCTAGAAGTTACCGAAGAGCGCGCGCGCCGGGTCGAAGCCATCCTGCGCTCGTTCCCCGAAGTGGCCTACACGCTGACCACCATCAACACCGGCAATGCGCAAGGCAAGATCTACGCCAGTGTGTACATCCGCCTGGTAGACCGGCATCTGCGCCAGCGTAACGTGGACGCCATGTCTGTGGTGTTGCGCCAGCGCCTGCGCCAGGTGCCGGGGATCACCGTCACGCACGTGGGTCTGCTCGACCCGGTGGGTGGGCAAAAGCAGATCATGTTTTCGATTCAGGGCCCCGACATGGGCGAACTGACGCGCCTGAACGCATTGGCGCAGGACAAAATCCGCGACATTCCCGGCCTGGTCGATCTGGATTCCACACTCAAACCCGACAAGCCCACGCTGGACGTGCAAGTGCACCGCGACGCAGCGTCTGACCTGGGACTGAGCGTGGCGCAAATTGGCAACGCACTGCGCACGCTGGTGGCGGGCCAGACGGTAGGTAACTGGCGCGCGCCGGACGACCAGACGTATGACGTGAACGTGCGCCTGGCCCCGCAGGCACGCGACCAGACCTCCGACCTGGCGGCGCTGCCTTTGGTGGCGGGGCAAAACGCCGACGGCAGCAGCCGCATCGTGCAGCTCAGCCAGGTGGCCAGCGTTGTCGAGTCAAGTGGCTCCAACCAAATCAACCGGCGTGACCTCACGCGCGAGGTGGCTATTACCGCCAATGTGTCGGCGCGCTCGGCCGGTGAGGTCTCGGCCGACATCAAGACCGCCATGGACAGCATCGCCATGCCACCAGGCTACGGCTACAAGTTCAGCGGCTCGGTCAAGGACATGGCTGAATCCTTTGGCTACGCCTTGTCAGCGCTGGCGCTGGCGGTGATCTTTATCTACATGATTCTGGCCAGCCAGTTCAAAAACTTTCTGCAGCCGCTGGCGTTGATGACTTCGCTGCCTCTGACGCTCATCGGTGTGGTGCTGGCGTTGATGATGTTCAATTCGACGCTGTCGTTGTTTTCTGTCATCGGCGTGGTGATGCTGATGGGGTTGGTCACCAAAAACGCCATTTTGCTGGTGGACTTTGCCATCCGCTCGCGTGTCGAGCACACTGACGAAAACGGCAACACCGTCCCGGGGCTGCCACGCCACGATGCCTTGCTGCTGGCTGCCCGGGTACGTTTGCGCCCGATTTTGATGACCACGCTGGCGATGATTTTTGGCATGGTGCCGCTGGCGTTTGCGCTGTCCGAGGGGTCGGAAATGCGCGCACCCATGGGCCAGGCCGTGATCGGTGGCGTGATCACGTCGTCACTTTTGACGCTGGTGGTGGTGCCGGTGGTGTACTGTTACATGGATGATCTGGCGCAATGGATGCGCAGATTGTGGCGCCCCACTGCGTCAGCAACCATTGAAAAACAGTAACTACTCAGCCCCCAACCATCCCAACCAGCAATAGCTACGAAATAGTGAGCGACAATCGGCACTGATGCCCAACCTACCCGATCTCAGCG
>PCUV01000020.1 GCA_002786915.1 Comamonadaceae bacterium CG12_big_fil_rev_8_21_14_0_65_59_15 | reverse complement strand
GGCATGTACAACAGCGCCTACTTTGAGCACGCTTTTCTGGCGCAGCAGATGGGCGTGGAACTGGTGGAAGGCCAAGACCTGTTTGTCAAGGACAACTTCTGCTACATGCGTACCACGCGCGGGCCGCAGCGGGTGGACGTGATTTACCGCCGTGTGGACGACGACTTTCTTGATCCCACGGTTTTTCGCCCCACCTCCACATTGGGCTGCGCGGGGCTGCTGGACGTGTATCGGGCCGGCCATATCAACATCTGCAACGGTGTGGGCACCGGTGTGGCCGACGACAAATCCATCTACCCCTATGTGCCCAAGATGATCGAGTTTTATCTGGGCGAAAAGCCCATTCTGAACAACGTGCCTACCTACATGGGGCGCAACAAGGACGACCTGGCCTATGTGCTGGCGCACATGCAAGAGCTGGTGGTCAAAGAGGTGCACGGCGCGGGCGGCTACGGCATGCTGGTGGGACCAGCGTCCACCAAAGAAGAGGTGGAGGCCTTCAAAAAAGCGGTGCAGGCCAACCCGGCGGGTTACATCGCCCAGCCCACGCTGAGCCTGTCGAGCTGTCCCACGTTTGTGCAAAGCGGCATCGCGCCGCGCCACATCGACCTGCGCCCCTACGTGCTCAGCGGCAAAAGCGTGCAGATGGTGCCCGGTGGCCTGACCCGGGTGGCGCTCAAAGAGGGGTCGCTGGTGGTCAACTCGTCGCAAGGCGGCGGCACCAAAGACACCTGGATTCTTGAGGACGACAACTCTGCCGCCGACCATGCGACGCAGGTGCAAACCCAAACCCGGTCCAGCTCCGAAACCACTTCAAGCTGACTTGCCACGCCAGATACGAAAGATATTTATGCTGTCACGAACCGCCGACCATCTGTTCTGGATGAACCGCTACACCGAGCGCGCGGAAAACACCGCGCGCCTGCTCGATGTGAACTATCAAACCTCGCTGTTGCCACAGTCTGCCGCTGCCGCGCAGGCGGGCTGGCAGGGCTTGCTGTCGATCAGCGAACTGCTGCCCTCTTACAAGGCCACGCATGACGCCATCAAGGCCAAAGAGGTGATGGACTTCATGGTCAAAGACGAACAAAACCCGTCAAGCATCGTCTCGTGCCTGAGCGCCGCACGTGAAAACGCCCGCGCCGTGCGCGGCACGCTCACCACCGAGGTGTGGGAGACGCAAAACCAGACCTGGCTGGAAGTCAAGCGCATGCTCAAGGCGGGTGAGTTTGAAGCCGACCCGTCGCAGTTTTTTGAGTGGGTCAAGTTCCGCTCTCACCTGTCGCGCGGCGTTACCGTGGGCACTATGCTGATGGACGAGGCGCTGCACTTTATGCGTTTGGGCACCTTCCTGGAGCGCGCCGACAACACCGCGCGGCTGGTGGACGTCAAGTTCCATGCGGTAGAAAGTGACTTTTATGGTGCCGCCAGCGAGAAGGATCAGGAATACGACTTTTATCACTGGAGCGCCATTTTGCGCAGCGTGAGCGGTTTTGAGGTCTATCGCAAGGTGTACCGTGATGTGATTCGCCCTGAGCGCGTGGCCGAGTTGCTGATCTTGCGCCCGGACATGCCGCGCAGTCTGCACGCCAGTCTGAACGAGGTAGTGGGCAACCTGCGCATGGTGGCCAACGACCAGTGCGGTGAAACCCAGCGTCGCGCAGGCAAACTGCGCTCTGACTTGCAGTACGGCCGCATCGACGAGATTCTGGCCACCGGCCTGCACGCCTACCTGACGCAGTTTTTGGACCGGGTCAACGACCTGGGCAACCACATCAGCCGCGACTTTCTGGTGCCAATGACGCGGTAAAGGCTTGCAGCCACCCCGGCCGCATTGCCACCGATATCAGATGCCGTTTTTGCGGGTGGCGGCTGGGCAATGATCCGGATCAAGAAGTGACCTTGATGAATGCCCAAACCGTCCAGCAAGAACTTGACCCTGCGCGCGACAACGGCCCAGTCAACGACATTGTCATTCCGCCTTGTCCCCAATTGTTGGTGCAGTTGCAAGAAGCGCTGGCAGTGGCTGACATTGCCAGCAGCGACGGAGGGCGCATCGCTCACAATCATTTTTTGCCTTGGCCGGATGGTATGATGCGACCCCTTTGGCGCGATAGCAAAGCGGTTATGCCCCGGATTGCAAATCCGGTCAGCCCAGTTCGACTCTGGGTCGCGCCTCCATCAGATTTTGCCTGCTGTTTCTCTCATTTGGCCCCGACATAAGTGCAATGCGGGGCTTTTTTGTTTGACAATAGGGCGCAGCAGACGTGCCCGAGTGGTGAAATTGGTAGACACATCGGACTTAAAATCCGCCGCTTCGTGAATAACGGGCGTACCGGTTCGACCCCGGTCTCGGGCACCAGTAAACTCATAACCTATGGCTCGATACAACGCTCCCTTTGAAATCCATGTGCATGGCCAGGTGGCCTTGCGCCCTGATGTCACTTTTGAACTTTTGCAGGACGCGCTCAAGCCGATCTGGAAATACACCGGTGCTAAGTCGCTGGCGGCAGGCTCGGATAGTTTTTATGAAGACGAGCCGGGCATCCAGTTTGAAGCCAAAGAGCATTTGCTACAAATGTGTTGGACGGTGGAGGGTGACGACGATTTTCGCCAGGCGCTGGACGAAATGTGTATGAACCTCAACGACGTGGCGCAGTCGGGTGCCGCCATTGAGGTCACCTTTTATGACACTGAATTCGAAGACGACGAAGACGCCGCCGATGACGCCGAGTCCCGCGACGACTTTGTGATGTTGTTTGTCGGGCCCGACCCGGCTTCCATCATGCAGGTGCAGCGCGACCTGCTGGTGCAAGACGTGGTGAATTTGATGGAACGTCATTTTGACGGCGCTGAGCTGGGCGGTGTGGTAGCTGCCATTGATAGCCTGTTCAGCCAGCGCTTTGACGATCTTGTCAATTCATTGCAACTGGGCAAGCCCCCGCGTGGCACCGGTGGGGGCGCCAGCGGCCACGGCGGGCGTAAGCCGCGCCATTTGCACTGACAGGGCTGGCCCCGGGCGCATCCATGACATTCATGGCCACAAGCACCAGCGCAGCACCCGCTGCTGCGCCTGGTCGCCCCGAAAAATTGCGTCTGGGCGACGTGCTGGTGCAACAGCGCCTGCTCTCGCAAGAGCAACTACAGCAGACGCTGGCGCTTCAAAAGCAGACCGGCAAAAAAATGGGTCGGCTGCTGATCGAAACCGGCCTGATCACCGAAGAACTGTTGGCCAACGGCCTGGCGCGCCAATTGCGCATACCGTTTGTCAACCTCAAAACGTTTCCATTTCGGGCTGAGGTGATCAAACTGTTGCCCGAATCGGCGGCGCGGCGGTTTCGGGCCCTGGTGCTGGAAGACAAGGGCGACAGCCTGCTGGTGGCGGTGGCGGACCCGCTGGATCTGTTTGCCTACGACGAACTGACCCGGCTGCTCAAGCGCCAGATAGCTATTGCTGCGGTGCCTGAGAGCCAGTTGGCGCTGGCCTTTGACAAACTTTACCGGCGCACCGAAGAAATCAGTGGTCTGGCGCGCGCCCTGGAAAAGGACCTGGGCGACGCGGTGGACTTTGGTGAGCTGTCGGCCAATGTGGGCTCTGAGGGCGCGCCGGTGGTGCGCCTGTTGCAGTCGCTGTTTGAAGACGCAGTGCAGGTGGGTGCCTCCGACGTGCACATCGAACCGCAGGAGTCTGGCTTGCAGATCCGGGTGCGCGTCGATGGTGTGCTGCAAACCCAGACCGAAGCCGACAAGCGCATTGCCGGCGCGCTGGCGCAGCGCCTGAAGCTGATGGCCGGGCTGGATATTTCTGAAAAGCGCCTGCCGCAAGACGGGCGCTTCAGCGTGCGCCTGCGCGACCTGACCATTGACGTGCGCCTGTCCACGTTGCCCACCAATTACGGTGAATCGGTGGTGATGCGTCTGCTCAAACAGGGCGCGGGCATGAAAAAACTTGACGACATCGGTATGCCGGCCGAGATGCTCAAACGCTTTCGCGAGATGCTGGGCCATTCCTCCGGCCTGGTGCTGGTAACCGGCCCGACCGGATCGGGCAAAACCACGACGCTGTACGCCGCGCTGGCCGAAATCAACGCCGCCGAGCTCAAAGTGATCACCGTGGAAGACCCGGTCGAATACCGCTTGCCCGGCCTCACGCAGGTGCAGGTCAACGACAAGATCGACCTGAGTTTCGCTCGGGTGCTGCGCGCCTGCCTGCGGCAAGACCCGGATGTCATTCTGGTGGGCGAAATGCGCGACGCAGAAACAGCAGAAATTGGCCTGCGCGCCGCTATTACCGGGCACCTGGTGTTGTCAACTTTGCATACGCGCGACGCCATCAGCACACCCTTCAGGCTGCTTGACATGGGTGTGCCGCCGTTCATGGTGGCCACCTCTTTGCAAGGCGTCATCGCGCAACGGCTGGTGCGCCTGAATTGCCCCGAATGCGCCGCGCCGCACCAAACTACGGCGCAGGAACTGTCTTGGCTGGTGGGTATGGGGCAAGACGGTGCCAGCTTTGACTCCAAGCACGGGCTGGGGTGTTCGTCCTGCAACGGTACCGGCTACTCGGGGCGACAGGGCGTGTATGAGTTGCTTGAAATGGACGCCACCCTGACGCAGGCGGCGTCGCGCTCGGATCCGGCGGCCTTTATGAAACTGGCGCGCGAGCGCATGAATGGGCGCACCATGGCGTTCCATGCGCTGCAACTGGTGCGCCAGGGCCGCACGTCGCTGGCTGAGGCGTTGCGCATCGGTTTTGACGCCGATGACGCAGACCAGCCAGAAGTCTGACACCTGGTACAGGCGCATCGCACGCTATGGCAGTCTATGCATGGAAAGGCCGCAACTCGCGTGGCGAGATGGTGCAGGGGCAACTCGAGGCCTTCACTGAAAATGGCGTTGCCGACCAGTTGATTGCCATGGGTGTGGCGCCGGTGCACATTGCAGCGGTGCTGGTGCAAGAAAAAAAAGCGGCGCAAGACACTTGGCTGCAACGCCTACAGCGCGTGCCCGTTGCGGTAGAAGACGTGATGATCTTCACGCGCCAGATGTATTCACTGAACAAGGCCGGTGTGCCCATTTTGCGTGCCTTTGCCGGCTTGGAATCTTCCAGCACCAAACCGGCGGTGGTTGATTTGCTCAAAGACATCCGCTCCAGCCTGGACCAGGGGCGCGAGCTGTCGGCCGCGCTGGCGCGGCATCAGACTATTTTTGGTGCGTTTTACATCTCGATGATTCGCGTGGGCGAGATGACGGGCAAGCTGACCGAGGTTTTTTTGCGCCTGAATGAGCACCTGGAGTTTGAACGCGACGTGCGCGAGCGCATCAAGCAGGCCATGCGCTACCCCATTTTTGTGATGATCGCCATGGCCGTTGCCATCATCATCCTGAACATCTTTGTGATACCGGTGTTTGCCAAGGTGTTTGCCGGTTTTCATGCCGAGCTGCCGATCATCACGCGCGGGCTGCTGGGGTTTTCGGCGTGGATGCTCAAGTGGTGGCCGTTGCTGATTGTGGGCAGCGTGGTGCTGGCGCTGGCCGTGCGCAGCTATTTGCGCACCCCGGGTGGGCGCTACGCCTGGGACAAGCGCAAACTCAAGCTGCCCATCGTCGGTGAAATCATTTTGAAAGCCACGCTGGCGCGTTTTGCGCGCAGCTTTGCCCTGTCCAGCCAAAGCGGCGTGCCGCTGGTGCAAGGGCTGACGGTGGTGGCGCAGACGGTGGACAACGCCTACATTGGCAGCCGCATCGAGCAGATGCGTGACGGCATCGAGCGCGGTGAAAGCATCTCGCGCTGCGCCGCGGCCACCGGCGTGTTTACGCCCGTGGTGCTGCAAATGATCGGCGTGGGTGAAGAAACCGGCGAGCTCGACAACCTGCTGTTTGAAATAGCGGGCATGTATGAGCGTGAAACCGACTACAACATCAAGGGCCTGTCGGCGGCGATTGAGCCGATCTTGCTAACTGTGATTGGCGTGCTGGTGCTGCTGCTGGCGCTGGGCGTGTTTTTGCCGCTGTGGAACCTGGGGGCCGCCGCGCAGGGTCGGGGCAGCGCTTAGCCATGGCAGATACACCGGCGCGCGTTGGCAAGGCGTTTCTGAGTGTCCGGATCGTCGAGTGGTCGCTGCTGGCCGTGCTGCTCTCGACCCTGGTGGTGGTTTTTCTCAACCGGGTCTATGTGGTGCAACGGCAGGCTGAATTGGCTGCAGTGCAAAGCCTTCTGGGTAGCCTGCGCACGGCCTTTGTGCTACAGCATCTGCATCAGGCAACCGGGCAAAATCGGGCGGGTGACGTGTTGCGGCGTAACCCCTTTGAATTATTGCAACAACGTCCATTCAATTATTGGGTTCAATCAGAAACCGGCACGGTTACCGAAGTGCCACCACCGGGCCATTGGGTGTTTGATGCCGCGTGTGTCTGCGTCGGCTATCGGCCCGCAGATGCCACAGCGTTTGACAGCCCCAGCGGCGATACCATGGCCTGGTATCGCGTTGAGCAGCCGCAAGCGGGGCCTTTGCTGTTAACGCCCAAAGAACGTTATGTGTGGCAAGGTCAAGTGCTGAACTAGCGTTTTTTGCCAGCTTGACCCAAAAAAATGGGTTCCGAAGAACCCATTTTTTTCACCTGGCAAGTCCACCACGAACTGGCCCAAGCCACAGTCAAATGGCCCGTTGCTTGATCAGCAGCCGGTCGTGACGGTGGTGTAGGTGGGCAAAGCCGTTGCACTTGTCGCTGGTCCGTAGGTTACCTGGCAGTTGGCAGGTGTAGGTGCCCCGCTGTGCTGAATAATGGTGGTTCCGCTGGTGACAAAATCAGGGCCCAAGTCCATTGCAAGTCTGAGTTGAGCAGCATTTAAGGCAAAACCGTAAGCAGTTTTAACAGGGCCTCCCGTGATCATCGCTGCTGTCAAAGTACCGGTTGCCCCCATTTTATTATTTACCGCAGCCTTGGCATAAATCATGGCATTGGTTGAGCGCATGGAGCCTTCAACTGCCTTGATGGCTGCCGTACGTGCGTCCGAGCCGAGGTTAACAAATTTAGGCAGTGCCACGGCGGACAAGATGCCAAGAATGACGATCACCATCACCAGTTCGATCAGGGTAAAACCAGCTTGTTTTTTCATATTGATGTGCTTTCCAAATTAAAATTTGCAACTTGATATTGCCGTGCCATTCACGTCGAACACCGGCATCACCCAAGACCAAGAGTATGTGTGGATACTATCATAAAGTGACCCATGCTCAACCTGCCTGTTTTTGCGGAGATCGATCACCATGCCACTTGCTTTCAAACCCGAGCTGACCGCCGACAACTACCTGGCTGACGAGCTGGCCCGCAGCACGCGCCATGAATTTGTTGACGGCCAGGTCTATGCCATGGCCGGTGCGGGTGACGCGCAGCCTTTCTTCAAGCAACACCCCTGTCTGGTGGTGGAGGTGCTGTCACCTTCTACCGAATCGATTGACCGGAGCGAAAAAATGCTCGCTTACCGCACTGTGCCCAGCCTGCGCGACTACCTGCTGATCTCGCAAGAGCAGCGTCGCGTTGAGCTGTATCGGCGCGGTGTCGACGGCGGCTGGGCCAGCGCCGTGGTGGCAGAGGCGGGTGATGTGGCGCTGGAATGTGTGCAGGCCAACCTGACGCTGGAGGATATTTATGAGGACGTCAAATTAGTGCAAAATGTGCCTCTAGCGCTTACTTGGCTTGCGTAAGCAGCTCCCGAATTAATAGTAAATTGGGGCAGTTTGGTGTTTTTTTACAGCGATATTTCGGAGTGCTCATCCGGAATATCGTGATAATTGCAGGCCATGATTCAACGTGACCAACACCTACAGCGCCTCACCACCGGGCTTGCACAGTTTCCCGTGGTGGCCTTGCTGGGGCCGCGTCAGGTGGGCAAGACCACCCTGGCGCGCCAGTTGGCATCGCAGTGGAAGGCATCTACGCACCTTTTTGATCTGGAAGACCCTGATGATCAGGCGCGCTTGAGTGACCCTTCATTCGTCTTGCGGCCACTCACCGGTTTGGTGGTGTTGGACGAGATTCAGACGCGCCCAGATCTGTTTCCCCTGCTGCGCGTGCTGGCCGATAGGGTGGATATGCCTGCACGTTTTTTGATTCTGGGCAGTGCCGCCCCCGAACTGTTGCGCAACACGGCCCAGACCCTTGCTGGCCGGGTCATGTTTCATGAACTCGATGGTCTGTCGCTGGACGAACTGACCCCAGAACAGCTCGACTTGCGCTGGTTACGTGGGGGATTCCCCAAGGCTTTTTTGGCCGACGACATGGCGGCCAGTCGCAACTGGCGCGAGGCCTTTATCCGTACCTACCTGGAGCGCGACCTGCCCCAACTTGGCATCAATTTGCCAGCCCTGACCTTGCGTCGTTTTTGGACCATGCTGGGACACTATCACGCACAAAGCTGGAACGGCAGCGAACTGGCGCGTGCGTTGGGGGTCAGTGACAAAACTGTGTCGCGCTACCTGGACATTCTGGAAGGCACTTTCATGACCTGGCGGCTACGCCCATGGCACACCAATTTGGGCAAGCGTGAGGTCAAAGCGCCCAAGGTCTATCTGGCCGACAGCGGGTTGCTGCACAGTTTGCTGGGCATTGCCAGCGAGCAGGATTTGCTGGCACACCCCAAATGTGGCGCCTCGTGGGAAGGGTTTGCGCTGCACGAAATCATTCGGCAAACGGGTGCTGGGCGCGACGAGGTATTTTTTTGGGGCCTGCATTCAGGTGCTGAACTCGATTTGCTCGTCATGCACAATGGCCAGCGCCTGGGGTTTGAGGTCAAGCTCACGCGCTCGCCCAAAGTCACGCACTCTATGCGCGCGGCGCAACAGGCCTTGGAACTGGATCATTTGTATGTGGTGTGCCATGCAGATGGCCCGGCTTGGCCCTTGGCCGAGGGCATCAGCGCGCTGCCGCTGGGTTTTTTGCAACAATGGGGCGCCAATTTGGCACTAGGTAATAATCGTGTTGTAGCCACCGTGGATACTGCGCAAGCAGCTCTTTAAAAGAGAGTGATTTATGACTGAACGATGCCAACGTGGTTTTACCTTGATCGAGCTGATCATGGTCATCGTCATCATGGGTGTTCTGGCGATGGTGGCGGCGCCGCGCATTTTCGATAGCGGTGATTTTTATGCGCGCGGCTTTCATGACGAAACGCTGGCGCTGCTGCGCTATGCGCAGAAGACTGCCATTGCGCAGAGACGGACGGTTTGTGTGACTGTTTCTGCCGCAGCGCCGGCTTCGGCGACCTTGTCGATTGCCTCAGCCACGTCGGGTGCGTGCGACACCGCCTTGGTCAGCCCGAACCAGAGCTGCACCGTGTCGGGTCTGGGTTCGACGGCCTGCATTACGGCCAGAGAGGGAATTTCGTACACCACGACGCCAGCAGCGTTGACTTCGCTGACATTTAATGGTTTGGGCCAGCCCAATGCCCGTGTAACCTTGCAGGTTGCCACCTTGGCGGGCGCCGCAGGAAATCCCATCGTTGTTGAGGCTGAGACCGGCTATGTGCATGACTAACTTTCATAGCAGCCAAGCCCCCATCCCAACCTTCCCCCAAAGGCGGGAAGGAGCAACAGCCGGTTCCCTGGCGATGGGTACGACTCCCCCGCTGGGGGATGGCAGGGATGGGGCTGGCTGTTTGCCTTGAAGTGACCAAATTAGTCTCATAGAATCAGTCTAAATGACCAACTTCAAGGCAAACACCATGCAAACCGTCTCGGTCGCGCAAGCCAAAGCGCATCTTTCAGAACTGTTGGGACTGGTGGAAGGCGGCAACGAGCTACAGATTGCCCGTCGCGGCCGGGCCATTGCGCGGCTGGTGCCCGAGCCCAAGGCCGTTGCCACCACACCTTTTGATTTCAACGCACTGGCCGCTTTTGTCGATGGGCAGCCGCAAGCGCCCAGCAACAGCGTGGTGGCAATGCGCCAGCAGGACGTCTAACGGTGGCGGCGTATTTTGATACCTCGGTGCTGGTGCCCTTGTTTTTCAACGAGGCGGGTACGGCCCGTGCCCGCGTTGAAATAGCCCGTGAAGCCTCGGTGTGGATCAGTTACTGGACGCTGGCAGAATTTTCCAGCGCGGTGGCCTTCAAGTTGCGCAGCGCTCAGGTGGATGCACCCACGGCAGCGACGGCGCGTGTTTTGTTTGAAAAGTTGGTTGCGTCGCGCCTGACCGTGGTGGATGTGCTGCGCGAAGATCTGGTCAACGCGGCCCATCTGTGCCAGACCACCCCGGCACCGGGTTTGCGCACCCCCGACGCGCTGCATTTGGCCATTGCACAGCGCTTGCGCTACAGCATGGTGACATTTGACCAAGCGCTGGCCAGCGCGTGCGGGTTGTACGGCGTGGCATGCAGGAGCATTCATTGAACCCCACCCTGCGGCCGCCACAACGCGGCTTTACGCTGGTTGAGCTGATCATCTTTATTGTGGTGGTCAGCGCCGGCCTGGCGGGCATCTTGCAGGTGATGAACACGGTGGTCAAGTCCAGCGCCGACCCGATGATCCGCAAGCAAAGCATTGCCATTGCCGAGTCGATGCTGGAAGAAATTTTGCTGAAAGACTATTGCGACCCCGACACGGTCAATCTCACCACCACACCGCATACCTGCGGCACGTTGACGGTGGAAGCCACTCGCAACCTGTATGACGATGTGCGCGACTACGTGAATTACAGCACCAGCACGGGCATCGTCGCACCAGATGCGGCGGCAACGCCAGTGACCGGGTTGGATGGTTACAACCTGTCACCACCGGTAGCAGTGACTCCCACCACACTCAACGGCGTAGCTGTATTGCAAGTAAAAGTATCGGTCACCGACCCCCAAGGCAATGCCATCAGTCTCACCGGCTACCGTGCAAACTATTAGTGTTGCATTTGATATCGCGATATCATGCCCACCTCTTCAACAACCGTCTGGAGTCCCTATGGCACAAGTGATTGTTCGCAACATCGAGGATGACATCAAAGTCGGTCTGAAAGTGCGTGCCACTGCACACGGCTGGAGTATGGAAGAAGAGGTTCGGCAGATTCTGCGCGCTGCCGTCAGCGCCCAGGAACCTGCTCGTGCGCAACTGGGTTCGCGCATTGCAGCGCGCTTTGCCGGTGATGGTTTGACACAGGCGCTGCCTGAGTTTCATGGTCAAGCGATTGAGCCCATGGGCTTCTCGGCATGATCATTCTCGACACCAACGTGTTGTCGGCGCTGATGCAGACCGATGCTGACCCTGCAGTGGTGTCCTGGCTGGATGCCCAGCGCGCTGAATCCATCTGGTTGACCAGCATCACAATTTTTGAGGCACGTTATGGACTGGCGCTGTTGCCAGACGGGCGTAAGAAGCTATCACTTCAGGATCGTTTTGAAGTCTTGTTGCGCGACGATTTCAAGCACCAGGTTTTGATGTTTGACTCTGCAGCAGCAGACCAGGCGGCGTTGCTGTCGGCCCAGCGCAAAGCTCAGGGGCACCCCGTTGATATGCGCGACACCTTTGTTGCCGGCATTGCGCAAGCCAAGCGGGCCACGTTGGCCACGCGCAACGTGCGTCATTTTGATGATGTATCCGTGCCAGTGGTTAACCCTTGGGCCGCCTGTCTTTAAACGCCATGACAAATCCTCCATCGCAACGCGGCTTTACCTTGGTCGAGCTGATCATGGTCATCGTGCTGATGGGTGTGATTGGCGGCATGGTGTCGGTGTTCATGAAAAGCCCCATCGATGCCTACTTTGACAGCGCCCGGCGCGCCGCCCTGACCGACACTGCCGACACGGTGGTGCGGCGCATGGCGCGCGACATTCGCAAGGCACTGCCCAACAGCATCAATACCTCCGGTGACGGTTTGTGTGTGGAGTTCATCCCCACCAAAACTGGTGGCCGCTACCGGGCAGTGGATGTAATTGCAGGCGACGGTAGCAGCCTGGTTTTTGGCTCCCCAGATACCAGCTTTCACATGCTGGGTAATAACGCCAGCCTGGCACCAGACCAGCAAATCAGGGCAGGTGCTGGAGAATTCGACGTGATCGCCGTCACTAACCTGGGTTTTGGCGTCGCCGACGCTTATGTTGGCAGCAATACGGCTGTTTTAACCGGCGTTGTGAATGGCGCTGAAACCACCCTGAATTTTGCCTCCAAGACTTTTGATATTGCCCTTGCGTCACCCAGCAATCGTTTCCAGGTCATCCCCGCTAACGAGAAGGTGGTTGCTTTTGTGAGTAACCCCAACAAAAACATTTACCGTCTGGTGAGCAGCACCCTGGGGCATATTTGCCCGGCTGTGGTGACTGCCACTGCGCCCGATGTCAGCACCGCCCCGATCCTGGCGAAAAACGCCGCCTGCACCTTTAACTACAGCGGATCAGACCTGCAACGCAACGCGCTGCTCAGCACGAAGCTTACTGTTACCGACGATCAGGCTGGTGAATCCATTACCTTGCAGCACGCAGTGCATGTGAACAATACGCCATGACGACTCTTGCATTCAAACCCAATGCAACGACCCCCTGGACGATGCGGATGGATACCGTCTTGAAAGCACCCCCGCATCAAACCGGTTTTGCCGCCATTGCCGCCATCTTTTTGGTGGTGGTGCTGGCCGCGCTGGGTGCTTTTATGGTGACTTTTTCCAATACCCAGCAGCTCACGTCGGCGCAGGACATTCAGGGTACGCGGGCTTACTGGGCAGCACGGGCCGGGTTGGAGTGGGCAGCAGTAGCCATACCGGCCAATCCGGCTCTGTGTGCTAATCCGGTCGTTGCGCCGCCCTCTCCCATTGATGGGTTCAGCATATCCTTGCGCTGTTTTCAAAACACTTACACCGAAGGTGCTGCCACGGTTACTATTCATCGGTTTGATGCGGTGGCGTCTATTGGCAGCGTTGGCACCATCGGTTTTATAGAGCGCAGTTTGTCGGCATCCATGGAGCGCTGAACTCTGCACGATGCGCTTTGCGACTTGAGAACCAGATATAGTTCGTCAAATGAAAGCCCTATTGAATATCCAAAAATTAATGCTTACCGTTATTTTTTTATTTATAGTTTTAGCGATATGTGCGATGGCAAAACCGGGCGTTATGGTGGCTGGGGTGGTGTTGCAGTCACGTCGTCGTATGCAAAGCTTGCTACGTTCGATGGGGCGCTTTGCAGTGATGTCAATATTGGGAGCATTTGGTGTGTTTGCTGCGGCAGCCGATGCAACCCTGATCGCTCAATGGCATTTGGAAGATATGGCGGGGTACGCCGGCGTGCCGGGCGAATTGAAAGACACTGCCGGGTATGCGGGCGGGCCTTTCAATGGCATGGCCATTGGTAGTCCGTTGCCGGGTACGGCGGTGACTGATCCGGCCCGTTCTGGAACCTGCGGCTATGGTGTGTCCTCAGGACCACAAAACAATGGTGGTGCATTCTCAGTGTCTGGCTTGCCAGTTTCAGTGGCTCCGAATGCGCGTACGTCGGTAGTTTTTTGGATGTATTGGGATGGCACCGATAGTGTGATGCCCATTGGTTGGAATTTGCATGACTTGTGGTTTGTGGGTGGCAGCTTTGGTTTCAATACAGCAAACAGTGATGTATTTGGCATCGCATCAACCGGCTTGGCGGGTGGCTGGCATCATGTGGCGGCTGTGTTCACCAATGGCAGCGTCACTGGCAACCAGCTGTACATTGACGGCGTTGTTCAAACCCTGGCGCAGCGTCGTGGTACCCCGAATAACTCCACCGCTCTTGTGTCTTCCACTTTGCGTATCGGCGGTTGGCAGCCAAATAACGGATACCGGTTTTCTGGCCGCATTGATGAGGTCGCGGTTTTTAACGGCACAGTCACCTCAGCGCAAGTGACGGCAGCTTATAACCAGACCCATGTTTGCCCGCTAACACCTGCCGCTGACTGGCGCATGGATGAGGTGCTTTGGAGCGGCTCGGCAGGTGAGGTAAAAAATACAGTCGTTGGCGGTATGGTGGGACAAGCGGTTGGTGGTGCGGTCACTGCGGCTGGCCAGATTTGCAATGCGGGCGGTTTTGATGGCATCAGTCAATATGTCTCAGTGAGTGGCATAGATGGGTTGCTCTCAGGGACGGCGTCTATGAGTTTGTGGATAAAAACAGTCCAGATTGGTAACAACACAGTGTGGCAAGCACCTGGCGTAACGGGGGTTGAAGAGGCTGGTGGTGCTAACGATGTGTTTTGGGGCTGGATCGATGCCAGCGGGCACATCGGTGTCATGAAAGGCAATACCAATGGCGCCAAGTCAACCAGCAGCATCAACGATGGGCAGTGGCACCATGTGGTGCTGACTCGCGATGCCACTTCGGGTCAAACCAAGGCGTATGTGGACGGCAACCTGCAAAGTACGGTCAACTCGGGAACGGGAACAGTAACGCAGCCGTTTACCAGCATGGGTCGGATTGAAGACACCGGTGGGACGCCGGTTTATTTCGCCGGATCGCTCGATGAGGTTAAGGTTTTTTCATCTGTGTTATCGGACAGCGAAGTCAGTTCAATCTATACCAACGAAGCCGCGGGGAAAAATTGGAACGGATCGTTGCGCGTTTGCCCGGTACCCGCAACCTTGATCGGACAGTACCGATTTGATGAACCGAGTTGGAGCGGCGCGGCGGGTGACATCAAGGACAGCAGCGGTGCCAACCGGCACGCCACGGCGGTCGGGTCACCCTTGCCCGTGCCCTTATCAACTGCGCCAGCGTTGACGGGCAACCCTGGTACTTGCAGTTATGCCAACTTTTCCAGTGGTGGCAGTGGTGCCATCACTGTTCCTTCGCTACCCGTGAACACGCTCTCAGGGGCTAAAACCAGCGTCAGTTTCTGGATGTATTGGGATGGTAGCAATGGTGTGATGCCCATTGGTTGGCGCCTGCATGACTTGTGGCTGGTGTCCGGAAACTTTGGATTCAACACCGCAAACAGCGATGTTTTTGGTGTCTCTTCAGCCGGGCTGGCCAATGGCTGGCACCATGTTGTAGCCGTGTTTACCAACCACCAGGTGAGTGCCAACAAGCTCTACATTGATGGCACGCCGCGTAGCCTGACGCAACGGATGGGGGTGCCAAATAATGCCAATGCAGTGGTGCAAGGCACCTTGCAGGTGAGTGGTTGGGGTAACGATTCTGGCTATCGCTTTCGCGGGCGGCTTGACGAAGTCAGTGTATTCAATGGTGAATTGAACGTGGCAGAAGTCAATTATTTGTTTCACGCAAGGCATGCGTGTCAAGGCGCTTTGCCGGCCAATTTCAACTGTGTAGAGAGCGGTGCAGATGCTTTGAGCGGGCACCTTTACTCCAAGTTGGCTGGCGTCCCGTTTTCGTTTGACGTAGTTGCGCTCAAAGACAGCAACAGCGACGGTGTTGCAGATGCAATAGAAACCGCCTATGCCTCTGATGCCGATAAAAACGTCATGGTTGAGTTGGTTGATGGTTCTGGCGCTACCGCTTGCGCGAGCCGGGTGGCGGTTAGTCCGGCAGTAAGCCAGCCCTTGATTTTCACCAAAACAGGTCAGCCAAGCGAACTCGGACGCAAAGCTCTAGCCAGCATAACCGTTGCCAAGGCCTACCCTGATTTGCGCTGCCGCGTGACCGATGCCAACCAGTCCCCCAGTATTGTCGGGTGTTCCAGTGATAACTTTGCTGTGCGGCCTGGTAGTTTTTCCGTGTCCACCAGTGCCAATGCTGACGGCACGGGTGCCAGTGTTTCGGCTGCCCCCTTTGTCAAAGCCGGCGCAAACTTTACTTTGAATGCAGCCAGTGGTGTGGTGGGGTACAGCCATGCACCCAAGGTGGATGCCAGCAAGGTGACAGCGCATGTGGGTGCCTTGCAAGTTGGGGTTGTAGCCGGGAATTTTGACGCCGCCAATGCCTTGACAGGCATAGCCACTGGTGCGGCGTTCACTTATTCAGAGGTGGGTTATTTCAGCTTTGCTGGCAATGGTGTTTACGATGACACTTTTACTGCCATTGATGCGGTTGCAGGTGACTGTGTGCCCGGGTTTGTTGACGCTGGGGGTAAATACGCTTGCAATTTTGGAAACACTGCGACAACAGCATATTTC
The DNA here is from genome assembly GCA_002786915.1 of Comamonadaceae bacterium CG12_big_fil_rev_8_21_14_0_65_59_15. Lineage (GTDB taxonomy): Bacteria > Pseudomonadota > Gammaproteobacteria > Burkholderiales > Burkholderiaceae_C > Rhodoferax. The sequence goes on along the minus strand of PCUV01000020.1, from coordinate 43,084 downwards.
GGCCGTTTCGTACCGGATCATTTTGCTGTGGTCAGTTCAAATTTGACGCAAGCTTGTCCTGCCGGATCATTCACTTACATGGGACAACCGTTTAGCCTGACCGCCACCATTGACGCGAAAAATGTCTCTGGCGGAAAAACTGCCAACTACCGGGGAAGTTTTGCCAACGGTGTTGTGACCGTACAGGCAGAAAATGCCAACAGTGGCACGCCACTGGGCAGTCGGCTTGTTTATTCTTCGTCATGGACTGACGGCGCAGCAGCCTTGGCAGTTACGCAATTCACCAGGCCAACCAGCACCACTGCGGATGCGACGTGGGGGCCTTATGACACGTTGGCTGTTGGTGCGGCGGTGGTAGACCCTGACGGTGTGCAGTTGATCAATAGGAATATGGACCAGAGCAATGTGACATGCACAGTTGACACGGCCGGTACCTCTGACGGCTCTTGCACCGCCTTCACACTTGCGGGCAGCCCCAGATTGCGCTACGGCCGCCTGCGCCTGCAAAACGCATACGGCTCCGAACTGCTGGCGTTGCCCGTGCCGCTGGAAGCGCAATTTTGGGCCGGAAGCTTTTTTACCACCAACAGCGCTGACAGTTGCACCGTCTTGCCAATCAGCTGCATCGTTATGAGTGGCTACACCGGTGGCCTGGCGGCCTGTGAAACCCAGCTCACGCCCACCGGCAGTGTCACCCTGTCTGGCGGCAAGTTGCCCGCACCGGGTCTGAGGCTGACCATGCCAGGTGCAGGCAACCAGGGCAGCACCAATCTGGCGGTGAATGTCAGTGCCACCGCTACAGGTACTACCTGTGTGGCAGCTACCGAGTCACCTGCGACGGCGGCCAACATGCCCTGGTTTGGCACCAACCCGGGCAGCCGCGCTACCTTCGGTATTTACAAATCCCCCCTGATCTACCGCCGGGAAAACTATTGAGAGGGTTCCTGAAATTTTAAAATTTATGCCTCGACCAATTGCCCAATCTTCGCAACTAGCTACTAAAATAAGAGCTAGATTGTTTCGTGTATTCTCACCCACCATGATTCTCCTCTTGAAGTCACCGTCGGGCGCCCCGTACCAGGAGCTTGCCTGACCATGCGTTGGCCCTGGCAAGCCAAGCCATCCTCTGAACAGCTGGTGCTTTCCTGGCACAACGGTGAGCTTGCCTATGTGTTGGCCAGTGCGCCCGTTGACGGCGTGATGGCGCTGCGCCAAGCGGGCGTCATAGCGCAAACCGGTGACAACCCAGACCAGGCCGCGCGACCGCTGCTGGAACTGGGTTTCAAGGGGCTTGACACCACGCTGATGCTGTCGGTTGACCAATACCAGTTGTTGCAAATTGACACGCCCAATGTGCCTCCAGAAGAGCTGCGCTCGGCCGCGCGCTACCAGGTGCGTGACATGCTGCAAACGCATGTAGATGACGTCACGATCGACGTGATGCGCGTGGGCGACGGCCGACAGCAGGGCAGTGGGCATTCGTTTGTGGTGGCCGCGCCCAATGCTGAAGTGGCGCGGGTGACCGCCTTGGCACAAGCCATTGACGCGCAGTTGTCGGTGATCGACATCCAGGAAACCGCGCAGCGCAATCTCCAAAATACGCTGGCGCAGCACGACGGCGTGCTTGATCGCGCCAACGCCGCGTTGGTATTAGTCGAAGGTCAGCAGGCGGTGCTGACGATCAGCCTGAACGAAGAGCTTTTCTACACCCGACGCTTTGATGTTCCAGAGGGTTTTTTGACGGCGGTCTGGGGCCAGGGTGTGCTGGCCGCGCCGCCCGAAGTTGATGGTTTTACTCCGGTGCAGGAATACGTGCCGCAGCACGGCGGCGGCGACATTTCTTTGGACAGTGTTTTTTTGGCCGAAAGCGCGGCCCCGCCCAACGCGGCGACGGCGCCGCAAAGTTCGGTAACAACACCCAATGACGACGACGACAAGGCGCAGCGCTTGGTGCTGGAGGTGCAGCGTTCGCTGGACGTGTGGGACCGCACCTGGTCGAGCCTGCCGCTCAACCGTGTGCGTGTTTTTGCCGGCCCGCGCAGCGCTGAGCTGGCGAGTTGGCTGACATTGCAATTGGGGCAGACGGTCACGGCGGTGGATATCATGCCCGTTTTTACCGGCCTGGAAGCGCTTGCCGCAGCCGACCTGGCGCGCTGTTTTCCATTGCTGGGTGTGTTGCTGCGTAGCGATGCGTTGGCCTAAAGCGTAGCTGCCCGATCACCTCATCATGCCGCAACAAATAAACCTGTACCTTCCGCTGCTGCGCAAGCGCAAGGAGAGCTTTACCGCGCAGACGCTGGTGCAGGCGCTGGTGATCGTGCTGCTGGGCGGCGCGGTGGTGACTGCCGCCTGGGTCTGGAACCTGCAACGCGCTGCTGACAGTCTGCGACAAACCTTGCAAGCGCAGGACAAAGAACTTGGCACGCTTCGCGACGCGCTGGCAAGCGCCCAGTCCAGCGCCGGACCCGATCGGGTGGCCTTGTTGCGTGAGCAGGAATTGCGCCAAACCGAGTTGCAGCGCCGTCAACAGGTGCTTGCTGCGATCACTCAGGGCATCCATGAACCGGGTCGCGGGCACGCGGCGCGCTTGCTGTTAGTGGCGCAGACGATTCCTGGGACAGCCTGGGTGCGCACGATCCAGACCGACGAGACACGGCTGGATGTGGTCGGCTATACGTTGGTGCCGGAGGCGCTCAACGACTGGGTTGGCAAGCTCGCTGCCAGCGATCTGCTGCGCGGACAGACGCTCGATGCGATCAAGGTTGAACGGTTGCCGGCGCCTGCGGCTAGCGCTGCTGGGGCACCAGCGCAATGGTCGTTTCATCTGGTCAGTCGGGCCGCGCTGGTGGCACCGGCATTAGCAGCTTCACAGGCCGCACAGGCAGTGCAGGCAGTGCAGGCAGTGCAGGCAGTGCAGGCGGCAGTCGGGGGCAAACCATGAAGCAGCGTTGGCAGGCCTTGGTGCAGCGCCTTGACGCGTTGAGTGTGCGCGAGCGGCTGATTTTGTTTGTCACGGTGTTGGTCGGGATGGCCGCAGCGCTGGATACCTTGTGGCTGGCGCCGGCGCAACAGGCGTATCGACAGCTTGATGGGCGTTTGGTCAAGCAAAGCGCCGAGTTGTCCGCGTTGCGTGATGCACTGCGTGCTGATCCGGGTCGGGACGACGTCAATCGTGCCGTGCGTGAACAACTGACGCAAACCGTCAGCCAGATGGCTCAGGTCAATCAGCAGATTCAAAAGTTGTTGCCTGGCACACAGGGCAGCACGCCGCTGGCGCAGGTGCTGGTGCATTTGCTCAAACGCCAGCCGGGTTTGACGCTGCTGCGCACGGAGGCATTGCCGCCAGAGCTGCCCGGGCCCGGTAACGATCAGGGCGCTGGCCATTTGCCGCCCGGTTTGCTGCGCCGAGGGGTGGCGTTGACAGTGTCAGGCAGCTATTCCGACCTGACACGCTATGTGGCCACGCTGGAGTCTGCGTTGCCTTATGTGCGCTGGGGTGGCTTGAGTCTGAAGGCAGACTCTGGGCCGGCCGAATTGACGCTACAACTGTTTTTGCTTGACGAGGTGGCGCAATGAGCCGCAGTACGCTGATACCGAACTTGGGCCTTCGCCTGGTGCTGCTGACGCTGTTGCTCGTAGCGCTGAACTGCAATGCTCAAACCGAGCGTGATCCAACCCGTTCGCCGGTGGTCCAGAATGAATCGGGTGCTGTGGTACCGCCCAAAGGTCTGATCGATGCGGGTCAAATGGCGCTGATGGTGCGCGCTGGCGTACCCTATCTGGTGCATGATGCGCGGCTTTATGCGGTTGGCCAAAAGATTGGTGCGGCACGGATTGAACGTCTGACAGAAACCGAGGTTTGGTTGCGAGAGGTCGGCGTGTTGCGTAAAGTTCGCGTTTTTCCGGGGGTCGAACGCCATCTGGGCGCACCCGAACCTGTGCCATCCGTGGCGGCCAGCAAGCAGCGTAAATTGCGCGCCAGCCGACCACTTTCATCTGACTGAAATTCAAAGAATCTGTAATGAATGAACTGACGTGTTTCTGCCCTCGGTCTCGGGTGCCAGCTATTAGCGCCATGGGCGTATTGTCCCTGTTGTTGACGGCTTGTTCAGCCGATCGGCCGCTGCGCACACCCAGCGTTGCTGAGGCAATCCGGGCGGAAGTTCCTTCGTCTGCGGCTGGCGTAGCTTCAGCCAGCGTGCCCGCTCGCGTCAGCGACGCGTTGGCCGAACCCGCTCCGGCGCCGGTGCCACCGCCGCCCGAACCGCGTATTGATTTACTGGTCAACAACGCGCCGGCGCGTCAGGTGTTTTTGGCCCTGGTGGCCGATACGCACTACAGCATGCTGATGCACCCGGACGTGGCCGGGCAGTTGTCCGTGACGTTGCGCGGTGTGACCGTGCTCGAGGCGCTCGACGCGATTCGTGACGTGTATGGCTACGACTTCAAAGTGCAAGGGCGGCGCATCACGGTGTATGCACCCACTTTGCAGACGCGCGTGTTCACCATCAACTATCCCAACTCGCAGCGCAGCGGCAACAGCGACGTGCATGTTTCGTTGGGTGGCGGTCAGGCCGCCGGTAACAGCAACGCCAACACGACAGCGACCACCACCAACTCGGCCAGCGCCAGCAGCCAGTCTGAAAGCAGCCGGGTCTCGACCAGTTCCAAAACCGATTACTGGGCCGAGTTGACCAGCGCCGTCAAGGGGCTGGTTGGCCCCGGTGCCGATCGCAGTGTGGTCACCAGCCCGCAGGCTGGCATCATGGCGGTGCGGGCCATGCCCGAAGAATTGCGTCAGGTGGCTCAATTTTTGAAGGCGGCACAAATTTCGGTCGAGCGCCAGGTCATGCTCGAGGCCAAGATTGTTCAGGTGGAATTGCGTGACGGGTATCAGAGCGGCATTGACTGGTCAGGCCTGAAAAACAGTGGCAATTCAACCGGGGCGTTTGGTGTGCTCAGCGGCAACACCACCAGCAACACGCTGGTGCGTGGTGTGCAGGCAAATTTGCCTGGTTTTGCAGCAGGCACGGCGCTATTGGCCGACAGTGTGGCGCTGCCTGTTGCCGGAGCGGGTTTGTTTGGGCTTGCTTTTGCCACCGAAGGTTTCCAGGCGGTGCTGGGCTTTTTGGAGACGCGCGGCGACGTGCAGATTTTGTCGAGCCCGCGTATTGCCACGCTCAACAACCAGAAGGCGGTGCTCAAGGTTGGCACCGATGAATATTTTGTGACCGGCGTTACAGGTGGCTCCAGCACCGCTGGCAGTGCAACCGCGAGTGCGACCACGACGTTGCCCGACATCACGCTGACGCCGTTTTTCTCGGGCATCTCGCTGGACGTGACGCCACAGATCGACGACGGCAACACGATCACGCTGCACGTCCATCCGTCGGTAGTAACGGTGGCAGAAAAGACCAAACAGGTTGACCTAGGCACGGTCGGCAACTATCGTTTTCCGATGGCTTCAAGCAACGTCAACGAGTCTGACACGCTGGTGCGCATCCAGGACGGCAAAATTGTGGCTATTGGCGGGTTGATGCAAATTGAGTCGAACCTGACGTCTTCGGGACTGCCCGGCTCCAGTAACACGCCGTTCTCGTTCCTGCTGGGTAACAAGGCCAATAGCGGGCGCAAGAAAGAAGTGGTGGTACTGATCAAGCCGACCATCATCCGCAACCAGCACGATTGGGACGAACAAAATCGCCGTAGCCGCGCCGCACTGGACGATATGCAGGCGGTACGGGCGCGTGTGATTCGCATTGACGGCAGCGTGCAGACGCACGAGCCGGTGCAATAGCGACCAGCCATTGGTGGATTGAACCGGGGCGATCATGTACCTGCGCCATTTTGCGCTGCGCGAGGCGCCTTTTTCAATTACCCCTGACAGCGCGTTTTTCTTCCCGCACGAGAGTGCCCAGGCTGCGTTGAATACCGTGTTGGTGGCGCTGCGCAGCGGCGAAGGTTTTCTGAAAATTGTCGGCGAGGTGGGCTGCGGCAAAACTGTTTTGTGCCGCCGCTTGCTGGCGCTGTTGCAGTCTGAATGCGTTACAGCCTATATTCCGAACCCGGCCATGGGGCCAGACGATCTGCTGCTGGCGTTGTTGAAAGAGTTGGGTGTGGATGAGCTCGATCGTACCTTGCATGAGCAGTTGGCGCGGCCTTTGCCGAGTCGCCGGATTTTGTTGAGCATTCTGGAACAGGTGCTGCTTGAGCACGCGCAAGGTGGCAGGCGTGTGGTGGTCTGCCTTGACGAAGCGCAGGCGATCCCGCTGGCCAGTTTGGAAAGCCTGCGACTGCTGTCAAACCTTGAAACCGAAAAACAAAAATTGCTGCAACTGGTGTTGCTCGGTCAGCCTGAGCTTGACACGCTGCTGGCGCAACCGCAAATTCGCCAGTTGTTGCAGCGCATCACTTTCAGCGCGTACCTTGGGCCGATGAACCCGCAGCAAGTGGTCTGTTATCTGGCGCACCGTTTGACGGTAGCGGCGCAAACCGAGTCCACCGACACCGACGTGTTTACGTCAGCGGCAGCGCAACAGATTGCGCTCTGGAGCGCTGGCGTGCCGCGCTTGGTGAACGTGTTGGCGCATAAATGTCTGTTGCTGGCTTACGGCGAGGGTGGCCACCGGGTCAGCGTCGCCCACGTGCGCCTGGCCGCTGCTGACACCTTGGGCTTGCGCCGACGGCGCCTGTCCTGGCGTTGGGCCTGGCCGCGCTGGTGGTTAGGTGGTAAGGAAAAAGTGTCATGAGTGTGATCAACAAGGTATTGCGTGATTTGGATCAACGCCAGTCCGTGCCACGCTCCAACGGTGTTATTGCCGGCGTGAGCGTACTGGGGCATGGCGCAGCAAGCTCTGCTGGCGGTGTGCAGCGCAGCCGTCGGTTGCATTGGTACTGGCTGCTGTCGGTACTGCTGGCAGTGCTGGCATTGGCCAGTTTTCTGAGCTGGCGTTGGCTGTTCAATGATCAGCCCGCAGTGCCACCGGGCAGGGCCAAGATGCCTGTCGCTGCGCAACTTTTACCGAACGTGCAGATACCGGTGGCCGAAGTTTTACCTGGGTCAGCTACACCGACACCGGCACCGACACTGGTATCAGCACCGGTATCAGCATCGGCACCGGCACCGGCACCGGCATCCCTTGGTTTACGCTCCACGGATGTGTTATCGGCACGCAACCTATTGCCAGCGCCCCAAAGCGCGCTACCGACAGCATCCGTCGCAAGTTCCAGCTTGGCGCCGGTAGCGCGGTCAAAAGCACCAGCCCAAGCTAATCGGGCAGTGCCGACGGCGTTGACGGCGGCTGTAGTCGATTCCCGTTTGAGCGCAGAAGCGTCAGAGCCTGTTCAATTGAAGGCGACCATGGTCGCAAAGTCGTTAGCGTTGCCAAACAACACACCAGCCACACCAGCCACACCAGCCACAGCACCGTCGCTGAAGCCAATGACGCAAGAGGCGTTGGCACAGGCGCAGGCATGGTGGCGGCAGGGCAATCAGGCTGGGGCGTTGGAGCTGGTGCGTGGCATCATGGCGCGGCTTGAGCACAGCCCTGAAGCTGATAGTGTGCAATTGGCGGCGGCCGCTCGCGAATACGTGCGCATGGTGTCGGCGCAAGGCCACGCCGCCGACGCACTGGCGCTGTTGGTGCGCTTGGAGCCACGTCTGAGTCAGGTTCCCGACATCTGGGCGCTGCGCGGTCATACCGCGCAGCGCTTGGGTTTGCACCCGCAGGCGGTGTCCGCATATCGGCAAGCACTGGCATTGAGACCGGGCCAGGCGCGCTGGTTGTTGGGGGCAGCGGTGTCGCTGGCGGCGCAGGGTCAAACGGCAGCTGCCGCTGACTTGGCCCAGCAGGCTGCTGACGCCGGTTATTTTCCAGTGGATGTGGCAAACTACCTGCATCAGCTGGGAGTGAATCTGCGCGCACCGTGACGGGTGCCCCAACTCCCGATATCGGTTATTTTTATGCTTAAACGTATTCAAGTTCAGCAGTTGCGGGTGGGGATGCACCTGAAGGAATTTTGTGGTTCCTGGATGGATCATCCGTTCTGGCGCAATGGTTTTGTCATCAAAGACCCCAATGACATCGATCTGATTCTTGCCAGCAAAATCACCCAGGTCTGGATTGATTGCTGCAAGGGCGCGGACGTAGTGGCTGGCGAGGTTGCGGTTGAACAGGTCCCCGAAGCAGCACCAGCACACCCGCCACGCGCGGTACGCCAACCCATCAAACAGATACCCGCTGCAGAAGAGGTGGCACGCGCTGCACGCATCTGCCAGACCGCCAAGGCTGCGGTGGTGTCGATGTTTGAAGAAGTGCGCATGGGCAACGCGGTGGATGTGGGGGGTGCCAAACAGTTGGTAGAAGATATTTCTGATTCGGTTGCGCGTAACCCGGGTGCCATCATCAGCCTGGCGCGGCTTAAAACGGCCGACGATTACACCTACATGCATTCGGTGGCGGTGTGCGCCATGATGGTGGCGTTGGCCAAACAGCTTCAGCTGGATGAAGACCAGGCGCGGCAGTTGGGTGTGGCAGGCTTGTTGCACGACCTGGGCAAGGTGGCCATGCCCACCGAGGTGCTCAACAAACCGGGCAAGCTGACCGACGCTGAATTCGACATCATGAAAACCCACCCTACCGAAGGCTACAAGATGCTTGCGGCCAGCCCGGGCGTGGATGCGGTGTCGCTTGACGTGGTGTTGCACCATCACGAAAAAATGGATGGATCGGGTTACCCGGAACGCCTCAGGGGTGACCATATCAGCCTGCACGCCAAGATGGGTGCGGTGTGCGACGTGTATGACGCCATCACCTCCAACCGGCCGTACAAGGTCGGCTGGGACCCGGCTGAGTCGTTGCGCCGCATGGCCGAATGGAAAGGCCATTTTGACCCACGCGTGTTTCAGGCGTTCGTCAAAAGCATCGGCATCTACCCGGTGGGTTCTTTGGTACGCATGATGTCCGGGCGCATTGGCGTGGTGACTGAGCAAACGCCCAAGTCCCTCACCACGCCGTTGGTAAAGGTGTTTTTTTCGACCAAGTCCAATATGCGCATCATGCCGCTGGTGCTGGATTTGTCGCTGCCTTCTACCAGCGACCGTATTGCGAACCGCGAAGACCCTGACGCCTGGAATTTTGCCGACCTGAATGAATTGTGGTCGGGCTTGCCTGAACTGAACCGCTGACCGGCCCAGCTCTTTTACCGCTTTATTTCGGGTGGGCGCTGGCGTATTTGCGTAGCTCTTGTTTGGCAATCGCGTTGCGGTGCACTTCGTCTGGTCCGTCGGCAAAGCGCAGCGTACGCGCGCTGGCGTAGTAGTAGGCCAGCGGAAAGTCGTCGCACATCCCAGCGCCGCCAAACGCTTGCATGGCCCAGTCGATCACCTGGCAGGCCATGCTGGGGGCCACCACCTTGATCATGGCGATTTCGTTGCGCGCAAACTTGTTGCCGGCGATGTCCATCATCCACGCTGCCTTGAGCGTGAGCAGGCGCGCCATGTCGATCTTGCAGCGCGCTTCGGCAATGCGCTCTTGCGTCACGGTTTGGGCTGCGATGGGTTTGCCAAACGCCACGCGGCTGCTGGTGCGTTTGCACATCAGCTCCAGCGCGCGCTCGGCTAGGCCGATCAGTCGCATACAGTGGTGGATGCGCCCGGGACCAAGGCGACCCTGCGCAATTTCAAAGCCCCGGCCTTCGCCCAGCAAAATGCTGTCGGCCGGTACGCGCACATTTTTGTAAGCAATTTCCATGTGGCCGTGCGGTGCGTCGTCGTAGCCCATCACGTTCAGGGGTCGCAGCACCGTCACGCCCGGTGCGTTGGACGGCACCAGAATCATGCTTTGCTGCACATGGCGCTCGGCTTCGGGGTTGGTTTTGCCCATCACGATATGCACCGCGCAGCGCGGGTCGCCAGCGCCGCTAATCCACCACTTGCGGCCGTTGATGACGTAGCTGTCACCGTCGCGCTCAATACGCGTTTCCACGTTGGTCGCGTCGCTGCTGGCCACCGCCGGCTCGGTCATGGAAAACGCCGAGCGCAGCTTGCCTTCAAGCAAGGGTTTGAGCCATTGTTGCTTGTGCTGCAACGAGCCGTAGCGTGCAATGGTTTCCATGTTGCCGGTATCGGGCGCCGAGCAATTGAAGACCTCGCTGCTCCAGAGTACGCGGCCCATGATTTCGGCCAGCGGCGCGTATTCCTGGTTGGTCAGGCCGGCACCCGCATCGATGCCACCGGCTTGCGCGCTGTCCACCGGGTAAAAGAGGTTCCACAGGCCTTGTTCTTGTGCCTTGAGCTTGAGGGTTTCGATGGTTTGCAGTGGCGTCCATCGCTTGCCCGCGGCCGTGTTGGCCTCGACCTCAGCGTGGTGCGCGCCCTCTGCCGGGTAGATGTAGTCGTCCATGAAGTGCAGCAGCTTGGCTTGCAGTTCTTTGGTTTTGGGGGAGTAGTCAAAGTCCATGGTGGCCTCTTTTAGGTAGGAAGGGTCGGGTAAATAAATTGATAAAAAAATGCCTCTAGCCCTTTACTGGCCTGCGCTAGATGCTATAGAAATACTCTAATGACAGTAACTACCGGGTGCAGTGCCGACCCAGAATGCGGCTTGCATGCAGTGGCGTGGGGCTTGCACCATGGCGCTACGCTTACGCACGTTGGGCAAACTGCCACGCCAGTTGTGCCAGCGGTTTGGCTCCGGCTGCCGCGCGCAGGGCTTGTGCGTTGGCGGCCGTGCCGGTCTGCGCACGCTTGCCAATGCCTTGCAAAATGGCGGCGATGCGAAACAGGTTATAGGCCAGGTAAAACGACCACTCACCAGCCAGTTGTTCAGGCGTCACCAAGCCGGTACGGGTGCAATAACGCTGGATGTAATCGGCCTCGCCCGGAATGCCCAGCGCGGCCCAGTCCAGCCCGCCAATGCCGCGAAACGCACCAGGTGGAATGTGCCAGGCCATGCAGTGGTAGCTGAAATCGGCCAACGGATGCCCCAGCGTGGACAGCTCCCAGTCGAGTACTGCCAGCACGCGCGACTCGGTGGGGTGAAACACCAGGTTGTCCATACGGTAGTCGCCGTGCACCACGCTCACCATGGATTCGTCGCGCGCCATGGCGGGTATGTGTGCCGGGAGCCAGTCCATCAGGCGGTCCATTTCGACAATGGGCTCGGTGATGGAGGCCACATACTGCTTGCTCCAGCGGCCAATCTGGCGTTCAAAATAGTTGCCCGGTTTGCCGTAATTGGCCAGCCCCACCTGCGCGGGTTTGACCGAATGCAGCGCGGCGATGACGCGGTTCATCTCGTCGTAGAGTTCGCCGCGTTGCGCCTGCGTCAGGTCGGGCAGAGACTGGTCCCAGTAAATGCGTCCGCCCACAAAGCTCATGATGTAAAACGCGCGCCCGATCACCGATTCGTCATTGCACAGGCACAGCATGTTTGGCACGGGCACGTCGGTGTCGGCCAGCGCGCGCATCACGGTAAATTCGCGCTCGATGGCGTGCGCCGACGGCAACAGTTTGGCCACCGGTGCCGGCTTGGAGCGCAGCACGTAGGTTTGGCTTGGCGTGATCAGCTTGTAGGTGGGATTGCTTTGCCCGCCCTTGAACGACTCAATCGTCAGCGGCCCGGCGAACCCGTCCAGATGCTGCGCCAACCACTGTTCAAGCGCGTTCTGGTCAAACGCCTGGCTGGGGGGAATGGCGCGTGTGCCGCTGTTGTCTTCTTGTTGGCTCATGGGTTCAAGATAATTTCAAACAAGGGTTCATGATCGGCTGCTAATGGTCGGCTTCCACGATGCGCATCAGCGCCACTCGGCTGCGGATCACCACGCCGCCCAATTCAATGCGGATGGTTTCTTCGCGTTCCAGGGCCTTGAGCTCCTGGTTGACGCGTTGGCGCGAGGCGCCAAGCAACTGGGCCAGTTCTTCTTGCGCCAGTTGCAGGCCGATGCGCACCTCGGCCGGGTCGCTCAGCGACGGTACGCCATATGACCGCGCCAGGTGCAGCAGTTGTTTGGCCAGGCGCGCGCGCAGGGGTAGGGTGTTGAGGTCTTCCACCAAGCCGTAGAGCTGGCGAATGCGCCGCGCGTGCAGGCGCAACAGCGCCTCATACAGTTCGTTGTGTTGCGCCAGGATTTTGGTGAAATCAGCACGCGCCACGCATAGCACGGTGGTGTCGCCGTGCGCGTACGCGTCGTGCGTACGGCGGTCGCCGTCAAAAATGGCCACGTCACCAAACCAGATGCCTGGCTCTACATAGGTCAGGGTGATTTGTTTGCCAGAAATGGCGGTGGAGCTCACGCGCACCGCGCCTTTGGCACAGGCAATCCACTCTTGCGGCTGTTCGCCACGCGCAGCGATCAAATCCCCGTCTTGGTAGCGGCGCACGTAGGCGCAGCGCAAGATGTCATGGCGTAGCGACGGCGACAGGCCGGAAAACCAACGCCCGGCGTTGATGGACGCACGCTCTTCAAGGGTCAAAATCGGCTCGCTCATGCGCCCATTGTGAACCGCAACACGCATCATGCTAAGCCTGCACTGTCACCTGCGTGTCTTGACCTGCGCGGTGTTAACGCCGCACCTGCAAGGCACCTGGGTTGACGATGTTGGTGGGGTGGCCCTTGATGAAGTTCACCACGTTGTCGAACGCGGTGCCAAAGTACAGCTCGTAACTGTCGAGCTCCACGTAGCCAATGTGCGGCGTGCAGACACAGTTTTCCAGACGAAGCAGGGCATGGCCTTGCAGGATGGGCTCGGATTCATACACGTCAATGGCCGCCATCCCCGGTCGCCCGCGGTTGAGCGCGGCCAACAGGGCGTCTGGCTCCAGCAACTCAGCGCGCGAGGTGTTGACCAGCAAGGCGCTGGGTTTCATGCGGGACAAGTCTTCCAGCTGCACGATGCCATGGGTTTCTTCATTCAGTCGAAGATGCAAAGAGAGTACGTCAGATTGTTCAAACAGCTCCTCGCGCGAGCCAGTCACTTCAAAGCCGTCCAGGATGGTGCGCTCTAGCGAAGGTGCACGTCCCCACACCATGACACGCATGCCAAAAGCCTTGCCGTAGCCTGCTACGAGTTGACCAACACGCCCATAGCCCCAGATGCCCAGTACACGCCCTTTGAGCGTGGTGCCCAGACAAAAATTAGGCGGCATGCTGGTGGATTTGAGCCCCGATTGCTGCCATGCGCCGTGCTTGAGGTTGCCAATGTACTGTGGCAGGCGCCGCATGGCCGCCATCATGAGCGTCCAAGTGAGTTCGGCAGGCGCCACGGGCGAGCCCGCGCCTTCAGCCACGGCGATGCCTTTTTCAGTACAGGCATTCACGTCTACGTGGGGGCCGATGCGACCGGTTTGAGAAATCATCTTCAAGCGAGGTAACTTGTCGATCAAAGCGCGCGGCAGATGCGTGCGTTCGCGGTTGAGCACGATCACATCGGCGTCTTTCAGCCGGACGGCCAGTTGCCCCAGCCCTTTGACGGTGTTGGTATAGACCCTGGCCTGGTAGGGTTCAAGCTTGGTGGCGCAAGCCAGTTTGCGAACGACGTCTTGGTAGTCGTCCAAAATCACGATGTTCATGCCACCGATTGTGCCTGCCCGCTGGAAAGTTTGGCTGTAGCTGGCGGCGACGGTGTCAATTTTTAACAAAATGACGCGGAATTGTCTGGTGCGCAGCTTAGGACTTGTAAAGACCTGAGCGAACCACATCGAGTCAATGCTGCATTGCTTCCCGGGCGGCCAACCTGTCGAGCTCTGCGCAGACGTCGGCCATACGCCCGGAAATGCGCAGCCGTGCGCCGTGACAAGGGCTTTGTCCGGCTTCCACCACTTGCAGCACACGCAGTGGCAGTGCGGCGCGCGCAACATGGTTTGACGCAGGATGTCTTGCTGACGCGCTAGCCGACAAAGCTATCCGAGCCGCCGTCTGCGTCTGGTCTAAGCGGCGCGCGTTCATCGACATGGGATGGCAGGCAGGGGCGGCGTCAGGGTGTGCCCCAGCTTGATCCGCGCGTGGCTTTGACCCTGGCCGGGCCATGAGCCAGTGCCAGAGGGCCAACAGCGGGGTGACCCAAGGAGATGCGGAGTGTTGCAAGGTGTTCATGGCGTTACATCATCATGGTGTTGCGGATCAGGCCCACAGCCAGGCCTTCTATGGCAAACGGCTCACCGGGCTCAACCACAATGGTTTGGTAGTCGGGGTTTTCGGGGTGCAGTTCGATGCAGCGCGGGGTGCGCAAGAACCGTTTGACGGTGACTTCTTCGCCCAGGCGTGCCACCACGATTTGCCCGTTTTTGGCGTCGTGCGTGGACTGTACCGCCAGCAAATCGCCGTCCATGATGCCTGCGTCGCGCATTGACATGCCACGCACTTTCAGCAAATAGTCTGGTTTGCGCGCAAACAAACTGCTTTCAACGTAATAAGTTCGGTCCACGTGCTCTTGCGCCAGAATGGGTGAGCCCGCCGCCACCCGGCCAATGAGCGGCAAGCCCAGTTGCGCCAAAGCGCTCAGCGGCGATGCAAATTCTGCCTGGCGCGCGGCATTGATGGAGCGCATGGCGTCACCACGCAAGCGAATGCCGCGAGAGGTGCCGCTTACCAGCTCGATAGCGCCTTTGCGCGCCAGCGCTTGCAAGTGTTCTTCAGCCGCGTTGGCCGACTTGAAGCCCAGTTGCGCGGCAATCTCTGCGCGCGTGGGTGGCGCGCCGGTGCTGGCGATGGCGCTCTGGATAAGATCAAGGATTTGTTGCTGGCGATCGGTAAGCTTGGGACGGCTGAACATGATGACTCCTAGAGGGGTAACTGGGCAACACAACACGAACCGGGTGACTGGATCAAAAAACACTGTTTTCGTATCCAGTAACTGTATTTTTAACCAGCTTTTGAAAGATTGCAAGTGAATTCTGTAAAAAATGCAAAAAAAGTGGTGGTTCTGGGCACCGGGGGCACCATTGCCGGTACGGCTGGCACTGCCACCGACAACATTGGCTACACCGCCGCACAGGTGGGTGTGGCACAGTTGCTGGCAGCCGTGCCGGGCTTGGCGTGCGTGTTGCAGGGTCACGCGCTGGAGTGTGAGCAGGTGGCGCAGATCGACAGCAAAGACATGCGTTTTGACATCTGGCTGGCGCTGGCGCAGCGCGTGGCGCATCATCTGGCGCAGCCGCAGGTGGCCGGTGTGGTGATCACCCACGGCACCGACACGCTGGAAGAAACCGCGTATTTTTTGCACGCAGTGCTGTCGGCCGACTTGCTCAACGCCAAACCGGTGGTGCTGACCTGTGCCATGCGCCCGGCTTCCAGCCAGAGCCCGGACGGCCCGCAGAACCTGCTGGACGCGATGGCGCTAGTGCTAACCCCCGGCGCGCAGGGTGTGATGGCGGTGTGCGCGGGCACGGTGCACGGAGCGCTGGAGGTGCAAAAAACGCATACCTACCGGCTGGACGCGTTCACCTCTGGCGACGCCGGACCGCTAGCCTACGTGGAAGAAGGCCATGTACGTTTGTTAAGAAATTGGCCTCTATCCCAGGTTGATCAAGCGCAAGAAGCTATTGGAAAGATAGCAAATGGTGAAGATTGGCCGCGCGTGGAGGTGATCATGAATTACGCCGGTGTGAGCGGTGCGCTGGTCGATGCGCTGTTGCGAACCACCCCTGGCGAGCCGCCAGTGCGTGGCCTGGTGGTGGCTGGCACGGGTAACGGCACCCTGCACGTGGAACTGGAAGCGGCCTTGCGCCGCGCGGTTCAGGTCGGGGTACGGGTGGTGCGTGCTACCCGCTGCGCCACGGGGCGCGTGTTGTCGCGGCCCGACGCCGAATTTGCCGATTCCCAAGGCATGTCCCCGGTCAAGGCCAGGGTGGCTTTGATGCTGGCGTTGATGGATGAGCTGGGGTGAAAAGTCGCGTTAAAGCAACAAAGTCTGTTTGGTTTGTGTTTTGTTTCATGTTTTATTCGTTTCGGTTAGACTTGTTGACAAATATCAATACTTTCCAAACGGTTGTGTCGTTCAACTTTTGCTTCTTATCTGCACTCGATATTGACCGTTTTATTTAAAATTTGATTGTGCAAATATAAATTTCAAGCAGTCAACAGAAGGTTTCCGTTGCATCATTCGTCGAAAAAATAGTACTTTATGCTTCTTTAGCAATCGCTTCATGCCGTTTATGTGTGTGAGATGGGCAGCAGACTTTTGTGCGACGACTTAAAACGGCACATCTTGACAACCGATTGATGTCAAGCCAATTGTTCAATCCACACCGACTAAGAAACGGGGCTTCGATATGTACTGTGGCACTTTAAAAAAGTCAGTTGAGTCTCTTGTTTCGCTCGTTTCGTCGGGCAGGAATGCAGGCTTAACGGTTGCGCTATTAGCTACATTGATGCCAATGGTGGCCGTGGCCAGTGTCAGTTATTGGGGCGACTTTGCCAAGCGATACCCTACTTTTGCATCAGCCCAAGGCAATAGTTGTTATGCGTCCTGTCACAGTTACGAAAACACGCCAGCGGGCGACTATTACGGAAGCTGGAAGGCCGCAGTAACGGCCAAAAATCCTGGCACAAGTTATTTTGGCGGCTTGGCATCGTTGGTGGTGGATCAGGCCTATCTTGATATTGAGTACATTGACTCCGATGGTGATGGCTACACCAACCTAGCTGAAATTCTGTCGGGTACGCGCCCGGGTGATGTAGCTAACAAGCCCGCCTATGCCAGCCCCAGTGCACCTGGCAACGTGACCGCAGTGGCGGGCAACGGCCAGGTGACGGTGAGTTTTGCTGCCAGTTCCAATACTGGCCCGTATCTGAACTACCAGGTGACGGTTAGCCCGGGTGGGCAAGTGGTCAAGGGGCAAGCCTCGCCGCTGGTGGTCACCGGTTTGACCAATGGCACCCCGTACAGTTTTACCGTGGCAGCGGACAACGGCAAGCTCCCGGCAGTTACCGCCTTGGCGGTCAGCGCCACACCAGAATTGCCCCTCAATGTGGTGAGCGATGTCCGCGCGACAGCAGGCAATGGGCAGGCCAGCGTGGCGTTTACGCCGCCGCTGGATGGCAGCAGTAGTTACACCGTTAGAGCCCTTCCTGGCAATGTCACTGCAACGGGTACTGCTTCGCCCATTGTGGTGCCAGGGCTTGCCAATGGCAGCAAATACCGTTTTACCGTGACTCCGGCAGGCACTGGCGCGCTGGCATCCAGCCTGAGTAACGAAATCATTCCTAATGTGGGTGGTTTTGCCGTGCCTGATGCGCCAAGTGCCAATGGTGCCAATGCCGGTCACGAGATGGCCGTGATTGCTGTCAGCCCACCGTTTGACGGCGGCACACCCATTACCAGCTATACCGCGCTTTGCAACTATTCGTTGGTGCAGGGTGTCACGTTGAGCTTTTCGTTCAACAGCCCCAAGCCCTTGATCATCCTCACCGGGCTGACCAACGGGGTCACCTACAAATGTGGGCTGGTCGCCAGCAACGCGGTGGGCAGCAGCACCCCCCCCAATCCGCAGTCTTACAGCATCCAGATCATCCCGGGTAACACCAATCCCCCTGGCTTGCCTGCGGATTTATCGGTGGAACCGGGCAACGCTGCGGCAGTGCTGTCATTTGCGCCCCCTGCCAACAATGGCGGCTCCCCGGTGCTGGACTACACCGCGTATTGTCTGGCTGGGCACAGTTCGGGCTTCAGGTTTGCCACGCACAGCGTAACGGGGTCCAGTTCTCCCTTAAGGGTGACCGGGCTGACCAATGGCACCACCTACGATTGTTGGGTTGTCGCTCGCAATGAGTTTGGAACCTTCTTCGCACTGGAACATTACCCAGACCCGTTCAGTGTCACGCCGGTGCTGACAGCGCCACCCACTGCACCGGGTGCGCCCACGGCGCTGCAGGCCGCTGCGGGCGATGCCAAAGCCACGGTCAGTTTTAGCGCACCAGCCGCTGATGGGGGCCGGGCCATTACCCGTTACATCGTGACCGCCAGCCCGGGTAGCACCAGCGCGGCGGGTGACACATCGCCCATTGTGGTCAGCGGCTTGAGCAACGGCACGGCCTACACCTTCACGGTAGTGGCGCAAAACTCGGTCGGCAGCAGCGGCAGCTCAGCCGCGTCTGCCAGCGTCACGCCGAATGCCGCTGTGGTTGCCGTACCAGACATGCCCAACTGCTGCGCCTTTGTTGATGCGGGCAACGGCATGGCCATTCTGGCTTTTGACGCACCGACAGCCAATGGCTCGCCCATTACCAGTTACACCGCTACCTGCAGCTATTCATTGGTGCAGGGTGTGCCGCTGACGCTGACGGCCAGCAGCCCCAGCTCACCCTTGATCATTGAAGGCTTGACCAACGGCGTGGCCTACCAGTGCAAGTTGACGGCCACCAACGGCGCAGGCACCAGCCTCGCGCCGTTCTTTGCCACCGCCCAATTTACCCCGCACACGCCAGCACAGCCCGGCGTACCCACGGGTATTGCGGCAACGCCTGGCAACGGGCAAATCAGCATGGCTTTTGCAGCGCCCGTCAATGACGGGGGCTCAGTCATCTTGGACTACACCGCCTCTTGCAAGTCGGCCACCAATACCGTAATCGCCACTGGCACACAGTCGCCGCTGCTGGTGACGGGGCTGACCAACGACGTACCCCATGCCTGCTGGGTAACCGCGCGCAATGCCCAGGGCACTTTCAACGCCTTGAAGTTCCGCTCAGCCACGGTGAGTGCCACGCCGGGTGCAGCGGTTGTGACGACCACGACCACGACCACGACGACCAGTACCACTGCTGCTCCAACCACCACCACCACCACGCTCGCGCCAACTGCCACGACCACAACAACCAGCACCACGCTCGCGCTAACTGCTACGACCACAACAACCAGCACCACGCTCGCGCCAACTGCTACGACCACAACAACCAGCACCACGCTCGCGCCAACTGCTACGACCACGACGACCAGCACCACGCTCGCGCCAACCACTACGACCACGACGACCAGCAGCACGGCCGCTCCAACCACTTCAACCACCAGTACCACAGCCTCCACGACCACTACCACGTTGGCGGTCACTGGTGTGCCCGACACGCCCAGTTGTTGCGCTTTTGTTGATGCTGGCAACACGATGGCGATCCTGGCATTTGACCCTGGGGTTGATAACGGCTCGCCCATTACCAGCTACACCGCTACCTGTAGCTATTCACTGGTTCAAGGCGTTCCGCTAACGGTCAGCGCCAGCAGCCTAGCCTCGCCTTTGATTCTGGAAGGCTTGCACAATGGGGTGACTTACCAATGCAAACTGACAGCCACCAACGCACTGGGGACCAGCCCTGCGCCAGTCAACGCCAGCATTCAATTTACCCCGTTCACGCCAGCACCACCCAGCGTGCCCACGGGTATTTCGGCAACTCCTGGCAACGGGCAGATCAGCATGGCATTTTCCGCATCCAGCAATGATGGCGGCTCTGTCATCTTGGACTACACCGCCTATTGCAAATCAGATACCGCCACGTTCACTGCCACCGGCACGCAGTCGCCCTTGCTGGTAACGGGGCTGGCCAACGACATCCTCCATGCCTGCTGGGTGACCGCGCGTAACGCCCAGGGCACTTTTAATGCCTTGAAGTTCCGCTCTGCCACACTGGCGGCTACACCGACGGCCGCAGGCAATGGCACTGTCAGCATGACGATACCGCCAGGCTGGAACCTGCTGGGCAACGGGCAAGATCAGCCTTTGGTAGTCAAAGAACGGTTTGGAGACCCGTTGAACGTCACCACAGTCTGGAAGTGGGACACCGTCAAACCGGGTTGGCAGTTCTACGCACCGTCGATGAGTGTGGCGGCGCTGCAAACCTACGCCACCGCCAAGGGCTACGATGTGCTTGGCACCATCAACCCTGGCGAAGGTTTCTGGGTGAATGTGGCGCGTCCATTTACCGCTACGCTACCAGCCGGCAACCCGCTTGCGGCCAGTGACTTTGCCGCTGGCAAGCCCTACGCCTTGAAGCCAAACTGGAACCTGGTCGCCGTGGGCGGCAATGTGTCACCGCGCAGCTTTAACGCTGCGCTGGGGGCCACGCCGCCGTCTGCGGGCACTGTGCCAGTTAACCTGACCACGCTGTGGGCCTGGGACAACGCCACATCCGCATGGTATTTTTACGCCCCGACGCTCGACGGAAAAGGTGGTACTTTTCTGTTTGATTACACCTTTGGCAAGGGTTACCTGGACTTTGCCACGACGGGCAAAGTGCTAGGCAACGGGGTTGGTTTCTGGGTCAATATGCCGTGATATTTTGCAAAAAGCTGGAGGAAAAGTGGGGTCACAAGACACTTCCTTTTTTTACTCCGGTTTTTGAGAACCTGACAAAAATCACTGTTTAACACGGGTGGGCAGTTCCAGCGCCTGCTTGACCACTTGCCCCAGCTCGATCACGGCCATGGCGTAGTAGCTGCTCCAGTTGTAACGGGTGATGGCATAAAAATTGTCTGTGCCCGCCACGTAGCTGGGCGCGTTGTCGCCATTTTGCAGTTCGATCAGCGCCAGTTGGCCGGTGTGCTGCAGGGCATCGCCGGTTAGCAGCGCGCCATGGGCCTGAAAGCGCTCCACACTGAAGGTGGGCAAGATGTCGGGGACCAGCAGGGTGGGCAGATCCAGCTTTTGCACGTCAAACGTCACCGGGTAGTGTGTGGCCAGCCCCGGCTGCCAGCCAAAAGCCCTGAAGTAGTTGGCTACCGAACCAATCGCATCGGCGGCACTGCCAAACAGGTCGATCTTGCCGTCACCATCAAAATCAATCGCGTACTTGGCCCAGCTGGTTGGCATGAATTGCGGCATCCCCATGGCTCCGGCGTAGCTGCCGCGCAGGCTGGCGGGGTCCGTGGCGCTGTGCTGCATCAGGCTCAGGTACTGCCCCAGTTCATTACGAAAGAAAGCGCTACGCTCGCCCGCGCGCGGGTGGCTGGCGGGAAAGTCAAAAGCCAGCGTGGCCAGTGCGTCCAACACGCGGAAGTTGCCCTGGTTCTGTCCGTAAATGGTTTCCACGCCAATGATGCCGACGATGATTTCAGGTGGCACACCGGTTTGTTGCTGCGCGCGTAGCAAGGTGTCGCGCTGTGCGCGCCAGAACGTCACCCCGGCCTGGATACGCTTGGGCTCGATGAAACGCGCGCGGTAGGCCGCCCAGTTTTTGGCCACCCCAACGGCGGGTGGGGTAACGGCTTTGGCGATGGCGGGTATGTAGCGCGCCTGCGCCAGCATCTGGCACACCCACGCGGGGTCCAGATCGCGGGCGCTGGCAAGCTCGTCAGCGGCCTGCATGGCATCGCTGCGTTGGGCGTAGCTGGGGCCGTCAGGCGCAGTTGCCACCGCTTTGGCAGGTTTCTTTTTTGAATGGTGTTTTTGGCTTGTAGCCCATGTGTTCATTGCATAAAAAGCTATCAAAAAGCAAGCAATTAGGGCGCGGGTTTGACGCTTTTGGAGCATGGTGGGCAAGGCAATCAGGAAGGGCGGGGCAGTTGCCGAAGCGCCTGGCGAAGTGTGGCGAGCTGTCGTCTGAAGTCGGGTGCACCCGCAGCGTAACGCAGCGCCTCCAACTGCAGCAGCCAGTTGCGCCAGGCGGTTTGGGACTGCGTCGCTGGGTGGGTATCACGCGCACTGCCGTCCAGCAGCTCGGTGAGCTGGCGCGGGGTGCTGTTGGCGGGCAGCGTATAGCCAGAGTGTTTCAGAACTTGCCGAGCGCGCCCCAGCAGCTGCAGCCAGGGATCTTGTTGTTGGCGTTCCCACGCGTTCCAAGCGGCCCCGGCCAGGCTGGCCGTGACCACGATGGCGCACAGCAAGTAAACCAGGTCTTCCCAACTGGGCTCGTCAAAGCCCAAGTTTTGGAGCAGGTTGAGTTGCTTGGCGTGGGTGTAATTCAGCACCCACTGGTTCCAGCGGTTGTTGGCTGCGTCCCACAGCGCACGCAGGTTCAGCGCCACCGCTGGGCTGACGTTGCCCAACAGCGCTTCGGCAATCACGCCGCGTGGCGCTTGCAGGCGGCTGAAGCTACCCACGCGAGCCGGTGACACGGCCGCTGTCGGGTCCACCCGCAACCAGCCCTGGCCGGCCAGCCAGACCTCGGCCCAGGCGTGGGCATCGCTTTGGCGCACGGTCCAGAAGCCGTCAAAGCTGTTGAGCTGCCCGCCCTGGTAGCCGGTGACCACGCGCGCGGGCACGCCCGCCGATCGCAGCAAAATAACAAAGCTGGAAGCAATGTGCTCGCAGAAACCCGCTTTGCGGTCAAACCAGAATTCGTCGGCGCTGTCACGGCCATAGACGCCGGGCTCCAGCGTATAGACGTAGCCACCGCTGCGCAGCCGTTGCAATGCCTGTGCCATCAGGTAGCTGGTCACGTTTTGGCCGGGTGGCGTGGCCGCGCGCAGCTGTTGCGCCAGTTGTTCGGTGCGCGGGTTCAGGCCAAACGGCAGCGTCAGGTACGGGCGCAGCTGGGCGGGGGTCAGGGTTGTACCGTGACTGAATTGCGGGTAGCTGGTGACGCGGTAGCGCATCAGCTCAGTGACGTTGGCGTTTTGCAACCACTGCAGTTCGCTGGTCATGCGCGCGCGGCCCTGCGGCAGCTCGGGGGCCTGCGGCGCGGCATCGAGCGTGAGCAGCCAGGGTTGTTGGTTGGGCTCTAGCGTAACCTGGTAGCGCACGGCTGGCCCCCGCACCTGCAGTGCGGCATCTTGATCGCGCAGCAGCGCCACTCCTTCAGCGGGCTCCCAGCGCTGGCCGTTCAAGGTGGACAGCACCGGGCCGCGAAAGTACAGCTCGCTTTGCGCCGGGGGCGTGCCGTCAAAAGCAATGCGCATGGCCACGCTATCGTCCAGCGCCAGGCGCGCGATGTTGCCCACCGTCATCTGGGCCGACAGGCCACTGCGCCCGGCCATGGCGTCGGCGGGCATACCCCACAGCGGGGCCATGCGCGGAAACAGCACAAACAGCAGCACCATGATGGGCGCCCCCAGCAGCGTCATGCCACCGGCGATGCGCGCGGCTTGCCACAGCGGCGGTTGGCCGACGGGCATGTGCGCGTTGACCAGTGCGGTTAGCAGCCCCCACAGCGCCAGCAGCATGGCCAACGCTGTCAGCAGCGACTGCGAGTAAAAAAAGTTGGTCAGCAGCAAAAAGAAGCTCAGAAAAAACACCACAAACGCGTCGCGCCGCGCGCGCAGTTCCAGCGTTTTGAGCGTAAGCAGCACCGCCACCAGCGTCACCCCGGCATCACGTCCGAGCAGGGTTTTGTAGGTCACCAAAGTGGCGGCAACCGCCAAAGCCAGCAAGCCCAGCTTCCACCAGCGCCCGGGCAGGGGCTGGCCGTGCCAGGCCAACGTGGCGCGCCACAGCATCACCAGCGCGCTCAGGGCGCTGCACCACAGGGGCAGCTCACGCAGCAGCGGGGCCAGCACCCAGGCGATGACGGCCAGCATAAACAGCGTGTCACGCGCGTCGCGGGGCAGATGGCGCAGGGGGTTGGCGATCATGGTGGTGTTCAGGCCAGCGCCAAGGCGCGCAAGCAGCGTTGCAGGTGTGCGCCGCCGCGGTCGGGGGCGATGTCGGTGCCGTTCAGGCGCAGCCCATAAGTTGCGCCAAGCTGATCGGCCTGCAACACCCAGGCACACAGGCGGCTAAGCTGGCGCTCCACGTCGGCCAGCCCTGTGGCCTGGCGCTCCAGCCAAAGCGTATGGTGCTGCTCAACCACACTGTCGCGACTGACCAGTTCACCCGTTTTGGCGGCTTTTTTCCAGATGATGTGTTTTAGCGGGTCGCCGCTGCGGTAAGGGCGCAGACCGTCTGGCTCACCGCTATGCTGGGTGGCATGTATCGGGCCGGGCTGGGCATCGGCCAGGCCCATGGGCAGAGGTGGCGCAGATGCTTCGGGCTGCGGATAGACCAGCACCTGCGCGGCGGGCCGCCAGACCGTCCAGACGCGAAACGTGCCCAGCGGAAAAGCGGTGCGCGCGCGCAGTGTCGGCAGACGGTGCAGGCCGCGCCCGGGTGGCTGCCAGGCCAGCGCCACGCGCGTGCTGGCCTGCGCTGGCACGTCGCAGCATACCCATTGCGCCACGTCGGCTACGGCCAGTTCAACAGCGTAGCGGGGGCGCTTGCGAGTATTCACCAGTTGTACATGAAAAATGGCCTTGGCCTCCGCGTAGATTTCTTCAGGTGCTATGACAGTCAGAGTGAGTCCGCGCAGCGTGCCGTGCGCCACGTGCATCGCCACCCCGCTGCAGCCAGCCAGCAAAAACGTCAGCAGGTAGCCCAGGTTGAGCTGGTAGTTGATGGAGGCCACCAACAGCACCAGCAACGTCAGACCCAGCATCAGCCCGGCGCGGCTGGGCACGATGTAGACGCTGCGCTGCGTGAGTGTGACGCTGTCGGCCAGCGGCAGGCGCTCTTCAAACCAGCGTGCCAGCCGGGAGCGGGCCCATGCAAGCGGGTGAGTCATGCTCGGGACCAACATCAGGGCAGCGGCACCGCGTCCAGCATGGCTTGCACCTGCTCGGTGGCACCACGCGCGCTGCCTCTCACTGGGCTGAGTCTGTGCGCAATGGTTTGCGGCAGGATGGCGCGCACATCGTCCGGGGCCACGTAATTGCGTCCGGCTAACAGCGCGTGTGCCTTGGCCACGCGCAGCACGGCCATGCCCGCGCGCGGGCTCAAGCCCTGGGCAAACCAGCGTCCTGAGCGCGTGGCGGCCAGCAGGTCTTGCAAGTAGTCCAGCAGCGGATCGGCGGCGTGGATGGTCTGCACCTGGCGTTGCAGCTCCAGTAATTCGGCGGCGTTCAGCAGCGCGGGCAGGGTTTCAACCAGTTCCCGGCGGTCTCGCCCAGCCAGCAGGGCGCGCTCGCTGGCGCGGTCCGGGTAACCCAATGAGATGCGCATCAAAAACCGGTCCAGCTGCGACTCGGGCAGCGCATAGGTGCCCTGTTGGTCGTGCGGGTTTTGTGTGGCGATGACAAAGAACGGCGCGGGCAGGGCGCGCGTCTGGCCTTCCACCGACACCTGCTTTTCTTCCATGGCTTCCAGCAGTGCGCTTTGCGTCTTGGGGCTGGCGCGGTTGATCTCGTCGGCCAGCAGTACCTGCGCAAACAAGGGACCTGCGTGAAACACAAATTCATCTTTGCGCCGATCAAAGATGGATACCCCCAGCAAGTCGCTGGGCATCAGGTCCGAGGTGAACTGCACCCGGCTGAATTGCAGGCCAAAGGTGCGCGCCAGCGCGTGTGCCAGTGTGGTTTTGCCCACACCGGGAACGTCTTCGATCAGCAGGTGACCTCCGGCCAGCAGACAAGCCACGCAGTCTTGCGTTTGGGCAAGCTTTCCGACGATCACGGTGTTAAGCTGTTTCACGAGTGCTGTAAGCTTTTCTTGTGTATTCATGGGTTAACCTTACCAAAAATCGGATCGCAGGAGACAACGCTTATGACAATGACCGGATACTTTACCCACCCAAGTTTTCGGCTGCACGAGATGACGCCCGGCCACCCCGAGTGTCCGCAGCGGCTCGATGCCATTGATGACCGCCTGCTGATTGCCGGGCTCGACGTGGTGCTGGATCGGCGCACTGCGACACCGGCGGCCACGTCAGACATTGAACTGGCACATGACCGAATGTACGTGGCCGCTATTCGCGGCCTGAACGCCGAGCTGAAAGAGGCCATTGCGGCCGGTGGCGCAGACACGCTGCAAATTGACCCCGACACCAGCATCAATGTGCACACCTGGACGGCGGCGCTGCACGCCGCAGGTGCCGCCACCGACGCGGTGGATGCGGTGCTGGCGGGTGAGTTCAAAACCGCGTTTTGCGCGGTTCGCCCACCCGGACACCATGCCACGCACAACCAATCCATGGGTTTTTGCTTTTTCAACAATGTGGCCATTGCGGCCAAGTACGCGCTGGAGCGGCACAACCTCAAGCGTGTGGCGATTGTGGATTTTGACGTGCATCACGGCAACGGCACGGAAGACATTTGCAAAGACGACAACCGCATCCTGATGGTGAGCTTTTACCAGCATCCGTTTTATCCGCTGGACTGGAAGCATTCCAACTCGCCCAACATGGTCAACCTGCCGGTACCTGCCTACACCAAGGGCATGGACATCCGCGAAATGATCGAGGCGGCGTGGATACCCCGGCTGGAAGAATTCAAACCTGAGCTAATTTGCATCAGTGCGGGTTTTGACGCGCACCGTGAGGATGACATGGGCCAGCTGGGTCTGGTTGAAAACGACTACGCCTGGATCACCCACCGCATCATGGATGTGGCCAAGCGCCATGCACAGGGCAGGGTGGTGAGCTGTCTGGAAGGCGGCTACGTGATGAGTGCGCTGGGGCGCAGTGTGGAAGCGCACATCCGCGCCATGGCCGATGTCTGAGGCCACCACGCCGGACCTGCAAAGCTGGGTCGCTGCGCTGACGCAGACCAGCGTGTTGATGGAGCTCGGTACCCTGGCAGTTTGCGTTGTGCTGGCTTGGCTGCTGTCAAGCTGGGTGGCGCGTGCTGTACAAGGGCGCGCGGCCAATTCCATCATGTTTGGGCGGCGTATTGTCGATGGGGTGCTGTTCCCGGCGCTGTTGCTGTGTCTGGCCTACCTGGCGCGCAAGGTGATTGCTCATAGCGTGCCGCTGGCGTTGTTCAAGATTGCCTTGCCAGTGCTGGTGTCACTGCTGGCGATTCGCCTGGGTGTCAAAGTGCTGCAAGCGGCGTTCAGTGAAACACCGCTGATCCGCCTGCTGGAACGCACCATCTCCTGGGTGGCGTGGCTGGCCATGGTGCTGTGGGTCAGCGGCTTGTTGCCGCTGGTGATGGAAGAGCTCGATCAGATCAGTTGGAGCGTAGGTGGCAGCACGCTGTCGGTGCGCAAGATCATTGAAGGCTCGCTCACCGCAGGCCTGGTGCTGATCATCACGCTGTGGATTTCGTCCACCATTGAGGCCAAAGTGCTGCGCAACGCAACCGGTGGTGAACTGAGCCTGCGCAAGGCGGTGAGCAACGCGGCACGGGCGCTGTTGATGTTTGTGGGTCTGCTGATGGCCTTGTCGGCGGTGGGCATCGATTTGACGGCGCTGTCGGTGCTGGGCGGCGCGATTGGTGTGGGCATTGGCTTTGGCCTGCAAAAGCTGGCGGCCAATTACGTTAGCGGTTTTGTCATTCTGGCCGAGCGCAGTATGCGCATTGGCGACAACGTGCTGGTGGACGGTTTTGAAGGCCGCATCAGCGAAATCAACGCGCGCTACACCGTCATCCGCAGTCTGGGTGGTCGCGAATCGATCGTGCCCAATGAGGTGCTGATCACCACCCGCGTGGAAAACCTCACGCTGGCGGATCGGCAGTTGTGGCAATCGACCGACGTGTCAGTAGGGTATGACAGCGATGTGGATGTGGTGACGGAATTGCTGTTGCGCGCTGCGCGCAGTCAGTCGCGTGTGCTGGCCGAGCCGGAGCCGGCCGTGGCCTTGATGGCGTTTGGCGCGGATGGGCTGGAATTCAGGTTGGGGTATTGGATCAGCGACCCCGAAAACGGGTTTAACAACCTGCGCTCGAGCATCAATATGGAGATCTTGCGTCTGCTGCGCGAGCATCGCATTGAGATACCGTATCCGCAGCGAGTAGTTCACCAGGTGAAAGCGGTCGAAGTTCCCGGCAAGCAATGAGCTATTGGGGTGCCGTCCTTCCCTTTTGGGAGAGGGCGATTTCACGTTGAACCCGCGCGGCGGCAGTCTTTGGCGACCTCCTCATACGGGGGTACCCGAAATCGTCGGCCGCCAAAGCCCGCCACCGCGCTGGACGGTGTTTTGATGGATGGATATGCATGCTGCCTGAATGCGAAAACAGCTAGCCAGAGGAGGGCCCATAGGTGAGCGCCGATTTCTGGTATCCCATTATGAGGCGCTTGCCTGTGGGCCCTCCTCTGGCGGGTTGGGTGACACTCTGCTTCATGCTTATTGATCGGCATCCATGGGGATTCGAAGAGGTGGCGGCATGGCTATAATAAAATAGCACGGTCGTTCTTTTTGTTGGATTTTGTAACGGAATGTCGCCGATACGACCAACTTGAAACTATTGACCGCATAGAATGCACCGATTGACGTGCACGTCAACTTGGCGGATGCCTGATGCTGCGTTGAGGTGCGGTTACCGGTTTGTTTTTTTCAACTTTGGAGAGTCATTTCTATGAAAGTCCTGGTCGCAGTCAAGCGTGTGGTGGACTACAACGTGAAAGTCCGGGTCAAATCGGACAGCACGGCTGTAGAAACCGCTAACGTCAAAATGAGCATGAACCCGTTTGACGAAATCGCCATCGAAGAAGCCGTACGCCTGAAAGAAAAAGGCATCGCCACCGAGATCATCGCCGTTTCGTGCGGCGTAGCCCAATGCCAGGAAACCCTGCGCACCGCCATGGCCATCGGGGCCGACCGCGCCATCCTGGTGGAAACCGCCGAGGAGCTGCAGCCGCTGGCGGTAGCCAAGCTGCTCAAAGCCCTGGTGGACAAAGAGCAACCTGGGTTGGTCATCCTGGGCAAGCAAGCCATTGACGACGACGCCAACCAGACCGGCCAGATGCTCGCCGGGCTGGCGGACCTGCCGCAAGTGACCTGCGCCAGCAAGATTGAAATCGCCGATGGCAAAGCCAACATCACGCGCGAAATCGACGGTGGGCTGGAAACCCTCGCGGTCACACTGCCTGCGGTCATGACCGCCGACCTGCGCTTGAACGAGCCGCGCTACGTGACCCTGCCCAACATTATGAAGGCCAAGAAAAAGCCGCTGGAAACGCTCAGGCCCGAAGATCTGGGTGTCAACGTAGCGCCGCGCATCAAGACGCTCAAAGTCACCGAACCGCCCAAACGCAGCGCCGGCATCAAGGTGCCCGATGTCGCAACGCTTATTGCCAAACTAAAAACTGAAGCAAAGGTGATCTAAATGACCGTACTTGTTATTGCCGAACACGACAACGCCAGCCTCAAGCCCGCCACGCTCAACACCGTCACCGCAGCCGTCCAGTGCGGCGGTGACATCCATGTGCTGGTCGCAGGCCACAATGCCGCGCCCGCAGCCTCTGCGGCGGCCCAAATTGCCGGTGTCGCCAAAGTGCTGCACATCGAAGCCGACACCTTGGCGCACGGCATTGCTGAAAACGTCACCGCCCAGGTGGTGGCGCTGGCCACCAACTACAGCCACATCTTGTTTGCCGCCACCGCTTCGGGCAAAAACATTGCGCCGCGCGTGGCCGCCAAACTGGACGTGGCACAGGTTTCAGACATCACCAAGGTGATTAGCCCCGACACTTTTGAGCGCCCAATTTATGCTGGCAACGCCATCGCCACCGTGCAGGCTACTGACGCGGTCAAGGTCATCACCGTGCGTGCTACAGGTTTTGATGCTGCAGCCCAGACAGGTCAAGCGTCAGCAGCTATTGACTCCATAGCGGCTGTGGCCACCTCGGGAGCCACCACCTATGTCGGCAGTGAGATTGCCAAGAACGACCGCCCGGAGCTGACCGCCGCCAAGATCATCGTCAGTGGTGGCCGCGCTTTGGGCTCGCAAGAGAAGTTCAACGAGATCATGACCCCGCTGGCCGACAAGCTCGGCGCGGCTATTGGTGCCAGCCGCGCCGCAGTGGATGCAGGCTACGCGCCCAATGACTGGCAAGTGGGCCAGACCGGCAAGATTGTGGCGCCGCAGCTCTATATTGCAGCGGGCATCAGCGGCGCCATTCAGCACTTGGCGGGCATGAAGGACAGCAAGGTGATTGTGGCCATCAACAAGGACCCCGAAGCACCCATCTTCAGCGTGGCCGACTACGGGCTCGAAGCAGATCTGTTTGTGGCGGTGCCTGAACTCACCGCTGCGCTTTAAGTCGATTTGAACTCCTGGGCATCCATCGTGATGCCCTTTTTTTTATCTCTATCCCAATGTCGCATTGCGCGGTGTTGGACTGACCACAGCAAAACCATCGGAGAGTCATCATGAGTTACGTCGCCCCTGTCAAAGACATGTTGTTCAACATCGAGCATCTGGCACGCATCGACCAGATTGCCCAACTGCCAGGCATGGAAGACGCCGGGCTGGAAACCGCGCAGGCGGTGCTGGAAGAAGCTGCCAAGTTCACCCAAGGCGTGCTCGACCCGCTGAACTGGGAGGGTGACAAGAACCCCACGTCATGGAAAGACGGTGTGGTGACCGCCACCCCAGGCTTCAAAGACGCCTTCAAACAGTACACCGAAGCCGGTTGGCAGGGCTTGCAGCATCCGGTGGACTTTGGCGGGCAAGGCCTGCCCAAAACCATTGGTGCGATGGTCGGCGAGATGCAAAACGCCGCCAATCTGAGCTTTGCCTTGTGCCCCTTGTTGACGGATGGTGCGATTGAAGCCTTGTTAACCGCGGGCTCGGATGAACTCAAGGGAACGTATCTGGAAAAACTGGTCAGTGGCCAGTGGACCGGCACCATGAACCTGACCGAGCCGCAGGCCGGTAGTGACCTGGCCGCCGTGCGCACCAAGGCCGAGCCGCAGCCCGATGGCACTTACAAGATCGCCGGCACCAAGATTTTTATTACCTGGGGTGAGCACGACATGGCTGAGAACATCGTTCACCTGGTGTTGGCGCGGGTCAACGGTGCGCCCGAGGGCGTGAAGGGCATCAGCCTATTTGTTGTGCCCAAATTTCTGGTCAATAAAGACGGTTCGCTAGGTGCGCGCAACGACGTACATTGCGTCAGCATTGAACACAAGCTGGGCATCAAGGCCAGCCCGACCTGCGTGCTACAGTTTGGCGATCATGGGGGTGCCGTGGGCTACCTGGTAGGCCAGGAAAACCGTGGCCTGGAATACATGTTCATCATGATGAACGCGGCGCGCTATGGGGTCGGCGTGCAAGGCATTGCGATTGCCGAGCGGGCCTACCAAAAGGCCGTTGAATTTGCCAAAGAGCGCGTGCAAAGCCGACCGGTGGATGGATCGCTGCCCGCTGCCGGGCCGATCATTTACCACCCCGACGTCAAGCGCATGCTGATGACCATGCGTGCTTACGTGGAGGGCTGCCGCGCGCTGTCCAGCGTGGCGGCTGCTGCCTACGACGCCGCGCACCACCACCCGGACGCCGAGACGCGCAAGCAAAACCAGACGTTTTATGAATTCATGGTGCCGCTGGTCAAGGGTTTCAGCACCGAGATGAGCCTTGAAGTGACCAGCCTGGGCGTGCAGGTGCACGGCGGCATGGGCTTTATTGAAGAAACCGGCTGCGCCCAGTATTTTCGTGACGCGCGCATTCTGCCCATTTACGAAGGCACCACCGCGATCCAGTCCAACGACCTGGTCGGGCGCAAGACCGCGCGCGACGGCGGTCAAGGCGCCAAGGCGCTGGCTGGCCAGGTGCAAGCCACCGAAGCGGCGCTGTCTGCCACCGGTACGGCTGACGCGCTGGCCGTGGCCAAGCGACTGGCGGCGGCGCGGCTGGCGTTCATTGACGTGGTGGACTTCGTGGCGGGCAACACCAAGGCGCACCCCAACGACGTGTTTGGTGGCAGCGTGCCGTACCTGATGTTGGCAGGCAACCTGATGGCCGGTTGGCAACTGGCGCGCGCACTACTGGTGGCGCAAGAGCAGATCGCCCAGGGCGTTCACGTGCCCTTCATGCAGGCCAAGATCATCACTGCGCGCTTTTATGCGGATCACATTCTGACCAAGGCTCCGGGCCTGCGCGACGCCATTGTGGAAGGTGCCGCAGCGGTCAATGGGCTGGCGCTGGAAGCGTTTTAAGCAGCCACTGCGGTTGAATACTGCGTTATCGGTAGCTTCTAGCCGTTGTTGAATATGGTCTGGAAGCTTGTTTATGCACAACATAAGGATTGCCATGCGCCCCTTGCCAACCCACTTGAATGCCGTGCCTTTCCCGGTCATCGGCGCGCCGCTGTTCATCATCAGCAACCCCCAACTGGTGATTGCGCAATGCACCAGTGGCGTGGTGGGGGCCATGCCAGCGCTGAACGCGCGTCCGGCTGAGCAGCTTGAAGACTGGCTGGCCGAGATGACCGAGGCACTGGCCGCGCACAACGCGACGCACCCCGAACAGCCTGCTGCGCCGTTTGCCATCAACCAGATCGTGCACAAAAGCAATGAGCGCCTCGACCATGACATGGCGTTGTGCGTCAAGTACAAGGTGCCGGTCATCATCACGTCCTTGGGTGCGCGCGAAGACGTGAATGCGGCCGCGCACAGCTATGGCGGCGTGGTGCTGCACGACGTCATCAACAACCGCCACGCGCACAAGGCAGTAGAGAAGGGTGCCGATGGTCTGATTGCGGTGGCAGCGGGGGCCGGGGGCCATGCCGGCGTGAAAAGCCCGTTTGCGCTGGTGCAGGAAATCCGTCAGTGGTTTGACGGCCCGCTGGCCTTGAGTGGCTCGATCGCAACCGGTGGCGCGGTGCTGGCGGCACAAGCCATGGGAGCTGACTTTGCCTACATCGGCTCGGCCTTCATTGCCACGCACGAGGCGCGCGCGTCCGATGCCTACAAGCAAGCCATTGTGGAATGTACGTCAGATGACATCGTTTATAGCAACCTGTTCACCGGCGTGCACGGCAACTACCTGGCGCCCAGCATTCGCGCCGCTGGGCTGGACCCACAGCACCTGCCCGAGAGCGACCCGAGCAAGATGAACTTTGGTGGCGATCGCAGCAAGGCCTGGAAAGACATCTGGGGCTGCGGGCAGGGCATTGGTGCTGTAACGCAAGTGCAAAGCACGGCTGACCTGGTGGCGCGACTCAAAAATGAGTACGCAGCAGCGCGCAGTCAACTTTGCCATCTTGTATAAGAAATTGCCTTCCAGCCCTTTATTTTAAAGCGTAAATAGCTATTTTTTAAATAGCTATTTAACCTCGAATCAGACTTACGTGGGCCAGGTTGAACCTTGTTCGGGCACCAATGCACGCCAATCCAGCTCGCGTTTGATGCGCCCGCGCAGCGTGTCGGCCGGGCCCGCTTCGCCGTGCACCACGTACACCTGGTCGGGCGCTTGTGGCATAGTGCGCAGCCAGGCCAGCAGCTGGTTGGCATCAGCGTGCGCCGAGGCCGATTCCAGTTGCACGACCTCGGCGTTGACTTCTACGTCGCGCCCGTAAATCCGCACGGTTTTGGCACCGCTGGCCAGCGTGGCACCGCGTGTACCGGGGGCTTGGTAACCGGTCAGCACGATCATGTTGCGGTGGTCGCCTGCGTAATGCGCCAGATGGTGCAGCACGCGACCACCGGTAGCCATGCCGCTGGCCGACAAAATGACCATCGGGCCGTGGCGGCTCGCCAGTGCTTTGGACTCATCCGTGCTGTTGACCATGGTGGCACTGTGCGTCAGCGCGTGGGTGTCCTGGCGGCTCAGGCGGTGTTCGCCCGGGTGGTCCTGAAACAGCTGGGTGGTGTGTACCGCCATCGGGCTGTCCAGAAAGATCGGCAGCGAGCTGGGTAGTGCGCCTTTGAGCTTGAGCAGGTGGATCGCGTGCAGCAGCGCCTGCGCGCGCCCCACCGCAAATACCGGCACCACAGCTACACCGCCGCGTTTGGCCACGCGCTGCAAGGCCGGTGCCAGCTCGGTCAGCACATCCTCGTTAGGGTGGGTACGGTCCCCGTAGGTGGATTCGATCAGCACCGTATCGGCCTGTGGCGCGTCGTCGGGGGGGCTCATGATCAGGTCGTCCGGGCGGCCCAGGTCGCCTGAAAACAAGATGCGCCGACCCGCCACTTCAAGCAGGATGCTCGACGCACCCAGAATATGCCCGGCGGCAGAGAAAGTGGCCTTCCAGCCGGGGATGGGCGCGATGGTTTTGTGGTAATCCACCGCCTTGATCAGGTGCTGCGCGTTGAGCGCGTCCTGGCGTGTGTACAGCGGCAGCGCTGTTTCATGTTTGGAAAGTTTGTGGCGGTTGACAAAGGCCGCGTCTTCTTCTTGCAGATGGCCACTGTCGGGCAGCAGGATGCGGCACAGGTCCTGCGTGCCACGCGTGGCGTAAACGTGTCGGCTGTAGCCCTCTTTGGCCAGCAGCGGCAGGTAACCGCTGTGGTCCAGATGTGCGTGCGTCAGCAATACCGCGTTGATCTGATCGGGTGCCACTGGCAAGGGGGCCCAGTTGCGCAGGCGCAATTGCTTGTAACCCTGAAACAGACCGCAGTCCACCAGCAGGCTCTTGCCGTCATGCTGCACCAGGTATTTGGAACCAGTGACGGTTCCAGCGCCGCCCAGAAAGGTGATATTGACGCTCATAGTGCGATCTCCTCGGGTGGAACCGAGAAAATCCTTTAGGCGCACCTTCGGTGCTGCGTGGGTGTCAGCGGCGCATTTGCGGCCATTTTCGCCCCTCTTTGTCGCCTGTAGCTACGGCTACAGGCTTCGCAGTCGGAACGAAACTGGCTCGCAACTGCCCGCGCTGCCATCCCACGCCCTAATGGATTTTCTCGGTTGAAGGGTCAAAAAACAACATCCGGCAGCGGGCCGGGTGTGGCTTGATTGTGCGGCATGCGCTGCCGCAGGTGCGACGGCATCAGCTAAAAAAGCTGCGCAGCCGATCGGTCCAGCTGTCACCCGAAGGCGAATGCTTGCCGCCCCCCTTTTTGAGCGATTCGTCGAGCTCACGCAGCAGCTTGCGTTGGTGCTCAGTCAGTTTGACCGGTGTTTCCACCAAGATGTGGCAGTACAGGTCACCAGGATAGCTGCTGCGTACACCCTTGATGCCCTTGCCGCGCAGACGGAACTGCTTGCCGGTTTGGGTGCCTTCCGGGATGTCAATGGCCGCCTTGCCCGCCAGCGTAGGCACGTCGATTTCGCCGCCCAAAGTGGCGGTGATGATGCTGATGGGGACGGTGCAATGCAGGTCATCGCCGTCGCGTTCAAAAATGTCGTGCTTTTTAAGCCGTATCTCAATGTACAGGTCGCCGGGTGGGCCGCCGTTGGTGCCCGGCTCACCATTGCCGGCGCTGCGTATGCGCATGCCACTGTCGATGCCCGCCGGGATTTTGACCTCCAGCGTTTTTTGCTTTTTGATCTTGCCCTGGCCGTGGCAGGCCGTGCAGGGCTCGGCAATCACGCGGCCCGAACCACGACACGTGGGGCAAGTTTGCTGAACGCTGAAAAACCCCTGGCGCATCTGCACCGCGCCGCTGCCGCCGCACGTGCCACAGGTCTTGGCCTGCGTGCCCGGCTTGGCACCGCTGCCGTGGCAGGTGTCGCAGTTGTCCCAGCTGGGGATGCGAATCTGCGCCTCTTTGCCGTGCGCGGCTTCTTCCAGGGTGATTTCCATGGCGTAGCTCAGGTCGCTGCCACGATACACCTGACGCCCCCCGGCGCGGCCGCGTTGCTGGCCGAACATATCGCCAAAAATATCGCCAAACGCCTCGGCAAAACCACCATAGGCCTCGGCGCCACCCGGGCCACCGCGCATGTTCGGGTCCACCCCGGCAAAGCCGTGCTGATCGTAAGCGGCGCGCTTCTGCGCATCAGACAGCATCTCGTAGGCTTCTTTGGCCTCCTTGAATTTTTCTTCGGCTGCTTTGGCTGCGTCACCCTGATTGCGGTCTGGGTGGTGCTTCATCGCCAGCTTGCGATACGCCTTCTTGATTTCTTCGTCCGATGCGTTCTTGGGAACGCCCAGCACTTCGTAGTAATCTCTTTTTGACATGGTGTTCGTCGTGCCTGGTTTCAATGCAAACGCCGCGTTGAAGCCGATGGGTCTTCAGCGCGGCGCGTGTTGTCTGGTGTCAACAAGTCGTCTGGCAGTCTGAAGATCAGGGCTTTTTGACTTCCTTCACCTCGGCGTCCACGACATTGTCGTCTTGCGTGGCGCTACCCTGGTGCGCCTCACCGCCTTGCGGGGCAGCCTGTGCTGCGTCGTCGCCTTGCTTGGCCTGCATGTCGGCGTACATCTTTTCACCCAGTTTCTGGCTGGTTGTCATCAGCGCCGCGCTCTTGTCGTCGATGGCGGCTTTGCTGTCGCCTTTGAGCGCTTCTTCAAGCTCTTTGATGGCAGCTTCTATTTTTTCCTTTTCAGACGCGTCGATCTTGTCGCCATATTCGGCCAGGCTCTTTTTGACACTGTGCACCGTAGCCTCACCCTGATTCTTGGCTTGCACCATTTCGAGCTTTTTCTTGTCGTCCGCAGCGTTGAGCTCGGCGTCTTTCACCATCTGCTGGATTTCCGACTCGGACAGACCTGAATTAGCCTTGATCGTGATCTTGTTTTCTTTACCGGTGCCTTTGTCCTTGGCACCCACATGCAGAATGCCGTTGGCGTCAATGTCAAACGACACTTCAATTTGCGGGATGCCACGCGCCGCCGGAGGAATGCCTTCCAGATTGAACTCGCCCAGCAGCTTGTTGCCAGCCGCAATGTCACGCTCACCCTGAAATACCTTGATCGTCACGGCAGGCTGGTTGTCGTCTGCGGTAGAAAAGGTTTGGGCAAACTTGGTCGGGATGGTCGTGTTTTTGGCGATCATTTTGGTCATGACACCCCCCAGCGTTTCAATGCCCAACGACAGCGGTGTCACATCCAGCAACAACACGTCGCTGCGGTCGCCCGAAAGCACCTGGCCCTGGATAGCAGCACCCACGGCCACCGCTTCGTCGGGGTTGACGTCTTTGCGCGGTTCACGGCCAAACAGCTCTTTGACCTTTTCTTGCACCTTGGGCATGCGCGTCATGCCGCCGACCAGAATCACGTCATGGAGGTCACCGATGCTCACACCCGCGTCTTTCAGCGCGGTACGGCACGGTGCAATGGTGCGTTCGATCAGCTCTTCGACCAGCGATTCGAGCTTGGAGCGGGTCAGTTTGATGCTGAGGTGCTTGGGACCACTGGCGTCGGCCGTGATGTAGGGCAGGTTGATGTCGGTCTGGGCGCTGCTGGAAAGTTCGATCTTGGCTTTTTCAGCGGCCTCTTTCAGGCGTTGCAGGGCCAGCACGTCTTTGGACAAATCCACGCCTTGTTCTTTCTTGAACTCGGCGATGATGTAGTCGATGATGCGCTGGTCAAAGTCTTCGCCGCCCAGGAAGGTGTCGCCGTTGGTGGAGAGCACTTCAAACTGCTTTTCACCTTCCACGTCGGCAATTTCAATGATGGACACGTCAAACGTGCCGCCACCCAAGTCATAGACCACGATCTTGCGGTCGCCTTTTTCGTTTTTGTCCAGGCCAAAGGCCAGCGCCGCAGCGGTAGGTTCGTTGATGATGCGCTTGACTTCCAGCCCGGCGATGCGCCCGGCGTCTTTGGTGGCCTGGCGCTGCGCGTCATTGAAATAGGCCGGCACCGTGATGACGGCTTCTGTCACCGGCTCGCCCAGATAGTCTTCGGCCGTTTTCTTCATCTTACGCAGCACATCGGCGCTGATTTGCTGCGGTGCCAGTCGATTGCCACGCACCTCGACCCAGGCGTCGCCGTTGTCTGCCGCGCTGATTTTGAAGGGCATCAGATCGATGTCTTTTTGAACTTCTTTTTCGATGAACTTGCGCCCTATCAGGCGTTTGACCGCGTACAGGGTGTTCTTGGGGTTGGTCACCGCCTGACGCTTGGCCGACGCACCCACCAGCACCTCGCCGTCTTCCTGGTAGGCAATGATGGACGGCGTGGTGCGCGCGCCCTCGGCGTTTTCGATCACCTTGGCGTTGTTGCCTTCCATGATGGCCACGCAGCTGTTGGTGGTGCCCAGGTCGATACCGATGATTCTTCCCATGTTGAACTCCTAGATAATCAGATTGGTTGGATGTGCGTCACTTGCGGGTGACTCGATTGATTTCAAGCCGCGCTGGGCTTTTATTTGGCTGCCGCGACCGTGACCAGTGCCGGGCGCAACACGCGCTCGGAAATAAGATAGCCTTTTTGTAGCACCGTAACGACCGAATTGGCCTCTTGGTCAGACGGCACCACGCTGATGGCCTGGTGTTGGTGCGGATCGAATTTGGTGCTGGGTGCCGGGTTGACGACGATCACCTTGTTGCGCTCCAGCGCCGCCAGCAGCTGGCGCAGCGTAGCCTGGGCGCCCTCACGAATCTGCTCGAGCGTGGCGTCCTGGATGGCAAGCCCGGCTTCCAGGCTGTCCACCACCGGCAGCAAACTCTCAGCAAACCCTTCTACGGCAAATTTACGGCTCTTGGCGATGTCATCTTCGGCGCGTCGGCGGGCGTTTTCGGCATCTGCTTTGGCACGCAAAAATTGATCCGCCAAATCAGCACTCTTGGCCTGCAATTGCGCCAGTTCAGCTTGGCATTTGGCAAGTTCGTCGGCTTCGTAGTTGGCCATGACAGCGGCCATGTCGCCCATGCCCGATAGGTTGATTTCAGAGGGTGCAGCGGAAGCTTCGGCAGGGGGCGTAGGGGCGTTGGGAGCGGTTAGTTCGGTCATGCGATTGGACAGATTCGGAAAAAAAGATAAAAGTTAAATAGCGCTGGCAGCGACATATTCAAGAGTAGACGCAAAAAAATGACACGGCGCTGCTCAACAGGCTTGCAGCGCCAGGCTCCGGAGCTCGACCAGCTTTAACGGGTCAGCCGACGGACAGCAGCTCTACATCAAATTTGAGAGTAGCATTGCCTGGAATGACGCCGCCTGCGCCACGGGCACCATAACCCAGATGTGGCGGGATGATGAGCGTACGTTTGCCCCCGACGCACATGCCGGCCACACCTTCGTCCCAACCCGCGATCACCCTGCCCGCGCCCAGATGAAAGCTGAAGGGGTCACGTCGATCCAGACTGGAGTCAAACTTGCTACCCTGTGTACCGTCTGGATAAAGCCATCCGGTGTAGTGCACGGTGACACGCTGGCCGACGCTGGCGGCAGCGCCTTCACCAGCCACGGTGTCTTTATATTCGAGCCCGGAGGCGGTGGTTATGCGAGTCATGCAGATTAAAACGTAACCAAAGATCAGGCTTTTTTCTTGGCTTGGGCAGTGGCCCACTTGGTGGCGAATGCCGACAGGTCACCCATGCGTTTGAGCAGGTCACTGCCCAGGTGAGTCACGATGTAGCCGTGCGGGCCATGATCCATCAGACCGGCTTCACGCAATTCCTTGATGCGGGTATTGAGCGTGTTGGGCGTGATGCTGCCCACGCTGTCTTGCAGCAGGCGGAAGGTTTGCGGATGCCCATCTTTAAGCGCCCACAGCACACGGATGGCGTAACGCGACTCCAGCAGGCTGAGCAATTGACCGATGGCAGCACTTTCTTTGGTACTCATGTAAGGGGTCTCCTTGGGTTTTGGCGGTCTGACTTCAATACGACACGAGTTGACCGTTTGGTTTCAGAGCACCCAGGTCAATCCGCAATTTCACTTGGTAATGCTTAACTATATCGCAAAATTTCTGCAACGCTACATCTTTCGTAGCTCTCAAGCATCACCTGAAAAGGAAATAGTGCGGTATATTACAGCCGAGTTTTGATCAATGTCGCTCAGGGTTTATGCCGAGTGATGGCATAACAAGATGGGCGCTGACACAGGGCAAAAACCATGGCTTTTGATTTTGAGCAGGTTCACAATTACCACGAGCGCGTTGTTTTTGAAGCCGTTGCCAGGCTCTCCACCTCTCACCCTGACTTCGACTCTGGCATGCTGGCCGATGTGGCTTGCATGACGCTGAACCGTTTGCCTGTGCGTTATGTTCGGCATGATGTTGACATGATGTTTTATCTCACCGAGAAAGAACGCACAGCCATGGATAAAGCGATAGACGAGGCACTGTCGTACGCTTTTGCTTACGTCGGACAGCGCGCTAAT
Source organism: Comamonadaceae bacterium CG12_big_fil_rev_8_21_14_0_65_59_15 (assembly GCA_002786915.1). Taxonomy (GTDB): domain Bacteria; phylum Pseudomonadota; class Gammaproteobacteria; order Burkholderiales; family Burkholderiaceae_C; genus Rhodoferax. The sequence continues at coordinate 3,317 of PCUV01000020.1, read as the reverse complement.
CGCCCTCTGGTCTCGACCTGACCAACCGCACCGTGCGCTATTTGCGCTTACGACCTTGAAGAGCCCGTCTTTTTACCCCGTCGGTACGCCGGGTCAACCTTGGCGCGACGCTGACCTGGCGTGTTGGCGCGCGCAACTGTCGAGGCGGCGTAGCTACGCGGCAGATGTACTGCGCCGCGTGGAAGAGCTAACCAGACAGTTTGAAATCGTACGCTACGGCGATTTGTCTTACGCAGATGAACACTACGCTTTGGTGGCTGTGCGCAACCAAGGGTGGCGGCCAGAACTGCCCGCCGTATTGATTACTGGGGGCGTGCACGGCTATGAAACCAGTGGTGTTCACGGAGCGCTGCGATTTTTGGAGGCGCATGCGCAAGCCTATCAGCGGAAAGTCAATTTTTTGCTTGTCCCCTGCGTCAGCCCGTGGGCTTATGAGCGCATCCAGCGCTGGAACCATGACGCAGTGGATCCCAATCGATCATTTCGAGACAACAGTCCGGCGCAAGAATGTGTTGCGTTGATGCGCTTGATTGCCCCGTGGCGCAATCAATTTGTGGCGCATATCGACTTGCACGAGACCACCGACACCGATGAATCAGAATTTAGGCCGGCGCTTGCCGCCCGTGACGGTGAACCCTTTGAGCCATGCACCATTCCAGACGGTTTCTATTTGGTGGATGACGCGGCCAACCCGCAGCCTGAGTTTCAACAGGCCATCCTTGCTGCGGTGGAGCGCGTGACCCACGTCGCAGCGGAGGATGCGCAAGGCCTGATTCTGGATGCCTTGGCGGTGGCACCAGGCGTTATTCGCTACGCCGTCAAAGCGCTGGGTCTGTGCACCTGTATTACGGGTGCACCCTACACCACGACCACCGAGGTCTACCCCGACAGCCCCCGCGCCACGCCAGAGCAATGCAATGCCGCGCAGGTGGCGGCGCTGTGTGCGGGGTTGGATTTTGTCTGCAAAAGGACATAAAAGTTGTTGCCAAGAAAACCGCAGGTTCAAAACTAAATAGCAGGGAATAACCCCATGGCCACCAACCCCAACCCAAAGCTTGCCGTCTTGATTGACGCCGACAACGCGCAGGCCTCCGTCATTCAGGAATTGATGGCTGAGGTGTCGCGCTACGGCACGGCCACCATCAAGCGGGCCTATGGCGACTGGACCACCACCAACCTCAAGAGCTGGAAAGACGTGCTGCACACCATGGCCATCCAGCCGATCCAGCAGTTTGCCTACACCAGCGGCAAAAACGCCACCGACTCGGCCCTGATCATCGACGCCATGGACGTGCTGCACACCGGCAGCGTGGACGGTTTTTGCCTGGTGAGCAGCGACAGCGACTTCACCCGCCTGGCCACCCGCATCCGCGAGGCGGGGCTGGTGGTCTATGGCTTTGGCGAACGCAAAACGCCCGAGCCCTTTGTGGCCGCGTGCGACAAGTTCATCTACACCGAAATTTTGCGCACCGAGCCCGAAGAAACCAAACCCGGCAAAGAGCCCGTGGCCGAGCTGCCCAAGCTCAAGCCGATGGTGTTAAACGCCTTGAACGCCATCGCCCGCGAAGACGGCTGGACCACGCTATCTGCCCTGGGCAGCCAGATCAACCGCAGCCACCCGTCATTTGACCCGCGCAACTACGGTGTAGCCAAACTCGGCGAACTGATCCGCCAGCAGGCGGCGTATCTGGAGGTGAAAGAAGTGAAGTTGGGCGAGGGCGATTCGGTGCAGACGCATTTGCATGTGAGGCGCAAGGCGGCTGGCGCGAAGGCCTGATCAGCCGCAAGTCTGCTGCTCTGTTTTACGGTTTACCAAGCGCATTTGCAACCGCTTGTGTGGCCGTGACCAGGTCGGACACGAGCCGCTCATCCACGTCGAGCAAGCCTTCATACTCGCCCAGGTTGCGTGTATTGTGGCACTTGTCCAGCACCCGCCACACTTCATGCCCCAAGCCCAGCGTGTGCGGTAGCACTTGAAACACGATGTACCGATTGCCTGCGCGGTAGCCCATGCGGCGCAACGCTGCCAAACACAAAGAGTGCGCGGCGTTGTAGGCCAGGTCAAACCGGCTTTCAAGTGCCAGTGTGGTGTTGCGTGCATCCTTGAGCCGTGCACTACCACTGCGCAACAAGCCCGCCAGTTCGTTTGCGTCCGGGGGCTTCTAGTGCGTAGCATGAGGCTGCCAACTGGGTTCAGACGCTCGTTTCGCATCAAGCCACCTCAGCGATTGACTCAAGCCGCGCCACCCAAAGCCCAAACCGAGGGCATTCCTCCCTCATTCTCGTCAACCCAATTTCCAAAGCAGCCAGGTTGCCCAAAAATGGCTTCTGATACCCCGGAACCAGTTTTTCGACGCGTTTGGAGGGTGCCGTCAGGGGCGAATCGTTGATTTCTTCAGGAGTAGCAAACTGATCCCGTATTTTTTGAAACTCACCACCCAGCTCTTTTCGGCCAATGCCCTCGGCAAAAGATGTGCAGTCGCTGAACAGCAGGGCCTCAAATTCATGCATGACCACATAGGGGACGAAGCGCACCTCTTGTTTTGCCATGCCCAGGTGCTGGGCAAGGTCCTCCAGAGTCGCGTCCTGCACGGTGCGGGCCTTGTCGTCGTGGGGGAGTTCATTGGCTGCGGCGCGGCCAGGCCAAGCCTTTTGGCCGGTTTGGGGCAGCGCGTAGTAGTCAACCATGGTTGTTGAATGGCAGCCTTTGTCATTCATAAGGTGGCGCGCAATGTCATCTCTGACCGCTGGCCAGGGTTTGACTCCGCCCCGGTTCTCCCTCAGTCTTGCGTTGCCCATGAGTTTGGCCGAAACTGAAGTAAAACCGTGCGCCAGCAGGTGGGGGCGCAGCAACTCTTCCACGAAAGTTTCTTCGGTTTGCCCTTCGACGTGGACTAGCAGGCGAGCCATGGCTGGGGGCTACTCCGGCTGAGGGCGACCGCCCAATTCGTTTTTCTCCCACAACTGCCCAAGGCTGTAGTCGGTTAACCAGTCCTTGAGTGGTGCGCTGCTCAGGCGTGTCAAGGTGGTGGCGCTGTCAACTCTGTTGGCCACCAGCACGTCTTCGGGGTCAAAGTGGTCAAGGAGCAGGGGGGATTGTGTGGACGCGATGATTTGGGTTTCAACCGATGTCTGCCGCATGATCCCCGCCAGCAGGGTGATGGCCGAAGGGTGCAAACCCAGTTCTGGCTCGTCGACCAGAATTACCGAGGGGCGTAGCTCCAGGGGAGTATTTTCCAATTCAGGTATGAGCCTGAAGCGAAGCCAGTTTGATCTCAAACTTCCTACAGGTTGACCGGGTTGAAAGTGGCAGTGTA
>PCUV01000055.1:356-13639 GCA_002786915.1 Comamonadaceae bacterium CG12_big_fil_rev_8_21_14_0_65_59_15 | reverse complement strand
TCAATCGGGCAAACCATCAGTGGCATAGCTATTGGCAAAAAATTTCAAGCAGCGTAGATGATCAATTCACCACATCAGTTTGAATCGCACCCTGCACCAATGGCTGTATGGCACATAGCCTTCAAAGCCTGTAAGATACAAGAACTATGATCAGTTAGTTCATCCGTACACTCTTTGAAAAAAGGCGACAACATGGCAACAACCACAAAAGCTAGTCTAGTTAACGTAGCGCTGAACAAGCCAGCCACTCAAAGCTCAGTGAGTCGCTGGTCAAAGCCAGACGAGGCCGGTATGGCTGTCAACGGCATCAAATCTGGCGAGTACAGTTTTCATACCGATTTGGAAGCAAATCCGTGGTGGCAAGTTGACCTTCAAGAAATATTTCCTATTACTTCCTTAAGGATTTTCAACAGGGGAGCAAAGGGAAGTACTACAGCAGATCGCGCCAAGAGTCTGACGGTTTTGATATCTAATGACCAGGCCAGATGGGAAAAGATTTATTCTGGCGGCTTGTCTTTTGGAGGTGAACTGGATGGTGCGCCCTTGATTTTAAATACCAGAGGATCAAAAGCTAGGTATGTGAGACTGCAATTAGAGGAAAAAAATTACCTTCATATTGATGAAGTTGAAATTTACACGGAGGTTGCAAAGAAAGGTACAGCAGGCAAGAAAAAACCAGCAGCTAAAAAATAATATTTTCGATATATTATTTTTAAGTTTTCGGTTCAGATAATATTTCTATTTTAATCACATTCTTTAGAAGAAATTATTGCAAACCAGTCGTTTTATGCGTTAAATATTGATGCATCATCGTCAACACTGGTCCGTATCTTGCGTTGGATATGTATGGAATATTGAATCTTCTATCATGACGCGATAAGTCGCTCTTAGGACAAGACATGCTGTTTACACCCGGCCCCACCGAGATGACCGATGTCATTCGTCAAATCGGTGCGCAGCCCCTGCCCTACTTTCGCAGCCCAGACTATTGCAGTCACGTGCAGGACCTCACCGCTAAATTGCGCGTGTTGTTTGGCACCCGGCAAACGCCCCTGACGGTTACGGCATCCGGCACCGGCGGCATGGAAATGGCGCTGGTCAATTTATTTAGCCCTGGTGAAGAGGTGATCTACATCAACGGCGGCACCTTTGGCGCCAAATGGGGGCAGATGGCACGTGACCTGGGCCTCACTGCGGTGGAATTTGCCGTGCCGCATGGCCACGACATCGACGTGCAAGCCCTGCTGACGCAAATTGGCCCCCAGACGCGTGGGCTGCTGCTCAGCGGGCATGAAACCTCAACCGGGCAGCGTTTTGATATCAAATCAATTTGCCAAGCACTGGCCGGACGGGATTGCCTAAGCGTGATCGATGGCGTGAGCGCCATTGGTTGCGATCCGTTTGAAATGGACGCCTGGCAGGCCGATTGCGCCATCGCCTGTTCACAAAAAGGGCTGGCGTGTATGCCCGGGCTGGTGTTTGTGACGTTTTCTGAACGGGCGCTGCACCGGCTACGCCAAACCCGACATCACCGCTCGTACTTTGATGCGCGGGTGTATCTGGACAACATTGGGCGCGGTATGCTGCCGTTCACCCCGGCGATGCACGCAGGCTTTCAAGTTGCTGCCATGCTGGAGCGAATATTGGCCACTGGCTTGAGCGCACATCTGGGCGCAATTGAGCAGCGGGCACAAGGCTTTCGCAAAACCATGAAGGCGGCAGGCTTTGCGGCCTTTGCCCAATCGCCCTCCAACGCGTTGAGCAGTTTGCGGCTACCCGCTGGCGTTCAGGCCACCGCCTTGGCCGGGCGCATGCGGCAAAACCACGACGCCATCCTGCCGCTCAACCCAACTAAAGCGGAAGACTTCATTCGCGTTTCGCACATGGGCGCGCAAACGTCTGAGCAACTGGCCCAATTGGCGCAGTGGCTCAGCATTGAAGTAAAGGCCATGCAAGTTTGCTCGTCATAAACCGATGTATTTTTTGCCCTCTAACGCAAGTGCAGCAAGCGCTACCAGCTATATTTAAGGAAGCATTATGAAAGCCGTCATCATGGCCGCTGGGCGCGGAACCCGCATCAGCCGACACATACAGGGCAAGCCCAAGTGCTGTGTCGAGTTCGATGGTGAACCGATCATTCGGCGCACCCTGCGCGTCTTGAAATCGCACGGCATTCGAGACGTTGCGCTGATCACCGGTTACCAGTCGGGCGAGGTCATCAAAGCCATCCAACCGCACCAGCCGGCGGTTTTTTACAACCCATTTTTTGACGTGACCAACTCGATTGCATCGCTGTGGTTTGCCAAAGAATTCTTCTCTGAACCCGACGACACCATCATCATCAACGGCGATTTGTTCATTGAAGACGCACTGCTCGAAGCGATTTTGCATGAACCGCGTAGCCCGGTTTTCTTGGCCGACTCATCGCGAATCGCTGAAGCCGATTACCGCTTTGTCTGGAAAGACGACGTGCTACAGCGCTACGGCAAAGATATCCCCGATGAAGACACCACTGGTGAATACGTAGGTATCGGCAAATTTGATAAATCTTTCTTCATCAAATTTCTCACCAAACTCGATGAAATGATCAGCAGCCAGCAAAGCGGCAAGTGGTGGGAAGACATTTTTTATGCCTTTGTTGGCACCGGTTCACGCATTTACGTCAAGGATATCAAGGGCGTATTTTGGGCTGAACTGGATTATGTAGAAGATTACAATAGAGTGCTCGAATACTTGAAATTAATACCGTTTAACGAAAACAAGTAAACCAACATTGATCATGAATTTGTTTGACCATTTCAAGATAACCCGAGGTCTTTACGATAACAGTTTCCCTTTTGAAAAATATTATAATTCTGATAATAAATCAACATCAGAAGATATTACTTCAGCACTCGACATATTGATTCCTAAACCGTGTGGCCATGCTTTAATCCGAATAGGTGGTAAAGGTGATGGCGGATATCTGTTGCCAGATGATCTTGACGGGATTGAGGCATTGTTTTCACCGGGAGTCAACAATTTTAAGGATTTTGAAGATTATTTAGCCATTAATTTTAATATCAAATCTTACATGTGTGATTACACATCTGAAATTGAGAAACTGCGTACACCCATGATTGAAGGAATGCAGTTTTTTGAAAAAAAATGGCTGGATGTGAATGGTTGCGATGATGCAATTGATCTGAATGAATGGGTTGCCAAGGCGGAAAATAGCAGCAGTGATCTGATGCTTCAAATGGACATTGAAGGTGCTGAGTATAGAAATCTGCTGAATCTTGAGGAAGGAAATTTAAAAAGATTTCGTATTATTGTTATTGAATTGCATGGATTGCGGCATTTGGCAAATCAAAGTTTTTTGAATGGTATTTTTGTTGAAGTACTTCAAAAAATTGACAAATATTTTATATGCGTACATGCTCATCCTAATAACTGCTGCGGCACTACAACTTACGGTGATTGGATTGTTCCGAATGTGATGGAGTTCACTTTTTTCCGTAAAGATAGAATCAAAAATAGTGAAGTTAAAATATCACTTCCACATGCTTTAGACGCATCCAACGTTCCAACTAGAGAACCATTACATTTGAATGGGAAATGGCTTGCAAATACATCCATTTCCGAATCAATTATTAATGCTAAAACAGAAACTATTACTTGGCTAGAATCGCAACTAAAAAAGAAAAATTTAATTTTATCAAAAATAAAAATTAATTCAAAAATTATTTGTCAAGCAAATCGAAATGCAATTGGCCACTTGCGTAAAAATTATCGAAACATCGCGATAAACAAGACTTATACGCAAAGCTCAATATCAAAGCAATTTTTAGTTGCACAGTCAAATTCATTCACAAATGGTCAACCAAGTGGTACCTATGGATTTCACACGAACCTTGAGACAAATCCGTGGGTCATTTTAGATTTGCAGCGTGCCGAGTCTGTGCTTGCAATTATTATTTCAAATCGACTCGACTCTGGTGTCCATCGGATTAGAACTCTACGTGTATTGATTTCCTGCAACCAGCAGGATTGGGAGTTGATATATGACCACCAGGGCGCTCAGCCATTTGGTGGACTGAGAGATTTGGATGAAGTTTCCCCGCTACTCTTGAACCTATTTGGTATGTCTCTACATTACTTAAAAATTGAATTAACTGAAAAATCATATTTACACTTAGATCAAATAGAGGTTTATGCTAGTTAACATAGTAATGCTTGCATCTAGTATTTTTCAAGGCCATTACGAAATCCAACCAACTTTAATATTCATAAGTCCACGCCATGCTGGAAAAAATCATTCAAACCATAAACAGTTTTAAGCTAAAAAAACCAACGACAGTACTGCACATTGGCGCCAACTCGGGACAGGAAGTTGCGAAATACGAAAAGCTCGGCCTGACTGGATTTCATGTTGAAGCTATACCAGATATCTTCAGTATTTTGGATGGCAAATGCAGATTAACAAATAATCAAAAAGCTATTAATGTATGTGTAAGTGATGAAATAGGAAAAAATATCTCTTTTAATATAGCAAGCAATGGTGCTCAAAGTTCATCAATATTTCCATTGGGGCGACATGCAAGTGAATATCCAAACATCAAATACACCACTACTGTTTCTTTATCTACTGACACAATTGATCACCTAATCAAGACTAATATTATACCTGGTGATGTTAATTTTGTCGTTATCGATGTACAAGGAGCCGAAATGCTAGTTTTGATGGGATCTCAAAATTTACTGTTATCACCTGATTTGATTGGTTTGGTTGTCGAAGTATCTGCAGAACCTCTCTACGAAGGTGGAGCTAGCTTCATGCAAGTCAATGAGTACCTGAATAAATGTAAATTTTTCTTGCAAGGCGTCAATTTTAATCATCATGGTTGGGGTGATGCGGTTTACTTAAGGTCTTGGTGGATATAATTGATGGATAAATAAATTGTTTTGATTTTCCACAAATACTTATGAGTATGGATTCCATCCCCATCAGCAGCCAAACCAATAAATTTATTTACCTTAAGGGGATTTCTGGATTTGGTAATCGCATAAGATCATTTCTAGAAGCAGTCTTCTATTCTTTGATTACAGGTCGAAAGCTTCTCGTTGACTGGACCGATGGCGTCTATGCACCCAGGGGTATCAATGCGTTTGATAGTTTTTTTGACAGTCCCATCGTCACCCCTTCAAACAATCCATCTTTATTAGTGCCTGATAAGTGTTCGGTGATTCCTCCCAGTTGGCAAGGTGGGTTAGGTGGCAATTGGCGCGATCGTATTAATTACATTAAATGGCGAGAAGATGATATCGATCATGTCGATCCATATAGTTACTTTAATTTGGAGCCCAATCGTTTTGACTACCCTGAAGACGTGATTGTGTGGCTTAGCTGGACTTTTCGCTGGGGCAATTTTCAGAATCATCGTCATATTTTTCCAGATCAATTCAAGCAGCTTTCGCGCGATGCCATTAAGGCAATATTGATGCGTGATTACATCCAGTTAAAGAAGCACATCATTGAAGCAATCGATCAGTTCCAGCGCAATAACTTTGGACCCAACACCATTGGTGTTCATGTAAGATACACAGATAATCTTCTTCCGAAATTTGTAGCCAGAAGAAATGTCATTGTTGATAACTATTTTCCGATCATTGATAAATTGCTTGATGCAAAGCCTGACTTAGGGATATTCCTTTGCACAGATAATATTAAGGTTCTTGAACTTTTTGAAAAATCTTATTCAAATGTTTTTTCAACGCCAAAGTTTTATCCAGAGGACAATGGCGCCATCCACTCATCCAAGTTGTGTGAGGACAAAGTATTGATGGGTGAGCAAGCCTTGGTTGATATGTTCTTACTGTCTCGTTGTGAGCGGCTGCTGCACACCGGGACATCCAGCTTTACGGAAATTCCATTGTTGATTATGGGCTTAAATAAGGGAATTTCGGTGAAGGATCCAGATAGAAACATGGGTGATTCAACTAAAATACTTAAACTGCCAGTGGTTAATTTTCCACTGTTTGCTAATTCAGCTTCTTATTTTGGCCCTTCACTGGCCGGGTCTGACGAATTCTTAAGATGTCAAGATTTTGATATTTTCTCTGTTTCGAATGGTATAGTTAATTTGGCGCTTCATAAGCAGGCAACTCAGAGTTCCTTGAGCCGCTGGTCTAGTCCTTCTGAGTCAAGCGCGGCTGTGAGTGGCATTAAATCGGGTGAGCAAAGCTTTCACACCGATAGGGAGCCCAGTCCATGGTGGCAGGTGGACTTGGGGCGAATTAGTCGGGTGACATCCATGGTTATTTTTAACCGGGGCAGAAAAGATACCCCTATGGCTAATCGGGCCACAAGCATGATGGTTTTAATTTCGACCGATGGGCTTTGCTGGGAAAAAGTCTATTCTGGGGGCGGATCGTTTGGCGGATGGCTTGACAACTTGCCACTTGTTTTAAGCTGTCCAGTTGGGAAGCAGGCGCGCTATGTGACACTGCAATTGGCAGAGGAAAATTATTTCCACCTTGATGAAGTTGAAATTTTCGGGGAATATCTGGGCTGATATAGTCCTGAATCCGTGACTTCATCCTGAATCCTTTTCTGGGCAGAGCTTGATTATGTGGAAGACTACAACCGAGTTATTGAGTATTTGAAAATTGATCAAGCCACAGAGGCACACTGAATAAAAATATTGGAATCGGTTTGATTAGATTTCTTCGATGGCCAGGCTGGCAGCCTGAAGATCACAACCCATATTTTTCATCAATAACAGTACGCCCACTGACCACAATGGAGAGTCTTTGCCGCGAACGGTATATGTCAATGATTTACCAAGAATGTTGGCATTCACCGTCCAGCGCGCTGTTTGGCTATCAAAAATAGCTTCTAGCAGGCAAGCATCGTTGTCGGTTTGACGGCCAAATGTTTGAATCGCTATGGTACCCCTGGCCTTGATTTCCTGCGTTAACTTGACTGCTGACACCGTGTCTGCGTTGAGGATGCAGAGTCCACCTGGCTTAAGCCCATCCACACAAGCGGCAAATGTTTTGAGGACATCGGCGTAGGTTTCTGGCGCAATGCCATCCACGTTGTCGGTTGATGTGAAAACACAATAGTCAGGCTCAATGGCACGCAATCGATGCCGCGCTACGTTCACCCGGGCTCCCATCGCAACCTCAATTATTTGAAGTTGGTCAGTACGACGCAAATTGGCCAATGAAGCCATGACCAGTGGGGTTTTACACTCGCCTCTTTCGTCAACCTGAACCTGTAACTGTTGGCGACCGGCTTGGGTCAGCAGTCTCCTGACAGTTTGCGCACCTTCGGTACCCATCACGGCGACACAACGGCAAGTGATAGCCTTACGTGCGGCGACTCCTGCGTCGTAAAGTGCCTGATCAACGTCCGCAACCAACAACACCGGCAGATCAAGCTTTTGCGCTAATTCGTTGTCATCCGTCACCACCGCAATGACACCGTTACTTATTTCACGCTGAAGCTCAATGAGTGTGTCTTTGCCCGACTCTTTCCATGTTGCCAGGTTACGGCAAAATAACAATTGATGATGGCCGGGTTCGTTACCGGTTGAAATTCGATCAAACCGAAGTGACATCGTATCTGGATTGGCCGGTAACCACTGGCCACCGGTGCTGACCACCAACCGACTTGGCGTGAGATAAATGGAAGCCTGGTGCTGATCGTCTTGCGTTGAATCGGACTCAGCACGATAAGCCAATCGATACAAACTGGCAATAAATGCCTGCGCCATGCCATGAAACGCTTTGATCTCGTCTGGTTTGGATTGCGTGATGGCATAGTCATAGAGCGTTGCCGTTGGATCACGCAGCAATGTTTCAGTATTTTTAATACCCAGGCGAATTTCGTCTGCAAATTCGAGCACCGAGAGTTCAGCGTCAATATTTGGGTCCCACAATATGGCGGGCAAGAAGCCCTTTGCCAGCAGCAGATGATTCATCAGCACTGCCACAAAGGTGCGTCCGTTCCCGTCGGGGAAGGGATGCAATAGCTCCAGATCTCGTACCACACGAGCTATGGCAAGCAAATGTTCATGTGCGGTTTGAGCCGCGGCAGCCTCTTGGTTGAAAACATCAACAATATGGTCTGTTCGTTCTGCAAAACATTTCTGAACAAAATGCTTCACGGCATAAAACTCGCTCAGGGTACGCCCTTGCGTTAACTGTTGCTGTTGCTCTTGCGTCAAGTTGGGGTACCAAGCCCGGTAACGCACGCGTCCTTCTTTTTTGAGAATCTGCAAAATCTCTTGTGCGGTAAATGCCTCTGCTGGCTTTTGGTAGTCAGGGTGATGGAAGATGACAGTGCCATCGCCCCGACGTTGCTCGAGCAGCTCTTGCACGCTTGCCAACGTCGATTTCCCGTTGTAAAGGTTGATGCCAGATTCAAGCGAGCGCATTTCGCCCGGTGTGGATTTTTTATTCTTGGTGCTTACCCCGCCCATACAGGCGATATGCAATTCCCGGATGTATCTTGATGTCAGACCTTTTGACAAATCAAAGTTTTCAATCATCAACTGATAGGCATCAAGAATGCCTTGAACGGAGCCCGCCTCGTTGGCCTCGTACCCGGTCCAACCTTGGTATTTTTTATGAAACCGCCCATCAACAAAAAACCTGAACAGTTGCCTGGCGTCGAATTGCGCAAACGCCTGTAGCGCGCAGGTTACGGCGTTTTCTGATGGGGATGAGGTGGTTACATCGGTTGTCAGCATAGGGCGCTCTTCTCCAGAAAAACTTTGGTGCAAAATCAAAAAATCGTCTAATTCGACCGCATTGGCAACCGGACAAAAAATCAGTATGCCGCGATTGGCACATTCCTCGACCAGGTGCTGAACTATTTCCAATGGCACTAGGCGATGAGAGGCGTGCCAGGGCTTGATGCAAGGTGCCAGCGGCAATACCTTGATCATCAACTTGAGTGCAAATTGCGTTGCAACAGAACATAAAGATGCAATGTTGACGGCAGACTCATCTGGCTGAACCTCAACCAGCAGCGCGCTGACGGCATGACCCTCATCGACGGAAAGTAGTTCATACAGACTGTCATGATGTGCCATTAGCCACCGATAGGACAAGCAAATACCCCACGCCAGGCATTCACCGGCTGTTTGACTTCTGCTTAGTTCTTGGCAAGCCAGATGCCAGGCCGCACGCCAGTTGACATCGTGGTCAACCCGATACTCAATCCCCTGTAGCAAAAAAACATCAAGTTTTGAAACCCCCAGGTCCTTACAGTTTTTAGCGATAGCACGATTCAAGAAGACCGGTGACATGGACTGGCCAAAATTGGCTTCAGCGTCGGTAATGACGCCTTTGGCCACCAGCTCCTGCGTGATCCAGCGCTGAGGTGAACGCGTATCAGTGGGGTCGTGCTGGCAAAATCCAGACATCGATACAAGTTTAGGCAATGCTAGCTCGGGGGCTTGCTCAACCAGCACGTCCAGCGCACGACCTAGCGCTTGTTGAGCTGCGCCAAATGAACTGGCGTCACTGATGCAAAACCAGTCAACGCCTGCCAGAACTAAACGGGTGACATTCGTGACGGTTACATCGGACCGAAGCGTAATATCGACCCCCAACCTGGATGAAAGCGAAGTCTGACCAGGCGCGCGTTGGCAGTTCTTGTTTCTATTTTTTGCGATATGCAAGGCTGCCTGAGCAGCATCCATATCACCGCCAAATTGATGCCGACGTGCCAATCGCATGGCGTTAGCCCCCCCAAATCGGTATAGGCCAACATCCTCTTCCAGCATCCAAAATCCACCGCGCCAATTTGTTTCATGCAGCCATGGTGCTCCGTTGTCATCGACCGCCATATCCAAAGCGAGTTCATCGGCTTGTTGGGCCAGTGCATCGTCGAGCGCACGGGCAATCAGCACTGCGGCAGAAAAAATTGCCTCCAAAACCTGATCTGCCTTGTCCGTAAATCGGTATCTAAGCATCGACTTGAGACTGACGTTGGTAGCTCCCGCTTCGCGGTTTGCGACCACACTGCCTGGTTGAGCCAGAAGTGACAATGGGCAAGCACATGGATGCCAGTCGCCATCACCTGATTTTTGAATAATGATGCGCACATTAAAGTAGCGATCTTGCGGGCCGGTTGTGGCCGCAAATTGTTGCACCACATACGGCCGCGACGCGCGTTCGGTAAACCCGTGCAAGTAGTTCTGGAGTGCTGCTTGATCAATTGGTTTTCGTTCGCCGTCCTCTTCGAGCTCATATTGTTGACCGGTTCGGCGTATAAAAACGATGCCTTGCCCCAGTCTGCCACGCGCTGGTTTGAGAATGACGCCACCCCACTTTTGTACCAGTGAAAAAACGTCCACCTGATCGTCCAGGTCAAGGGTGACCGGGATGAAGGATGCAACATTTGGGATCTTGGCCAGCAAGTCAAGTTGTTCATTCTTGCGCAAATGTCGGCCCAATGAGTACGGCAGATGTTCAAGAATCACGTCTTTGGCCTCATCGCGAAATTCAAAATTTCGAACGGCGTCGGGGTATCTAAAGCGGCGTTTGACCCATTGGCTGTCTTGCCAGACTTCACCCCAAATGAGTCGCTTTTCAGGGTCAACATCTTCACTGGTGAAGCGCATGACCTCAGCGCCTTGTGCTGCAATATCGGCCATGATGGCGTAAGACCATTGCTCAAGACCACCTCGGTGCAAAAAACCAATCAGCATGTTGTGTTGACCGGGGCAGGGGTCAAAAGCGCGGCAGTCTCCGGAGACCATTTCATCAACACCGGAACCTGTGGCAGGTTCTGGCTGACCCATTGATATTCCGTTGAGGCATTGGCAAGTAACACCAGCTCTGGCAATTCTGCTGATATTTTTTCCCAATGTTTGACGTTGAAGTTGGCAGCGCGGATGCCGATTTTTTTGAAGAATCTTTGTTCGCAGGACTGCGCTCGTATTTGCTCAAGCAAAGTCTGTGATTCGGCACTTTTGTCATTAAAGAGGCATATGCCCCAACAACCAGCCCAACCTTGCAGACAAACGCTGTCCAACCAGGCCATCGTTTTTTTGAGCTCAGGCAAGCGCTCTGCTACTGGAATCGCTCGCATACCCAAATCGATATCCTCTACCCAAATCATGTCTGGGCCCTGTGTTGGCATCAATTGCAATGCCTGGTGCAACTGTGCTTGCAACAACGGAACTCTGGCACTGCGCATCAAGCGGACCTCAGACCAGCGCAAAAGACCTTTACCCACGTATTCTTCTTGGGCACTGAGTCGTTTTAGCCCGAGGTCAGGCAATGCAATGTCGTTGCCTGCCAAACCAATTCGCAGCGAAATAAAAGGCCTTTGGTTGACCTCTCTTGCCGACTTGTCTGTGGCGCATAGCGTGCTTCGACCACCAGTGCCCACGGCGAGGTCGATCCATCCGCGTGGCTGACCTATTATCTCTGCCACTTCTTCTGGTTTGATGGTTGAACGAATAGAAATGCCCAAATTGGGACATTGGCCAATTGGGTGTCCTGCATTAAAGAGGCGCGTCGGCTCAGGGACATTTTTTGCGCTGATGGTGGTCAGACCGAAGGCAAATTCAGCCATATGCCGAAAAAAATCCATATTGCGTGCAGCACGCGTGGGTGCAGCGGCTCTGACCTCCAGGTTTGCAAGATAGGGATTGAGTTCTTTGTCGAGCAATACCCTGAACCCAAGAGCCATCGGCTGTCCACTACAAAGTTCTTCAATGCGCCTGGCCAAAACCAGTCCCAAACACTGCAATCGCGCAGGCAGCCCGGGGTAGTTTGGATGCGCGGTGGAAACGACCACGTTCTCCCAAATGGGGGCGAAGGGTGGACCGATATGTTCAGCGCCAGCTTGCAAGCAGGCAAATGGAGATTCGGTGGCAAGCATGCACTGGATCGTTGGTGCCATCCAGGCACCGTCGTGGCGCTGCTGTACCGTGATTTGTAAAGCGTACGGTCTCGATTGTGCTGTTGCTGTAGGCAAGTACTTTTGCAGCATCCATGTACCGTTGTATTTGTCGCTTAGCCAGCTCTGAAAGGTTGGATTGTCAAGGCAGGTTTGCTGATAGAAATGGGTGATTTTCCAGCCGTCTGGACATTTTTCAATCAAGCAGGGCTGATCCGGACAATCTTCAAAGCGACTTTTCAGCAGGAAGGCAGACCACTGGCGGGCGGCATCTTCTACATCCTGCCGACTATTTAATGGCTGGCATGGCAAGACCAGATCTTTAACCTCGTCATCGTGCTGCAATAGATCAAAAAGCTGCCACCGATTGAGGTCAATGCGATGCGAATGCGGTATTTTCTGTAGCAGCAACGTCTCTGCCGTTGTGCGCGGCTGATTTGGAATCGACAAGTCCAAGATGCTTGCAATGGTGATGTTCGCAAGAGCTTGCCATGAACCATCTTTAAACCAGTGCCCTGACACTGTTGAAGCGTTTGCGTCAATTTGATCCGCTACAAATTTCACCGGCTGTAGTCCAGCCAACAGCATGGGGCCAACCATCAACTCGGTTCGCCGTTCACCAAATAAGTCACCACGGCTGTAGAGTAATCCAACTGAAGGTGCACGGTAGTCCAAATTTATCTGCACAAAAAGATTAACAGTCTTACATAAATTTCAAATACATCACCATTCTATTTTGTCAGCGTCATCAAAATCCGTTCCGTCATCTTTGCCATGCGCAGAATGGTCTGCTTGGTGGGCTTGGTCGTCGCTACTAGAGTCGATGTCACTGTCAGCATCGTCAATCATAGACGACCAATCTCCTTGCTCGGTGTTTGCATCGCCAGACTCAACATCGACCTCAATCATATCTGTCCAGCTTGAACCAGACATGGCGTGACTATCCGCTGCATCACCCAAGCTAAACAAGCTGTCGGTGTCTTCACCTTGGCTATTCAGATCATCATCTTGAGGCGCATCGAATTTATTTTCGTGATCGGACTTGTCGTCTTTATCGTCCTTGTCTTCTCTGTCGTGTTTGTCGTGATCAAAGTCGTCGTCCGAATCACTGTCACTGTCTGTGTCCGAATCTGCGTCGGTATCGGTGTCAGTATCGGTGTCGGTGTCCGCATCTGAGTCAGCGTCAGAGTCAGCATCACTATCAGCGTCGGAATCGGCGTCGCTATCGGCATCCGAGTCAGCGTCACTGTCTGCGTCGGTATCGGTATCCGTATCGCTGTCAGCGTCAGCATCCGAATCTGTATCGGAGTCAGCGTCGGAATCCGAGTCAGCATCACTATCGGCGTCGGAATCGGCGTCGCTATCAGCATCCGAGTCA
>PCUV01000055.1:0-336 GCA_002786915.1 Comamonadaceae bacterium CG12_big_fil_rev_8_21_14_0_65_59_15 | reverse complement strand
GCATCAGCATCCGAATCTGTATCGGAGTCAGCGTCGGAATCCGAGTCAGCATCACTATCGGCGTCGGAATCGGCGTCGTTATCAGCATCCGAGTCAGCATCCGAATCTGTATCGGAGTCAGCATCGGAATCTGTATCAGAGTCAGCGTCACTGTCTGCATCGCTGTCACTGTCGGAATCTGCATCTGCATCGGAATCCGAGTCACTGTCGGTATCCGTATCGGTATCCGTATCGGTATCAGTATCAGTATCAGTGTCTGTATCGGTATCCGTATCGGTGTCTGTATCCGTATCAGTGTCGGTGTCTGTATCCGTATCCGTATCCGTATCCGTATCC
>PCUV01000115.1 GCA_002786915.1 Comamonadaceae bacterium CG12_big_fil_rev_8_21_14_0_65_59_15 | reverse complement strand
TCTTGTGTGATCAACAGCGCCTTGAGCCCGTAGCCAGCGATAAATGCCAGGGCCTCCTCAAAAATTTCTAGTTTGCCGAGCGCCGGGAATTCGTCAATCAGCAGCAACATCTTGTGGGGGAAGCGCGACTTCGAAGCGCCGGTCTCGTCGAACTCCATTTTTTCTGTGAGGCGACGAACCACCTGGTTGATGACAAGCCTCAAAAGTGGCTTCAGGCGGTCTTTGTCGGAGGGCGGCACGACCAGGTACAAGCTGGTTCTGCGCTGCATCAGCGATTCGATGGTGAAGTCCGACGCACTGGTGTTGGCGGCCACAATCGGATCCCGGTACAGCGACAGGAACGACAAGGCCGTCGACAGCACGCCAGAGGCCTCGTTGGAGGCCTTGTTCAAGAACGATTGAGCCGCTTGCGATGCAGTTTTCCAGGCGACCAGATCAACATCGGTACAGTGCCCGGCACTGATCTTTTCGTAGCCGGTGTCCCGGATGTATTCCATCACCGCCCGAAAGCCCTCTGCAATTTTGGCTTTTTCGTCAGCATCGGTATCTTTGTCAGCGGCCAATCGCTCAGCCAGTTCACGCACGGGGCCACCGTCCGACAAAATGGCTTGCACGGTTGATAAATTGCGCTGTGAATCCTCCAACTCATCGGACACCAGCACAAAAATAATGACCCCCGTCATGAGGTCAAAGCCGGTTTTTGCCCAGTGGTCTTGCAGGCCTTTGCCGTCAGGGTCAACAATCATGGTCGAGACGTTTTGCACGTCCTTGACCAGGTTGTCGTCCAGTCGAATTTCGGACAGGGGATTGAAGCGTGCCGACTCGATTTCTGATGGCGAAAACCGCAGGCAACGTTGCTTCAAGACCTTCTCACGAAAGCCCGAAGTCAGTGCCCAGTTTTCTCCCTTGATGTCATGTACCAGCACTGATTCTGACCAGGACAACAGTGTCGGTATGACGATGCCAACACCCTTACCCGAGCGAGTCGGTGCAAAGACCAGGATGTGCTCCGGGCCGCGATGGCGCAGGTAGACAGTTTTGGCTTTTTTGCCAAACGGGTTGAAGCCGGAATTCTTGACGGGAATGTCAACTGCACCCAGCATCACACCGCCAACGTTTGCCAGTGTTGGCAAAATCCCTGCCGCTTCGATTTCTTCTGCCACGGCCCAATGGGCTGAACCGTGCAAGTCATTGCGTTCGTCTTTCAGTTTGCGGGTGCGCCGGAACACGTAGGCCACCGGAAAAACAATGGCGGTCATGGCACCAGCAGCCAGCAGCACTTGAGCCGTCTTGATGACGGCCATGACATCCGGTGACGAGTCTGGCCGGAAATACCGAAATATCCAGATCAGGATGTCCCAAGGCCAGTAAATCCGTGTCTGGCCAAAAATCGCGGCAGGCGAACCGAGTGTCGGGTGAAAACGAAACTGCCAGGCGGTGTACTGTGTCACCAGCACGAAGGTCAGCGCGGTGACCAAGCCAAAGATCAGAAAGGCAACCCAAACGAAGCGGGTGATGTCCCCCTGGGTGCGGGGGATGACGTAGAGCTGCTGTCGCTGCGACTGGGACATGCAGAGCCTTCAATGCCTAAATTTCCAGCTCAGTTTCAGGTTTAGCTACTTTTTTCGCCCTGGTTTTTGATGGCTTCAGGACGTCCTCTTTCACGGGTTCGGCCTGCACTTCATCCGCCACCAGGCCAACGTCTTTGTCGACCTCGACGCCCAGGCTTTTCTCAAGCAAATAGTCCACGGCTTTTGACGCGTCTTTTGCTGCTGCAAAAACGGCGTGCTTGTCACCCTTGAGGGTTTCAAGCCAGGAGCCGATATAAGCCGCGTGATTTTTGTCGTCAAACTGCACGCCAGTTTCAGCACTGGCGAAAGCGCTGCACAGCTCTGCCACCAATTCTTCACGGGCATATTCATCGGTACCAAAGCCGTTCGAAAATGGGCGGCTCAGCCTGTTTTCTCCGCCGGTGGCGTGGCCAAGTTCATGCAATAGCGTGCCAGCGTAGGCTTCAGGGCTTTCAAATTGATCACGATTCGGCATTTGAACGGCATCGCGTGCAGGCGAGTAAAAAGCCCGGTCACCGCCATGGCCAAGCTTCAGTCCGTCGAGCTTCATACCGCTGGCAATTTTTTCTACAGCCGCGATTTTTTCCACAGCGGGTCGTTCTTTTGTTGTGGCGATGGGTTCAAGGGTCAAGCCGTTGCATTGCTCAACGTTGAAGGCATGGCTGGTTTTTTCGAACAGCAAGCTCAAGGTCCGCTCAGCTTGCCGCCAACTGTATTTGGTCCCGCCAGACTCCACCACCAATTGGCGCGTGTCCACTTGCTGCCCGTTGGAGAGTTTGACCGTTTGCGCGTATTTTTCCGGGGCTTCAGCCAGTGTGACCCGAGCGCCGTTGTGTGTGATGTCTACGTCCCTGCGACGATGAAAAGGCAGCTCGTCCCAGTATTCAATGGGCGTTGACTTTTCGCCTTGGGTGACACCACCGCCCAGGCTGGCTGCCTGCTTGTAGGTCAGCCAGCGTGGGTCGGCATAGCCCTTGTCCATCCCCTGCATCATCAGCATCAGCCGGTTACCGCCGCTGTAAATGCGGCCGGAAACCGCATTGCGGGGCAGTCCGGCAGCAACACCACCTTCATTGCTCCAACCCTTGCGCCATGGCATGACACCCGACTCCAGGGAGACGACGATGCGTTCCGTGACTTGCTCACGCAGGTCTTTTTTAGCCTCAGTCATGATGCACCTCGACAAAATCCAGGGCGTCAACATCGTCATGTTCAGGGCCGGAGAGCTCAATGCCGAGCTTGTCGGCATCGCGAACCGGATGAAGTTGGGCGTCGGTCGGGATGCCCAGTTCAGCCATTGTTTGCGGAGAGATGGGTGTCAATGCTTGCATGGTTTTTCCTTAAAAATGCCCATTCCGGTCGGGCGTGGTGATTCAAATTTCAATACCTTCCTCGAACGCGATTTGGCGGGCTTTAGGTATTTTTCCGCCGACCCGAAAGGCGTTTTCCTCTTCGAGTACCTTTTCTTTTTTGTCCTCAGCCACTTCAGGTGCGGCCTTTTCCCGCCCCGCCAAAAAAGCCTCCCGCACGTAGTCGCCAGACGTTTTGAAATACTGTGCAATGTTCGCCTTCTGCGATGGCACCAGCGTTTCGCGTTCCCTGATGACGCGGTCATCACGTACCATGACCACATCCGTTCCAAGCTGCGTGAGCTTGCCATCCGTGTCCAAAATGCCTTTTTCGCGCAGCAGATCGACAAACCCGGGGTCAACGCCACCGTTTTGCTGTTCAAGGTCAGCTCTGGCTATTTGGTGAATTGCCTGATAGCCCAAATCTTTGATACTGGCGTTGGCTGCAAGCATGCGTTCATCGGGCATGGATATCTTGCCGTCGCCCAGCAGGTCAACACCTGCCACGGGGCTTTTTGTGAGGACCTCCATCGTTCTTTGATCCGCACGAAGAACGGACTTGCCCAAAGGCGCAGTCGTCAGGTTCTTGACCGGATCGCCCGTGATGCCCGCTTCAACACTTGGGATATGCGCGCGTTCAAGCCCTTGGGCGACCTGTTTACCTCTCATCCAAGCCTTTAATACTTCAGGCTCTGTGTTTTGCAATGGGTAGCCCAATTTTCCAGAGATTTCCGCTGCGCGGACCTTGAAGGCGGTGTCACCGGTCAGCAGCAAACCTTTGTCGATGTCAAACTTTTTGGCGGCAATCTTGAGTGCGGCTTCGACGTCGCGATCATCGGTTTTGCGCACATCCAGGCGGTCGCCGACATCACGCACAGCCACCGTCAAGCCGCGCGTGTATTCCATGATCCCATCCTTGCCTTCGCGCGCCTGCAAATCGGTCAAGACAATGTTGGGGGCTGTTTGTTGGCTGAAGCCATCCAGGCCGGAATCCGGTGCCTTTTCTGCTTCCTCAATCAGACTGTCAAAAATGGGGTCATCGGGCTGTTCAAACTTTGACTCTTTCAGGAAATCAAGCCAGCTTTGCGGTTTGACCAGCGTGCCATTGAGTTCGCGAGCGGCCCTGTCTTTTTCAGCGTAATAGCCTTCAGTGAGTTTGGCCAGCTCAATGGCCACCGACGCGGAAATCGATTGATCAGAGGCACCCAGACCCTTCAGTCTGGTTTGCAGATCGCCACGGGTTGCTTCAATACTGGACTGCAATTGCAGCCATTTTTCGCGGTATTGCTGTTCGTGCTGATCAATCCCGCCATTGCGAATTTCTCGCGCAGGGGCAGTTTTAGCCTCAAAGGCATCCAGCAGGGCAATTCGCTTTTGTTGTTCACCAGTCAAAGTTTCCATAGGTGGCCTTTCAGGTACAAACTCATCGACCACCCGAATCAGGCGGGGTGCAGTCGATCAGTGGAATGGTTAGCGCGGGTCCCCATCGGCCCTCGTTGGCTGACTTATGAACCAGTGCATTGCGAAAGGCCTGGTCATCCTCATAGTCGGCACGCCACTTGCCCTTTTGTTGCAGCCAGGGTTTGGCTGCATCGAGCGAGGCGCGCCGCTTTTGAATCAAGGCTTGATGCTCAGGCGTTAAAACGCCATAACCCGCGTAGACCTTCCACCCAACAAAGTCGGCACTGGTGGCGGCACAGCCACCCCCGGCGGGTGATGCCGGGATGCAAGCCGAGTAAGAAAATGTTGACCCCAGTGCAGGTGTTTCAACGTAAGTGGGAAAGCCGCCGGTCGTCCAGGCCACCCAACCACTGGGTGTTAAAAAGGCAGTTGGGTAACCGGGCACTCCTGGGTCTTCAATACCCACCCAAATGGCACCGGGCAGGCCCACATCGGATGCGGCAACGGTGCCACTGATTGACACTGAAGCGGGTGATGGGTCATACGCCGTGCCAGCGCAAAAGACGTTGCCGCCGACGGTTTGCGCCATTGCGGCGATGCCGTGGGCTAACAGCAAAACGAGGGTGGAATTTTTCAGCATGGGACGGCATTCCTTTCAGGAAGGCCAGTCCAGCATCAAAACTTTGGGGGAGAGGTGGTGAACCCCCGCTGGACTGGCTTTACCCATACCGCGAAGGCGCAAATGCAATGTCTGGACGATCTTCCGATCCAATCGGAAACGTCCCTTAGTTTGAAATCAAATGAGCGCCGGTCAAAATTTAGGTGACTCTTTTCCAAAGGACACGATTTTTTGCCTCAAAATGGGGCGCCATGGACCTCTGGAACATTGACAAGTTACTTATCTTCATTGCATTCGTTATTCCGGGGTTTTTGCTCCTAAAGACAAACGCAGTGCTTGGCCTCGAACCCATCGCAGACTCGTCTAAGCAGGTTGTCGATGCGGTAGCTTATAGCTGCTTGAACTACGGATTGCTCTTTTGGCCAATCCTTATGGTAGAGAACTCCAGCCTTCGGGCGTCGAATCAAGGCATGTATTTCGCCTTCTATGCATTCGTCGTTCTTGTTTCACCCGTACTGTTGGCACTTCTTTGGCGAAGACTCCGAACCACACAACTTCTGCAAAGAATCTTGCCTCATCCGGTAGCCAAACCATGGGACTATGTATTTCGTCAGCGACAACCATACTGGGTGATTGTCACATTCAAAGACGGCAAGCAAATAGCCGGCCGATATGATGCTCGCTCCTTCTCATCTGCTTCACCCGCTCCCGAGCAGCTCTACTTGCAGGAAACCTGGGTGCAGAACTCAGAGGGTGGATTTGAACGACCAAGAACCAATACAGCGGGCATTCTTGTGCTTGGAAGCGAGATTCGAGCAGTTGAGCTAGTTAACGTACTTTTGGAGGAAACAGATGGCGACAAAGCAAACACCACAGGATCAGGGTCGAAAGGGCTGGCAGCCGATACCCCATAAGGTACCCGACGGTCCTGAGCCTCGTGGAGGCTACCAGCCCACCACTGGAGAGCAGAAGCCTGTTAAACCACCTCCAAAGACTCTCTGAAGCTCACTGAACCCATCCCTGCCGCGGTCTAGTGTTTGCCCGGCGTAGAGTACAAGCACGCCAAGGGCGAATACGAGCAGGAGGCTGCACGGGTGTTCTATGCGGCTGCGACTCGGTCGCCCCAAGGTTGGCGATTGGTGCCAGCGGGAATGGGTGGTTTCGAAGACGAATGGCTACAAAACAAATAAGTGGCAGTATGACAACTAATAAACTCCCGACGATGGCGACCAAGTTTGCCGAAGTCAAGGAGAACAGCTCTTCCGATGCTGGATGAGTCAGGTCATTCATGCCCGAGGCGCGTCTTGAACGCTCAGATCAGCTCGCAGGGCGTGCATCTCCCTCCGCATTTTCAGCGCGAAACTTACCAACCTGCCGCTACTATCCTGGATGTCCGCATTCGGGCTATGAGTCACGCGCCCTGAACTTCCGCACGTTGAAGTCCGCCACCAATGCCGTGTGGCGGCCATTGGATTTGGCAGCCAGTAAGCTGACTTTCGTAACCGGCAGCACCGGGTTGGGTGATGTTTAATGGCGACGTTCTGTGACCGACTGCTGCTGATCGGGAACCAAAATTCACTTGTATGAAATGATGGTCAGAAAGTAGCCATTCGATTTCGCCGGTGTTGCACGGCAACAAATTCAGTGGTCTGACCTGCATCCTGCGACCGGTTCCCAAAGACACTTGTCGGTCGGATAATAGGGCAACGAATTGATGCCGCCCAACCAATGATCACCCCATTCGAACCTTTGACAGAAATTGAGTTGCAAGAACTCGATCAATTCCTGCTCTTTGAGGTGCAGTCTGAAGAATCCATGACCTCGGATACCCTTGATGGGTATTTGCATGCCATCGCCATTGGCCCTACGTCACTGATGCCTCAACAATGGATGCCAGGCATATGGGGCGAAGGGGACAGTATGATGCCACCGGTCAAAAGCATTGAGCAGCTTAACCGCGTCCTGAGCCTGATCATGCGTCACTTCAACAGCATCATTGCTGCAGTGGAGCAACTACCACGCGAGATATACCCCATCTGGTGCACCAGTGAATATCGCGGTAAAGAATACGATGACGCTGAAGGATGGGCCTACGGTTTCACGGAAGGTATGAAACTGTGCTGGAAAGATTGGGAACCCCTTTTGAAAACCCCTCAAGGGCAAGCCTGGTACCGGCCAATCGGATTGCTGGGTGAAGACGACTTCTCGCCTGAGCAGGATAAGCTGACAAAAACACCAGCCCAGCGCGGCAAGCTGGCACTGCAGATCCCCGAGGCGGTTGTGGCCATGTATGAATATTGGCTGCCATACAGGCGCGCTGTCTATGAGCGACAGGTTGCCAAGTCTATGCAGGGAAAAGTGGGGCGCAATGAACCTTGCCCCTGTGGCAGTGGCAAGAAGTACAAAGTTTGCTGTGGTGCAGCTTCAGTTCTACATTGAGTCCTGAAATTGGACTGTCCAGCAGAAGATTTCTGATTCCCAATGATGGTGGTGTCATCTATCGGATGTCGAACAAGCGTTTTGACCACACAATGCGCCATCCAGATGACGAGCTTCTGCTTCGCTTTGAAGTGCTCAAAATCAACGGTAGGTCGGCAAGATGATTGAGCGGTTGACCATGACGTTAAACGTCATGCCAGGTCGAACTTGCAGCGTGGGCGAAATGTTCAAGCTTTTCTGCAAAATCTTCGAGCTCACATCACTCAAGGAATTCATGGCGGCAGCAGAGGCTTGAGCCGAGCCGGATGGTGTGTTGAACGCACCCTGGTTTTGCGGTTGCGACTGTTGCGCGGCAACCCCCAAGAACGACACCAGCAGTGCTGATGACCAGGTTTTCCAGAAGTGGTTATTCACCTGATCTTCCATGCCGGATTGACCTTGACCGTCGGCCGCCGACATGCCGCGCAGGGAAATCCGTGAACCATTCGGCAAAATCAATTCATCCCAAGCCGCCAGCACCCGCGATTGACCATAGGCAACATCAGCCGAGTACCTGCCGATCAGGCGCGAGCCTTGCGGAATCACCACACTGTCAGGTTCGTTGGTGGCATAGACCGTTTGGCGGGTCTGCGCAACGATCGTTCCTGGCAGATCCGAATTGATGCCAGACAGCATGACCGCAGGAATGACCGAGCCCGCTGTCAGTTCAAATTCCCCCATTTGAGCTTTGAGTAATTCCGGCAGGTAGCCATTGTCAGCCGCTTCCTTCATGAACGCCCGGTTGCGCGCTTGGGCCACCACCGCCGGGTCCTGACCAACAGGGCTGCCCGCGGCCGGAGTGGCAGGCAAATAGCCTGAATTGTTACTTGTACCCGCCACTCCCGAGGGTGAATTCACCATGCGCATGGTCTCGGCAGTGGCAGATGCGCGCGCATTCACAGCGCGCCCATTGGCTGCTGATAAGCTTTGATCCAGACCGCCCACCGGGCGCTCATCCTCAGCACCCACGCCCAAGATGCCCCCTGCAGTCGATTTGGCAGCCAGCGCGGCGCCACCCTTGCCGATGTCGGATGTTTCGGCTGAATCAGAAGCCATGATGAGACCCTGGAGTCGCTCGTACTTTCGTTTTTGCAGCCACAACCGGTGTGCCTCAGCGGGTGTCGGCGGTGATGCACCGCCACTGGCCGTTTGAGTTCCACCAGAAATGCCATTTTGAGCTGACGAGCGGGTTGTTAGCGGCCCTGTTTGTTGACCATCAGGCGTTTGAAAAGTTGGTTGACTCCTGACGGCAACGGCTCGCCGCTTGAGGTCATCAGCGTTTTCCTTGTACGGAGCCGCTTGGCCCGGTGCATCACTGGCCGTCAACTGCTTTTTTGAGTCAGCATGATCACCACTTTTGCCGCTGATCATCACACCGATCAAAATAGCCGATGCCACCGTCGAGGCGCCACCCAAAAGTAAAAATTGCCCTTTTTTGGAGAGTCGCTTTGTACCCGGTGGCGGCGTATGAATTTCCAGCGGCTGACCAGGGCCATCAATGGCCGCAACATCAAGGTCCGCCTGAGCGTCCATCGGATCGTCAGTCGGAGATTTCTTGCCCAGTCTGAAGATCATTTGGCACCCCAGTTGAACAAACTGTTCTGCCCTGATTTTTCGCATTGAATAGTTTGGGCGCTGGTACCCACACCCAGAACCAGACTGAGTTTGGCTGGCTTGCCATCGATGATGTAGTAGCCGTTCACAAGCCGTGAATTCAGCAACTCGGTCTCATTGTTCGAACTGTTGAACACTGCGGGTGCATCACTGGCTGCTGCACCGGGCGGCAATTGGATGAACGTGTGCGTGTCATTGGCAAAGACCCGTGCCGGCTTGAAGGCCGCGTCACCCGTGCAGGTGTAGCGAAAATCCAGCGTGGTTGGATCAAGTTTGCCAACAGACTTGTCTGCGACGACACGTTGGGTCCTGGCTTGTTCTGCGGCCAGTTTGGTGGCGGCAATCGTTGCCTCAAATTCTGCCTTTTGCCGTGCTGTCGTTTGTGCCTCAGCGCTCAAGTCGCGTGTCATGTTTGCCGGGTCATACCAGCTCACCATGGGAACATACTCGGTTTTACTGGACACCAGGTGCATGTAATAAATGCGGCCCTTGTCAGTTGTCACAACCAGGTTGGTTGACAGGCCCGCTTGTGTGGGTTTCAGCATCATCACCGGCTTTGACCCGGCTGTTGCGTTCTGCAATAGCCAGCGCACCGTATCGCCGATCGAAACACTGGTCACGGTCTCACCGTCCTGCAGCGCGACCGAGCAGACGTGCAAAGGCGCGCAGGTAATGGTCGGACGTGAATACCCATAGGGATATTCGACGGCACCACCGGCACCAACCAGCGCGTCAGCCGCGCCTGTTTGTTCCCATCGCTTTGCCGCGGCAAGCCTTGCGGCATCGGCGGTGGAGAGCTTTCTGGTCTGCACCTTGGCTGTCGGCAGCAAAGGTGATGGCGCCATTACCTCAGGGGATGACGTGACTTTTTGCGTTGCGGGGGTCGGCTGCAAAGGGAGAGCTTCAAACTCATTTGATGGCGGCGCGGTCAACGCTTGGGCCGGTGCCTGGGTGGTGACAGCCGCGTCGGTCGCTGCGACGGCAGCGGGATGTGGGGCGGTTTCCGTAGATGATTGTGCAAAGGCACTGGCAGTCAAGGAAAGAATGGCAATGGAGATGAGGGAGTTTTTCATGAGGACGACCTTTACAGAACTTCTTTTGTCCAGGAGATTGACTTGACGTAAATGCCAAAGGGATTCCAAAGCGCAACTTTTGGGTTTTCCGCCAGCTTGGCATCAATTCCCACCGTGACGACCGCTTTCCAATGCTCCGCAACAGCTGCCGCGCCAGGCTTGGCTTTGGTTTCTACCCACGACACCTGGTAGGTTTCGCCCCCTTGGGGAATGACGGACGAAATTTCGACCCGTGTGACAGAGCCATCAACCGAGAACGGCGAGTTGTCTTTGAAAAATTCATTCAAGAATCCGGCCACGTCGCGCCCCGCCATTGCATACACCCGGTTCAGCGTGACCTGTTGGGCAACAGCATCGGGCAACATGGAGCGCACGTCTTTGATGAAGGCCGCCAGTTGGGCCACCATCAGCCGTTTGTCCAAATCAGCCCTGGCCACTGGCGCGGGACGGGCAACAGCAACAGGCGAGCCGAGTTGGTCGGTGACCACCACAAACGGCTGAATCTTTGACTGGGACCCGACGAACGCAATGCCCACCACAGCCACAACCGCGACAGCCAAAGAGCCGACGGCCATCAGTTGCCAATTGCGCGCGCGTGAGATCAATCCACCGTATCGCTCATCCCACTCCCGGCGAGCGTTGAGGTATGGATTCTGTTTTGACATGCAAGCGTCCTTTTTGAGTGCTGTTGCCAAATACCGATCTGGCGCAAGCAACACAAAATGAGCATCGATCGCTCTGGCAAGCAGCGCAGTGCCAACCGACGGGAAAACTACCCGCTGTACGCCGAAAGAATTGCAGCAATTGCAAGAACCCAGCCGATCAAGCTAAGACCGCTCTCTAGCACGTCGCGCGTTTGGCATCAAAAATCCGGCGAGGTCTGTCACCACCGTTTCAAGCGCTGGGATTTCGATGGCCAAATCGCGAACGAAGGCAGCCCACTGTAGCTGCTTGCCTGAGTCGAACGCAAAAGCCTGCGTCAATGCCAAGGGTGCCTCACGCGGAATGGCCGTGCCACGCCGTTCAAACGTAGCCGCGATGGCCCGAGGCAGGCGGTCATCCTCAAATTCATAGCTCCGACTCAGAATCCACACGTCATAGAAGTCCTTCATACGGCTGTTGGCCAACCCGAGCATGACCATGGCCTGAAATTTTTCGGCAATCACCGTCTCGCGGGCATAGACGCGCAGCCTAGGCTGCGGCAGATCGAGCAGGACCGGCAGATCGACCTCGTCAAGGCCGGGCTCAATGGCGTCGCCAAAGCCTATGTCAATGATGACGGTAATACGCGCACCGGCGAGCCCCCCGGTGGTGCGAAGACGCAAGCCACCATAGTCAAGCTCTTCGCGGATCAACTCCACGCGCAGCGCATCGCTGTCGAACACCATGCCGTCGTTTACCTCAATGGCGCAGATCTCACGAAACGTGACGAGCATCGCATCCGGAGCCGAATCGCCATAACCCAGAAAATCAACGTCGCGTGTCGGACGGTGCGGATCATCGAACCAAGTCGTCATCAACATCGCACCCTTGAGTACGAACCGATCGCGATGGGGCGACAGGCTGAGCCGATGCAGAAGTCGCTCATTGGCATAGCGCGTCAGCAAAAGGTCAAAAGCCTGCCCCTTCTGGCGTGCCAGCGTCAGCAGGCGGGCGCGCACCGAGGTGCCGACGTCTCGCGGTTTCTTGGGCTCAGCCATGGGATGTCAACGCACTCATGTACGGCTCCATGATTTTCCAGACTTTGGCGTCAACCGCCTCTCTTGCTA
This sequence comes from Comamonadaceae bacterium CG12_big_fil_rev_8_21_14_0_65_59_15, assembly GCA_002786915.1. Taxonomy (GTDB): domain Bacteria; phylum Pseudomonadota; class Gammaproteobacteria; order Burkholderiales; family Burkholderiaceae_C; genus Rhodoferax. Next base: position 1,757 of record PCUV01000115.1, on the reverse strand, counting down.
TGTCGGCGGGCGAAGCCTTTTTTTGTCTGAGTGCCTCGCGCAGTCCTTCCAGAGCGACGTTGATGCCGACGGTCTGTCGATACCGAAACAAGTCGGCAATGGTTTTAGCCACGCCGAAGATTGGCACGGATGCCCCGTCAATGACGTGTCTCTCGACACCACGTAGCAGGCGTGGCCCTGAAAAACGAGCGAAACGAACCGGCGGATATTCAAAGGTGGGGTGCCAGTCTTTTGAACCAATGGCCATCCAGACCTTGGGTGGAATCTGGTCAGTCAAACTGTGGAACGCCAGAGACGACGTCAGGCAGATGACCCCCTTGGGAACAAGTTTGGATGCCTCGGCAAGGGTGTGATTCACATCGAGAGATGCGTCTGCCAACTGATACAGCCCTCGGGCAAGACGAACGAGAACGCCCTCTCGCTCAAGGCGCGACACCGTCGCTGCAGTAATGCCCTTTGCGGTCAATTCACTCAGGCGCGACATGCCCGTGGCCTGCAGATGGGCCACAGCACTATTTCGCTGGGATGGTTGATTCTTGGGATTCACTGATACAAAACATTGGATATCGCCGAATAGTACCCTATGATTCATATCATTTTCAACTCACCATCACCCGATGAATGCGTTGCAAGCCACGCGGCTAGTTAACTGAATACCCATCTGGTCACTGCTCGGTCTGTTGGTGTCTGGTTTCACCGTTCGAATTCAGGCTCAGAAGCCTGTTGACTTTCTTTGACAGGCAAAAAAATATCAACCCTCGCTTTCTCCACATCAGCAGCCGAAACAGCGCTGGCAATGAAGTCACGCACGGCCTGGGGACCGCCCTGACCGAGCAAGTCCCGTGCATCAGCGCCAATTTGACTGTTCGATGGAGGCACAGCCAAAGCGAACCCCGTTAGCTTGGCAGCTTCCAAAGCCCGTGGAATGGCGCTTGATTTCAGTCTGCCAGCCTTAGTCCGGCCGATGTCGTGATCTGTTGCAATGACGACACTCGGAAACGCATCGGAAAGGCCCGTTTGATTGACCCATTTTGCGACCGCCAGCACATTGTTCGACGACAACGCGCACAGCGTGTTGCCCGCACCGCTTTGTTGAATCGCAAGGCCTGTTGCCACGCCTTCACAGATCACGAGCGGTTTGTTTTTGTCAACGACTGCCAGCCACGCTTGCAGCGGAGCCAGCGAATCGTCGGTCATTGCTCGCATCAATGAATCAGGCCCTGGAAAAGGCACAAAGGCGCCAACTGTCTGAGAACCTTTGGCCATGATCTTGTCGGTGCTGAACGCGACCTTTGGCATCAGGTGTTGCACACCGCACAACTCCACCATGCCTGGCCTGCCCAGCGGATCAGGGCGAAACATGGGCGCCATGATCGTGCCAGCAAATTTGTGACCCACCGGGTAAGCCCGCAAATCCGAGCCATCCAAAACGGCATGACCTTTGACAAGGTGCCGATGGTCAGCAGGCGGGACTTCAGCAGCCATCCATGAATTGAGGGTCTCTCGATTCAAGTCCAGATCAACCGGATGAATTTCAGACGCTTTCACCGGGCGCGGTAAAGCAGGTAATGGCCGGGGTGGCGCAAGATCACCATCCAGTCCCAAATCGCGTCCCGTGGCATACATGGTTTTCTTGCCATCGCTGGTTTGCCTGCCTTCCCGCCAGGGCGCAGGAAGATCGATGTCGCCACGAAACGAGAAAGCTGTTGCAATACCATCGTTGGACACCAGCAACTTGTAGACGGGTTTTGAATCAG
>PCUV01000082.1:93600-128814 GCA_002786915.1 Comamonadaceae bacterium CG12_big_fil_rev_8_21_14_0_65_59_15 | reverse complement strand
GGCTCAATCGGGCAAACCATCAGTGGCATAGCTATTGGCAAAAAATTTCAAGCAGCGTAGATGATCAATTCACCACATCAGTTTGAATCGCACCCGTATCGACCAGCGCATGGGTCGTCTATTTCACCAACGACACCAACTACGGCAATGTGTTTCCTGAATATGTGGGCGATGGTCGCGCAGTCCGCCTGGTGCGAGGTGAACAACCCGCTGGCGTTTTTGACAATGCCCGCCCAAGCACTGACTATGTTGACCACGGTGACGGCACCGTCACCCATACGCCCACCGGGCTTGTGTGGCAGCGTTGCGCAGTGGGACAGAGCTGGGCAGCAGGCACCTGCAATGGCACGGAAAGTACTTTTACATGGGACGCAGCCAAACTCTTGACAAGCAATATGGCGGGCCAAGCCGATTGGCGGCTACCCAGTGTGCAAGAACTGATGAGTCTGGTGAACTACACCGATACCAGTCCCGCCATTAACGAGACCATTTTTCCGAATACGCCTAACACACATTTTTGGTCTGCGTCGGGAAACGCCACCTATCCGAACTACGCTTGGTTGGTTGATTTCATGTTGGGAACCATTGGGAATGGCGGAAGTGTGAGTAAACCGTACGCTGCTCGCCTGGTGCGCGGTGGAAAATCTGCAAATCCAACGTCTGGCGTCTTGATGTTGGCCCCAGGCTGGAACCTGCTGGGCAACAGCCTGGATCAAGCCCTGCCGGTGGCAACGCTGTACGCCAACCCGGCGCTGGTCACCACGGTCTGGAAGTGGGATGCCCCCAAAGCAGGCTGGCAGTTCTACGCGCCGTCGATGGATGCCGCCACGCTGCAAGCCTACGCAGATGGCAAGGGTTACGGCGTGCTGAGCGTCATCAACCCCGGCGAAGGCTATTGGGTTAACGCAAGCCAGGCGACCACGCTGGGCAGCCAGAGCGGCAGCGCGTTTGCCTTGAGCGCGGCCAACCTGCAAACCGGCTGGAACCTGGTCGCCACGGGCAACGATGTGTCGCCGTCGGCGTTTAACCTGTCGCTGAGCGCAACACCGCCCACACCAGCAACAATTCCCATCAATCTGACCAGCTTGTGGGCCTGGGACAACCCGCTGTCGCAGTGGTACTTCTACGCACCGAGTCTGGAGGCCAATGGCGCTCTGGGTGCTTACACCGCGGGCAAGGGTTACCTGGACTTTGCCACCAGCGGTAAGACGCTGGGTAATGGCGTGGGGTTTTGGGTGAATCGGCCGTGATCGTGAATCACTGAAAGTGGATTCAAAATGCCAACCATCAGTGCTTTTCTTGATATTCCGGATTCAACGTCGAGTGATACCCATCCAAAATTGTCACCTTCACGGGGCGGATAGAGCGCCTATGATGACGGTTGCGAATTAAATTTTTATTGAAACTACCAGGAATTGGACATGTTGAAACTGAACAAAATAAGTGTGTTGGTGCTGGCCGTTACAACGGGTTGGGGGGCGGCGCAGGCGGCGACCGTCAACGCCACTATTGCCGGGTGGAATTTGCTTGGCTACAGCGACGCGGCGGATGTCAATGTGGCGAATGCGTTTGGCGACAAAACCAAGGTGACCACGGTCTGGAAGTGGACCGGCACGGGGTGGGCGTTTTATTCGCCCGATCTGGCTGACGGTGGACAAGCCTACGTAGCTACCAAGGGCTACGACTTTCTGACCACCATTAAAAGCGGCGACGGCTTCTGGGTCAATGCCAAGACGACGTTCAGCGCCACCTTGCCCGCCGCACCGGCCCCAGCCAACGCTGCGGCCCTGACCGGTATCACTGCCACCATGAAAGCATTCTCGGATCTGTATGCGACCGCCATGCCGACATCGACGACGGCCCTTGACCCGTTGGTGGATACCACATTTTTGATGGGTGGTACCAACAAAGCCGACTTCTTGCAGGCCATGCTGACGACTGGCAATGGCCCCAGTGTGGGCGCTGCCTTTGTCAACATCACCCTGGTGAACCCGACAGATTCAGGGGCAGCACCCAACGATGCCACGCACCAATGGTTTACTTTTGCTGACTCAACCGGCGGCGGTGGGCCCGGTTCGGCCTGGCTGGCGATCAAAAACGCTTCTGACAACTGGTTAATGGCCGGTGACCAGCGCCAATTTGATTTTTCCGCCAACGTGCAAGCGGTCAAACATACTTCCAGCAGTGCAACGGCCAGTTACAACAACCAAATCAACGTAAATGTTGACAAATTGCCCACGGCGGTGACCCAAGTGGTGTTGACTGGCCCGGGTGTCAATCCGGCTTCCGGTTTGACCATTTATTCTGCCGGTGTTGGCCAGATTTGGCCGCAAAACTGCAACACTGGCAACACCACCAACTGCGTTGATCCGGCCGCCGCCAGTGCCGGTTCGCCTTACACCGTTAGCGCTTATGGCAGCGCCTCCAGCAGCGTGCCGCTGTACAGCTATACCAGCCGACTGCAAAACACGCCGATCAACCCGGCCTTGCTGGCGGGCCTGCCCTACCCCACCATCACAGGGATATCGGGCTCTTGGGCCGCCAACACCAGCCTGACGATCAACTGGTCAGCCGGTGCCAACACCTATGGCGACTGGATCGACATTGGTGCCTGGAACCAGAGCACACAGCTTTTCAACAATGTTGGCGTGGACATCAGCGGCAGCACCGGTGCCACCACCAGCTTTACGGTGCCCAGCTACAACGGCAGCTACACCGGCAGAAATGTCTGGATTTCGGTGCGTGACGCCAATGGCAACCGGTTGGCGCTGGATTACGGCTTGTAATCCGCTGACATGGCCGCGTAGCGCCAACGGGTGCGCAGCCCGTCGGTGCTGGCGCGCGCAAGCCCACGGCGTTGACGACCCTGCAAAGTCTGATGTTGATCAATCTTTGATCAGTTAGTGCCCCTGCCCCAGGGCGTTTCCAGTCCAAATCTGGCTTGACGCCCTTAACATCGCGCGACCCAATAATTGAGTAGGGAGTTGCGATGAATTTCTGTTACGGCTGCAAACACGCAGTTTTAAGTCTCCCATCACACTTGTTGACTCTCTTGCGTTGGCTGACGTTGGCCAGCGCCTTGGTTGTGGTGGCCAGTCCCGCCCTGGCGGCTAAAACCTACACCGTCAACAGCGACGGTACGGTCACCGACCCCACCACGGGTCTAACCTGGAAGCGCTGCGCAGAGGGACAGACCTGGAGTGGCACCACGTGTTCTGGTACAGCAGCCACATACAACTGGGCCACAGCCAAGGCGTTGACATCGACGTTTGCCGGGCAGAGCGACTGGCGCTTACCCAACATTCGCGAACTACAGTCCATTGTGGATAGAACAGTTTCGAGCCCGGCTATAGATGTGGCGGCTTTTCCGTTTACGCCGAAATATAGCGACATTGCGTCTGACTTTTGGTCGAGTACGGTAAATTTCTCTGCGCCATCAGAGTCATGGTACGTCAACTTTATTCATGGTAACGCCGATGCCGCACCAACGACTATTAGCGTGAAATTCTATGTGCGGTTGGTGCGTGGCGGCCAACCCTTGGGGCTGTTGGACATCACCCGTCCTGATGCCGACTATATTGACCAAGGTGACGGCACGGTGCTGCATACACCCACCGGCCTGACTTGGCAGCGCTGTGCCCAAGGGCAAAGCTGGATCAACGGCACCTGCAGCGGCACTTTGAGCCCCTCTAATTGGGCAACCGCCAGCGCGTCGATCAATACCTATGCAGGACACGCCGATTGGCGACTGCCCACTGAGGAGGAGTTGGCCAGTCTGGTTGATTACAGCCGATTTGCACCTGCGATCAATGCCACCATGTTTCCACATCTGCCAATCACTGCTTTATTTTGGTCGAGTACGCCCCTGACAGCCCAAGCCTCGTGGTACCTGAATTTCAAGGCCGGCAACGTCAACACCAATACCAACTTTAGCGGCCTGTATGTACGTTGGGTTCGCGGTGGCCGCTCTTTTGGGCCCTTGGCTTTATCGGTCAGCAAAACCGGTGCGGGTCAAGTGGCCACCAGCGTGTTGCCCGGTATTGAGTGCGGCGCGGTTTGCCAAAGTGGCTACTACGCTGGTGAGGTAGTCACCCTCAACGCCAGCCCGGCCACCAACCTGATTGCTTGGGGGGGTGCCTGTGCCAGCGCTGGCGCTGCCGCCAGTTGCACCGTTACCATGGATGCGGCCAAGAGCGTTTCGGCCAGTTTTAAAGATACCCCCATGGTCGCCGGGTTACCCACCAGCTTGGCTTTTTCTTCTGCCAACCTGCGCAGCATCGGCACAGCGCAAGTTATCGCGCTGCGCAACACCGGCACCGCAGCTTTGAACATCAGCAGCATTGTGGTTGCCAGTGGTGAGTTTGCCCAGACCCACACTTGCCTTGCCAGCTTGGCAGCAGGTGCCACATGCAACATCAGCGTCACCTTTGAGCCCACTTTGGCGGGTTCACAAAATGGTGCACTGCTGCTGGTGAGTGATGCGCTGGACAGCCCGCACAGTGTCAGTCTGGCTGGCACTGCGGTGGCCACAGCGGCCGATGCACCAACGGATGTGAGCGCGATTGCCGGCAATGCGCAGGCCAGCGTCAGTTTTACAGCGCCCATGGTGAATGGCGGCGCTGCCGTCAGCAAGTACACCGTGACGGCCAGTCCCGGTGGGCGAACCGGCATTGCCGCAAGCAGTCCGATCACCGTCACCGGGCTGACCAACGATGTGTCTTACACCTTCATGGTCACGGCGTTTAATGGCGCGGGCACCAGCGTGGCGTCGGTGGCTTCCAACAGCGTTGTACCGTTGCGCGATAGCCAGAGCATCAGTTTTGGACCCGCTCCCACTTTGCTGTTTGGGGCCACGGCCACCGTCACGGCAACGGCTGCCACAAGCTGCGCGGCCAACTGTCCAACGGTGCGTAACGCCATCACCTTTAGCTCCACTACGCCGACTGTTTGCAGCGTGACCACGGGCGGGCGGGTATCCGCACTGAGCATGGGCGACTGTGGGGTGGCCGCCGATCAGGCCATCAACGCCTACTACAGCGCAGCGCCACAGGCAACGCTCACCATTGCAGTGGGGCAGGCGCCGCAAAGCATCAGTTTTGGCGCCGTGCCGGTGCTTAAACTGGGTGGCAGCGGTCAGTTAAGTGCCACTGGGGGGCAGTCGGGCAATGCCTTGGTGTTTAGCTCCACCACGCCGACCATTTGCACGGTCACAGGAAGCACGGTGACGGACATCAACGCGGGCGACTGCGTGGTGGCGGTGGACCAGGCCGCCAGCACCCATTACAGCGCCGCCCCGCAGGTGACCCAAAAGATTGTGGTCAGCCCGGCGCCCCAAAGCATTAGCTTTGGGGCCGCTCCCACACTCGTCGTTGATGCAACGGGCACCGTCACCGCTACCGGCGGAGCCTCCGGCAATGGTGTGGTGTTTTCCTCGGTTACACCCTCTATTTGCGCTGTGACGGGCAGCACGGTCAGCGCCCTGGCCGCGGGCAACTGCGCGGTGGCGGCTAATCAAGCGGCCAATGCCAATTACCTGGCGGCTCCGCAAACGCTGCAATGGATTGTGGTCGGCGCGGGCACACAAAGCATCAGCTTTGGCACCGCCCCAGCGTTGGTAGCGGGTGGCCAAGGTGTTTTGGCGGCAACAGGGGGTGCGTCGGGCAATGCTGTGACCTTCTCCTCAACCACCCATACGGTTTGCACAGTGGCTGGCAACACAGTCACTGCGGTGAAGGTCGGCGATTGCCTGGTGGCGGCGAATCAGGCCGGTAACGCCAACTACGGCGCCGCCGCCCAAGTGACGCAACTCATCACGATTGGCAAGGGGTTGGCGCTACTGAGCGGCTGGAACCTGCTGGGCAACACCAGCGACCAGCCCGTAGCCGTTGCTGCGTTGCTGAGCGACACGACCCTTGTCACCACGGTCTGGAAGTGGGACGCCTCCAAGCCTGGCTGGCAGTTCTACACGCCGTCGATGGATACCAATGCGCTACAGGATTACGCCACCAGCAAGGGCTACGCTGCCTTGACAGTGCTCAATCCAGGCGATGGGTTTTGGGTGAATGCCAAACGGCTGGGTAATTTGGTTGACCCATTTGTCGGCCAACCTTACACGCTGGGTGCTGCCCAATTGAAAAAGGGGTGGAATCTGGTGGCCACTGCTGCCAACGTCACGCCTGCGGCCTTGAATCAGTCGTTGACCGATACGCTGAATCCGCCGCCTACGGTGGGCACTGTGCCCCTCAACCTGACGTCCCTGTGGGCTTGGGATAACTCGCGCAGCAAGTGGTATTTCTACGCGCCCAACCTCCAAGCGCAAGGCGGCACCGAGCTGCTGAATTACGCCGCCAGCAAGGGTTATCTGGACTTTACGGCGAGCGGCAAGCGGCTCGACGATGGCACGGGGTTTTGGGTCAATAAGCCGTGACCCTGCTTGCGGTGGGTTTGCAGGATATTCGCGCCTTCCTGCGCTCCAACACAGCGGGCATGCACACCATGTAGGAGCGGCGGCAGCCGCGAATGCCGGCTACGCATGACCGGCGCTAGAGCCCTATTTGGCTTTAAAAACCCAAAGCCGGGCGACCAGAAAGTTCAAAAACGGCATGACCATCTCCACCCCCAGCTTGCTGGGGGTTTCTGGCAGCCCCAGGTGCGTCAGGGCGCTGAGCAGCAGCGTTGACAGCGTGGTAGCGCCCACCCACACAGCGGCATAGCGCCAACTGGTGCGCAGCCAGTCGGTGCTGGCGCGTGATTGTGAAAAAGTCCACAAAAAGTTGCCGCTATAGGCCGTCACGGCCCCGGCAAAGCGCGCCAGCACGTTGGCACTGACCAGATCCAGCCCCAAGTGCCGTACCAGCGTAAAAGTGCCCACATCGACTCCCAGCGCGCACAGTCCCACGGTGATGTATTGGGCAAATTGCTTGACCAGTTTCAGGTTCAGCGTCATGGGGTGGCTTCGGTTTTCAGGCGCTGCGTCCAGCGGTCGTTGGGAAACTCTTGCAGCAGGCGCGCCCGGGTACTTTGCGCTGGCGCGCTGGCCCCAACGGCTTGTTCCAGGTGCGACTGAGTGTAGAGCGACTCGGGCAACCAGTAGCCATGAAAGTGCGTGGTCAAGTCGCGATAGCGCGCCAAAGCCGCGTCGCGCTGGCCCGCCTGCTCGTACGCCTTGGCGGCCCAGAACAGCGCCTCTTCTTTTTTGGCGTCGCCCTGGCGCGCGGCGTAGGCCTGGTCAAAGGCGGGCGCGGCTTGCGCGGGCTGGTTGGCGCGCATCAACACCCAGGCGTTGGTGTACAAGCGCTCCGGGTTATGCAGATGCAGCCACAGTCCGGCGCAGATCAGCAGCAGCGGCCACAGCGCCGCCAGCCGGTCGCGCGGCCAGGGGGTACTGGGCGGGCTGTCTTGTTGGAGCTGCGCCCTCGCGGCGAATGCCTTTGGACTTGGACGCGTTTGAACAGCCTTCGTCGCGGGGGCGCGACTCCTACAAAGGAAGTCGCGCCACATCAGCGCCAGCAACACCAGCAGCGCCAACGCGCTGGCTACCATGCCGGCCAGGCCGACTGGCGTGTGGCCGTATTCCAGCACCACATTCGCCTCACCCGGCACCACCAGCATGAAGCCTGGCCCGGCCAGATAAAGCTGGCCCTGGGTGGCCAGCTTCCAGCGCGGGTGCCAGGCCACGCGCACCAGGTGCGCGGCGCCCACGGCGTCGGTGCGCCAACTCAATTTTTGCCGCTCCAGCTTCAAGTCGTGCACCTGCGCACCGGCCGCTGGCGCTACGATTTGCGGAGCTGCTCCCGCATGAAAAACGGGCAGTTCACGGCTAAAACGCTCAGCAGATTTGAACCAGGCAAAGCTTGCTTGCATCCAGTTCTGCGTGGGCAACCAGCGCAACGGCTGCCGCGCCGTATCGACAATATCCACCCACTGGCTGTCAAACGCCTTGAGCTGGAACACATGAAACGGCGCCGCGCTGGCTACCTCGGTAAACAGCGGGCTGGCGGCAAAGGCCTTGAACGTGTCGTCGTGGCGGATCAGCACCTGGTTGGCCCACAAAAAGTTCATATGCGCGGCGGCACGCTCCAGGTCCAGGCTGCCACTGGGAAAGCGCGCCAGCGGCGACGACGGGTGGGTCGAGACCTCACTTTGCAACTGGTAAATGGCCGGGCCCACCGGGGCCGATTCCATGTAAAGGCCTTCCAGCACCGGGCGGCCGCCCAGAAACATTGGCAACGCCTCGAGCGCGCGGGTGGAGCCGATGTCGTTATTGGCCGGGTCGTGCTCAAAGGTCAGGCGCGGGCTGTCCAGTCGGCCCGCGAGTGCCGGGAACAACTGGCTCAGGCGCTGCCACTGCGGTTTGGCCTCCAGCCCACTGTGGTTCCACAGGCCCCAGTCGGGCGCGGCCAGCACTTGCAAGCAAGTCCACCCCAGTAAGGCCAGCCCGGCGGCTACCGACATCAAATGCCAACCCCCGCGCGCCAGCCGTGGCAAGAGCACGCCCAGACGCAGCAGCAACGCGCCCCAGACCCAGGCGCAGGCCAAGCCGCCAAACAGCCAGACAAAGGGAAAAAACCGGATATTGGCCACGCCAATACTGCCGCCAGCCAAAAAGCCCACGCCCGCCAGCAGCGCCGCACCGGCCATGAAAGCGGCGTGCCGCAGGCTGCAATCGACTGCAGGTAAAACCGGCTCTAGCCCTCGTAGCGCTTGCGTGAGTTGCAATATAAACAGGAGCAATGTGGCCGCCACGCCGGCCGCCAACACCGGTTGCAGCGGCTGCGGCAACAGCTCTTGCCAGCGGGTGATTTCAAACAGCGCGTCGTTCGGGATGGTCAGGCTGTGCATTTGCAGCATCGGCCACAGCCAGCCCGCCAGCAGAAAAAACGCCAGCCCATGGCCCAACGCCAGCAGGCGCAGGTTGCGCCAAAAATTGCGCCGATCGAGCAAAAACGCCGCCGTGGCAAAGCCGGTGATGAGCAGCGCAAAGCCGTGCGAAAACCCGGTGGCGGCCTCCAGCAGCGCGGCCAGCCACCAATGTCGGCCGGTGCGCACGCTGCGCTGCCAGGCCATCAGCGTCAGCATCGACAACAACATGCCGTAGCTGTAGGCAAATTCCCCTGCCAGGGTAGAAAGCAGGTTGCCGCCCCAGATCGAGTTTTGCTCGTGCAGCAAAAACGTCAGACTGGCCAGCACGCCCCAGATGGCCACCGCACGCGGCAGGCGCAGCAGATAAACGCTGCCCAGCCAGACCGCACCAGGCAGCAGCAGGGCGCCGGCGAACATGCCAAGTTTCATAGCAGGTGCAAAAGGCAGCACTTGGGCCAGCGCGGCAATGCTGATGAAAGACAGCGGAAAGTAATAGGACAAAAAAGCAAAGCCGCCAAACACCTCGGGCATCCAGGCGGTGATCTGGCCGCGTGGCAGCAGTTCACGCGCATACGTCCACACGTACAGCAGGTGCGACGCGCTGTCACCGCCCGTGGGCAGGTTGCCAGAGCGCAAAAAGCCGATGCCCAGTACCGAGGCGATCAGCAGTGCGCCAGCCAGCACCACCGCCAGGTCAAGCAGCAAGCCGTAGGGCCGCTGGCTCAGACCCTGTGGGAGTGTCGGCAGACGCGAAAGGCCACGTGCCCCAAGCCATCCACCCACCCCCATCAGCGCCCCCAGCCCGGCCAACCAGGCGGCTACCCGCAGCAGATGCAACCGTGCCCACGCTAGCCAGGCGGGTACCTGCTCTTGGCCGCGCGCCACGCCGTCAGGCACGATCTGCACGCTCAGCGCGCCGCCCGCGCTCTCGTGCACCAGCCAGGTGCCGCCTTGCGCGGTGCCGGTGGCCAGCAGCAGCGGTGCGCCAGCGGCCCAGACGTGGCGCAGCGGATCCGGCGGGGCGGCGTTGGCGGGTCGTGGTTTTGCAAGCTGCTGGACGCCTTCATATGGCACAGCCACGGCGTAGCTTGCCATGATTTTCTGCTCAAGCGCGGCGTCTGCTGCCACGCTGAGCTGTGCGCCGCTGCGTTGCGAGGGCAGGGGTTGCGGGTGCGCGGCCGGGGCCTGGCGCCAGGCCAACTGGGCAATCGGGCTGCCGGCCTGGTCGTGCAGCAGCACCAACAGCGGGTCAGCGCGCCCCAGGCCGGTGGGCGCAGCAGCGCCCAAACGCCGCCCCTTGATGCCCTGGCCAGGGGGCAGATAGGCGGCGTTGCCGCTGAGCACGGGTACGCGCTGCCAGTGCAAGGCGTCGTCCAACGTCCAGGCCGATACCTGGTAAGCTGGCTCAGAGCCGCTGCTGGTCAGGGCAATGTCGTCGCCGCTAAAGCTGATCGAAAAGCCAATGCTGCCAGCTTGGGCTGGCAGCGCGGCCAAAAGCGCCAGCAGCCATAAAAACACCCGAAGTATGACGATCCACATGGCACTAGACAGTGTCTTAAGGTGAAAAAACTTCAAAGGGGACGCAATCGTCAGGACAACATTCTTTCATCATTCGAAGCGTTGGCTTGCATTCATGACAGTTCATTTGATGTCAGACACAATTTTGGCGGCTTCGTCCAACTCACCATGGACTCATCAACTGTTGGCAAACCGAATTTTTTGAAAGTCAGTGTGCGCGCGTTTGTTGGCGGGCGGTTGTAAAACGACACGGCCCTCGGCAGTGCTGCTGGCCTCTTCGTGTTGAATATTTTGAATCAGTCGCTTGATGTCCAAACCGGCATCTTGCGCCAAGCGCTCTTTGGTGGTGCGCAGGGCCTTGATGATTTCGTCATTCATCGTCTTCTCCAAGTAGTTCTTCTGGCGGGCAAATAAATGGGAGCATCAGACCAATTGAGCCTAATTTGGCGGCAATTTTTGCTTGTATGACCGGGTTGGCAATGTGCAAGGCATCTTCTGCTGCTTTGGCAGGCATGATGCTTTCTGTGATCAGCAGCGTTGCCAGTTCTGCAGCTTGTGGTGTCAGGCTCAACAAGGGGATGGCGTTGAGTGCTTGCATCCGGCGTGCCGCAGCTTGGGCATCGCCGTCTTTGCATTCGCGAAGCACGACCTCAGAAACAAATAGCTCACATTCTTGACGACGCTCCCACCATCTGCGTGTGAGGTGCTGGCGTGATGCACCGACCAGGGACGAGCTGTCGCGTGCAGTGAGGTAGCTAAAGACGGATGTCTCAAGATAGACACGAGGTTTCATGGGCTCACTTTATCATCAAGAAGACGGCACTGGTTCTGCGATCAGTTGGGAATTCATCGACCCTGGCAACTGGGAAATCTGGGTGCCGCCGCGGCGATTCGGGCGGCAGCGGTGCAGAATTTAACCAGCAAGGGGTGGCGTGGCATCGGTTGGTGAGATTGGGAGTAAGCAGCTATTTAACTTGTAGCGTTTCAACCTCAAACCCGACGATATTGCGGCTGGCTTTGCTGAACTCCACGCCAATCAGGTGCACCGGCTCGCCGCGGTCCATGAACTTTTCAAAGTAGCGCATGTCCTTGATCTGCTGCAAGGCGGCACCTGCTGGGTTGAGTTCAACCACCTTGAATTCAAACAAAAACACCTGACCATTGAACAGCACCGTCATGTCGATGCGACCCTGGTTGGTGGGGTCTTCCAGGCGAATGTCCAGACCCAGCGCGGCAAAGTAGCTATAGAAAATGCTGACGTAGTAGCCCTCAAAATGGGCCAGCTCGTTTTTGCGGTACCAGTCGTTGGCAATGCTGGCGTAGAAAGCGTGGAGCAGGGCTTTGAGGCCATCAAAGTCGGGCAGTGTCAACAATTTATAAAGCTTGCTGAGGTGCGGTCCTGGCAACGCCAAGTTGCCAGTAAGGCTTTGCAGCAGGCTGTGGTTCAGGGCCGCTTGCACTTCCATGTTGGGATACTTCAGCGTCAGTTCCATTTGGCCGGGGGCTTGCCAGACCGTGTCAATCGTCAGGTAGCCCGCCTGAAACATCAGCGCTTCCACCGGAATGTTGCCGACATCAAAGGTGGAAAGCAGTGTCTCAGAGGCCACGATGCGGCTCAGGTCGGGTGTGAACTGCTGACGCTGCTCCAGCAGCTTGATCAAAAATGTGGGCGTGCCGGTTTCAAACCAATACGGGCGAATGGCCCGGGTGTCAAACAGCATCAGCAGGCCAAACGGGTTATAGACCGAGGTGCCCAGCCAGTTGTAGCCGTCGTACCACTGGCGAATCTGCTCGCGGTCCAGCCCCGGCAGCTCGGGCGCAAACACGGTGTCCACATCCGCATCGGTGTAGCCACATATGGCGCTGTAGCGGGCATCGAGCGTGATGTCTTTGAGGTTGTTCAGCCCCGAGAACAGGCTGACTTTGCTGAACTTGGACACACCCGTCAAAAAGACAAACTTCAAATGTTCGTCAGAACCTTTAAGCACCGAGTAGAGGTTTTTAAGCCCTTCGCGCATCTCCAAGGCGACTGCGCTGTCGTCAATGTTGTCCAGAATGGGCTTGTCATACTCGTCAATCAGCACCACGGCGCGCTGGCCGGTTTTTTGGTGGGCTTGGGCGATCAGGTCTTCAAAGCTTCCGGACAAATCGGTCTCTGGCAAATTGACTGGCAGGCCTAGGTCGAGCGCCAGCCGGTTGACCCGCAAAATGCCACGAATGCGTTGATCTAACTCAAAGCGGTTTTGCAACACGCCACTGCCAAAACTAATGCGGATCACCGGGTATTTTTTGGACCAGTCCCAGGCGTGTTCCGCCGCCAGACCGGTGAACAGCGCCTGGTTGCCTTCAAACATCTCGCGCAGCGTATCCAGAAACAGGCTTTTGCCAAAGCGCCGTGGGCGGCTCAGAAAGTAATACGTGCCGCTGTCGATTAACTGCATCGCCAGCGCCGTCTTGTCAACGTAATAGCAACCCTGTTCGCGCAGTTTGGCAAAGGTCTGGATACCAATGGGCAGTTTGCGCCGGGGCCGTGCGACTACGGCGTTTGGGGTGGCGGGCGTTGCAGTCATGAAACCATTTTAGAGACTGTGCGCCAGAGGCGATTCAACTTTAGATATGGTTTGGGCCTGCTGCCACGCAAGGTACTCTGATCGGCGCAGACGATAGCGGGCAAGGCTGCCTTCGTGCAACTGATGCAGCGCTTGCGAGAGCATCTGGGTGAAGGCTGACTGGTCCGCCTTGGGGGCGTGTTGCTGGGCTAATGCCGCCAGAACCGCTGGACTGGGTTGCCGAAGCGTTTTGATGACGGCTTGAACTGCCTGGATCAGGGCCACTCGGTACTTGATCTTCAGCGGGTCGGGCGCCACCATGGTTTGGGTGATGGCCAGGTAACGCTGACACGAGCGCTCATACGCCCAGACGAAAACGTCACGCAACAAATCAATCTGATTGAGTTCATAAACGCCCAGCGTCCCCTCGATGTAGGCGCGCTCGGGCACATCAACAAAAGACAAGGGGCAAAGGTTGTGCTTGATCAGCGGAATATTGGCACCGATACGTGAAACACGTTTGTTGACATCTTCAAACGGCTGCAAATAGGGCAATTGCACCATCAAAAAAAAGGCCTGCTCAAATGGGTCTGCAATAGCCGTGGCTTTTGCCAGCAGCAGTAAAAAGCAGTCCTCAATTACCTGCGGCATGGCCAAAGGGTGAAAGACGGTGCCTGCAACTTCGACCGGTCGGCGACGCAGGCGGCCACTGGCCTGTGGGTCGCGCATCAGCTCTTGCGACAGCACCGCGTGCAGATTCTTGAAGGTGAAGGCATCCAGACCCACCTCTTGGGCATCTTCAACCAGCATCTCGATGGCGGCCTTGTGGTTCAGGATCATCTGTGTCTCTATGGCATCTTTGCCCTGGGCGGCTTGGCCAAACTCGATCAGGTTCTGGGTGTCGAGCCGACTGTAAGTGTTGCCTTCCAGCCTGGATGATGCCCAAGACAAATCCACCAACAGCCGGCCCAGAATCTCGCGGGCGTATGTGCCTGCAGGCCGCTCCAGGGCAGGCGTTTGCCCCATGTCATGGAGTTGCTGCCGAAGCGATTCAGGCAGGTAAAACGTTACCCCGGGTTGGTAGGCGTCAAGAAACTCACGTTGGTATCCTACCGGGCGCCGATGCATCAGCGCTTGCCTGATCTGGTTGCGGATGGCCGAGCCTTCGGCAGATAGTGGCACGTAGGTGTCTAAGTGCCCCCTTGAAAGTGCAGTGCTCAGGTGACCGTCGGCCACTTTATAGACCAGCGCAATGCTTTCGCCGTCGGTGCTCAGGTGCTGTGCTTGGATGAGTTTTTGCAGACGACGCTGCAGTGTGCGACGGTTGGGCTTGACCCCTTGGCGGCGCGCTATTTCTGCTTCGATGGCAGAAATGCCCAAGCCATTCGGGTGATCTGCAACGATGGATTCGATCAGCTTGAGTTCTTCGGTGGGTGTGACGCGTGGCATTGGTTGTGGTTCCCTGGCGTGAGTAGAGCACGTAGTGTCGTGCAAGAGCGACAAAGAGCGACACTATTATGTCGCAAAACGTGTCGTGTATTTAAGCCATGCATGTGGCTGGCGGGCTGGCGGGCCGGGCGGTACCACGCAAGCCATCCATGCGAATTGCCAAGAACCATCGTGCACAAAGCGTAGTGCGCTATCGTTTTTATAAGTCACCAGATAGAAATTTTCCAGTAACAGCTACATGGAAACTCGAGCCTGGCCCCCTAGATACGACTCACCGCAAGGTGGATGTGCCGATGCTTGCACCATGAAAGATATTGCAATACAAGACCTGACCCCAGGCGGACCCCACAAGACCTGACCCCAGGCGCCAGGCGGATGCGTTCTTGGTCAATAGCCCTGCTTCATGGTTGAAAAACAAACCATTTTGCGCCAGCAGATAAACCAAAATGCAGGTACAAATAATGGGAATTGCAAAACGTGGATAGCGTCTTAGTGCAAGTGCCACAATGATTTGACGCTCACCTTTTTGAACATAGCCCAGGGTCAGCACAAAGCCCGAAAGCACAAAGAAAATAAAGATGACCAAATTACCATCGGTGATGATTCCGAATATCCAGGGTTGAAATTCCTTGATGGAATTTGCCAAAAAGAAAACCACAAGATGACTGAATAAAACCATGAGTGAAGCCCAACCGCGAATGCCGTCCAGGAAATAAGAGCGGTCGAGTTCTGGTAGTTTGGTTGATTTAATCATAAATAGACTATTGAACACCAGAAATCATGATTAACTGATAAAAAAATGGGGCCAAAAGGCCCCATTTTTCCAGTTAAAAAATAATCAATTTACATTAACTTGTAAATCAAATTAACTCCTAGATTATTGCTTGCAAGCAGTCAAAGTTGTTGCTCCGGCTGCGGGCGGTGCACCAAACTGGTCACATGCTGTAGCCGCAGTAAACGAAACACTGGTTTTACCTGTCAGCAAGGTCGCTGGCGCAACCGCAACAGTAGCGCCTCCGCCATCCACGTTCAACACAGAACTCACGCAACTGGTAGCCGCAGGAACGTTAGTTACATAGCCTATTGCAGATCCAACCTTGACTTCGCATACACCAGCAAAAGTTGCTGCAGGCAAAGTGGTGGTGGTTGACGTCGAAGTTGTGGTCGTCGTAGGAGCTGCCGTTGTGGTGGTCGTCGTGGGAGCTGCCGTTGTGGTGGTCGTCGTAGAACTCACCACTGAAGTAAGTTTGCAAGCGGTCAATGTCGTTGCACCAGCAGCGGGCGGTGCACCCAATGGGTCACACGTTGCAGCCACAGCAAACGTGACACTGGTTTTTCCTGTCAGTAAGGTCGCTGGTGCAACCGCAACAGCTGCTCCACCACCGTCAACGTTCAACTCGCTGCTCACGCAATTGGTAGCCGCTGGAACGTTGGTGACATAGCCGATTGCTGATCCTACCTTGACCTCACATACACCAGCAAAGGTTGTTACGGGCAAGGTTGTAGTGGTTGACGTCGAAGTTGTGGTACTCGTCGGAGCTGCCGTTGTGGTCGTTGTTGTCGTGGTTGATGTGGTCGTCGTGGTCGCCGGTACAACTGGAGTTTGAGTTGTCGGAGGTGTCACTGTGACCGAAGGAATAGTACCTGGTGTTGGTGGTGCAGCAAAATCTATCGTTTTATTTGTTCCCAACGAAGCTTCAGCTGCCGCTTGCGCTTTTGCAGCCGCGTCATCTGTACCTACGGCGCTGTCCACAGTGAGCTTCGTTTTCAGTTCAGCGTCAAGGTCGGTAATGAGTTTTTGGAATGCCGCTTTGTTGGCAGTTGGGTCCGTTGCTGTTTTGGATGCGACGGCCGCGATGGCTGCATTAAACGCAGCTCGGTCGGATGCTGTAGCGCCGACCGCTGGCGGTGTCATGTCATAGATGGCTTGTGCTACCTTAACTGCCGTGGCGGCAGTGTTGGTAACGGCGGTCTTCTGGGTCTCCGTAGAGGCGGTAGTCAGCGTGCTGGCTGTTGCGGCCAAATTGCCAACCAAAGCTGACGCGGCGTTAGTGGCACCGACGGCGGGTGGAGTAGCAAATACTTTGTTGGCGCTGGTCGCGCTCAGGTCATCAACAATGGCTTTCAGGACACCGGCAGCAACGGCATTGCTTTGCACAACAAGGTCTTTGGCAGTGGTTGCGCCTGAAACGTTGGCAATTTTGTTGCTGGTGTCTGCAACCATCTTAGCGGCTGCTGCTTTAACCAGTGCGATCTTCGTATCTTTTTCAGCCTGTGTGACGCCTGTCGTTCCGGCTGGTGATGAGGCTGACGGAGCTGGTGCCGTTGCCTGGGCGTTGACGGCTGCCGTGGCATCTGCGATCAGCTTGATCGCAGCATTCACCACCCTGAGTTGGCTGGTTGCGGCGCCTTGATCTTTGATGGCTTGAGTTAGCGTACTGTTACCGGCTATTGCGGTGTTCAACGCAGCGATTGTCGTCAGCGGCGTTGAACCCGCAGCGTTAACAACGGTGGCAACCATGTTCTGCACGCGGGCTGCATCGCTATCAATAGCATTACTGGAAATGGAACTATTGGCAGAAACATTAGCTACGTTAGCGCTAAGCGAATTGGCTATGTCCACGGCAGTTTTCAACGTTCCGCCTGTTTTCTTCGCTTCTTTGGCGATTTCTTCCGCAATCAACCGGCTCAATGACCTGGTTGCAGTGACGCCCGTGGGCGCTGTTGGTGCCGTTGCCGCTGACTGGGCAGCAAGGGCGGCTACTTCAGCCATGCGGATGGATGCTGCTGCAACGCCAGGGATCAAATAACCTTGGCTGCTTTTTGCATCACCAGGGGCGAGGTTAAGCGATTTTTCAACATTGCCTTGTACCGTAGCGATGTCGGTGGCCTTCACTGTACTTAATGTTGTGCCCAAAGGTGCTACAGCATTGGCAACTGCTGTGGTGACAGGATTGGCTGTCACGTTTTCACCAACAGCTGGTGGGGCAGCCAAAATGTTGCTGATCGGTAAGTTGACGGCGGGGTCATAGTCCACATCGCCAGAACCATCGGCTGGCGCACCAATGGGACGCATCGTGCCGGCACTGATCGCTTCAATCAAAATGGGTGCCGTGCAAGCGTTGCTGATGGTGATGGTGCCAGTGCCCGGGTCGGCGGGGGCCTTGCCAATGACTGCTGTACCTGATGCGCCATTTGCACAGGTGGCTTTCAAGGTCACATTGATGAAGGGACTGTTGCCGGCACCGACCACAGGGATCGTTGTCGTCGTAGCGACTGGTGCAGAGTCACTGCCACCGCACCCTGCAAAACCAACGGCAATAGCAGCTACAGCAGCAGCCACCGCAGACATCTTGACATAACGCAATTGAGGACGATTTTTGGTCTTCATGAAAGTAAACCCCCAGTTAAATAAGGTTGAAACAAATGAACGCTTGAACGCTTGCAAATCCCGATGTCGTATGAACAGCTCTTGCGGCATTGACCTTTAGGCCATTAATCGTATCACAGCGAAAAGCGGCTTTTCGAAAAAAATTGAAGAACTTGGGGTCAGGTCTTGAAAACTTGCAAAACTTGGCAAAACTTGGGGTCAGGTCTTGTATTGCAATATCCTCCATCGTCAACAAAGCGGCCAGGAGCGAATCATCAGAAAACGCAGGGTGACTTGGGGTCAGGTCTTGTATTGCAACATCCTCCATCGTCAACAAAGTGGCCACGCTGGAATTTTCTGAAAATATGTCGCTAGCGCTTACGCAGCAAGCGTCAGCAGCTATTCTTTTTGACGGAAAAACGCGGTGCAATAGCGGGGTTTTGTTGGGGCGCTGGGCTACAGCCGTGTGTTCAGTGCCGGGTCGCGTCAGGGGTAGCAAACACAGCATCCAGGCTGGGCGCAGTGATGGCGCTGTCAAACCAGGCTTCAATCTGTGCCAGGCTGGCGGCCTCGATGGTGTCAGCCAGGCCGGGTTGTAAGGGGCCAAAGCGCTTGGTAAGCAGTCGCCGCAGTGTGTTTGCTTCGCCGGCTTGCTGCCCCTTTTGCAGGCCTTCAGTTAGGCCTTGGGATAGGCCTTGGGACAGGCCTTGGGATAGGCCTTGAGACAGGCCTTTCTCAATTGCATGACGCTCAAAGTCAGAAACGTAAGCCATTTTTTTCTCCTGTTCAAGGTTGCCAATATTTTGCCATAGCTGGTGTTTGAAGTGGTCGGGCAGTTGCATCATCCAGTCGATCACAAACAGCAGGTCAATGATGCGCTGTTTGTTCCAGCCACGCCGATACAGCAGTTGTACTAGCGTCCACTTGGCATTGAACCGGGCTTGCGCGTCGTGCCGAGTGGCCTGGGTTTGCAGGTGTGCCAGCGTGACCAGCGCAAACGGGTTCGGGTCGTCGCCCAGGTCATGTTCGCGCGCGGCGTAGTCTTGCAACTTAGCCACAGGAAAGGTCAGCGTGTGTTGACAACCCAGCACATCAAACCCGAAGCTCTGCGGCTTCCAGTCTGAGCTGGTATCGGCCAGCACTGCCATGCTGGCCACCGGGCGGCGGTAGTGGTCGTAGATGCGGTAGTTATAGACAAACATGCGCTCGGCAAATTCGGCTTGCGTGGTGCCTTGCACTTCCAGGTGCACGTAGATCAACTCTTGCTGGCCATCCCGCAGATAGACGCTGACGAGCTTGTCGCAAAATCGTTTGCCAATTTCTGCATCGCGCGTGATGGCTTGCAGTTCTTGGTCCAGAAAGGTGTAGGGCTGATGCCAGTCGATCTGGCGGTGTGCGTGCGCAAAGTAAAAAGCCATGAATTCCGGAAAGTAGTGCTCGATGGCTTCTTTCCACGGCGTGTCGTATTGGTCGGGTTCGGTGCTCATGGCGACATGGTAATCCAGCATGCCACGCCGACAGCAAAAACCCGGCGCGCTGGCCGGGTTTTGCGGTGAAGTGGGTGCAACGCTGCGCAGTCAGTGCCGGGGTGCGTCCGGGCTGTTAAACATGGCATCCAGACTGGGCGCGGTGATGGCGCTGTCAAACCAGGCTTCAATCTGCGCCAGGTTAGCCGATGCAATGGTGTCCGCCAGGCCGGGTTGCAAGGGACCAAAGCGCTTGGTAGCCGCCGCAAGGCGGTTGCTTTGCCCGCTTGCTGTACCTTTTGCAGGCCTTGAGATAGGCAGCCATCGTCTTGGGATTGATGGGGCTTGGATTGGCTGCTATTACAGCTTATTCGAAAAGAGACTTGGGGTCAGGTCTTGTATTGCAACATCCTCCATCGTCAACAAAGCGGCCAGGAGCGAATCATTAGAAAATATGCCGCTAGCGCTTACCTATAAAGCGTCAGCAGCTAGGTTTTTTGAAGCAAAAAACTGTGCAATGGCCGGGTTTTGTGTGAGAGCAAGGCGACAGACGTGTGACAAGTGCCAGGGCGCGTCAGGGGCGGCAAACATCAAACGAGCCAGGATTGAATCAACCATTGATTGAGTACAGTCACCAGCGCACGCTCAATGGCATCGATGAGGTGATTGCGTTCATCGAGGCGCGAGGGATGTTGCGTTTAGCGTGAATCGGCAGCAGCGTGAAAACCGGGTTCAAACACCGCGTGTGCGGTCGGCTTTGAACTGCGCCCGGAACGCGCCAAACGTGCCTGCGTCCAGCGCTGCGCGCATTTCACGCATCAGGTTCAGGTAATAGTGCAGGTTGTGGATGCTCAGCAGCATGGGGGCCAGCATCTCGCCGCAGCGGTCCAGGTGGTGCAGGTAAGCACGGCTAAAGCCGCCGCTGACCATGCCGTTAGGCCGGGTGATGCCCTGGCAGGTGTAACAGGTGCACGTGGCGTCCAGCGGTGCGTGGTCGCTGCGGTGGCGGCTGTTGCGCATTTTCAGGTCGCCAAAGCGGGTGAACAGCGTGCCGTTGCGTGCGTTGCGCGTGGGCATGACGCAGTCGAACATGTCCACCCCTTGCGCCACGCCCTCCACCAGATCTTCTGGCGTGCCTACGCCCATGAGATAGCGCGGCTTGTGCCAGGGCAGACGGTGCGGCGTGTGCGCCATGATGCGCAGCATCTCGTCCTTGGGCTCGCCCACACTGACGCCACCCACGGCGTAGCCGGGCAAATCCATCTCCACCAGCGCCTCTAGGGACTCCTGGCGCAGGTGCTCAAACATGCCGCCTTGCACAATGCCAAACAGCGCGTTGGGATTGCCCAGTCTTTCGAATTCGGCCTGGCTACGTTTGGCCCAACGCAGACTCATTTCCATGCTTTTACGTGCTTCAGATTCGGTGGTGATCTGGCCTTTGGTTTTGGGCTCCACTGACAGGTACGGCGTGCATTCGTCCAGTTGCATGGCAATGTCGCTGTTCAGCGTGGTCTGGATTTGCATCGACACCTCGGGCGACATGAACAGCTTGTCGCCATTCACCGGGGATGAAAAATGCACGCCCTCTTCAGTGATCTTGCGCATCGCACCCAGGCTCCAGACCTGAAAGCCGCCCGAGTCGGTCAGGATGGGTTTCTTCCAGCGCTCAAAGTCGTGCAGGCCGCCAAAGTTTTGCATCACGTCCAGCCCAGGGCGCATCCACAGGTGAAAGGTGTTGCCCAGAATGATCTGCGCGCCCATGTCCTCCAGGCTCGATGGCAGCACGCCCTTGACCGTGCCGTACGTGCCCACGGGCATGAAGATCGGCGTTTGCACCATGCCATGCGCCAGCGTGATCGTGCCGCGGCGCGCGTGGCTGCCGACGTAGCCGGTCTCGGGCAGCGGTGGGTCGGTGCGTAGCTGGTCAAACTGGATCACTGGTTGTGGCTTGTGATCATGCGGATGGTCATGGGGATGATCGTGGTGGTGGTCGTGTGTCATGGCGGTTCAAAAAGGCTTGGCTGGTATTGTCTTTGATCTGATGGCTGGGCTTATGCCTGGTCAACGGGCGCGTGGTGCTATCGGCATATTCGCTTTACAGTTGTGATTTGCTTTACTTTCTATTTTGTAATAGGAATTCATCATGTTGACTGAAGCGGTTGTGTCAAGCAAAGGGCAGGTCACGCTGCCCGCAGCCATGCGCGCCAAACTGGGTATCAGCGCGGGCTCGCATATCAAATTCGAGTTGCGCGGGCAAGAACTGGTGATCAGGCCGGAGTTGCCGATGAGTGCCTACCGCGGGATGCTGAAAAAGTACAACCTGAAGCCGGCCGATCTGGAAATTGAGAAAGAACCCGATCGGGAGTTTGAATGAATGTCGTTGATTCTTCGGGTTGGATCGAATACTTGCAAGACACGGACCGGGCCGACTTGTTTGCCGCACCCATCGAGCAGCGCAACACCTTGTTCGTGCCCGTGATTGCCCTGTTTGAAGTGAACAAGGTGCTGAGCCGCAAAGTGCCGTCTGAAGCGGTAGCGCAATGCCTGGACGTCATGCGGTTGGGCCGGGTGCTGGAGGTCACCGACCGGCGCGCCGTGGCGGCCGCGCAAGTGGCGGCAGCGCACCACCTGACCATGGCCGACGCCATGATGTACAGCCTGGCACGCGAGATAGGCGCCACGTTCTGGACGCAAGATGTAGATTACCAGGGCTTGCCGGGGGTGAACTACTTTGCCAAGCCCTAAGGGGCGGCCCGTTCACTGCTCAAAATGACGCTTCACGCGGTCTTGCAGTAGCTTGCGTGTCGCCTCTTCGTCACAGCTTGCGAGCTGGTCGTAGATGGCACGCGCCATCGGCTGGAAGACCGCCATCACAGCCGGGTCGAAGTGGCTGCCGGTGTCTTTTTCAAGAATCGCCATGCTGGCTTCAAAGCTCATGGGCTCCTTGTAGGGGCGCTTGGAGCACAAGGCGTCAAACACGTCGGCCACCGCAAAAATGCGGGCTGACAGGGGGATGCTGTCGCCCGACAGCTGTTCAGGGTAGCCGCTACCGTTCCACTTTTCATGGTGAGCCGCCACCACGTCTTGTGCACCGTCGAGCCAGCCCGCGCCCAGCACGATGTCTTTGCCCTGATTGACATGGGTGCGCATGATCGTCATCTCAGTGTCGTCAAGCTTGCCGGGCTTGAGAAGAATGGCATCCGGAATGCCAATCTTGCCAACGTCGTGCAAAAAACTGCCGGCAATCAATGCTTGCATGGCGTTGCCTGAAATGCCCATCTTTTCGGCAATTCCCGCAGCAATCCAGGCCACGCGGTAATTGTGTGCGCCGGTGTCTGAATCGCGTTTGGCAATCGCCCGCCCCAACGCTTCCATCATCGAAATGTGTGAATCCAGCACTTCGTGGGTTTTTTGTACGTTGTCTGCAGCCAGGTGCACCACCACCGGGTACAAGGCCGCGCCACAGAGCAGGGCTGCCAACCCAACCATGAGCGCGACGGTGAGCGCGCTGGAAAAAATCTGGTCTTGTTGCCAAGCGGGCATGACACGCACGCCTTCAAAGTACCCTGTCACCGGCAAAGTCATGTCGGTCGCTGAGTTACGTAATGGAACAAAAACTCGCAACGCCCAGACCCCATTGGGCAACTTGGTGCTGCGGTAAAAAGCCTCGGTGTAATTGGGGCGGCCATGGTGGGGCAGCGACGACTCGACCGCCTTGCCCTCGGGCGTGTTGGCCGCTGCGAGCTTGCGGCCATGAGCATCGTAAATTTCAACAATGTCAAACATCCCGCCGCTGATGGTTTGCGCTGCGTCGTGCGCTTTGGCCACAGCGTCGGGCGTATCCATGTCAATGGCGTTATAGCGATGCAGCAAGCGGCCGGATTCTTCAATAGCCAGCGAGACAATGCTTTGTTCCGCGTTCTCACGCGCCACGTACCAGGCCAGTGGACTGGCAATGCAGGCCAGGATGAAACTGACCATCGCGATCAGTCTGGCGGTACGTTTTTGAAAAGTGTTCAAGGTATTTGTCTGATCTTGCGTGGCGGCACGCAGACTGCACTCATTGTGCCGCCAATTTCAGTCTGGCGGTACGTTTTTGAAAAGTGTTCAAGGTATTTGTCTGATCTTGCGTGGCGGCACGCAGACTGCACTCATTGTGCCGCCAATTTGCTAAGGGCTCTTAAAGTAATAAGTTACTGCTTTGCGAGCCCGGCTAAGTGTTCGCAAGTTTTTGACGCTGCAGCAGCATCGCGTCTCCATAGCTGAAGAATCGATAGCGTTGTGTCATGGCATGTTGGTATAGCGCCATAACGCGTTCATACCCGGCAAAGGCACTGACCAACATCATCAGGGTTGACTTGGGCAGGTGAAAGTTGGTTAGCAGCAAGTCGACCACTTTGAACTCAAATCCGGGCGTGATGAAAATGCGCGTGTCACCCGTAAATGGGGCCAGGGTTAAGGGGGTCTGGGTCAATGGGGTCAGATCACCGACCGCACAGCGGTTGTGTGCTCTGACCCCATTGGCCTGAAGCGCCCACGATTCCAGCGCACGCACGCTGGTGGTGCCTGCCGCCACCACGCGCCCCCCGCGCGCACGGCAGTCGGCGATGGCCTGTTGCGTGGCCGCCGGCACTTGGTACCACTCGCTGTGCATCTGGTGCTCGGCCAGATTTTCTGTTTTGACGGGTTGAAACGTTCCAGCGCCTACATGTAGCGTTACATAGGCACGCTGTACCCCCATCGTGTCGAGCTGTGCCAGCACCGCTTCGTCAAAATGCAGCGCGGCCGTTGGGGCGGCCACCGCGCCCAATTTACTCGCAAACACCGTTTGATAACGCTGTGCATCTTCAGGGGAGTCGGTGTGGGTTATGTAGGGCGGCAGCGGCACATGGCCGTGGCGCGCCATCAGCGTATAGGGGTCGTCGCCCGCATCGTTGGACAGTGCCAACCGAAACAGCGCACCGTGTTCGTCTGGCCAGCGCCCCAGAACGGTTGCGCGGGGATGGTCATCACAGCCCGCTGCTGCAACAAGCCGCAAGGTAGTACCCGGTGCTGGTTTCTTGCTGACACGCAGGTGCGCTGCAACCTGGTTGCCGTCGAGAACGCGCTCGATCAGCAGTTCACATTTGCCCCCTGTGGGCTTTTCGCCAAACAGGCGCGCGTGCATCACCCGGGTGTCGTTCAGGACCAGCAGGTCGCCCGCACGCAGCTGGGCTGGCAGATCGGTGAATACGCGGTCGACGGGCGTGGCATAGGTGCCGTCAAGCAGTCGCGAACCGCTGCGCTGCGGGGCAGGGTGCTGCGCGATCAGGTCTGGGGGGAGAGCAAAGTCAAAGTCGCAGAGGCTAAAGGTGCGAGCGCTATCCGTGGCGTCGAGGTGCATGGTGCTTGAGGGGCGAACGGCCCCGTGCCAAGTGAAACAGGGGCAGCATTGTCGCAGGCCGGTGACCGTTGTCGCGCACACAGCGCAATCTGTTCAAAGGTGCGGCGCTATAGTCATGGCATTCATGTCCAGCACCTCAACCCTACCGTGACCGTTCAAACCGACGACTTCGCCCCCGCGCCGCCCAAACGGGTGGTCTCCACCGCGCCCGCTTCGCCCGGCGAAGAAGCCATTGAGCGCGCGCTGCGACCGAAGTTGCTTGACGACTACGTGGGCCAGGCCAAGGCGCGTGAGCAGCTTGAAATTTTCATTGGTGCGGCCAAAAAGCGCGACGAGGCGCTGGACCATGTGCTGCTGTTTGGCCCGCCCGGCCTGGGCAAGACCACGCTCAGCCACATCATCGCCGCCGAGCTGGGCGTGAACCTGCGCCAGACCAGTGGCCCGGTGCTGGAAAAACCCAAAGACCTGGCCGCGCTGCTGACCAATCTGGAAAAAAACGATGTGCTGTTCATCGACGAAATTCACCGCTTGAGCCCGGTGGTGGAAGAAATCTTGTACCCGGCGCTGGAAGACTACAAGATCGACATCATGATCGGCGAAGGCCCGGCGGCACGCAGCATCAAGCTCGATTTGCAGCCCTTTACGCTGGTGGGTGCCACCACGCGCGCGGGCATGCTCACCAACCCGTTGCGCGACCGCTTTGGCATTGTGGCGCGGCTGGAGTTTTACAGCGCCGAAGAGCTGGCGCGCATCGTCAAACGCAGTGCCGGGCTGTTGAAGGTTCCAACCGACGAAAAAGGTGGCTTTGAAATTGCGCGGCGCAGCCGTGGCACACCGCGCATTGCCAACCGGCTGTTGCGCCGCGTGCGCGACTACGCCGACGTGAAAGGCGTGGGTGAGATCACGCTGGACATTGCCAACCGCGCGCTGCAAATGCTCGACGTCGATCCGCAAGGCTTTGACCTGATGGATCGCAAGCTGCTGGAGGCGGTGATCCACCGCTTTGACGGCGGCCCGGTCGGGCTGGACAACATTGCCGCCAGCATTGGCGAAGAGCGCGACACGATTGAAGACGTGATCGAACCCTATCTGATTCAGCAGGGCTACCTGCAGCGCACGCCGCGCGGGCGCATTGCCACGCTGGCCGCGTACCGGCATCTGGGCGTGACGCCGCCCGCGAATCCGGCGGGCGAGGGCTTGTTTGGCTTGTCCGAGGGCTGAGCGCTGCTGACGGCTGTTCAGGCCCTCAGGCGATGGCGCGCGATGCCTGGTCGATCCGGGCGCGCAGCTCGGTGTAATTCATCGTCACCGGAAACTGCGGAAACTCGTCAATCACGTTTTGCGGCGGGTGAAACAGGATACCGGCGTGCGCGGTGCCCAGCATGGCGGTGTCGTTGTACGAGTCACCCGCAGCAATGACCTTGAAGTTGAGCTCTTTAAAGCGTTGCACCGCTTCTTTTTTCTGGTTCGCCATGCGCAGGTGGTAGGCCACCAGAAAGCCCTTGGCGTCGGCTTCAAGCTGGTGGCAAAACAGCGTGGGCATACCCAGTTGCGCCATCAGCGGCATGGCAAATTCGTAAAACGTGTCGGACAAAATGATCACCTGGTAGTCGCGCCGTAGCGCGTCCAGAAACTCGCGCGCGCCGGGCATGGGGCCCATTTCGGCAATCACTTTCTGGATGTCGGGCAAGCCTAGCTTATGCTGCTTGAGAAGGCTCAAGCGAAACGTCATCAGCTTGTCGTAATTGGGTTCGTCGCGCGTGGTGCGCGAGAGCTCCGGGATGCCGGTGCGTTTGGAAAATTCGATCCAGATTTCAGGGACCAGAACGCCTTCGAGGTCAAGACAGACAAGTTGCACAACAGTTCTCCGTGAATGGGGACGCAATGCCCGGGGGCAGGCTAATAGGGGTTAGATAGAGTGTAGTCGGTGGTGTACGACATAACCCGCCGCAGAGAGCCCCACTGGCAAACGCCTCATGCTGGGGTACCAGAAATCGGCGCTTACCAGTGGGGCTCCCTGCAGCTAGACGCTTTTGGTGGACAAGCGCCTTTTTACCAAGGTGTCCAGCGCGGTGGCTGGCTTGGGCGGCCGACGATTTCGGGTACCCCCGTATGAGGAGGCCGCCAAAGCCAGTCGCCGCGCGGGTTCAACGTGACATCATGACTTTTAGGAATTTTCAGAGATCAGGCGCTGCTTTCATCGCGCACCAGATCATCCAGATGACGTGTGTCGCCCCAGCCGACCAGCGTCAGGCCATCAGGAGTCCACAGCAAACGGTTGATGGCGGTATTGCCCAGTAACCAGGTGCGCGGCGCCTGCAATTCCTGTCCGGTGGCCAGTCGGTACAGGACATCCATCACACCGCCGTGCGCCACCAGCACGATCTGGCCGCCCAGGTGGCGGCTTGCAAGCTCGGTGACAGCAGCTGCGATGCGCTGGCGCAGGGCGATCAGTGATTCGCCACCGGGTGGCTCCCAGTCGGGGTCGCGCTGTCGCCAACGGCGCGAGTCTTCGGGCCAATGCTGTTCCAGTTCGGCAAAGGTCTTGCCTTCAAAACGGCCAAAAGCGCGCTCGCGCAGTTGGCGCTCTGGCGTGGGCGTGCAGCGGCACGCATGCGCGATGGCGCAGGCGGTCTGCCAGGCGCGCAGCAAGTCGCTGGCGTAGATGGCGTCCACCGCTTCGTCGGCCAGCGCCTGCGCCACGCGCCCGGCCTGCAGCACGCCGGTGGCATTCAGTGCAATGTCCAGGTGGCCCTGGATGCGCGTATCGACATTCCAGGCGGTTTCGCCGTGGCGCACGGCAATGATGCGGGTGGCTTGCATGGGTCAAATACCTGGGTCAAATACCTGGGTCAATTACCTGGGGATTTCAATATCGACGCGGCGCTCGCCTTCGGGCGGATTCGGGAAGCCTTGTAAGGCGGCCTGGAACAAGGCTGGCAAGATGGCCTGGCTGTCGGCCCACGGGCCTTCGTGGCTGGCGTGGCTCTCAAACACGACCGCACCCGTGCCATCGCGCATGATCAGGCTGACTTGACGCCAGTAGTTGGGCGGCTCGGGGAATCTGGCAAACCGGACACCCCGCAGTGGCACCACGACGCCGCTGCGGGTTGGAGCAGGGCCTGCGCTCAAACCCCAGTGCATGGGCAAACCCGGCCGCTGCACGGCCGTGTCCTGGCGCTGCATGGCGCTCACTTGCACCCGCAATGCGGCCGTCTTGGAGCGCTTCAGCCCAATCTGGGTTAGCGCTTGCTGGGCCCAGCTTTCCAACTGCGTTTGGGCCGTCGGGTTGACTTGCTGTGATGGCAGGCGCTCAAACTGGTACTGGCTACCGGCGGCTACGGTGTGCGGCGCATAGCTGCTGACCTGGGTGTCGAGCAGTCGCACGCTGGCGCAGCCTGTCACCCAGAATACTACAAATAAGAGAGCTGTCAGCGCTTTATACATAAGGGCTAGAGGCTTATTTTGCTTAAAACTTTAGAAACGCACCACGGCCATACCGGGCAGTCGGGGCGCGGGCAGTTCGTTGCTGTCAAAGGCGATGTCGCCTTGCGCGTCGGCCACGCCGGTGGCCTTGACGCCCTTGAAGTCGTAGCGCGACTGATCCATCAGGTGGCTGGGAACCACGTTTTGTAGCGCGGTGAACATGGTCTCGGTGCGGCCCGGGTACTGGCGCTCCCAGGCGTGCACCATGCGTTTGATCTCCTGGCGCTGCAAATTTTCCTGACTGCCGCACAGGCTGCACGGAATGATCGGGAACTGCCGCTGCGCGGCCCACGCCGTCAGGTCTTTTTCGGCCACGTAGGCCAGCGGGCGGATGACCACGTGGCCGCCGTCGTCGCTGACCAGTTTGGGTGGCATGCCTTTGAGCTTGCCGGCAAAAAACAGGTTCAGAAAAAAGGTGTGCAGCATGTCGTCGCGGTGGTGGCCCAGCGCGATCTTGGTGATCTTCAGGCGGTCGGCCACGCCGTACAAAATGCCCCGGCGCAGGCGGCTGCACAGACTGCACATGGTCTTGCCTGCGGGCACTTTTTGCTTGACGATGCTGTAGGTGTCTTGGGTTTCGATGTGGTATTCAATGCCCAGCTTGCCCAGGTATTCCGGCAGGATGTGCGCCGGAAAACCTGGTTGCTTCTGGTCCAGGTTGACGGCGACGATGTCAAAGTGAATCGGTGCGCGCTTTTGCAGTTTGAGCAAAATGTCCAGCAGGCCAAAGCTGTCTTTGCCGCCGCTCACGCACACCATCACGCGGTCACCCGCTTCGATCATGTTGAAGTCGATGATGGCCTGGCCCACCTGGCGGCACAGGCGCTTTTCGAGCTTGTGCGCTTCGCGCGCGCGGCTCAGTGCGGTTTGGCGCGCGCTGGCTGGGCCGTTGGGGGCGCACGACGCGTCCATGGCGCCTGCTTGGGTATCAACCCGGGGGATGCTCATGACGCTTTTTCCAGATAGTCTTCAGGAGTGATAGCCAACACCGGGCTTTTGATGAAATCTTTGGTGTTGCGCGTCAAGATCAAACTGGCTGAGCCGACCAGCGCTGCCTGCGCGATCACGCCGTCTTCAAAGTCGCCCATGGGGCTGCGCAGAGCGTCTTGCAAGGTGGCTTTTTCAACCGTGACCACGGTCATGGCGGTGAGACATTGAGCGACAAACAGTCTTGCCCCTTTCTCCCCCAGCTTTTGTCGCAAAAAATAGTGCAGCGTCGTCACGCTGATGGCACACAGCAGCGTCTCGCCGTGGCCACGCGCCTTGGCCAGCGCCAGCGCACTGGCTTGGTAAAACGGCGCGCGTTTGAGTGCGACGTCCAGCAAAATGTTGGTGTCGATGAGCACACTCATGGTGTGTTTTGTCCAAGGTGTTTTTTCTCAAGATGGGCGTAGTAATCATCCATGGTGGGTGTTGGCCGACCGTCTGTGGGCACGGCAATACCGAGCAGACTCTTGGTGAAGGGGTCTAACTGATCCTCCCAACGGGTGTCTTGAGGTGGTGTGGCTGGTACGGTTTGGGTTTCCCGCAGGCCGCGTTCGACAAAATTCAACACCAGGTTTTTGAGGGAACTGCCCTGCAACGCAGCGTGCGCCTTGAGCTGACGAAAGAGAGGGTCAGGAAAGTCAAGTGAGGTTTTCATACCCCGATTTTAGTTCGCATTTAAGTATATTCATATATTTACCGGTTCTGCCTCTCTCGTGATGTCGGCCATTCGCTGGATGAAGAGAGGGCTTTACCACTGCCCGGTTTCCATGCGGATGGCTACCTCGCAGTCGGCAAAAATTTCCAGCTTGGCAATCTTCACGCGCACGCCTTTCACATTGGGCAGCTGCATCAGTCGGTTGCACAGCTTGCCAATCAGCGTCTCAAGCAGGTTCACGTGCTCGGCGGTGCATTCGTCGATGATGATCTTGCGCACCTTGCGGTAGTCCAGCACGCTGCAAATGTCATCGTCGCACGGCAACAGCGGCTGCGCGCCCAGGCTGAGCTCGGCGTCCACCTGGATTGGCTGCGGCGCAGTTTTTTCGGTCTCCAGAATGCCCAGGTTGGCGTCAAAGCGCAGCCCGGTCAGGGTCAGGGTTTGCAGACCTTGCAAGTGTGAGGCCAGGGTGGAATTGCTCGTCATGGGGTGCCCGGGTAAGTGATACGCCACAGACGCATCACATCAGAGAAAAGTCGCGCTCAAACCGCATCAGATGCTGGCCGCCATCGACCAGCAGCGTGGTGCCGGTAATGGACGGGTTGGACAGCGCAAAGGCCACCGTGGCGGCTACGTCCGCAGCGGTGGACGAATGCCCCAGCGGCGCGAGCTTGTGCAGCGCCTCAAATTTTTCCGGGCTCAGCATGTGGCTGGTCAGTGTCAGGCCCGGCGCCACGCCCACCACGCGCAGGCGCGGTGCCAGCTCCATGGCCAGCAGGGTGTTGGCGGCTTCCAGCGCGGCCTTGGACAACGTGTAGCTCAAAAAATCGGGGTTGGGGTTCCACAGCTTCTGGTCCAGCAGGTTCACTACGGCGCCCGAGGCGTTGCGCTCTTTCAGGTGGCTGTGCAAGGCCTGACTGAGCAAAATGGCGGCGCCCGCGTTGGCACGCATGTGTTTTTCCAGTGCGGCAAAACCAAAGCTGGCCACCGTGTCGTGCTCAAAAGTGGATGCGCTGTTGACGACTGCGTCCACATGGCCAAATTTGTCCAGCACGCTGGGCAACAACTGGCGCACCGCCGTCTCGTTTGCCAGATTGGCACGAAAAGAGGTGCTAGCCGCTGCCAGCTTTGTGCAGTCAGCTACTGTTTTGCGAGCTTCCACGACCGAATCGCGGTAATGTACAGCCACGCGCCAGCCCGCTGCGGCCAGCTTCAGGGCAATTTCGCGGCCCAGGCGCTTGGCCGCGCCGGTGACCAGCACGGTGGGTTGCGGCGCAACAGGTGGGGTGGGGGTGGACATTCGGGGACAATTCAAGGCTATGACAAACGCGACAAGTTTAACCAAGGCCCTGTCGGAGCGCATCGCCGCTGACGTGGCAGACGCGGGGGGCTGGATCGGCTTTGACCGTTTCATGCACCAAGCCTTGTATGCGCCCGGCCTGGGTTACTACGCGCATGACAGCGCCAAGTTTGGCGCGCTGCCATACCGGGTGCAAGACGGCGTGCGGGTGGCTGGCAGCGACTTTGTGACCGCGCCCGAGTTGTCGCCGTTGTACGGCTGGACGCTGGCGCAGCAGGTGGCGCAGGCACTGCAGGTGACCGGCACGCAAGAGGTATGGGAATTTGGCGCGGGCTCGGGCGCGTTGGCGCTGCAGGTTTTGCAGGCGCTCAAGGCGCAGGGTGTGCCGCTGGTGCGCTACACCATTGTGGACGTTTCCAGCAGTTTGCGTGCGCGCCAGCAGGCCACGCTGGCTGGTTTTGCCGACTGTGTGCGCTGGGTCGATGCGTTGCCAGAGCGTTTCAGTGGCATCGTGCTGGGCAACGAGGTATTGGATGCCATGCCGGTCAAATTGCTGGCGCGCGTGGGCGGCGTGTGGCACGAGCGCGGTGTGGTGCTGGCCGGTCCCGAGGCCCAAACCGATGGTGACAGTGCGTTGGGTTTTGTCTGGCAAGACCGCGCCACCGACTTGCGACCGCCGCTGGATATTCCGGGGGCGCACGACTACCTGACCGAAATCCATCCGCAGGGTGAAGCTTTTGTGCGTACGCTGGGCCAGCACCTGCAGGCCGGAGCCGTGTTTTTGATTGACTACGGCTTTCCCGAAGCCGAGTACTACCACCCGCAGCGTCACATGGGCACGGTGATGTGTCATCGGGCGCACCGTGTCGATGACGACCCCTTGCGCGCGGTGGGGCAAAAAGACATCACCGCGCACGTCAACTTTACCGGTGTGGCGCTGGCGGGCAACGAAGCCGGTCTGGGCGTGCTGGGTTACTGCAACCAAGCGACGTTTCTGCTTAACTGTGGTCTGGCGCAGCAGATGGAGGTGGCCGACCACAAGACCCGCCTGCAGGCGCAGCAACTCGTCATGGAGCACGAAATGGGCGAGTTCTTCAAGGTGATCGGGTTCTATAAGGGCGAGCCCTGGCAGGCGATGGGATTTGCCCATGGCGACAAGACGCATACTCTCTGAAAGATTGCGGGACAGATCAACAGTGTCGCGCAGCGCACTTTGCTCTGTCCTTAACTGTTTATCGGATGTTGGAGCCCCACCATGATCCGCTGGTTGATTGTTGTGTTGCTGGCGCTGATCTTGCTCAACGGGCTGACGCCCTGGTTGCAAAAGCTCGGCTTTGGCCGCTTGCCGGGTGACATCCGCTTCAAGCTGTTTGGGCGCGAAATCTTCATCCCGCTCACCACCACCATCATCTTGAGCCTGGTGGCGGCTGGCATTTCAAAAGTTCTCTGAGTTCAGGGATCCGAGTGTCCCCTGGGGGATGGGCAGATGCTGTGGTGTCTCTTGAAATTGCGCTGCCTGGTGGCATGTGTGTCACCAGAAAGGCTTTGTCATGACCGATTCACTGCACGTTGTTTGCCCGCATTGCCACACCACCAACCGCATCCGCCGCGCCAACCTGGGTAGCGCGCCCAACTGCGGCAGCTGTCACCGACCACTGTTTGAGGCGCATCCGGTGCCGCTGGACGCGGCCAGCTTTGACCGCCATATCAGCCGCAATCAGATTGCGGTGCTGGTGGATTTTTGGGCACCGTGGTGCGGTCCGTGTCGCCAGATGGCGCCTGCGTTTGAGCAGGCCGCGGCGCAACTCGAGCCGTTGGTACGCCTGGCCAAGGTCGATACCGAGGCCGAACAAGACTTGGCCGCGCGCTTCAATATCCGCAGCATTCCCACGCTGGCGCTGTTTGTCGGTGGCCGCGAGGTGGCGCGCCAGCCCGGTGCCATGGGTGTTGCCGACATGGTGCACTGGACGCAACAGAACCTGGAGCGCTGATGACTGGGTCTGGCTCTGGCTGGATGAGCGACCGCCAGACGGCGTAATCTGCCGGTAACCCGGCGCGGCGTCAGGGTTTAGCATCGCGGTGTGATCAACTTTCACCCTGACCATGCAAAGCCTTGTTGAGAATGCAGGGCGAACAGTGCGCCCTTGGGGCTGGTTTGAGGCCGTGTTTGAAGCACCCAGCCACAAGATCAAGCGCATCGCCGTGTTGCCCGGCCAGCAGATCAGTCTGCAAATACACCGCCAGCGTGCCGAGCACTGGGTGGTGGTGCAGGGCACGGCGCACGTGATGCTGGGCGAGCACAGCTTTGACCTGATGCCGGGCCAGCATTGCGACATTGCGCTGGGGCAGGTGCACCGGTTGGCTAACCAAGGCGACAGTCTGGTTGAAATTGTCGAGGTGCAGTGGGGAGACTATCTGGGTGAAGACGATATTGTGCGCTTGAGCGATGATTACGGGCGCGCATAACGGTAACCCACCACAACCCACGGTAACGAGCGGATCCAGCCATGACAACACAAACATCCATCGACGGTTTCTGTCTGCCTGCGGGTAGCGCACCCGTAGCCTGCGTTGACCTGGGCGGCACCAAGGTCGCGGTCAGCATCGTTGATGCGCAAGGCAGCCGCGGTCAACTCACCGAGCCCACTGAAACGCGCGGCAGCAACGACGCGCTGGCACAACAAATCATGCGGCTGATTGGCCAAAGCTGCACGCTGGCCGGTGTAGCGGTGCAGGACATTGCGCGCGTAGGCGTGTCGTCTTGCGGCCCGTTTGTGTTGCATCAGGGTCTGGTCGAACTGGCCGCACCCAATATCTGCGGTGGCCTGGCGGGCAAGGCGCGCGGCCTGCCCAACGACTGGCAGACTGCTTTGCTGGAAGCACCGTTGCGCGCGGCTTTCAAAGATGTGCGGGTTGAAAACGACGGCATTGGCGCGCTGGAAGCCGAGCGGCGCTGGGGCGCGTTGCGCGACGCCGATGGTCAAGCGCTGAAGCATTGCGCGTATGTCACCTGGAGCACCGGCATCGGCACCGGGTTGTGCGTGGATGGCCAGGTGTTGCGCGGCAAAAACGGCAATGCTGGTCACGCCGGGCATCTGTTTGTAAGCGATAACGCGGACGCGCTGTGCGGCTGCGGCAACGTGGGGGATGTGGAGGGGCTGATTGCCGGCAACGCGCTGGCACGTCGCTTTTCGCCGCAGGGTTATCCCGACGCTGCTGCACTTTTTAAAGCAGCATATGCAGGTGATACAAGGGCTATCTCCATTATTGATGGCTTATGCCTGGTCATGGGGCGGATGCTCTACAACCTGATCGCTACGCTGGATTTACAGCGTATCAGCATCGGCGGCAGTGTCTATTGGCACCACCGCGACTACCTGTTGCCCCGGCTGCGTGCGGTGGTGGCGGGCAAATTGCCGGCGCTTACCGACGGCTGCGACATCGTCAGCGCGGGCCTGGGGGCGCGCGTGGGCGACTTTGGCGCGCTGGCGCTGGTGGCGTAAGGGCTCGTAAAGTAATAAGTTGTATAGTTTGACGGCCGGATTTGGGATGCAGTGCTAGGCACAAAGCGCGCCGTTTAGCTCTGCTAAACAAGCGATTTGCAACGACGCAATGCGCCCAAAGATGGCTAGACAAAAGTACAAGTTATTGCTTTGCGAGCCCTAAGTCAGATGAAGTTGAACAGCGACAACTGTTGCACCTTGGCGTAGGTTTGCAGCGCGGCCTGGTAGCCGGTTTGCTGATTGTTGAAGTCCGATATGCCCTGAATCATGTCTAGGTCTTCGGCGCGCGAGCGGTCGGCCTCCAGCTGGATGCTGCGGCCTTCCTGGTTGGCGCTGATGCGGTCGGCGCGGTTGAGCAGGTCACCCGCCTGACCACGAACCGCCGAGATGCGTTCCATGCCAATGTCAATGTTGTGCAGTGCCTGGCCAACCGCCTGGGCTGCGGCGTTGTTATTGGTCGCCTCCTTGATGTTTTTGATGGCGTTGTCGAGCACACTGAAGACGCTGGGGTTGGGCGTGATGCTCAAGCTGTCGCCAGCACTCAGGCTCCCGCTGAGTGTCAGACTCAGGCCTGGCAGGTTGATCGGAATAGTTCCCTGCGTGCTGGCGTAGTCGGGCTCTGTGGTAGGTACGGCGGGCAAAGTCACGCCGGCCGCTGTGGTTTCTGTGAGGTCGTAAGACACCTT
>PCUV01000082.1:32808-93590 GCA_002786915.1 Comamonadaceae bacterium CG12_big_fil_rev_8_21_14_0_65_59_15 | reverse complement strand
CCGCCGAGACGGCGATGTTGCTGATGTTGTACGACGATCCGTTGACCAGTGCTGAATTGGTCATCGTGACAGCGCTGGTTTGCAATTGTGAGGCAGCGTTGCCGTTCTGCACGTTGTACGACGCGTCACGCGCACTTTGCAACATGAACGCGGCGTCACCGTTCAGGCTAAACGGAATCGCCACGTCGCTGCTGGCGGCCTGCCCCGGCAGCCCCTGAAAGGTGTAGTCAGGCGCGCTGGCTTGCGAACCGACAAACGGTGCCAGTGCGCTGGCCAGGGCGCCAAACAGCGGCATGCCGTTGGTATCCTTGGCGTTGGCCAAAGAGAACACCTGGTCGCGCAGTCCTTGCAACTCCACCGCAATCGACCTGCGCTCGGCGCTGCTGTGCACCGCATTGCCCGCGCTTACCACCAGCTCGCGAAAGCGCTGTAGCACGTCGGTGGCCTGGCCCAGCGTGCTTTCGGCTTGCGCGATGGTGTTGCGCTGGGACTCCAGGGCTCGCTGATCGGTAGCGATGCGGCTGATGCGCGTCATGGCGCGCTCGGCGTTGGCAGCGGCCGTGGGGTCGTCGCTGGCGCGCACCACGCGCTTGCCAGAGGTCAGGTTTTCTTGCAGGTTGGACAGCGCAGTGCCGCGCGCCGAAACGTTGCCTATGGCGCGGTCGTAGGTGTTGGCGGTGGCGACGCGGTTAAACGACATGGACATGGTGGGCTCCCGTTATGGGGTGTAGCGTTTGAGCCAAGGGTTAATGCGTGCGCAAGTGGCTAGTTCATCGACTGGATCAGCGTGTCAAAAATGCCTTTGGCCACTTGAATGACCTTGGCCGAGGCTTGATACGCCTGTTGGTACTGGATCAGCTTGGAAGCCTCTTCGTCCAGATTGACGCCCGACACGCTGGTGCGGTCGGTTTCCATGTTGGAGGCAATCACACCAGAAACTTTTGCCGCGTAGTTGGCACTTTGCGTGCGAATACCGATCTGGGCAATCATGCCCGCATAGCCGTCAGTCAGCGCCGCGCCGTCAAAGGTGGCTGCGTCGCGCAGCGCCATCATGGCGTTGGCATTACCGGCGTTGAGTTTGTAGTCCACGCCATTGTTGTTGGCTGCGTCCTTGATGCCCAGCACGGTGAACGTGTCTCCGGTCTTGGGCGCGCCTTGCAGCACCAGCGACCAGTCGGCGGCGGTAATGGCTTGCCCCGACATGTAGGTGAAAGGGGTCGCATTGGCCAGCGGCAGTTCGTCGCTGCGCGTGTAGCTGTTGCTGCCGGTAAAGGTCAGCACCACCGGCGACGGCTGCGGCGGCGTGGTGGCGTTTGTTTTAGCGCTCAGGGTCGATAGTTGCAAACTGCCCGTATTGGCGGCATCCATTTTGCCGACGAACGGGCTGGCCACGGCCAGTGCGCGTGGGGTGGAAAACTCGGCGCTGATGTCGCTGGCCGAGGTGCTGAAGGGTTTGAGCAAAAAGCGGTCACCTGCAGTGGCGTCGGTAAGATTTTTAGTCAGACTCAATCCGTCGATCACCACCGGGGTGAGTGTGGCAAAGTCAAAATTGGTCACCACGCCGTCTGTCTTGCGCGTGATGCTGCCGGTGGTAGCCCCGGTAAAGTTGACTTCGTAGTCAGAAACGGCAAACTTGGTCACGTCGGCAATGGCTAGCGACAGCGTGGTGCTGGTCTGACCGGCAGGCTTGAGGATATTGCCCCCCGTGTTCAGATCCGTCGGCGTAAACAGGTTACCGCCCGGGTTGCCATCCAGATCCAACCCCAACTTGTTCTGTGTGTTCAGGCTGGTGCTGACGACCAGCGTCAGGCGGCCCAGCAGGTTGCGCGCCTCGACCAGGTCGGTGTTCTGAAAACGCAGCAAGCCCGGCACCTCGCCACCACCGAGCATGGCTTCGTCGAGGTTGATGGTTTGCCCATTGCGCGTGATGGCCAGACGGCTTTTGAGCGGGTCGCTAAAGTCGTCGGCCACAACTTTTAAGGGTGCCACGGTGGTGCCTAGCACCAGGGCCTGACTACCACCGACAAAAATACCCACCGTGCCGTCGGTGGCAGCAATGGAACTGGTCTGGATGTACTGGTTGAGTTCGCGTACCAGCTGGTCACGCCGATCCAACAGGTCATTGGGTGTTTGGCCAGTGCCCATGGCACGCGCAATTTTGTCGTTTACGTCGGCAACGTTGTTGGCTAGGCTGTTGATGGCGCTGACTTTTTGTGACAGCTCTTGTTGGGTGCCCAATTGCAGGTCGTCCAGCGTAGTGGAAGCACTGCGCATACGCGACGCAGTCTCGCTCACACGGGTGAGCACCACGGTGCGCGCGGTCAGGTCGGTGGGGGCGCTGGCCACGTCAGAAAACGCGTTCAGCATGTCGGTAATGGACGCGCCCAGCCCGCTGGTGCCGCCCGGAAACAGCTCTTGCAGTTGCGCCAGCTTGTCTGCGCGCGCTGTATCGCCCGCAGCGGCAGCACCCGCCAAGGCGGCTTGGCGTGTCAGAAACTCGCTGTAATTGCGTTCGATGGTAGTGACATCCACCCCTTTGCCGACGTAGCCGCCGCCGGTAAATTGACCTTCTACCGTTTGCAGCACCGCGCTTTGGCGTGAATAGCCGGGCGTGTTGACGTTGGCAATGTTGTTGCCCGCCGTTTGCAACACGGTCTGGCTGGCCAGTAGGCCGCGTGTGGCAACGTTCAGAACGCCGCTCATGATGCGCTTGCCACCAGCGTCATGCGTTGTTGCACGCGTTGCGTGGTTTCAATGGCGCGGCTCAGTTTGACCGCGTACTGGGGGTCGGTGGCATAGCCGGCCTGTTGCAGGCTGTTGGCAAAGGCCTGTGCCGAGCCCGTGTGTTGGGCTACCCGGGCGTAGCGGGGTGCCTGCGTGATCAGCCGCGCGTAGTCCCGAAACGATTCATCCTCAGACGCATAGGCGCGGAATGTGGCCACGTGTTTTTGCGCCACACCGTTCACATATTCGGTGGTGGTGACTTCTGCCACTTTGCCACGCCAGCCAGCTCCGGCCTTGATGCCAAACAGGTTGTGCGACGGCGTGCCGTCTTTCATGCGGATGTTGTGTTGTCCCCAACCCGTTTCATGGCCCGCCTGACCCAGCATGTAGCTGGCGGGGATGCCGGTTTCTTGTTCAATACGCGCTGCGGCAGCGCTGTGTTGCGCAACAAAGCCGCTGGGCGAGGTGCTGGTCTGCACCGGTTGTGTGCCATAGGCTGCCAGCGACGACGTTTTTTGCAGGGCGCTGGTGGGGGTGGACGTTTTGTACGGGGTCAGGGGCGTTGCGGGCGGCGCGTCAGCGTTCAGGCCACCTGCGGGCATCTCTACCCCCATCTGGCGCGCCAACTGCGCCGCAATCAGATCCGACAGGCCGCCGGGTTGGCCCGACATCTTGACCGCAAATTGCTGGTCCAGCAGGTCCGTGCCCAGGTCGCTGCCGGGGTTGTCGAGCAGGCCCGACTTCATGGAGGCTTCGCGCATGCTTTTGATCAGCTCACGCATGAACAGCGACTCAAACTGGCGCGCCGTTTCCCGAATCGCTTCGGGCGTCTTGTCGCGTGCTTGCGCTTTGAGCGTGCTCAGCGAATTCGCATCTGCGGCCAGCGCGTTGTTCAGGTTGACGGAAGAGCCCAGGCTCATCAGATCACCTCCAGCTCGGCGTCTAGGGCGCCTGCGGCCTTGATAGCTTGCAAAATAGCCAATAGGTCTTGCGGTGTGGCTCCCAGGGAATTGAGCGCGCGCACCACGTCCGACAACTGGGCCGCCTGCGGCAACTCGATCAACATGCCTGGCTCTTGCCGAATCTGGATGTCGGCCTTGTTGGTCACAGCAGTTTGCCCCTGCGCCAGCGCGTTGGGTTGGCTTACGGACGGCGTGTTGGTGATGCTAATCGACAAGTTGCCGTGCGCAATGGCGCAGGCTTTCAGGGTCACCGCCTGGTTCATCACGATCGAGCCAGTACGTGAATTGATCACGACACGGGCTGAGGGGACGGATGACTCCAGCGACAGTTCTTCCAGCTCGGCCATGAAACTGACACGTGCATCGGGCTCGGTAGGCGCATTGACGCGGATGGTGCGCCCGTCGATGGCCTGCGCAGCGCCAGCGCCAAAGCGGGTGTTGATGGCTTGTGCCACCTTGTGCGCGGTCTGAAAGTCGCTCGCTTGTAAGCCCAGTGTGATGCCATTGCCCTCTTGCAGCGGGGTGAGTACGGTGCGTTCCACCTGCGCGCCACCAGGGATGCGGCCGGAACTGAGGTGGTTGACTTGTACCTTGCTGCCGCCCGCAGAAGCGCCTGCACCTGCGATGACCAGACTGCCCTGGGCAATAGCATAAATTTCACCGTCGGCGCCTTTGAGCGGGGTCGATATCAGCATGCCGCCCTTGAGCGACTTGGAGTTGCCCACGGAGGACACGCTCACGTCAATGGCTTGACCGGGCCGGGCAAAGGCGGGCAACTGCGCTGTCACGATTACGGCCGCAACATTTTTCATTTGCAGCTGCGACACCGACGCGCTGGGCAGCGTGATGCCCAGCTGTTGCAGGTAATTGGTCATGCCCTGCGAGGTGTAGGGCATCTGCGTGGTCTGGTCGCCCGTGCCGTCCAGCCCCACCACCAAGCCAAAACCCGTGAGTTGGTTGCTGCGCACCCCCTCTACTGCGGCCACCTCCTTGATGCGTGCCGCGTGCGCCGGGTCAAGCGGCCACAGGCTGCCGAGCAGGCAGCTTGCGGCCAACAGCCAGTTCAGCCAGCGCAGGGCTGGCTTGCTCGGCAGAGTCGACAAGAGGCGTGTTTTGAATGCGTGCATGATGGGTGAATCCCTCGGCACTATTCTGCAAAACTTTAGAACGGCAGAAAGCTGAAAAAGAACCGTGTTAACCAGCCAACTGTTTGCGCTTCGGCTTGGGCACCACGGCCCCTGGACTCCATCCGCGCGTTGGCCACTTGGGTGGAATTGATCAGGTTGCCGGGCTGAATCAGTCGCGGGTCAATCGTGCCGCTAAAGCGCATGACATCGACATTCTGATTCACGCCGATTTGTTTGTCACCCGCCACCGCCAAGTGACCATTGGGCAACACATCGACCACCGTGGCGGTGATGGTGCCGTAAAAAGTGTTGGCGCTTTCAGTTCCGCCCTTGCCGGAAAAGTCGCTGGCGGATTTGGTGCCGGTGCTCAGGTTGCCTAGGTCCTGCGGCGAAAGAAATGGAAAGGCGCTGACGCTGGTGGAGCCAGAGCTGGTGCGGTTGGCGGTGGAAGACGACACCTGGCTGGCGGTGACTTTTTCTACGATCTGGATCGTGATCTGGTCGCCCACCATGCGTGCACGCGCGTCTTCAAACGCCGGACGGTAGCTGGCCCTCTGGTACAGGCTGCCGCTGGCGGGCGTGCTGACCGGTGCCGTGGTGGCCAAGGGACGCACCGGATCGGCTGTCGGAAACTCCACCGCAACGGATTTTGGCAATCCTGCACATCCTGCCAGGATATATGACAAAAAAAGCCCGCAGCTCAGATGGATAAAGCGTAAGTTACTATTTTTA
This sequence comes from Comamonadaceae bacterium CG12_big_fil_rev_8_21_14_0_65_59_15, assembly GCA_002786915.1. Classification (GTDB taxonomy): domain Bacteria; phylum Pseudomonadota; class Gammaproteobacteria; order Burkholderiales; family Burkholderiaceae_C; genus Rhodoferax. Next base: position 88,045 of record PCUV01000082.1, on the reverse strand, counting down.
AAAGAGCGTATTTGGCAGCACATGAGACACCTCGGTAGCTTAAAGCTGGCCCAGCTTTTGCAGCATCTGGTCTGAGGTCTGGATCGCTTTGGAATTCATTTCATAGGCACGCTGGGTCTGGATCATGGTGACCAGTTCTTGCACCACATTCACGTTGGAGGTTTCCACAAAACCCTGCATCAGCGTACCCATGCCGTCTGCGCCAGGTGTGCCAACCTGCGGCTGGCCCGAGGCGGCGCTTTCGGCGTACATGTTATTGCCCAGCGGTGACAGCCCAGCCGGGTTGATAAACCGCGCCAGCGCAATCGTTCCAATCTGCTGCGGCGCCGTGTTGCCCGAGATGGTGGCGCTGACCGTGCCGTCGCCGGCGATCGTGACCGAAGTTGCATTCGTGGGGATAGTGACCCCATTGGCGATGGGCAAACCCGTGGCGGTGACCAGCGTACCGGCCGAGTTGACCTGGAACGCGCCGTCGCGCGAGTAAGCGGTGGTGCCGTCGGCCAGGGTGACCTGGAAGAAGCCGTCGCCCTGGATCGCGACGTCGAGCTTGTTGCTACTTTGTTGTAGATTGCCCTGCGCGAACGAGCGGCTGGTGGCCACGGTGCGCACGCCCAAGCCGACTTGCAGTCCGGTGGGTAAGGTGGATTGTTCGGTGCTGTTAGATCCCACCTGGCGCAGGTTCTGGTACATCAGGTCTTCAAACACGGCGCTTGCGCGCTTGAAGCCGTTGGTGGAAACGTTGGCGAGGTTGTTGGAAATCACGTCCAGCTGCATTTGCTGGGCTTCCATGCCCGTTTTGGAGATCCACAGGGAGTTGATCATGATTTTTCTCGGTTGGTCGGTAGTTGTTTGTTATTAGTCGTTAGTCGGAAGTCGGAAGTCAGGTTGTTACTAATCACTAATAACTAAAAACTGATAACTGGTTTAGCCCTGCATGCTGAGCAGTTGTGCGGCGGCGCGGTCGTCGGCCTCGGCGGTCTGCATCAAGCGGGTTTGCGCGTCAAATTGGCGCGCCGTCTGGATCATGTCCACCATGGTGGCAATGGCGTTCACGTTGGAGCCTTCGATCACGCCCAACTGCAGCCGCGCGGTGGTATCGTTGGGCATGGGTTCGCCGCTGGTGGTGCGGAATAGTCCGTCGCCGCCGCGTTTGAGCGGGTCTTCTGCTGCCGGGGTGGCCAGTTTCAGGCGGCCAATGCCAGCGGGCGGCTGTTTGCCTACCTTGGCGGTCAGGATGCCGTCGCTGCCCAGGGTGACCTCTGCACCCGCAGGCACGGTAATGGGCGCGCCGCCGTCGCTCAAGACGACCAGCCCAGTGTTGGTGGTCATCGTGCCGGTGGCATCCACCTCAAACGACCCATTGCGTGTGTAAGCCTCGGTGCCGTCACGGCCCTGTACGGCAAACCAGCTGTTGCCAGCGGTCATGGCATCCATAGCGCGGCCGGTGCGTTGCGGGCTGCCGGGAAGGTCAAGCCAGCCCGGCGTGGCTTCGATGGCCATTACCCGGGTGCTGGCGCCGTCGCCATTCACGGGCACCGAACGGTAGGTGGACAACTCGGCGCGAAAACCGTTGGTGGACACGTTGGCCAGGTTGTTGGCCAGCATCGCCTGACGTTGCGCGGCGGCGTTGGCACCGGTCATGGAGGTGTAAATCAGACGGTCCATACAGGCTCTTGGTCAAAGTTTGTTAGGCCGCACATCAGCGCAGGTTCACCAGTGTGGACATGATCTGGTCTTGCGTCTTGATGGTTTGCGCATTGGCTTGGTAAGCACGTTGCGCTGTCATCATGTTGACCAGCTCAGAGGTCAGATCCACGTTGGACTCTTCCAGTGCACCCGCTCGCAAGGCACCAAACTTACCAACACCAGGCTGCCCTTGCACCGGCAGACCCGAGTCAAAGGTAGCGGCCCAGGAGTTGCCGCCGAGTGGCTGCAAGCCCTGGATATTGCGGAAATCTGCCAGGCTAATTTGCCCCGAGGACAAGGTTTGCCCGTTGGAGTAGCGCGTGGTGATGACGCCGCTTTCGCCAATGCTCAAACCGGTCAGTTCCCCCGGCGGGTAACCATCTTGGGTAAGGTTGGAAACAGCAAATGACGAGCCAAATTGGGTGACCTTGCTGATGTCGAGTGCGGCGCTGATGTCGGGCGTGGTGGTCGATGGTGTGGCGATCGTCAATGTGGGGGATACAGCTGGCGCGGTCAGTTTGCCATTGGCGTTGAATTGCATCTGGAACAGGGGAGCGCCGCCGGTGGCGACGTCATAGACGTCCCAGTTGTCGGTGGCTGAAACGGGTGGCACTGCGGCGGGATCAGCAACTGTCGAAGCAACTCGCTCAAAATACAAGCTCACGGGCACTTCTGCGCCCTGCGAGTCATACACCGTCAACGATGTGCCGTAGGTGGTGCGTGGCGTCGGGGGGATAACAGACGCAGCGACGGGCGCGCGCGCATCCAGGTTGAACTCTGCGGTGATGGTAGCGGTGGCGCTGGCCGGAATGGGCGCACTGGTGGGTAATTGCAGTTTTTGCACTGCCACGCTGGTGGCTGTGCCACTTTGGTCGGTCGGATATCCCATGACGTTGGCACCTGAGTTGGTGAGGATATAGCCGTCTTTATCCAGCTTGAATTGGCCGTCGCGGGTGTAGGCGATTGATCCGTCAGTTTGCGTGAGCTGGAAAAATCCGCCGCCGTTGATGGATACGTCTAGGCTATTGCCGGTGGTGGTGATATTGCCTTGGGTGAACTGCTGGGCGATCGCTGCCAGACCAACACCAATGCCAGCCTGGTTGGAGCCGCCCGATACACCTAGCGATGACGCAACCAAATCACCAAACTCCGCGCGCGACGATTTCATGCCGACGGTGTTGGCGTTGGCAATGTTGTGGCCGATCACGTCCAGGCTACGGCTGGAGGCGTTGAGTCCTGAGAGTCCGGTTTGAAATGACATGATGATTTCCTTGGTGTATCAATAAAAAAATTACAAAACGGCCTGGATGGCGTTGTAGGCCACCGAACTACCATCTTGCAGTTGAACGTTCATGGCGCCATTGCTGCTGCCCACCGATTGCACGGTGGCGCGCGTCAATGCGGTGTTCTCAATGGGCTTGCCACCCAGCGTGGCCGAGACCCTGTAGCTGGGGGTGCCGCCGTAGGCGTAGCTGCTGGCGTCCCAGGTAAAGGCGTGTTGGCCAGCGTCGAGTGCACCCAGGTCAAAGCTGTCAACCACCTGCCCGCCGGGCGACAGCACCTCAACCTTGACGCTTTCCGCGCGCGCACTCAGGTCGATGGCACCTTCAGCGCTACCGTTGTTGATGGCCAGCGTGTTGCCCTTGAGCAGCACGTCATGCCCCACCAGGTTTGAGCCCTGCAATACCTGCATGGCGGTGAATTGCTCAGCCATGCTTTTGAGCGTGTCGTTGACCTGCTGGATGCCCGTGACGGTGTTGATTTGCGCCATCTGACTGGTCATTTGGGCGTTGTCCATCGGGTTCATGGGGTCCTGGTTGTTGAGCTGGGCCACCAGCAATTTCAAGAACCGGTCTTGCGCAGCGTCCATGCTGGAGGTGCTGCTGGTTGTGCTGGTGCTCGCACCCACGGTAGCTGGGTTGGTCACGGTCGCGGAAGAGGTTCCGGTCAACATGGTGTTTTCCTATAAAAAATTACTGGCCAAGCTGCAGCGTCTTGAGCAACAGCGACTTGGCGGTGTTCATCACTTCGATGTTGTTCTGGTACGAGCGCGAGGCCGAGATCATGTTCACCATCTCTTCCACCGGGTTGACGTTGGAGTAATTCACGTAGCCGTCGGCGTCGGCGGACGGATGGTCGGGGTCATGGATGCGCTTGAATGGCACGTTGCTTTCGGTGATGGCGTTGACCTTGACACCAGCGGTGGCCTCGCCCCCCATGGGCACAGTTTCAAAAACCACCTGACGCGCCTTGTAAGCCTGGCCATCTGGTCCCGCCACGGCGTCCACGTTGGCCAGGTTGCTGGCCACCACGTTCAGACGTTGTGATTGCGCGCTGACAGCGCTGCCTGAGACGTTGAAAATAGAAAACATCGACATGGTGTTGCTCCGTTAGCGCAGCGTTTTACTGTCCCTGAATGGCGCTCAGAATGGTTTTGGACTGGCCGTTGATGAAGCGCAGGGTGGACTCGTAGCGCACCGAGTTATCGACAAAACTGGCGCGTTCACGGTCCATGTCAACGCTGTTGCCGTCCAGGCTGGGTTGGCTTTGGGTGCCATAGGCCAACGCACCCGAGGCGCTCAGCGAACTGTTGCCCGTGCGCCCTGACAGTTTCAGGTGCTTCGGGTCGCCGACGGCTGCGCTGGTGCGCAGGCTCAGACCCCGTCCGGCCTGGGTCAATTCGCCACCCGTCTGGCGGGTCATCTGGCTCAGTGCTTCCTTGAAGTTGAAGTCCCGCGCCACATAGCCCGGGGTGTCGGCGTTGGCCATGTTGCTGGCCAGAATACGCTGACGCTCGGCGCGCAGCACCAAGGCCTTGGAATGGAAGTCCAGTCCACTGGTCAAATTGGCAAACATGGCGACACCTCTACTTTCTTTCCAAGATGTTCCCTACCGCAGCGGGTTTGGAACGACGTGCCGACAGATTATGGAAAGCCTGTGCTTTTTCTAAACCCCAATAAAAGGGGCAATCCGGTCTTACTTGCGGTTGTTCCGAAACCCGACTCAAGCCTAAAGTCAACCCTAACTACGGAGAGTGTCGTGCTTCAGTCCCTTTGTCTTCTGTTCAAGCGCTTGTTCAAGCTGATAAGTATCAGCCTGTTGCTGCCGGGTGTTTGGGCACAGCAGGTGCAGGGTGGGGCCGACCCGTCGGCTGAGGTGCTCGCCCATGCGCGGCAGTGGCTGAATCAGGCGTTGGCCCAGCAGTCGCAGACGCTGCCGTTGCGCACGGAGGTGGTTCTGGGGCGTCTTGATCCGCGTCTTCGGTTGGCGCCATGCCAGCATATGGAGCCCTTTCTGCCACCTGGATCGCGTTTGTGGGGTGCTACCCGATTGGGCGTGCGCTGCGTGCAGGGCAGCAGTCGCTGGAATGTGTTTTTGCCAATCACGGTCAAAGCCTTTGGCCCGGCTTGGGTGATCAAGGGGCAGGTGGCTCCCGGCACTGTTTTGCAGGCTTCTGACGCGATAGCGACTGAGGTGGATTGGGCCAGTGCCACTAGTCCGATCATTGTGAATCAGTCTGAATGGGTGGGCAAGACCGCCAACCGCCTGTTGGCCACTGGGCAGCCGCTGCGCCAAGACATGGTGCGCGGCACGCAAGTCTTTCAGGCAGGTAGTCAGGTGCGAGTGGTGGCCCGAGGCAACGGGTTTGAGATTGCGGCCCGCGGTCAGGCTTTGTCTGCCGGCGTGGTGGGCCAAAGTGCCCGGGTACGCATGGACAATGGACAGATCTTGCAGGGGCAGGTAGCTGACGGTCAAACGATTCGGGTGTTGCTGTGAATACGGACAGTGATGTGAAAAAAAGGTTAAAGTTGGGCTCGGTTTTGCCGAAAGTGAAACTACGAGGCTACGTACGTCGTAGTTTTGGAGAACACCATGAAGATCAGCCAACCCACCGAAAAGCCCATTGTTGCCGGCAACAAGCCGTCTGCGGCAAACGCCAAAAGCGCGCCAGCAGCGAGTCTTCAGGCGCGCTCGGCTGCTGCCGAAGGCACGCGCTCTGCAGGTGTAGCCGTCACGGTGTCGGCGTTGGCGCGCACATTGGATGCCAACAATGCAGGCGAAGCACCGGACGTCGATCTGGGAAAAGTACAAACTGTGCGCGCAGCCATTGCCGATGGCACGTATGTGGTCAATCCTGGCGTGATTGCCGACAAATTGCTCGCCAACGCTCAAGAAATGTTGCAGCGTCAGACATCGATCTGACCCGGCGCTGCCAGCCGCCTGTCTTAGGATGCAGGGGGGCTGGATCATGACCAACCCCCTGGAGCCTTGCCTGCAAGCGGTTCGGGCTTGTGTACAAAAGCTTGAACAAGAGCTGGCGCAGCCAGCGTCGGCGTCGTCGCTTGAGGCTGCGGGTGCGTCGCTTTATGCACAGGCTTTCAGGCTTTCAGCCCTTGCTGATCAAGCGCAAGTAGCTACAAAAAAAGATGCAAAATTGGCACAGTGCCTGCAACACGTTGCCGCTACGCTGACGTCTTGCCAGTCACAGTTGGCGCGTCGTGCTGCGATCAATGCTCAGGCGCTACAAACGCTGGTGCCTGCTGCTCGCAGCGACACCTATACCGGCGGCCTGCGCAACCGCGCAGCACAACCTTACGGCAGCGCCGGCCACCAAAGTGGTGAATTCAAGGTCATTCGGGCCTGAACCTTCACCCAGGGTTTCAAAGCAGCGGGATGGTCAGTGCGCGCGCATTTTGGCGCGCAAGCGGGCGATCGACTGGCTGTGCAACTGGCACACGCGTGATTCGGTTACATCCAGCACAGCAGCGATTTCCTTCAGGTTCATGTCTTGTTCGTAGTACATGCTCATGATGTACTGCTCGCGCTCTGGCAGCGTCTTGATGGCCAGCACCAGTGCCTGACGCAGACGTTCATTGCGCAACAGGTTCAGCGGGTCGGCCTCGGCATCGCCCAGGTGACGGTCCAGGAAACCGTCTTCGTCTTCGGCGTTGCGGTTCATGTCTTCTAGGTACACCAACTGGGTGCCACGCACCTTGCCCAGCAGGCTTTGGTACTCGGTCAGGCTCAGGTTCAGGTCGGCTGCGATCTCGCTTTCTTTGGGCGTGCGCCCCAAGCGGTGCTCCAAGCGCCGCATGGATTCCTCGATTTCTTTTTGGCTTTTGCGTGTGCTGCGTGAGGCCCAGTCATTGCCGCGCAGCTCGTCGATCATGGCGCCTCGGATGCGCTGTGTGGCAAAGGTTTCAAACTGCACCCCTTGTGTGGCCTCAAACCGCGACAGCGCCTCGGACAAGCCGATCATGCCGACCTGGATCAGGTCGTCAACTTCCACGTTGGCCGGCAGTTTGACCATCATGTGGTGCGCCAGCTTGTGCACCAATGGCTGGTATTGGCGGATCAGGGCGTTGCGGTCGAGCTGCCCCTTGGCGGTGTACATCAGTGAACCCTTTCGTTGCGCTGGACTTTGACCAGCGGCAACGCATTTTCGAACAATTGCAAGGCCAGGTGTTGCAAGTCCTGGCGCACCTGTATGGGTTGGGGGCTCGCAATGACTGTGCTGGGCTGCATGTGGTAGCCCAAAAAGGCACTTGCGCATTGTGTCAGATGAAGCATGGAGGTAGTGGACGCGCCAGGCGCACAGCTGATGGATTCCGGGACCAGGTTGGCAACCCCCGGGTGCAGCTGGTTTTGCAGCAGTTGCTTGAGGGCAGCGTAGGCGCTGACGGCGGCGCTGAGCGCGGGCGGCACCACAATCAAAGGTGCGATGCCGCAACCCGAAAACAGTCGTGCCAGCGATGCTGCGTCAGCATAGATCAACACCACGTCGTGTTGCTGCGGCAGATGTGCCAGCGCGTTCTGTAACGTACTTAGGCCTGTTAGTCGGCGCAGGCCGTGTGATGCTGGCAGCACTTGCCAGGCAGTTTCCTGAAAGTCGTCACCCGCGCGTTGCAGTGGGTTGTCCAGCCATTGCGCGAGCCCCGGGTTGTCGGGGCTCTCTTGCGTGTGGGCGTCCAGTACCAGCACCGACAGATCCAATTCAACCCAGCAGGTACACAGCCCCCACAGCAGCGGCAGTTCCCCGGCTTGACGACCGTGGCTGGCCACCGTGACCAGACGTGGCGCGTGTTGAAGTGCCAGCGCCTGAAGTCCGGCGGCCTGGTTGACGCAGGGCTCAAGCATGGATGCGTCCTGCGGGCATGGCGTTGGCCTGGGCAAAGAAAAAACCCAGGTCGGTGGTCTTGGGGTCAAACGCGGATTTGTTGGTCGAGCGCATCGACAGCGCCACCAGATGGACCGCGTTGGCACGTTCCCAGTCCTCGGGTACTTTTTGACCGGTGGTTACACCGCGCAGCTTGAGCTGATGGCGGATCACCGCGTCCAGCGCTGGCCCGATCTTGGCCGCTTCATCCGTCTTTGACAGCACGGTTTGTTGCACACTGCCGTGCTTGAAAGAACTGACCATGTCTTCCAGCGTGTCACCGTGTCCGCCGGCGTTGAGCACCATCAGGCGCTGCACCCCGGGGATGTCGAGTGGCGCCAGCAGGTCGCTTTTGCGCGGGTCGTTAGGTGACACCCCCGTGGTATCGATGAGCACCATTTTTTTGTTGGCCAGCAAGCCCAGCAGGTCTTGCAGTGCGCTGCGGTCGTGTGCCTGATGCGCCACCACGCCCAGCAAGCGGCCATACGCGCGCAGCTGCTCATGTGCGCCCACACGATAAGTGTCGAGCGTGATCAGGCCGACGCTGGCCGCGCCGTGTGTTTGGGCGCACAAGCCCGCCAGTTTGGCGGCCGTGGTGGTTTTGCCTACGCCGGTGGCGCCAACCAGGGCATACACGCCGCCTTCTTCCTGCAGCGGTGCGCTGTCAGCGTCGGTGCGCAGGTTGTGTGCCAACATCTCCATGATCCAGCGCATCGCCTCGGCCGCGCCAAGCCCCTCGGGTAAATGCTCCATCACGCTGCGCGCCAGGCTGGGTGAGTAGCCGCTACGGATCAGCTTGAGCATGAGGTTGGCCTGAATCGGGTCTTGGCGCGCCTGGCCGAGCCAGCTGAGCGTGTCAAAGCGTTCTTCGATCAGGTTTTTCATGGCCGCAAGCTCGCGCGCGATGTTGCTGGTTGTCATGGACAACGGGTTCGCGTTTGAGGTTGTTGGCGCACTGATCACGGGCGCAGAGGGTAAGGTGATCGGGGCACTGCCGGCGTTGCTGTTATTTGCCCGCACAACAGGTGTCGTGGCGACAGCGGGTGCGCCCGGTGCTTTGCCTGTCGTTGGGCTCGCCCCCTCGGTGCGACCTTCCTGTCTGCGGCGCAGCATCCGCTCACGCACGTAGTCCTGAAACGACAGCGTACTCATTGCCAGTTGGGTGGCATCGTCGAGCACGGCATTTTTCGGGTTGGCACGCACCGGTGTACTTTGGCGCGCTGACAGCGCCGGTTGGCCTTGGGCCGGGGCCGGTCCGCTTTGCCGGTCCAGCTCAGCCAAGGCCTCTTCGCCCGTGGCCATAACCTCAACACCGTTGTTGGTAGGGCGGTTGGACAAAATCAGTGTGCCGTCACCAAACGCCATGCGTGCCTTGTACAGGGCCTCTCGTGCGGTGGGGGCGGTAAAGCGTTGGATGTTCATGATGCTGCACCTTTCAGAATGGGGCCGATGCGGATGGTGTGGGATTCGGGAATTTCACTGTGTGCCAGAACTTGCAGGCGTGGTGCCACGCGGCGCACCAGCCGCGAGATGGCGCTGCGAATGGCATCGGGCACCAACAGGCAGGCGGGGATGCCAATTTCTTCTTGCTTGAACGCGACCTCGGCGGCTTTTTGCGTCAGGATGTCGGCCACACCCGGGTCCAGCGCCTGTCCTTGGCCTGTGGGGTTGCCCAGTGCCTGCACCAGCAGACGTTCCAGCGCCGGGTCGATGGCGATCACGTTGAGCTCACGCACCGGGCCGTAAATTTGTTGCACGATGGCCGGTGACAGCGCTACGCGCACACGCCGTGCCAGCTCGGTCGGGTCGGTGATCGTGGTGGCGTGCTCTGCAATCGATTCGATGATGGTGCGGATATCGCGAATGTGCACAGACTCTTCCAGCAGCAGTTGCAGCACTTTCTGGAACACGGCAATCGAAACCATTTTGGGTACCACTTCCTCAATCAATTTCGGTGCTTGCTTGCTCACGTGGTCCACCAGCTGTTGTGTTTCTGTGCGGCTGAGCAACTTGGCGGCTTGCACCTGCATCAAGTGTGACAAATGGGTGGCCATCACGGTCTCGGAATCAACCACGGTAAAGCCGGCCATTTGCGCCGCTTCACGCTGCGCGGCGTCGATCCAGTGTGCCGGCAGTCCAAACGCTGGGTCGGTGGTAGCGGTACCGATCAAGGGCGTGGTGATGCCACCTGGATTGATGGCCAAAAACTGGCCGGGGAAAGCCTCGCCTTCGCCCACGATCACGCCGCGCAGTGTGATGCGGTAAGCGCTGGGCCTGAGCTCCAGGTTGTCACGCACGTGCACGGGTGGGGGCAAAAAGCCAACCTCTTGAGCAAACTTGCGCCGCACGCCCTTGATGCGCGTGAGCAAGTCGCCTTGGCGCTGCTTGTCCACCAGCGTGATGAGCCGGTAGCCCAGCTCTAACCCCAATTGGTCCACCGGTTGCAAATCGTCCCAACTGGCCTCAACGTCGGCCGCTGGCGGGGTCACCACCGGGGCTTCTTCGACGGGCGCTGGTTGGTGCGCCAGCAACCAGGCGCCGTAGCCCAGCATCATGGCCACGCCCAAAAACACGGTATGCGGCATGCCGGGGATCACACCCAGAATGCCCATGATGGTGGCCGTGATGCCAATGGCACGCGGCGAGATGAACATCTGGCTGATGATCTGGCTGCCCAGGTCACGCTCTTTGCCCACGCGTGACACCACCATGGCTGCCGCCACAGAAATCAGCAAGCCCGGAATCTGTGCCACCAGCGCGTCACCCACGGCCAGCAGAATGTAGGTATCTGCCGCTTGGGATGCGCTCAAATCGTGTTGCAACACACCCACGGTGAATCCACCAAAAATGTTGATCAACAGGATCAGGATGCCGGCCACTGCGTCGCCGCGCACAAACTTGGAAGCTCCGTCCATGGAGCCAAAAAAATCGGCTTCTTCGCCCACCTCGGCGCGCCGGCGTTTGGCTTCTTTCTCGTCGATCAGGCCCGCGTTCAGATCGGCATCCACGGCCATCTGCTTGCCCGGCATGGCATCCAATGCAAAGCGCGCAGAAACCTCTGCAATGCGCTCTGCACCTTTGGTAACCACGACAAAGTTGATCACAACCAGGATCGAGAAAACGATCAGGCCGACCGCAAAATTGCCGCCAATCAAAAAGTGACCAAATGCTTCGATCACGGAGCCGGCAGCACCGGAGCCGGTATGGCCTTCAAGCAGCACCACCCGGGTGGATGCCACGTTGAGCGACAGACGCAACATGGTGGTCAGCAGCAGCACGGTAGGGAAAGCGGCAAAGTCCAACGGCTTGAGCATGTACGCGGCCACCATCATCACCATCAAGGCGATCGCAATGTTGAAGGTAAAGAAGGTGTCAAGCAACCACGGCGGCAGCGGCAGCACCATCATCGACAAAATAGCCACCACCAGCATGGGCGCGGCCGCGCCCTGCACCAACGCCATGTGGTTGCCCAGCCAGGCTTGCAGTTTGTTCAGCAGGGGGTTCATAAGGCTTGCGCTGCTAACACGTTGGACAGCGGGTCAAGTTCTGGTGGCACAAAGGGCACCGGTGCTTCCTGTGGCATGGGAGCGTCGCCGCGCATGGCCGCCTTCAGACGGTAAATGTAGGCCAGCACCTGTGCCACAGCGGTATACAGGCTGGCTGGAATGTCTTGGTCAAGTTCGGCGTGGGCGTAGAGGGCGCGCGCCAGCACGGGTGATTGCAGCACCGGAATGTTGTGTTCTTTGGCCAGGTCCCGAATTTTGAAAGCCAGCAGGTCGGCCCCTTTGGCCACCAGACGCGGCGCAGCCATGGTCTGGTCGTCATAGCGTAGGGCCACGGCGTAGTGGGTGGGGTTCATGAGCACAAAGTCGGCCTTGGGAACGGCTTGCACGCTGTTGCCCTGGGCAATGTCGCGTTGGCGCTGACGCAGTCGGCCTTTCATCTGTGGGTTGCCGTCAGATTCCTTGGTTTCCTGCTTCATCTCTTGGTGCGACATTTTCATGCGCGACTTGTGCAAGAAATTCTGTAGCGGCACGTCCACCATGGCCACCACCAGCAGCACCAGCAGCATCAGTGCGACGCCTTGGGCCACCCAGTCGCCCAGTACACCCAAGGCTTGGCCTGAAGGTTGCAACACCAGCGCGCCCAACGTCTCCATGCCTGCGGACAAATACCCAAAGCCAATCCACAAAATCATGCCGGCGATGAAGCTCATCTTGAGCACTTCGGTGGCTTTGTCCTTGGTAAACAGGCGGCCAAAGCCGCTCAGGGGGTTCAAGCGGCTGAAATCAGGCATGATCGGCTTGAGGCTGGCCACCCAACCGCCAGTGGCCACCGCGCCAATCACAGCGATCACGCTGACCACCACCGCAAACAGCACACTTGCGCCCAGTCCGACCCCTGCCATGGCGCCCAGTCGGCTGATCATGATCATGGGGTCTTTCAGGACTTGTGCGTCAAACAACAACTGCACACCCACCTGGGTTCGAATGTGTTCAAACATTGTGGGTGCCAGCAGCAGCAGCGTGAAACCACCACCGCCCAGCACAGCCAGGTTGGACAGGTCGCGCGAGCGCGCCACCTGACCGTCGTCACGCGCTTTTTTCAGCTTGCGCTCAGAGGCAGGTAAATTGCGGTCTTGGCTACTGGATTCCATGGGGGAAAAACATCTTGTGTTCTTCCCATTGTCTTTGGCTGCCCTAAAAACTAAAGGGCAATAAGCGGGGCGTTTGTCCGCTTATTTACAGGCGGACTTCAAAAGCCCAGGCTGGCCAGTAGATCATCCACTTCGGATTGGCTCTTGACCACATCCGGATTACTTTCGGGGTTGACGGCCGGGCCGGCCAAGACCGGCTGTAGCGCGGTGGTCACTGGCGGTTGTACTGCGGGTGTTGGCTCGGGTGCGATCCGGTTGCTTGCGGCGTCCAATGGTGCGGTGACGATGAGCAACTGTATCAATTGCTCTTCAATGCTGGCGGCCAGACCGACCACCTTGGCAATCACCTGGCCGGTCAGATCATGAAAGTCTTGCGCCATCATGATGTCGGTGAGGTTTTTGTCGATCTCCTGGCTGGCCTCTTCCACATCGCTGATGAAATTCATCACATGGCCTTTGGCCACGGCAGCCACCGGGTCTTGCACAATCAGGGCACCGATGCGCCGTGTTTCCTTGGCGATGTGATCGTGGTGCAGTTTGGCCTGATCCACGTTGTTGAGCACTTTTTCTGCGGCTTCGCCCGTCAGCCGTGCAATGTAAGACAAACGGCTTTTTGCATCGGGCAGTTCGCCCGCCCACGTTTTTACTTTTTCGGTCAGGCCCAGCCCGTTCAGCGAGTCGTGCAATTGACGCGTGAGCACGCCAATGCGCTGGTGCACATCGTGTGACAAGTTGCCAGGCGTTTGCGTGTCTGGCGTAGTCGCTGTGTCGTCACTCATTTCAACCCCAGTTTGGTCAGAATCAGGTTGACTTTGTCTTCCAGCGTGGCCTTGGTAAACGGTTTGACAATATAGCCAGCGGCTCCTTGCTGCGCGGCCAGCACGATGTCTTCCTTGCGCGCCTCTGCGGTCACCATCAGCACGGGGATGCGTTTGAGTTTTTCGTCTTTCTTGATTTCTTGCAACAACTGAAAGCCGTTCATGTTGGGCATGTTGATGTCGCTCACAACAAAATCAAAGTTCGAATTGCGCAGCTTATGCAATGCAATCACGCCATCTTCAGCTTCGTCGGCCTCAGAGTAGCCAATTTCCTTGAGAAGGTTGCGCACGATCCGACGCATGGTGGAGAAGTCGTCCACCACCAAAAATTTGAGTTCATTGGCCATACAACAGCCTTTCTGGGCAACCTAGAAAATCATGCATCGATTGTCTTTCGTTCATTGGGCTGCCTGAGCGGGACGAGGCCCCAACAGACGCTCTTCTGCTTCCCGCGTCAAGACAGTAATGCTGATTCTACGGTTGCTTGGACTGGTCGGATTCTCGGGGTCAAACAAAACGCTGGATGCCAACCCCATCACACGCGCCATTTTTTCGTCGGGCAAACCCACGGCGACCAGCTCGCGCCGCGTTGCATTGGCGCGGTCGGCGGACAGTTCCCAGTTGCTGTAGCCGCGCACACCACTGCCATACGGCGTTTTGTCGGTGTGGCCTTCCATGCTGATCTTGTTGTCCACGTCCACCAACGCTTCGCCAATAAGTTGCAGAATTTCGCGCATGTAAGGCTTGACACTGGCGCTGCCACTGTCAAACATGGGGCGTTTCTGGTCGTCCACAATCTGTATTTGCAGCCCATCGGGCGTGATGGCCAATTTGATTTGGTCACTGAACTCTGCCAACTTGGGCGTGCCCGAAATAATGCCGCTGATCTTGGCACTGATCTGTGCCAGCTTTTGCGCGTCTTGCTTGGCTCGCGCCGCCTTGGCCTGATCGCCTGAGTTGCGTTTGGCTTTGGCGTCCGCGCCGTCGCCGCGTTTGGCCTGACCCGCGGTTTGAGTCAGGTCATTGCCGCCACCGTTGATGATGCTCTGGCTGGCGCCCGCACCTGTGCCTCCCTGCATGGCCACTTTCAACGGCGACTGAAAGTAATCAGACAAGCCTTTTTTGTCGCCCTCAGACGTGCTGCCCAGCAGCCACATCAATAAAAAAAACGCCATCATGGCGGTCACAAAGTCGGCGTAAGCAATCTTCCAGGCACCACCGTGCGCCACATGACCAGCTTTTTTTATGCGCTTGATGATGATGGGTTGGAGTTTCTTGGCATCGCTCGCCATGTTGTTACCTGAATGGGCTTATTTCTTCTTGACGAAGGTTTCCAACTCGACAAAAGTGGGGCGGTCGGTAGAGAAAAGTACCTTGCGCCCGAACTCGATCGCAGTGGCCGGGTTGTAGCCCTGCATACTGGCCAGCAGCGTGGTCTTGATGCATTGAAACTCTTTGCCCGCTTCTTCCACCTTTTGTTCCAGCAAGCCAGCCAGCGGCTCGGCAAACGCGTAGGCCAGCAAAATACCCAAAAACGTGCCGACCAAAGCGGATGCAATCATCCCGCCCAGCACCGCTGGTGGTTGCCCCACCGACCCCATGGTGTTCACCACGCCCAGCACGGCTGCCACGATACCAAACGCCGGCAAACCACCGGCCACACGTTGCAGCGCTGCAACGGCGGCGTGCTCTTCCGCGTGGTGGGTGTCGATTTCGCTGTCCATGAGCGATTCAATCTCGTGGGCGTTCAGGTTGCCCGAGACCATCATGCGCAGGTAGTCGGTAATGAACTCGACCACATGGTGGTCGCTGCCCACGGCCCCGTGCTTCTTGAAAAGCTCAGAGGATTCGGGTTCTTCCACGTCTTTTTCAATCGCCATCAAGCCTTCTTTGCGCGCTTTTT
This sequence comes from Comamonadaceae bacterium CG12_big_fil_rev_8_21_14_0_65_59_15, assembly GCA_002786915.1. Classification (GTDB taxonomy): domain Bacteria; phylum Pseudomonadota; class Gammaproteobacteria; order Burkholderiales; family Burkholderiaceae_C; genus Rhodoferax. Next base: position 72,824 of record PCUV01000082.1, on the reverse strand, counting down.
GCAAAATATCGTACATCAGCGCCAGCAAATCCATATAGCGCGCCTTGGTGTATTTGCTGCCTTTGAAGCAAGTGCCCAGGCCTTTAACGCTGGCCTTGATGACTTTCATCTGGTTGTTGGCCACAAAAGCACCGGCGGTGGCCCCGCCAATGGTGATCAGCTCGAAGGGTAAAGCCTTGAGTACCACCGAAATATTGCCACCGTGAAAGATGAACACGCCAAAGACGCATACCATCACGATGAGCCAGCCAACTAATACAAACATAGGGCAACAGTTTAATGCGAAGCGCTGGCTTCAGAAGCCCGCGACGGGTTTTTCAGTGCAACAGCAAGCCGCCAGCGACGCCCCCTTTGCCCGCGCGGGCCGGTGGCGTACACAACCCGCATTCAAAATGGCGTGCGTTTTCATAGGGTTCAGTCACAAAATGGCCGCCGCATTTGCTGCAGGTGGTCATCGCCAGCATGTTGTTGTCAACAAACTTCACCAGGCGCCAGGCGCGGGTAATGGTTAGCAGTGGCTCCAGTTGGCAACTGCGCATTTGTTCCACATACAGCCGATACGCTTTCATCAGCGCGTCAATGTCGTCCAGCGCGCTCACCTTGCTCAGGTACTCGTAGGTATTGAGAAACAGCGACGAGTGGATGTTGGGCTGCCAGCTCAGGAACCAGTCGGTGGAAAACGGCAGTTGCCCCTTGGACGGCGACTTGCCCGCCACTTCCTTGTACAGGCGCAGCAGGCGCTCGTAAGAGAGTGTGGTTTCGCTCTCAAGCACTTGCAGGCGTGCGCCCAGTTCGATCAGCGCAATCGCGCGTTCAACCTGTTTGGAGTCGTTACGAACACTTTTGGTAGATACGGTGGCCATGATGTGCTCCTTACAGTGCTTGTGCGTACTTGCCGGCCATCAAAATGCTGGCGTGCAGTTTGGTTGTGGCATCGTTGTCCACCTTGGACGGTGTGTGGTTGGTGAGCAGGCCCCACACCATGTCGTCGTCCACCCGGAAGCGGCACAACAGCATCGGGCTGCTGGCAATCTTGACAATTTGCGCGGGTGACAACAGGGCAATCAGATCGGCCGATTCTTCAGAAATGCCCAGGCGGAACAGCGCTTCGGCCTTGTCCTTGCGGATCACGTTTTGCGCCAACATCAGGTAAGTCAGGTTGGCGTCGCGAATTTCTTGCGAGAGTTGGTCGTCGTTCATGATGGGCTCCAAATGGGGTTCAATAAATTGGATGGTGTTTTGGGCTCAATTGCTTTGTTCACCACCATGAAACCGATTCTGGAAGCCCACGTCAAAAACTTGAATCAGCATTTGGATATTGCGCGTGTCAGCGCGGGTGACATGGCTTGTCAGAAAAAACCTGACAAGCCAGCGTGCCCGTCAGCCTTGCGCCACGGGGCGGCGGGGGTCGCTGCACCAGTCGCTCCAACTGCCTGCGTACAGGGTGGTGGGGCCAAAACCGGCGATTTCCATGGCGATCAGGTTGGGGATAGCGCTGACGCCGCTGCCGCAGTGGTGCACCACCGTGGCCGAGTCGCGCCCGGCCAGCAAGGCTTCAAATTCGCGGCGTAATTGCGCGGGTGACTTGAAGCAGCCTTGTGGCGTCAGGTTGTCGCTGTAAACGCGGTTGAGTGCGCCGGGGATATGCCCGGCCACGGGATCCAGTGGCTCCACCTCACCCCGAAAGCGCGGCGCACCGCGCGCATCCAGAATGGTTTGCTGCGGTTGGCCCAATTGTTTTGCTACGTTATCAGCAGCTACCAACGCATATTTGGTAGGGGCTAGAGGGTAATTTGATGCATGAAATTTGCGCGGGTCTGGGGCTGTTGCGTGACCCGCTTGCACTTGGCCAGCGGCATCTTGCCAGGCTTGAAACCCGCCGTCGAGCACCGCCACCGCGTCGTGCCCCAGCCATTTCAGCATCCACCACAAGCGACCGCAATACACCATTCCTTGGCGGTCGTAGGTAACCACCTGCGTGCCCGGCTGCACGCCCATGGCACCGATCCAGGCGGCGAATTTTTCACGCGCGGGCAGCGGGTGTCGGCCCCCGCTGGCGGCATCTGCTGAGCCGTGTGCGCTCAAATGCCGGTCCAGGTCGGCGCGCAGCGCGCCTGCAATGTGGCACTGCGCGTATTGGGCGTCTCCCGCGGCGGGCTGACTCAGCTCAAAGCTGCAGTCAAACACGACCAGCGGCGCCGAGCTTTTTTGAAGCGCTTGCAGTTGGGGCACGGATATGAGCGTGGTGTACATCCAAGGTCTCCTGAAAGTATTTAATGTTCTTCTGCGGCGTTGTCGGGCAGCACACGGTTACGCAACGCGGTAGCGGCGATCCCGCTGACCACAATGATCGTCATGCCCAGCCATTCACGCGGGTCAAGGGTGTCGTCCAGCAACCACAGGCCGTAGAAGGCACCAAACACAATGCCCGAATACTGCAGGTTGGCCACCAGCAGCGTGGCACCCCGGCTGAAAGCGCGCGTCATGCTCCATTGCCCCAACGACGCGAGCACCCCCAGTGGCACCAGCCAGGCGCCGGCTTGCCAGCGCACGCTGGCCCAGGGCGTCCAGCCGACCCAACTGGCGCCGGCCAAACCAATGAAGGCCGTGCCCACGGCAAAGTAAAACACGGTGCGGCCCTCGGGTTCGCCCACCTTGCCCAGCGCAGTCACCTGCAAATACGCCAGCGATGCGGCCAGCCCCGACAGCAAGCCCACCAGCCCGGCAAACAACTGGCTTTGATCCAGCGAAGGGCGCAGCATGATGACCACACCCGCAAAACCCGCTAAAACGGTGGCCAGCAGCGACCCCTGCGGCGTGGCCTTGCCGTACAGCAGCGCGCCGCCCACCACAAACGCCGCCACCCAGACGCCGCTCATGTAATTGAGCGTCATGGCTGTGGGCAAAGACAAATGGGCAATGGCGTAAAACCAGGCTGCCATGGCGGTCACACCCACCACCGTGCGCCAGGCGTGCATCCATGGCACGGGCGTGCGCAGCGCCACCCCGCGCGAGCGCAGTGCCAGCGCCATGAAGACCATGCTGACCACGCCGCGGTAAAAGACCAGCTCAAACAGGTTGAAACTGGTCGATGCCACCTTGATGCCCACCGCCATGGTGGCAAAAAGAAACGACGCCAACACCATCCACAGGGCTTGCATTTTTATAGAAGAAATTGGCCTTTTGCCCTTATGAAACAAGCGCAAGCAGCTATGTTAAACAGAGTATTTAAAGATCCATCCATCGGCGGTACCAGGTGTGAAAGTGGCGCATGCCGTCTTCCATCGGGCTTTGGTACGGCCCCACTTCATTGTCACCACGCGCCAGCAGCGCCCGCCGGCCAGCGTCCATGCGTTCGCCAATCTCGTCGTCTTCAAGGCAAGTTTCCATGTAGGCCGCCTGCTGCGCCTGCACAAACTCACGCTCGAACGCAGCGATCTCTTCGGGGTAAAAAAACGCCACCATATTGAGGGTCTTGTCAGGCGCCATCGGGTGCAGGGTGGAGACGGTGAGCACATGCGGGTACCACTCGACCATGATATGCGGGTAGTAGGTGAGCCAGAGGGCCCCGCGCTCGGGCAACTTGCCGCCTCGGTAGGCCAGCAGCGCGTCGTGCCAGCGCTGGTACACGGGCGAGCCCGGCCTACCAAACGCTTTGGAAACGCCCACGGTCTGCACGGAATACTGTTCGCCAAACGTCCAGCGCAGGTCATCACAGGTGACGAAGTGTCCCAGCCCCGGGTGGAAAGGGGCCACGTGGTAGTCCTCCAGATACACCTCAATGAACGTCTTCCAGTTGTAGTTGCAGGTGTGCATTTCCACCTTGTCCAACACGTAGCCCGAAAAATCGAGCTGGGCGCGCTCGGTCAGCCCGGCCAGGTCTTGTGCCACGTCGCGCCCGGCGGCTTCAAACAGCAGCCCGTTCCAGTTTTGCAGCAGATAGTTGGACAGGTTCAGGCCAGGGTCTTGCGGAAAATGCGGTGCACCGATGAGCTGCCCTGCGGGTTGCTGCCCCTGTGCGGCGTAAGTCCAGCGGTGGATCGGGCAGACGATGTTGCCTGCACTGCCGTCTGTGCCCAATTGACCGCGCCCCTTGAGCATCACCGCCTGCCGGTGACGGCACACGTTGGACACTAGTTCTACGCCGCGACCAGTGTGCAGCAGCGCGCGGCCCTCGCCCTCTTGGGGCAAGGCTTGGTAGTCACCCACGTTGGGGACGCTCAAAGCATGGCCGACGTAGCGCGGCCCATGTTGAAACAGGGTTTGCAATTCGCGCTGATACAGCGCGGGATCAGCATAGACGCCCACAGGCAAAGGGCCATGGGCTTGTTGCGGTTCAAAATTGGTCATGGGTAAGCCGACCCACAGAGGGATGCACCAGCGGTGCCAATAAAAAAACCGGAGAGAACCGGTTCACGTTGGTGTTGTCATTGTAGTCAGTGGGCTGACGGGGTCACGCCTAAAATGCACGCTTTTCATCTGGGAATAGCACAGTTTATGGCCAAAGTGACCCATTCCGTTTCTGCTGCGCCAGTCAGCTACGAAGCCGCAGTGCAAGAGCTGGAACAACTGGTGGCGCGACTCGAATCGGGTGACATGCCGCTGGAACAGCTGCTGGGGCAATACCAGCGCGGTGCCGAGTTGCTGGCGTTTTGCCGTGACCGGCTGCAAACCGTGCAAGAGCAGGTCAAGGTGCTCGACCAGGGCGTGCTCTCCACCTGGGCGGCAGATGCGCCATGAGCGCCGCGTTTGATTTTCAGCCTTGGATGGCAGCTCAGTTAGCTGCGGTAGAGCACGCGCTCGATACCTGGGTCAGCATCGCCACCACGGCCGATATGGGCCATCAGGCACCCGCTGACCTGATGGCTGCCATGCGCTACGCCGTGCAAGGCGGCGGCAAGCGTTTGCGCCCGCTGTTGGTGCTGGCTACAGCGCAAGCCACCGGCGCACCCCCAGGCCATGAAGCCGCCTTGCGCGCGGCCTGTGCCACCGAGTTGATCCACGCCTATTCTCTGGTGCACGACGACATGCCGTGCATGGACAACGACGTGTTGCGCCGTGGCAAGCCCACCGTGCACGTGCAATTTGGCGAGGCGGTGGCCATGCTGGCCGGCGACGCCTTGCAGGCGCTGGCGTTTGAGCTACTTACCCCTGATGTGGGCGTGATCAGTGCGGCGCAGCAGGCGCAGCTGTGCCGCCTGCTGTCGCGCGCAGCAGGTTGCGCGGGCATGGCCGGTGGTCAGGCGATTGACTTGGCCAGCGTGGGGCTGCATCTGACTGAGGCACAGTTGCGTGAGATGCACCGGCTCAAGACCGGTGCGCTGTTGCAAGCCAGTGTGATGATGGGCGCGGCCTGTGGCAGCGCATCTGCGCAGGCGCAAGCGGCTTTGCAGACGTATGGTGCTGCGATCGGGCTGGCGTTTCAGGTGGTGGATGACATGCTGGACGTGACCGCTGATTCCGCCACGCTGGGTAAAACTGCGGGCAAAGACGCTGCGGCCGACAAACCCACGTATGTGTCGCTGATGGGGCTGACAGCGGCCGGTGCCTATGCGCAAAGTTTGCACGACCAAGCCGTCCAGGCACTGGCAGACAGTGGCCTCGGCGACACGCAAGCCTTGCAAGCGTTGGCCAACTGGGTGGTCAACCGGTCTTGCTGAGGTGTCGGTAAAATATCATGAAATATGGCTCTAGCGCTTATTGAATAAGCGTAAGCAGCTACAAAAAGTAAAGCGTATGTTGATGAATTTACCGTTTCCCCTGCTGCAGACCATCGACGGCCCAGACGATTTGCGGCGCCTGGCGCGTGGGCAGCTGGAACAGCTTTCGACCGAGCTGCGTGCCTTTTTGCTCGACAGCGTGGCCAAAACGGGTGGCCACCTCAGCTCCAACCTGGGCACGGTGGAGCTCACGGTGGCGTTGCATTACGTCTTTAACACCCCGCACGACCGCATCGTGTGGGACGTGGGCCACCAGACCTATCCGCACAAAATCCTGACCGGGCGGCGCCCGCGCATGGCCAGCTTGCGCCAGTTGGGCGGCTTAAGCGGTTTTCCGCGCCGCGATGAAAGCGAGTTTGACGCCTTTGGCACCGCGCATTCCAGTACCTCCATTTCGGCTGCGCTGGGCATGGCGCTGGCCAGCCGCATCAAGGGCGAAGAACGTCACACCGTGGCCGTCATTGGCGACGGTGCCATGACCGCCGGCATGGCGTTTGAGGCGCTGAACAACGCCGGTGTCATGGACTGCAACCTGCTGGTGATCCTGAACGACAACGACATGTCGATCAGCCCGCCGGTGGGTGCCCTGAACCGCCATTTGGCCAAACTGCTTAGCGGCCAGTTTTATGCGGCGGCCAAAAATGCCAGCAAGACCGTGCTCAAGGGCGCCCCGCCGCTGTGGGAGCTGGCCAAGCGCTTTGAAGAATCGGCCAAGGGCATGGTCAAACCGATCACGCTGTTTGAAAAGTTCGGCTTCAATTACGTCGGCCCGATCGACGGGCACGATGTGCAAACGCTGGTGAGCGTGCTTGACAACATCCGGCAGCTCAAAGGGCCGCAATTTTTGCATGTGGTGACCAAAAAAGGCCAGGGTTACAAGCTGGCCGAAGCCGACCCGATTGCCTACCACGGCCCGGGCAAGTTTGACCCGGCCATTGGCCTGCAAAAAAGCACGCTGCCCGCCAAGCTCACCTTTACCCAGGTGTTTGGCGACTGGCTGTGCGACATGGCGGCGGCCGACCCACGCTTGGTGGGCATCACACCGGCCATGCGCGAAGGCTCGGGTATGGTGGCGTTTCACCAGCGTTTTCCGGAGCGCTACTTTGATGTCGGCATTGCCGAGCAACACGCGGTGACCTTTGCCGCCGGGCTGGCCTGCGAAGGGCTCAAGCCAGTAGTGGCGATTTATTCCACCTTCTTGCAGCGCGCCTACGACCAGTTGATTCACGATGTGGCGTTGCAAAACTTGCCGGTGGTGTTTGCGCTGGATCGCGCTGGCTTGGTGGGGGCCGACGGCGCCACCCACGCCGGGGCCTATGACATCCCGTATCTGCGTTGCATTCCCAATATCAGCCTGGCATGCCCGGCCGATGAAGCCGAGTGCCGCCAATTGCTCAGCACGGCTTTTGCGCAAAGCACGCCAGTGGCCGTGCGCTACCCGCGCGGCGCTGGGGCTGGCGTGCCGGTGGGGCACACGCTGGATGCGCTGCCATTTGGCAAGGGCGAAGTGCGCCGCCAGGGGGGCCAGCGCGTGGCCATGTTGGCGTTTGGCACGCTGCTGTACCCGGCGCTGCAAGCCGCAGAATCACTGGACGCCACGGTGGTGAATATGCGCTGGGTGAAACCGCTGGATGTGGATTTGCTGCTGCAGGTGGCCGCTGCGCATGACGCCTTGGTAACGGTCGAGGAAGGCGCGGTGATGGGTGGTGCCGGTAGTGCCGTGCTGGAGGCGCTGGCCGCTGCCGGTGTGGTCAAGCCCGTGTTGCAACTTGGCTTGCCCGACCTGTTCATCGAGCACGGTGACCCGGTCAAATTGCTGGCCATGCAGGGGCTGGATGCGGCGGGTATCGAGCGCGCGGTGCGAGCCCGTTTTGCTTGATCATTGTCCAGTTGCAGTTTTGCACTGAAAAAATTTCCGCAAACGTTTGAAATAGTTGCGTCGCAAGTCAAGGGAAAACCCGCAGCCTGTCGGTGGGGTGTGCTCCCTAGAATGCGCGCTGACTCTTATCAGTCGTCATTGCATTGACTGTGCAGTGAGCATCGTTTCAACAACAGGAGTAATTTCGATGGATCGTCGTTCCGTTATCAAAAACGCTGGTATCGCTGGCGTTTTGGCCGCTGGTGTAGCGCCAGTGGTGCACGCGCAGGGTGCCGCTATCCGCTGGCGCCTGGCCTCCAGCTTTCCCAAGGCACTTGACACCATTTATGGTGCTGCAGAGGTGTTCGCCAAGAAAGTTGGCGAAATGTCGGGTGGCAAATTTACCATCACCGTGCACGCCGGCGGCGAGCTGATGCCCGCCATGGGTGTGCTCGACGGCTCGTCCAACGGCACCGTTGAAATGGCGCACACCGCGCCGTATTACTTCTTTGGCAAGGATCCGACGTTTGCCATGGACTGCGCCATCCCGTTTGGCCTGAACAGCCGCCAGATGACCGCCTGGATGTACGAAGGCAATGGGATGAAACTGTTCCGCGAGTTCTACGCCAAGGTTGGCGTGGTCAATTTCCCGATGGGCAACACCGGCGCGCAAATGGGCGGCTGGTATCGCAAGGAAATCAAATCTGTCGCCGACCTTAAAGGTCTGAAATTCCGCGTCGGCGGTTTTGGTGGCAAGGTGCTCACCAAGCTGGGCACGGTACCACAAAACATTCCGGGTGGCGAAATCTACACCGCGCTAGAAAAAGGCACCATCGACGCCGCCGAATGGGTGGGACCGTATGACGACCTGAAGCTGGGCTTCAATAAGGTGGCACCGTTCTACTACTATCCTGGCTGGTGGGAGGGTGGCCCGCAACTGTCGCTGTATGTCAATAAGAAGGCCTACGACGGTCTGTCGGCAGAATACAAGGCCATCATCGAGTCGGCGGCTGCTTTTGCACACACCACCATGCAAGCCACCTACGATGCCAAGAACCCGGCTGCGCTCAAGACGCTGGTGGGCCAGGGTGTCAAGCTCAAACCGTTCCCGAATGCCGTACTGAGTGCTGCCTTCAAGGCGGCGCAAGAGGTGTACGCAGAACTCAATAACACCAACCCGGAATGGAAAAAAATCTACGCCGATTATTCGGCGTTCCGCCGCGAATCAAACCTGTGGTTCCGCTTCACTGAAGCCAAGTTCGACAGCTTCATGCAGGCGCAAAAGCTGTAGTACGCAGCGTATTGAGTCAAAAAAAACCCGCCTCGGCGGGTTTTTTATGGTCTGTGCGGGCACGGGTTCCAGGTTGGCGCGGCGGCGCGCAAGCGCTTGGCTTCTGTCACAGGGTGCAGCAATTGCGCTAGGAAGATTGGGCGCTCAGGTTGAAACCACCTTTGGGGCGGAAAACGCCGCAGCCTATCAGCTGGGTATCAGACAAGGGGAGGATATAAGAAGTCTTTTCGTCAACCACGCCAGTGACCGGGTTCACCACTTCGTAGTCAATCCAGCCACCACCACGCTCAGCGGCGGCAAAGCCTTCACGCAACACATGGTTGCCGTCAAGCCCGCGCACGTCATAGACGGTTTTGCCAACCCGATCCGGCGTTGCACCAAAGACCTGATAAACCCCGGCACGGTCGAATACAAACAGGTACAGATCCCGATCCAGAAAACCACCGTGAGGATCATGAAAGCGTGCAGCAGCGGCCGTTAAGCCGATCTGACCAATCAAATCGAAGCCGCGCCTGACCAAAGCGTAGGCTTCGTCGGCCGTGCCACGGCGCAGCTTGATGGCCGCTACCGCTTCACTGAGCTTGGAGGCGCGGTCGCGCAGGCCCTCAGTAGCATGAAGAGTCTGTTCCACCATGGCACCGTTTTGCTGGGTGATGTTGTCAAGTTGTTTGACCGCCTGCGCAATTTCTGACAGTGACAGGCTCTGTTCGGTGCTGGCTGTGGTGATGCTGTCAAGCCCCTCTGCAACCTGCTGAACGCCATGGACGACCGTGTGCAAGTTTTCGTTGACTGCTTCAAAACGGGTCACACCAATGCCCACTTGCTCGGAGGAACGCACGATCAGACCACGAATCTCTTTGGCCGAAGTGGCACTGCGCTGTGCCAGCGTGCGTACCTCGGCGGCCACCACCGCAAATCCGCGCCCAGACTCACCCGCACGGGCGGCCTCAACGGCAGCGTTGAGTGCCAGGATATTGGTTTGAAAGGCGATGCCATCAATCACGCCGATGATCTCGCCCATGCGCTTGGAACTGCCCTGGATTTCCTGCATGGCGTGCAAGGCAACATCCATGGCTTGCGCACCAGCCTGGGCCTCGCCGCGAACCCGCTGGGTCAAGCGGTCCACCTCGGTGGCGCGTTGCGCGGTGGCGTGCACCGATTCATTCAGACCAAGAATGCTGGCACTGGCTTGCTCCAGGCTGGCGGCTTGTGCCTCGGTGCGCTGCGCCAGTTCACCCATGTTGGCTGCCAGCGTTTCGCCAGCTTGCGCCACATGCACCGACTGGTTGCGGATGGTGCCGACCAAGCCAGAAAAATTTTCGTTCAAGGCTTCAATCTGGTCGCCGGCTCGGGCCAACTCGTCGTGCCCGGCAATCTCTACTTTCAGTGACAGATCACCACGCGCACTGCGGTCGATTCCCGCTGCCAGTTTGTCCACTGCCAGTGTCAGGCTTTGATAAAACGCCACCCACAGATAAAGCACAAACAGAAAACCCGTCAAAGGCAAAACAAGGTCAAGCGTGCTTGCAGCTTGGGTGGCTGCCGCCTGATACGCCAACCACAGTAAAATCAGTAGCAGTGGCGTGAGCACCAACAACGCCATTGCCCGCAAACGAGAGCGCAAATTCATGCGCTGCATCAAGCGTACGCCCGGGCCAAAAAATGTCTCGAACCCATTCATAAAAGCTCCTGACGGCTTGAATTTGGTGCGCGGTTGTCCGCAACACGGCAACACACGCCCGAAATGACACCACCGCCACACGGACTGTTTGCAGCCGTTGTGACGTTACCGCACTCCCTTGAAACTTGGTTACCTGGCGGCCGGTCTGACTGTTGGCATTGAGCCGCAAATCCGACAGGCTCCTAGTCAGCAGGGTAAATTTGATCTCAGGCATCCCCGTCATTCCCGCCTGCGCAGGACTGACGGTAAAACAACGACTTGGCGCGAGAGCAAATTTACCCTGTCCTAGTCAGTGCATAGCCTTGCATCCCAGGCAAATCGGTTCACCTGTTTAGGGTGTTTTTCCTTTGTCTTTTTGAACCGCCTCCAGCAAGGCCTTCATGGGGTCTTCTTCGGCAGCTTTGCCGTCGCCAGTGGGTGCTGCCGGGTCAAGTGGGCTGGCCGCTGCGGGGGCGGATGAACCACCCGTTGCAGCGTCGGTTGGGGTGCCTGTGGCGGGTTCTTCGCCCGGCATCTGCAACTGCTCCATGATCTGGTCGTTGCTCAGGCTCTCCACCTTCTCGATGCCGCCGGTGACCAGGCTTGGGAACACCATTACGCTGACCACCATGATCAATTGCAGCACGATAAACGCCAAGGCGCCCTTGTAGATTTCAAGGGTCTTGACGGCAGCAATGGTCTGACCTGTCACGCGGTCCTTGTAGTCTAACTTGGCGGCCACGCTGCGCAGGTAAAACAGAGCAAAGCCAAACGGCGGTGTCAAAAACGAGGTCTGCAAATTCATGGCCACGATCACGCCAAACCAGATCATGGCCTGGTCGGGGGTCATGCCGGGCACCATGCCGGGCAAGATTTTTTCGGCCACCGGCGCCAGCAGGGGCAGCACGATAAAGGCAATTTCAAAAAAATCGATGAACATGCCCAGAAAGAACACCAGCAGGTTCACCACAATCAAAAAGCCCCAGCCACCGCCCGGAATTTTGTCAAACAGATGCTCCACCCAGATGTGGCCGTCGGCGGCGTTAAAGGTAAAGCTGAACACGGTGGAGCCAATCAAGATGAACAGCACAAAGCTGGCCAGCTTGGCGGTGTTTTCCAGCGCCTGCGTCAGAATCGTCATCTGCAAGCGGCCTTTGCCCTTGGCCAGAATCAGCGCGCCCATGGCACCCATGGCACCGCCCTCGGTGGGGGTGGCGACACCCAGAAAGATCGTACCCAGTACCAGAAAGATCAAAATCAGCGGCGGCATCAACACAAATGTGACTTGTTCGGCCAACCGTGACAGCAGGCCCATGTGGGTCACGCGATTGATGATGGATAGCGCCAGCCCGGTGATGGAAGCCAGCGTCATCGACAGGATCAGCGTTTCATCGGCGGGCGACTTGGTGGCGCGCTCCAGCCACTGCGTCATCAGGCCGTCGTGCACCTGTGACCAGCCGTAGCCCACGGCAATGCAGACCAGCAACAGTACCAATAACGAACGGTGGCCAGTGCGCCCGTTGGGTTCCTTGAACAGCAGCGCCTCAGGGGGCAAAGCGGGTGCCATTTTTGGGAAGAAGATGGCAACTATCACCACAAACGTCAGGTACAAACCGACCGTCATCAATGCCGGTGTCAAGGCACCTGAATACATGTCACCCACGGAGCGGCCCAATTGGTCAGCCAGCACAATCAGCACCAGCGACGGCGGAATCGCCTGCGCCAGCGTGCCTGATGCCGTGATGGTGCCAGTGGCCAGTGTGCGGCTGTAGCCGTAGCGCAGCATCACCGGCAGCGAAATCAAGCCCATGGAAATGACGGCTGCTGCCACCACACCGGTGGTTGCCGCCAGCAGGGCACCTACCAGAACCACGGCAATGGCCACACCGCCGCGCACCGGGCCAAACACCTGGCCGACGGTTTCGAGCAGGTCTTCGGCCATGCCCGAGCGCTCCAGGATGATGCCCATGAAGGTAAAGAACGGAATCGCCAGCAGCGTATCGTTTTGCATGATGCCAAAAATGCGCAGCGGCAGCGCCTGGAACATCGCCGCCGGGAAGATGCCGGCTTCAATGCCAATAAAACCCAGCCCCAGACCGGTGGCGGCCAGGCCAAACGCCACCGGGAAACCCGTCAGGAGCACCGCAAACAGCATCATGAACATCATCGGCACAAATTGCTGTGCCAGAAAAGTGGTTTGCATTTATTTGGCTCCCGCGAGTTCTTTGGCTAGTTGCGCCTCCAGCGCCTCGGCATTTTTCTGGTCGTCCGACTTGGCGTCTTCACCGCTGAGCACATCGGGCCCTGCGCCGCGCAAAAAGGCCACGCGCTTGATCAGTTCAGACATCGACTGCATCAGCAGCAAGGCAAAACCGGTGGGGATCAGCAGATAAGCGGGCCAGCGGATCAGGCCACCGGCGTTTTGCGACATCTCGCCGCTCAGGTAAGCTTGCATGAAGAACGCCCACCCCAGGTTGATACTGATGCTGCAAAAAGGTACCAGCACCAGCAGGATGCCGCCAATGTCGATCCAGTTGCGCGTGCGCGACGAAAACTTGGCTGCCAAAAAGTCGATGCGCACGTGCGAGTTGCGCAAAAAGCCGTAGCCCGCGCCCAGCAGGAACACGGCGGCAAACAAATACCACTGAATTTCAAGCAGGCTGTTGGAGCCGACGTTGAAAAACTTGCGCGCCAGCGCGTTACCGGCGCTGATCAGGGTGGTGGCCAGAATCAGCCACATGGCAAATTTGCCGATGCCGGTGGTGATCTGGTCGATCAGCCGGGACAGCGAGAGCAGAGGGGTCATGGTGTCTCCATCGTTTGAGTTTTTTGCACGTTTGCCACGATCATGGCGGGGTGCGGTTCTTGCGCCGCCGGAGTTTAGCGGCAACCGCTTGGCAAAGCCCTGAGGATTTTTAGGGGCAATTGTGAATTATTTTCCGCCGTGGCAGACCCACCGGGTTCGCGCAGCCACAACGCGCAGGGGATTAGCTAGAGTGTTCCTTGGTCTGCGCAAAGTGCCACCAAGGCAGCAGCTTGCGCATCGAAAGTACCTGGCCGCTGTCCTGCGGGCGGTAGCCTGCGATGCCGCGCACCACGTCTTGCCACGCGGGCGTTTGCAACAGTTGGCGCAGTTGTTGCACGGCGGACTGCTCCAGCGCAGACTTCAGGCACACCAGGTGGTAGCGCTCGGTGACCAATGGCACAAAGTCCAGCCCGGCCAGTTGCGCCGAGGCGGCAATACCCAGACCCACATCGCATTGGCCCGACGCCACCGCCTGGGCAACCGCGCTGTGCGATGGCTCCAGGCGTTGGTAACCGTTGAGTTCGTGCGCACTCAAACCCTGTTGACTGAGCAATTCGTCCAGTACCACCCGTGTGCCCGAGCCCAGGGTGCGGTTGGCAAAGCGCGCCTGTGTGCGCGCCACGTCGGTCAAATTTTGTAGCGCCAGCGGATTGCCCTGGGCCAGCATCAGCCCCTGACTGCGCGTGGCAAACCCAATGATCTTGTGCAACCCCGGCTTGAGCAGCGGTTTGTAGGTGCGCTCAGCCAGCGTTTTGCGGTCGCTGTTGGTCAGGGTATGAAAGCCCGCCAGAATGCAGCGCCCTTCGTTGAGTGCGCGGATGGCATCGACACTGCCGGTAAAACGCACGTCCAGATGCAGCCGGGCCGACTCTTCGGTGGCGCGCAAGGCGTATTCGCGCAGCGCAGAGATGGCTTCGTCGTGGCTGGCGTAAAGCGTGAGCACCTGCACCGAATCGTCAAACGCCTGGGCAAAGCTGCGCTCCAGCTCGGCGCGCAGCGCTTCAATCTGCGGTGCCAGCCGTGCTTGCGCCTGGCGCTCGGCCCACATCAACTTGGCGCCAAAGGTGCTCAGGCGCGCCGACTGGCCTTTTTCCCACACCAGCAATTCGTCACCCAGCTCCTGCTCCCAGCGCTTGAGTTCGCCCCACACGTGGCGGTAGCTCAGGCCCAGCGCACGCGCGCCGCCCGAGATGGAGCCATGGTTGGATACCGCTTGCAACAGATCAATCAACGGGTTGCGTACCTGTGCTGGGCTGCTGTATTTGGACAGGGTGTAGTGAAGTTGGAGTCTATGCACGGTATTTCATATCGCCAAGGATTGATTGGGTGGCTACGATACCGCAACTTTTCTTCTTACTGCATGACCACCTTTACCGACAGCGCCGCCACCGCGCTGGAACTCATCATCTCAATGGACCCGGAGTTGGTCACCATCGTCTGGCGGTCCTTGTCGGTCAGTGCCACCGCTTGCGCCCTGGCCTGTAGTTTGGGGCTGGTATTGGGGGCCTGGTTGGGAGTGGTGCGCTTTGCTGGCCGGGGTGTTGTGCTCACGGTTTTGAATACTTTGCTGGCCGTGCCGTCGGTCGTGGTGGGGCTGGTCATTTACCTGCTGTTGTCGCGCACCGGGCCGCTGGGTTTTTTGGGCTGGCTGTTCAGCTTTAAAGCGATGGTGTTGGCGCAGGCGGTGTTGGTGTTGCCAGTGGTGACAGCCCTGACACGCCAGGCAGTGGAAGACGCGCAAACCTTGCATGGTGAGCAACTTCAGTCGTTGGGTGCTGCGCCCTTGCTGCGCAGTTTGTTGCTCGCGTGGGACGAACGCTACGCGTTGTTGACGGTGTTGATTGCCTCCTTTGGTCGGGCTGTGTCCGAGGTTGGTGCGGTGATGATTGTGGGCGGCAATATTGACGGCTTCACGCGCGTCATGACGACGGCCATCGCGCTGGAGACCAGCAAAGGTGACTTGCCGCTGGCCTTGGGGCTGGGGCTGATCTTGCTGAGCGTGGTGCTGCTGCTCAATGTGCTGATTGCACTGCTTAAGCGCTGGCGCGAGGGTCAAGAGGCCAGCGCGCCGGTTTATCAGGTGCTGGCGCTGTGAGCTGCGCTGCGACGGCGCAACGCCTGGGTCGCGCGGCTGCGCGCCTTACGCGAGCAGACAGTTGCGTTGCGCCAGGGGGTGCGTTACCCAACCCCTGTATCAGTCAGCGCCACACTGCTGCCCCAGTGTTTGAGTTGTGTGACGTGAGCGTCCAGTTTGGCGCACCAGAGCGCGGTGTGCGTGCTTTGGCGAACGTCAATCTGCAAGTGCACGCCGGAGCGCGCGTGGCGCTGGTGGGGGCCAATGGCTGCGGCAAAAGCACGCTGCTGCGCGTGTTACATGGGCTGATTGTGCCGTCTGCCGGGCAACTGCACAGCGCGCCCGATGTGTGCCAGGCCATGTTGTTCCAAAAGCCGCATTTGCTGCGCTTGTCGGTGTTGCGCAACGTGGCTTTGGGGCTGTGGCTGCGTGGCACGCCATGGCGCCAGTGCAAAGCGCTGGCGCTGGCGGCCTTGCAGCGCGTGGGTCTGAGCGAATTGGCGCAGCGCAACGCGCGTGGCCTGTCGGGCGGGCAAGTGCAACGGGTGGCGATGGCGCGCGCCTGGGCCTTGCAGCCGCAGGTGCTGCTGCTCGACGAGCCCACGGCCAGCCTGGACCCCCATGCCAAGCGCGAGGTAGAGGCCTTGATAGACGAATTTGCCAGCGGCCCCAATGCCATGACGCTGGTTTTTGCCAGCCACAACTTGGGCCAGGTCAAGCGCTTGGCCAGCCGGGTGATTTACCTGGAGCACGGGCGCGTGCTGGCCGATTTGCCGGTCGATGATTTTTTTAGCGGGCCGTTGCTGCAACAGCAGTATCCGGCGGCCCATTTGTTTGTCAAAGGAGAACTTGTATGAAAGCCGTGAAATCTTTTAAGTCTTTTTGGCCTCTAGCCCTTTTTGGATGTGCGCGTGTAGCTGCTGTTTCAATAGCTGTTTGGGGCGCTGCGCTGAGCGCGCAGGCGCAGTCGATTGTGGTCGCATCGACCACCTCGACCGAGCAATCCGGCTTATTCTCGGTGCTGCTGCCCGAGTTCAAAAAAGCCAGCGGCATTGACGTGAAAGTGGTGGCTTTAGGCACCGGGCAAGCCATCGACATGGGCCGCCGGGGCGACGCAGACGTGCTGTTTGTGCACGACAAGGTGGCCGAAGAAAAAGTGGTCGCCGAGGGCTTTGCAGTGAAGCGCATCGAAGTCATGTACAACGACTTTGTGGTGGTGGGGCCGACGGCAGACCCGGCCAAAGCCAAGGGCAACGACGTGGTAGAAGCACTCAAGAAAATCGCCGCTGCCAACGGGCCGTTTATCTCGCGCGGTGACAAGAGCGGCACCTTTGCGGCTGAAATGCGCTTCTGGAAAATGGCCGACCTGACTGGCAAGACCGGCAGCGGTTACAAATCCTGCGGCTGCGGCATGGGCCCGGCGCTGAACATGGCTTCTGGCACCAACGCCTACGCGCTCACCGACCGTGGCACCTGGCTCAACTTCAAGAACCGCGGTGACCTGAAAGTGCTGGTGGAAGGCGACAAGCGTCTGTTCAACCAATACGGCGTGATGCTGGTCAACCCGGCCAAACACCCGCATGTGAAAGTGGCGGAAGGCCAGAAGTTCATCGACTGGGTCACCGGTAGCGCCGGTCAGGCAGTGATTGCCAGCTACAAAATTGGCGGTGAACAGTTGTTCTTTCCGAATGCAGCCAAGTAAGGGGTTGCATGGAGCAAATTTCAAGTTAAGTGGTCAGGGTGGTAGTATTACCGCGTAACACTTCTGGAGTACTACCGTGCAAACCACCCTGACCAGCAAAGGACAAGTCACCATTCCGCGGGATGTGCGCCAGCAATTTGGCTTGCGCCAGGGGATGGCGCTGCGCTTCACAGTGGAAGGCGATCACATTGCCCTGCGTCCGGCACCCTCTGCCCGGGAAGCCTCTGTCAGCGGTTTTGGCTTGATCCAGAGCCGCCGCAAGGCGGTTCCGGTCGACTTGGATACTGCCAGCCTGGCTCAGAGCGCGCCGTGATCGGGCTCGACACCAACGTGCTGGCGCGTTATTACGTGGCGAGCTCGGACGAGGCCACACAGACCCAAGCTGCACTCGCCCGGGAACTGATCGACAGCGGCCGAAGACTGGTTGTGAGCAAGACGGTGATTCTGGAATTGGAGTGGGTGCTGCGTGGGTATTACAAAAGTCCGGTGCCCGATGTGTTGGCGGTACTGCGTCACATGGTGGCGCTGCCCAACTTGGAAGTTGAAGACCGCACTGCCGTGGTTATGGCCATTGAGGGCTTGGCCGATGGCTTCGACTTTGCCGATGCACTGCACCACGCCTCGTATCGGCAATGTCGCCAAGTGATGACGTTTGACGATCGCCGCTTTGCCAGACGCGCCGTGGCCAGAGCCTGGAAGCCCCGCGTGCAGTTGATGGGCTAATGTTTGCCTGTTGTTTTCAAGCTGTGTAATGCCGCCACGGCGTTCGCTGCGCCACAGTGTTTGCCGGGGCAAGCTTACAATTCAAAGTAACAAACTTCGATTTGTAAGAAATGATTCCTCGTCAAGCTACCTCTACGTTGCAACGCTTGGCCCGGGGTTTTCCTGTGCTGGCCATTACCGGGCCGCGCCAGTCAGGCAAGACCACGCTGGCACGGGCTGTTTTTTCGACCAAACCCTATGTGTCGCTGGAAAACCCGCAAGAGCGCGAATTTGCCTTGACGGACCCGCAGCGCTTTCTGGCGCGGTTTGCTGAGGGTGCCATTCTGGATGAAGTTCAGCGCTGCCCGGCGCTGCTGTCCTGGTTGCAACAGATGGTGGATGAGCGTGCCCGAATGGGAGACTTTGTGCTCACCGGCTCGGCCCAGTTTGACCTGCTGGCGGGTGTCACGCAAAGTCTGGCAGGGCGGGTCGGGCGCATTGAGCTGCTGCCCTTGAGCGGCTTGGAGCTTGGAGGCGCTCGATTGCCTGAAGCCCTGAACACGGTGCTGTGCACAGGCGGTTATCCGGCGCTGTATGACCGTGCGCTGGCACCTGCCGACTGGTTTGCCAACTACGTGGCCACGTATGTGGAGCGCGACGTGCGCCAGTTGTTGGCGGTGCAAGACCTCAGCCAGTTTCATCGCTTTGTGCGCATGTGCGCAGCGCGTTCCGGGCAGTTGCTGAACCTGGCGGCACTGGGTGCAGATTGCGGTATTGCAGCGGTCACCGCTGCCAAATGGTTGTCGGTGCTGGAAGCCAGTTACCTTGTCATGCGGCTAGCGCCCTACCATCGTCATTTTGGCAAGCGGCTGGTCAAGACCCCCAAGCTGTATTTTCTGGATGTCGGGCTGATGGCCTGGCTGCTGGGCATTCGGGAGGCATCGAGCATCGAGACGCATGCCGCGCGTGGGGCATTGTTTGAAACCTGGGTAGTCTCTGAATTGGTCAAGCAGCGTTTGAACAACGGGCAAAGCGCTGAGCTGTATTTTTGGCGCGACAACGTCGGCCACGAGGTGGACGTGGTGTTTGAAACCCAGCAAGGCTTGCAACCCATCGAGATCAAATCTGGCAGCACTTTTGCATCAGACTGGCCGCACGCTGTGAGTAAATGGGCTGGCCTGGCAGATACGCCTACGCTGTCACCGCAGATCATTTATGGAGGCAATGGCCACTATGCAAGGCAAGGCTGTGAGGTGCTGGGCTGGCGCGAGTTTGCGCTGGGGTGTTCAACGGGCAAGAAACCACTGGTTCTCTGATGACCTGCGCTTGGACTGCTGAGCGGATTTCATCGAAACGCTGGCGTTTCAGGTGGCGCCTGTGCAGCGCAAGCGGGTATTGGTGATCGGCAGCTATAGGACCGGCCGGTTTTAACTATTGAAGTCAAACGCTGGAGTTCCCCTGCATCAAGATCGCCTCCGCATAACGGTAACACATGTGTTACCATGAAGCATGGCAATCAAAGTTGAAGAGTACATCCGTGAGGATGCATCCAACCCGTACAAGCAATGGTTTGACAGCCTGTCATCGCAGGCTGCAGCCAAGGTGACCGTTGCCAAACTTCGAATGGAGTTGGGCAATACGTCCAGTATCAAGTGGTTTGATGGCATGGGTGAATACGTCATCGACTGGGGTCCGGGTTACCGAATCTACCTCGCCAAGGATGGCGACATGCTCATTGTCCTGTTTGGTGGCGGCACCAAACGTGGTCAGCAACGGGACATCAATAGAGCCAAGGAACTGTTGGCCGAGTACAAGGCCCGTAAAAAAATGATGGCAGCCAAATCAGGCAGCAAGCAAAAGGGGTAACAAAAATGGCATTAACCAGAAATTTCAAAGAAACCGTCATCCAGCGGGTGCAGAGTGACGCTTCATTTGCGCAGGCCCTATTGGACGAAGCTGCGACACTGTTTCTCAACGGCGAACCTGAGACGGCCCGCCTGATCCTGCGTGACCTGGTGAATGCCACCATCGGTTTCGAACAACTTGCAACGCTGACGGCCAAACCCAGCAAGAGTTTGCATCGGATGTTGTCGCCAACGGGCAATCCCAGTATGGACAACTTGGCGGCCATCTTCCGTGCGGTGCGCGAAAGGCTTCAAGTCAACCTGACTGCGCATTCGGCAGCGGCCTAAATGCGTCGGCATTTCAAATGTATGTTTGCACAGAGTACCGAGATCATCAAAATGGTTGCTACTTTGCAGAGGGTTGGGTAACTGGTGGCAGTGTCGGCTTTGGGGAAGAGAGTCCCCGAAGTTGATGGTCAGCAACGGGTCTGGTCTTGACGATGGTGGGTACGCCGTGCAGTTTTCCAGGTCTTTACCGGCTTCACCCTTACCGGGCTGTCAGGTAGTTGTCGGTTGAAGTGCGATTACAGCCATGCCAACAAGTGCAATCATCGCCCCCGAGACATCCCATCGGGTTAATGAAACGCCATCAACGAATTTGAGCCAGAGCAGCGCGACAGCGATATACATACCACCGTAGGCAGCATAAGTTCTCCCGGCTGCGGCTGGATGTAGTGTCAATAGCCAAGCAAAAAGCGCCAATGAGGCTGCTGCGGGTATTAACAAATAAAGCGGCTTAGCTTGACGAAGAACTAGCCAAGGGAGATAGCAGCCGATGATTTCCGCCACTGCTGTCAGTGCGAACAAAAGGCTCAGACGAAGAAGTTCCAAGGTCGCTCCAATAAGACTCCATTTTTGCACGTACATTGATGCCAGTTACTTGCCAAGTCCGGGTGCTCCCGATTTCCAGGTGACCGACCGCTCCCGCTGCGCTGCCAACGGCTAAATTGAAAAATCAATTTTCATAGCTGGGTGACTGCTTCCAAGTTTTTGGCACTGCCGGAGAGTGACTGTTTCCTGCGAAATTGAAAGTCAGCTTTCCACTTTTCGGCGGGATTCATGCGATTCCGGCGAACGTCGGGTAAGGGTCTTTTGCGGGTACCCAAAGTCGCCAGATTGAACGGCAGGTATGCGGCGGGCTGATCAGCAAACTGTAGACCCGCTTACAGCCTATTCCCAACCTCTCATCTGCACCATTTTGCTACAAATTAAAAAGCAACTCCCACATACTGAAAATGCGTTATGAAGGCATCACTCAAGCGCTGCCAGTTCCGCCAATTCAGCTTCAGTGAAAACCCGGGAGCGTGTGTGAAACCCCTTGCCTTCAGGCGTTTCCAGAGAAAAATCACCGCCGTTGCCATCGACCACGTCGATGATCAGTTGGGTGTGTTTCCAGTGTTCGTATTGCGCCTTGCCAATGTAAAACGCGCAGCCGCCTGACTGGTGAAACAGCAGGTTGGGACCGTGCTTGGTTTTCAGGAAGGCAATGAGTTCCAGCGCGGTCGGTGTGGCAATGACTTTGTCAACCATCGGTATCTCCTGATCTGATTGGCCAGTGCAAAAAGTTGCTGCAGCGCGATGGCCGTACGACAGCAACAGCGTTTCCAGCGGTTCACAAACCGTTCCTGGCTAGGCGCGTCGTCACAGGCAGTGGCAGCGCCACGGCAAGACGGTGCAACGAAGCCATCCGACGTGCGGCTGAGCACATCTACACCCAAGGCTGACCCGTCGGAGCCTCAGACTGAGTGTCAACGCGCAAATGGCAGCAGGCGCAAACGCGTTCGGTTTGTATCCACCGTCAATAAGGCGCCCTGCTCTAGTTCTGATGTCATTTGTCGCAGGGCTGCGAGCACCTGAGGGCTGATGGCATTGGGGCTCGAGCACGCTCACCCAACGGGGCGAGAGGTTCATGTCCACCACCAAATTCATGCAGCAGCCAACACCAATTCACGATCTTCAGACAGCCAGGCTGCGTAGCGCAGGGCTTGCAAAACATCTTCACGTTCCAGGTACGGGTAGTCCGCCAGAACCTGATCCATGCTGTGGCCGGCACCCAATTGGTTAACAATCATCGCCACGGTGACGCGCAAGCCGCGCACGCAGGCCTTGCCGCCCATGACACCAGGCGATTGAGTAATGCGATCCAAGTTTGTCATGTCTGATTCCAATCATGAAAGTCGCTACCAATGTACACCACATCACACGGCATCGCCTCCACGCTGATGACTCATGGTCTAAATCCCGCTGCCTTTCAACTCATTGAGTTCCTGCGCTGTAAACACCCGTGAGCGCGTCAGAAACCCCTTGCCCTCGGGTGTTTCCAATGAAAAATCGCCGCCGCTGCCGTCGATCACGTCGATGATCAGTTGGGTGTGTTTCCAGTATTGGTATTGGGCTTTGCCGATGTAAAACGCGCAGCCGCCGATCTCGCCCAGCAGCACATCGCCCGCGCCCATGGTGATTTCACCCAGCAGGTAGCAATTGGCCGCGCTGTTGTCACAGCAGCCGCCCGACTGGTGAAACATCAGACCCGGGCCGTGCTTGGTTTTCAGGAAGGCGATGAGTTCCAGCGCGGCCGGTGTGGCAATGACTTTGTCCACCATGGAGTTCCCTCAGAAAATGAACAATTGTTGGCGAAAGCGCTACGAGGCAGGTGGGTGGGGCAACCCCCGATTTCTGGTACTCCAGTATGAGGGGGTGCCCCGCCCGCCTGCCTCGCAGCGCGGTTTAGCAAAACAGTGCTTAACCGGTCAGCCCGATCAGAAGAACCCCAGCTTGCTTTCGCTATAGCTCACCAGCAGGTTCTTGGTTTGCTGGTAGTGATCCAGCATCATCTTGTGCGTTTCGCGGCCAATGCCCGACTCTTTGTAGCCGCCAAAGGCCGCGTGCGCAGCGTAGTCGTGGTAGCAGTTGGTCCAGACGCGTCCGGCCTTGATGGCGCGGCCCATGCGGTAGGCCACGTTGCCGTTGCGGCTCCACACGCCTGCGCCCAGACCGTACAGCGTGTCATTGGCCAGCGCCAACGCATCCGCTTCGTCCTTGAAGGTGGTGACAGCCAGCACGGGGCCAAAAATTTCTTCCTGGAACACACGCATCTTGTTGTGACCCTTGAGCAGCGTGGGCTCCACGTAATAGCCACCGGCCAGATCACCGGCCAGCTTGGCTTGGTGACCGCCGGTGAGCACCTGCGCACCTTCTTGCTTGCCAATGTCCAGGTAGGACAAAATCTTGGTCAACTGAACTTGTGAGGCCTGTGCACCCAGCATGGTCTCAGAGTCGAGCGGGTTGCCCTGCTTGATGGCTTTGACACGCGGCAGCACGCGTGCCATGAACTTGTCGTAAATGCTTTCCTGAATCAATGCGCGGCTCGGGCAGGTGCAGACTTCGCCCTGGTTGAAGGCAAACAGCACCAGGCCTTCGATGGCTTTGTCCAGAAAACCGTCGTCCTTGTCCATCACGTCAGCAAAAAAGATGTTGGGCGACTTGCCGCCGAGTTCCAGCGAGGCCGGAATCAGATTGTTGGCGGCGGATTGCGCGATGACCCGACCGGTGCTGGTGGAGCCGGTGAAGGCAATCTTGGCAATGCGCTTGCTGTTGGCCAGCGGCATGCCGGCTTCGCGGCCATAGCCGTTGACGATGTTGAGCACGCCGGGGGGTAGCAGGTCGCCAATGACTTCCATCAAAATCAGAATGCTCACCGGGGTCGATTCAGCGGGTTTGAGCACCACGCAGTTGCCTGCCGCCAGGGCAGGGGCCAGCTTCCAGGCGGCCATCAAAATCGGAAAGTTCCAGGGAATGATTTGCCCGACCACACCCAGCGGTTCGTGATAGTGGTAGGCCACCGTGGTTTCGTTCAGGTCGCTCAAGGCGCCTTCTTGCGCGCGGATGCAACCGGCAAAGTAGCGGAAGTGGTCGCTGGACAGCGGAATGTCAGCAGCCAACGTTTCGCGGATCGGCTTGCCGTTGTCAACGGTTTCGGCGTAGGCCAGCAGTTCCAGGTTGGCATCGATGCGGTCGGCAATCTTGAGCAGGATGTTGGAGCGGTCGGTGACCGAGGTTTTGCCCCAGGCATCCGCTGCGGCGTGGGCCGCGTCCAGTGCCAGGTCGATGTCTTCAGCGCCTGAGCGTGCGGCTTGGGTATAGACCCGGCCGCTGATCGGGCTGATCACGTCAAAGTATTGACCCTTGAGCGGGGCGACATATTTACCGCCAATGAAGTTGTCATATTTGGCTTTGTAAGCGATTTTTGCACCGGCTTGGCCGGGGGCTGCGTAGATCATGAGGTCTCCTGTTTTGAAAAAAATCGAATGAATTTCCCTTGCGGGCAGTGTTGAACATCAAGACGCGTGCCAACTGGGCGGTTGGCGTTGACTGCATTGATTTCAAACCGTTTTTTGTGGATGACTGCCGAGCCGCGCCGTAACTGGTTGGTGCAGGCGGTGACACCTGTCCCATCCTGCAACACCTGTCCCGTGTGTTCTGTATGCACGCCATTTCATATCGCCAAGGATTGTCTTGATGACTACCATCGCAATACAAAAAGCGGCGGCCTTGGCGCTGCCGCATCCCATAGCAGGAGACTCATGCGTACCCGACCCACCGCCCTGTCGATCAGCCAGGCGCGTCAACATTTGCTGGAATACGGCGACTGCCCGGCGCATGGCATGGACGAGCGTGTGGCGCGCTCCTGGCGGCGCAGTCTGGCGGCAGGCTTGCTGCCCGATGCCCGGCTGACCGACACCGAACACGCCAACGCCGCCGAGCTCAACCGCATCATGGCCAGCGGGCATGAGCTGCTGACACATTCACGCCCGGTGATGGAGGTGTTGTTTGAGCAAGTGCAAGACAGCCAAAGCATGGTGGTCCTGGCTGATGCGCGCGGCACGCTCATGCACACGCTGGGGCAGGCGGATTTTTTACAACGGGCGCAACAGGTGGCCTTGTCGGCTGGCGCGTCGTGGCATGAAAGCCAGCGCGGCACCAACGCCATCGGCACGGCGCTGGCCGAGGCGTGCTGCGTTGAAATCCACGGAGGCGAACATTTTCTGGCACGCAACGAATTCCTGACCTGCACCGCCGCGCCGATCGTCTCGGCCAAAGGCCAATTGATCGGTGTGCTGGACATTTCCGGCGATCACCGCAGCGGTCATCCGCACACCTTCGGGCTCGTTAACATGGCCGCGCGCCTGATTGAAAACCGGCTCATCAGCGCCACCAGCGCGCGCCACGTTCGCCTGCACCTGCACGCCCGGCGCGAAGGCATTGGCACGGTGGCCGAAGCGATTGCCGTCGTGTCGGGCGATGACGCGGTGCTGGGCTGCAACCGCGCGGCGCTTGACCTGTTGCAACTGACCCTGGCTGACCTCGGGGTGACGCGACTCAAGTCGCTGCTCGACCTGTCTCTCGATACCCTGCTGGCGCGCCAGCAGCGTCGCCCGGGCGAACCCCTGCTGGTGCACCGACGCGACGGCGCGCCCTTGTATGTCATCGTCCAGCCAGCCACTGAGGCGTTGCGCTGGCAGGCGCTGGCGCCTGTCAACGCGCAACTGACGCTGCGGGACGACGCGGGTAGCGGTCAGTCGGCCGACGCGCTGGCCCAACTGGACACCGGCGACCCGCGCTGGCGCAGCGCCGCCGACAAGGCTCGTCGCGTGGCCGACAAACCCATACCGCTGCTGATCCAGGGTGAGTCAGGCGTTGGCAAAGAACTGTTTGCGCGTGCCGTGCATGACAGCGGGCCGCGCCGCGCCAAACCGTTTGTCGCCATCAATTGCGCCGCCGTTCCAGAAAACCTGATTGAAGCCGAGCTCTTTGGCTACGCGCCGGGCGCGTTTACCGGTGCCCGGCGCGACGGCAGCCCGGGCCGCCTGCGCGAAGCCCACGGCGGCACGCTGTTTCTGGACGAAATTGGCGACATGCCGCTGCCCATGCAGGCGCGGCTGTTGCGGGTTTTGCAAGAGCGCCAGGTCAGCCCGCTAGGCGGTGGCCCGGCGGTGGCCGTTGACTTTGCGTTGATGTGTGCCACCCATTGCCAACTGCGCCAGGCCGCCGAGGCCGGGCGCTTTCGCAACGACTTGTATTACCGCATCAACGGTTTGACGGTGCAACTGCCGCCCTTGCGAGAGCGCACTGATTTTGCGGTACTCACGCAGCGCTTGCTAAGTGACCTGAATCCGGGTCGCAGCGTACACGTGGCGCGGGAACTGCTGGCGCGATTGAGTGCGCACGCCTGGCCCGGCAATCTGCGCCAATACGCCAACGCCTTGCGCACCGCCAGCGCCATGCTGGAGCCGCAGGAGGCGTGCATTGACTGGGCGCATTTGTCGGATGATCTGCTGGAAGACTTGACCGTGACGCCAGCATCAGCCCAGCAGTCTCATACCAAGTTGAGCGCGCCCGCAGCCCATGATGCACCGCAAAGCCTGGCGCAGCTTTCGCAAGCGGCCATGCAGCAGTCCTTGAAAGACTGCGCTGGCAACATGTCACAGGCGGCCCGGCACCTGGGCATCAGCCGACAGACGCTGTACCGCAGGCTTCGTTCAACCAGCTACCCATACTGATCAGACGCCCCCAGTTCATGGCGCACATTCGACATCAAACAAAACGCAGCACTTCAACGCCTATTATTCCAGCCAATTTCTCTGTATGTGAAATGGCTCTGCAACATATGATGTCGAAGCCGTTTGTTTTTCAATGGCAGCAGCAGACAAACAGCGTCTTCACTGGGGAACAGTGGTATTTTCCGTAACGAAATGTTTCTTATACTGTAGCTTCACGAACGGATCAGAGGCTCAACTTCTGGTCTGACCATCCAAGGCCGGTGTTAAGCCACCAGCCTGCCTGCTGACCGGACTATCTCCGGGCGCGCCGTGAAAGCCTGACGCAACGCCTGCCGCACCACCCGTGCACAAAGCCTTGGGGTCGGGCGTCACCCTTGGCCCTTCACTCACGGACAGTCACTTATGAAAAACAAGCAACCCAAATACCCTGGGATCCCCAACGTGATCCACGGCAACGGCGCTGTCGCCTACGTCATGAATCATGTCTGCGGCGGTGTTATCGGCTTCCCAATCACACCCTCTACAGAAATCGCTGAACTGTTTGAGGCGGCGCGCGCCGAAGGCGGCGTCAACGTCTGGGGTCAGCACCCTTTTTTCTTCGGCCCCGAAGGCGAGCATTCAGCGCAAAGCGGTGCGCTCGGCGCCGCGCTCACGGGCGGTCAATTCATTTCGAACGCTTCGTCAAGCCAGGGCATTTTGTACGCCATGGAATCGCATTACGTCACCGTCGGCAAGAAGGTCGGGGGCTTTGTGCTGCAAGTCGCCGCGCGGGTGGTGTCCAAACATTCGCTCAACGTCATGGCCGGCCATGACGATGTTTATGCGCTGCTGTCCTCTGGCTACACCATTTTGTTTGGCGCCAACCCGCAGGAGGCGGCCGACCTGGCCGCCATTGCCTACCGCACTGCGGCGCTGTCGCTGATCCCGGTGGCCAACGCGATGGACGGTTTTGCCACCAGCCATATGCTGTGCGAGGCGCTACTGCCTGAGCCAGCCTTGTTGGCCGAGTACCTGGGCGACCCGGCCGGACGCATCAAGGCACCCACGCTGGCACAAGAGATGCTGTACGGTGCCAAAGGCCGCGTGGCCCAGTTGCAGCGCTACCTGGTACGGCATCAGGCCGATCTGACCGAGGCTAACTCGACCAAATTGCAAAGTTATCTCGATCAGAACGTCACCAAGATTGAAGCCGATAGCGCGGGCAAACTGGTTGCCAAAACACTCGCTTGGCTGCCCGAAGAATTGCACGCGCAGTGGCAGCGCCAGTGGCTCAACGCCTTTGAGAAGGGCACGCGCCAGTTGGTGCCAGCGTTGGTCGATGTGAACAACCCGGGCTTGACCGGTGCGGTGCAGAACCAGTCTGACTTTCAGGCTGGGGCGGCCGATCACCGCACCCACTTTGCCAGCGCCGTGCCGACGCTGGTACGCCAAGCCATGAGCGAGTACACGGCGCTGACCGGGCGCCAATATGAACCGGTGCAAACCTTTATGTGCGACGACGCCAAGACCGTCATGGTGGGTCTGGGCTCGGTGACTGACGACGTGCAAGCGGTAGTGAGCTACCTGCGCAGTCAGGGCAAGAAAGTCGGTTTGATTGCGATCAAGTTATTGCAACCTTTCCCTGAAGCCGAACTGATTGCTGCGCTCAAAGGCAAGAAAGCCGTCACCGTGCTGGAGCGCTCCGATCAAACCGCGCTGACCAGTCTGGTCACACAGGCACTGTTCAAAGCGCGCGAGAACACCCTGCAACTGCGCCATGCGGGCATCCCGGCCCTGGCCAATAGCCCCAAATTGACCACCGCCATCTTTGGCCTGGGCGGGCACGACCTACAACCACGGCATCTGATCGCCGCCTTCAAAAACATGGAAGACAGCAACGCGGCACCGCTGATCTATCTGGGATCGCAGTTTTTCTCCAAGACAGCGTCGCCCCAGGTGGCCGAGTTGCAAGCGCGGCTCAAGGCCGCCTACCCCGAAACCGAGCTGATGGCGCTAGCCACCGAGGCCAACCCACGGCTGCTGCCTAAAGCCGCGCTGCGGATTCGCTTTCACTCGATCGGTGGTTACGGCACCATCGCTACCGGCAAGCTGCTGGCCGACATCCTGGCCGGTGTGCTGGCGATGCACTCGAAATCAGCGCCCAAATACGGCTCTGAAAAAAGCGGCTCACCGACCAACTACTACATCACCCTGAGCCCCGAGCCGGTCAAAATCACCAACGCCGAACTGGAAGATGTCGAGGTTGTCATTTCGCCCGACCACAAGGTCTTCAGCCACACCAATCCTTTGCTGGGTCTGGTTGCGGGTGGCACCTTTGTGCTGCAATCGAACGCCACACCAGAACAGGTCTGGCTCCAGTTGCCGGATCAGGCGCGCAAGACCCTTGTTGAGAAAAAAATCAACTTCTTCATCATCGATGCCTTTGCCGTGGCCCGCAAGCACGCGCCCACGCCCGAGCTGGCCACGCGCATGATGGGCATCGCCTTTATCGGCGCGGTGTCGGGCCACGTGGATCAAGTCGCCGCCGGTGCCAGCGCCGATGCCCTGTTGAAGAAAGTCCAGCAGCAGATCAGCAAAAAGTTTGGCGGCAAAGGCCATGCCGTGATCGCTGGCAATATGGCGGTGATCAAAGAAGGCATCGAGGCCACACAACGGATTGCTTACGACACCCCGGCATTCGCCCAGCTCAAGACCGTGCCCGAACCGATTGCCATTCGCGCCGAGTCAGCCTCGGCGTCGATTTGCCGCAGCAGCGGCAACTCTGGCTGCTCTGGTCTGTTTGACCGCGACTATTTCGACGCGATGGTGTCACAGCCCTTTCGTGACGGCAGCATCGCTGAGGCACCAGTGCTGCCTGGCACCGGCTTGTTCATGCCAGCGGGCAGCGCTGGCGACAAGGACAAAGGCCTGTTTCGACGCACCGTGCCAACGTTTCAAGCCGACCTGTGTACCGGCTGCATGCAATGCGCCCTGGTTTGTCCGGATAGCGCCATCCCAAACAGCGTGCATGACATTGCCGAGTTGCTGCTGACCGGCATGGGCCAGATCGACCTGACAGCGGCGCAGCGTGATGCCATGCGTGAACAGATTCATACGCTGGCCGCTAGCGTGCGCGAGCACTACCTGCAGAGCAAACAGGCCCGACCTTTGCACGAATTGCTGGCCGAGGCCGCAGTTCATCTGGAGACCGACAACGTCACGCTGCTGCGCAACTTGAGCAAGCTGGTTGACATTCTGGCGCTGTACCCGGTGGCTCGCACCCGGCCCTTTTTTGATGCGATGGAACAGGCCAAGCCAGGCAGCGGCGGGCTCTATGCGGTCACCATCGACCCGTGGAAATGCACCGGCTGCCTAGAATGCGTTGAAGTCTGCGGGCCGGGCGCCCTGGTGTCAACCGAGCAGGACGCGGCGCTGCTGGCCGGGTTGCAGACGCGCTTTGAACTGATGCGCAAAACCGCCAATACGCCACAGCGCTTTGTGGCTGATGCCACGCAGCCGGGTGGTGACATCAAACGCCTGTTCCTGGACCGCGACAATTACTACAGCACCACCGGTGGCCATGGCGCCTGCCGTGGCTGCGGCGAGGTGACCGCCACCCACCTGGTGATGTCAACCAACCACGCCATCACCGAAAAGCGCCGCCGCGAACATATCCGCGAGCTCGACAGCCTGCTCGAGCGCCTGGCCGTTAAACAAGCCGCCGTGGTCAAACGCGACCGCGCCCGCGCCGAGCGCATCGGCCAGCTCGTCAACACACTGCAAAAGCGCCTCTACCTCTATGAAAGCGGCCCGAGCGGCAACGGGCCGTGCGGAACAGTCGTGGCCAACTCGACCGGCTGTAGCAGCGTTTATGCCTCAACCTTCCCCTACAACTCGTTCAACGACCCCTGGGTCAATAGCCTGTTTCAGGACGCGCAGCCGCTGGCCAAGGGCATCTTTGAAGGTATCGCCGCGCAAACCGTGGGCGACGTGCGCGCGCTGCGCTTAGCCGAGCTCGAACTGGCCGACGCCTACGATGCCAACGTCCACGACCAGGCGCTACGCATGCTGTCCTGGGAGCAGTTCAGCGTCAAAGAGCTGGGCCTGCTGCCCACCGTGCTGACGATCGGGGGCGACGGCGCCAGCTACGACATTGGCTTTGGTGCGCTCTCGCGCATCCTGATGAGCGGCACACCACTCAAAATTCTGGTGCTCAACACCGGCTCGTATTCCAATACGGGCGGGCAGGCCTGCACGTCGAGCTTCATCGCGCAAGACGCCGATCTGGCACGCTTTGGCCACCAGGCCAGCGGCAAGCACGAGTCGCGCAAAGAGCTCGCGCTGATCGCCGCCTTCCACGCCAACGTATTTGTCTGCGCCACCAGCACGGCCCTGCAAGGCCACTTTCTCAAGAACACCCTGGAGGCGCTGGCCTACAGTCAGGGCCCGGCGCTGCTCGACGTCTATACCCCCTGCCAGGGCGAACAAGGCATCAGCGACGCGGCCTCCAACCAGCGCTCGCGCCTGGCGGTCGAAAGCCGCATGAACCCGGTGTTTGTACACGACCCGCGCCGTGGCAGCACGCTGCACGACTGGTTCTCGCTGGATGGCAACCCGGAGCCAGATCAGACCTGGGCCAGCAGCACCCTGGAATATCTGGACGACGCGGGGCAGCTCAAGCTGCTGCCCATCGTGCTGACACCGGCGCACTTTGCCCTGGGCGAGATTCGCTTCAAGAAGCAGTTTCACCCGCTCGATGCCGACGCTGTCAACGCGCTGCCGGTGCAGAACTTTGTGGAACTGTCCCAAGCCGAGCGTGTTGGCAAGACGGCCTTTATCTGGTCCACTGACGCCGACCAGCACCTGACCCGAATCGCCCTGACCGAAGCCATCGTCTCGCTGGTCGAAGAGCGGCGCAAATACTGGCAATTGCTGCAATTTCTGGCCGGGCAACATGTGCAGAAAATGACCGAAGAGCACCGCACTGGCATGGCTAGCCTACAGGCGCAGTACCAGGATTCAGTGACGCAACGCGACACTTCTCTGGACGCGTTTGCGCGCGCCATGTCCGAGCTGGCCGCCGCCAGCAAGGCGCCCGTCGGCAGTGCCCGGGTGATCCCCATCTTGGCGCAAGCGCCCAACGCCGGCAGCGGCCCTGGCAACACAACGGCCAGCAGCGCGGCCGTGGCTACGGCGCCAGCGCTGGTCAACTACGACATCGCTGACCAGGTCAAATGCACCGACTGCAAGACCTGTTATCAGGATTTGCCCGAGCTATTCGAGAAAACCCGTATCGTGGTCAACGGCCAGGCACGTGATGTCGGGCAGTTGATCGCTGGCGCGCTGGAGCGGGTCAAGGTCACGCCCGAACTTGTAGCCCGGATCAAGCGGGTCGCGGCCAATTGCGACGCGGAGATTATTTCGTGAGCCGCGCCAACGCCCCTGCCAGCAGCGGCAACGAGCTGGGTCGCTACCTCAACGCCAGCAGCACGCTACAGGCCACGCGCTTGCAGCTCGAAGCGCTCGAGCAAACCGAAGCGGTCGAAACCTTTCATCGCCAACTGGCGCTGCTGCGTCGGCGCTTGCTGAGCGAACCGCAGGCGTTTCGCGACATCTTCATTGCCGACGGCTGCGATGCCATCGCCTGGGAGTTTCAGCAAGAGGCGCTTGGAGCGGACTTTATCCGCACGCTCTGGGCCATGCTGCTGCGTGACGACGATACCAGCCAGGTGCTGATGCGCTTTGTCTGGAACGTGCCGCTCAAACTCAAACGCAAGTTTGTGCGCGCCATTGACCTGCATTTGTCCGAGCGCTACCCGATGTTCAAGGGTCTGTCGCAAAACTGGCCGGCCGAAAATTCCATTCCGCCATTTATGCGCGACCCAGTCGAGCGTTCGCAAGACTTTGCTCTGGTCAACCAGGGTTACCTGGGTTACATGAGCCAGGGCTACAGCGCGCGCGAGGTCGAGCTGCTGGTCTGGCTCGAGGCGCTGCGCGACAAGCAGTGTGAAGACAAACCGTGCGAGCTGGGTCTGCATATCGCTGGCAAGGCGGAGCCCAAGGGCGGCTGTCCGGTCAAGATTCATATCCCGCAAATGCTCGAACTGCTGGGCACCGGACGCTTTCGCGAAGCGATGGAGCTGATCGAAAATTGCAATCCGCTGCCCAATGTGACCGGGCGCGTCTGCCCGCAAGAGCTACAGTGCCAGGGCGTTTGCACGCACAACAAGCAGCCGATCGAGATCGGCCAGATCGAGTGGTACCTGCCGCAACGCGAAAAGCTGGTCAACGCCGACGGCATCAGCGCGCGCTTTGCCAATCGGCCCGACCCGTGGGCCAGGGCCGACAAGCCGCCGGTGGCGGTGGTGGGCTCGGGCCCGGCCGGTCTGATCAACGCCTATCTGCTGGCGTCTGAGGGTTTCCCGGTGACGGTGTTCGAAGCCTTTCACGCCCTGGGCGGCGTGTTGCGCTACGGCATCCCCGAGTTCCGCCTGCCCAACGACCTGATCGACGACGTGGTCGGCAAAATCAAGCTGCTCGGTGGCAAATTCGTGGCCAATTTTGTCGTCGGCAAGACCGCCACGCTGCAAGACCTCAAGCAGGCCGGTTTCTGGAAGATTTTTGTTGGCACGGGCGCTGGTCTGCCGCGCTTTATGAACGTGCCGGGCGAGCATTTGCTCAACGTCATGTCGGCCAACGAATTTTTGACCCGCGTGAACCTGATGCAAGGTCTGCACGCCGACTATGAAACGCCGCTGCCCGAGACGCGTGGCAAGCGCATCATGGTCATCGGTGGCGGCAATACCGCCATGGATGCCGCTCGCACGGCGCGCCGCCTGGGTGGCCTGGTGACGATCGTTTATCGCCGCACGCAGGCCGAAATGCCGGTGCGGGTCGAGGAATTGCACCACGCGTTTGAGGAAGGCATCGAGCTCAAAGAGCTGCGCGCACCACGCGAATTCATCGGCGACGACAAGACCCATTTTGTCACCCACAGCCTGCTTGATGTGATCGCGCTGGGCGCCACCGACGCCTCGGGGCGGCGCAGCCCGGTGAGCACCGGCCAGACCGAACCGATGGCCGTCGATCTGGTCATCATGGCGCTGGGCAACACGCCCAACCCGATCATCAAGGACGCCGAGCCCAGCCTGAAAACCACCCAGTGGGGCACCATCGACGTGACGGCGGGCTCACAGCAGACTTCGTTGGCCGGGGTGTATTCGGGGGGCGATGCCGCACGCGGTGGCTCCACGGCGATCCGCGCGGCCGGCGACGGCCAAGCTGCGGCGCGTGAAATTGTTGGCAACATCGACCTGACAGCCGAGCAAATCCAGCGCAGCGTGCGCGCCGCTGGCCACTACACCGAACTGGCGGGCGCGCCGCAAACCATTCTTGAAAAAATCCATCTGGCCGACGGCATTGTCGAGTTCATCGTGCATTCGCCACTGGTGGCAGCGACCGCCCAGGCGGGTCAGTTTGTGCGCGTGTTGCCGTGGGAAAAAGGCGAGCTGATCCCGCTCACGCTGGCCGACTGGGACGCCCAGGCCGGCACCATTTGCCTGGTGGTACAAGGCATGGGAGCGAGCAGCATCGCCATCAACAAGATGATCGTTGCCGACGCCTTCGCCGGTATCGCCGGCCCACTGGGTCGGCCCAGCGAGCTGCACCGCTACAGCGCTCAGCAAACCGTGGTTTTTACGGCGGGTGGCCTGGGGCTGCCGCCGGTTTATCCGATCATGCGCGCGCATCTGCGGCTGGGCAACCATGTCACTTTGATCGCCGGTTTCCGCAATTCCGATCTGCTGTTCTGGGTCGGCAACGGCGAGCGCGTGGCCCAGTTGCAAGCCGAGTTTCCAACCTTGCTGGATGTCATCTACACCAGCAATGACGGCAGCTTCGGCACCAAGGGCTTTGTCACGACCCCGCTTGAAGCGATGCTGAAAAACAAGCAAACCAGCCAAGGCCGAAAAATTGCCGAAGTGGTGACCATCGGGCCGCCGCTGATGATGCGCGCCGTTAGCGACCTGACCAAACCCTACGGTGTCAAGACCGTGGCCAGCCTGAACTCGATCATGGTCGATGCCACCGGTATGTGCGGCGCCTGCATGGTGCCGGTGACCATTGACGGCAAGTTGGTCCGCAAACACGCCTGCGTCGATGGCCCCGAGCTCGACAGCCACCAGATCGACTGGGACAAGTTCCTGCCACGCTTTAACCAGTTCAAGCAGCAGGAGCAGGCCAGCAAGCTGGCGCATGGCTTTGCCTGACAAGTCAGGTTGATCATGCGAAGCCACGATCTGAACCGTTTGTTTGGCAACCCTCATCGATCTACAGGTGCAACATTTTTTTGTGCCAGCCCGACCGACGTGGTCGAGTGACGGTCTGGATGGGGGAGCCATTGAGCAGACGCAACAGGCGTGAGGCGGCGTGGCGTTGAATCAGGCTTGAATGTAGCAGCCAGCAGACCCCTTGCCAGATGATGTGGCGCTGGGGTTGTGCCGCTTGCGATGCGGGCAACGAACGCCGCATAATGCGCCCACCCCAAAGGAGAATGCCATGTCACCTACCCCTCAATCCCCCAAAGTTGCCGTGTTGTTGTCTGGCTGCGGCCATCTGGACGGCGCTGAAGTGCGCGAAGCCGTGCTGGCCTTGCTGGCGCTGGATCAGCACGGCGCGGCGTTCCAGTGCATTGCGCCGAATGCGCCGCAGTTTCACGTCATCAACCATGTCACCGGTGAACCGGTGGCGGGCGCTACACGCAATATTCTGGAAGAGTCGAGTCGCATTGCACGTGTGGGCCAGTGCCTGGATTTGGCGCTGGCCAAGGTGGCCGACTACGACGCGCTGGTCATGCCCGGCGGCTACGGCGTGGCCAAAAACCATTGCTCGTTTGCCTTCAAAGGCGCAGATGCGGACGTACGCCCGGATGTGGCGGCGTTTGTGCGCAGCTTCTTTGATGCCAAAAAACCGGTCGGTGCGATTTGCATTGCCCCGGCGCTGGTGGCGCTGGCACTGCACCAGGCCAAAGACGCTGCCGCCATGACGCTGGGCAACGACGCGGGCTGCGCCGCCGCGTTGACGCAACTGGGTCAGCACAACCAAAACACGCCCAGCGCGCGCGAGATCATCATCGACGAAGCGCACAAGCTCATCACCAGCCCGGCCTACATGTTTGACGATGCCAAGCTCAGTGACGTTTTTGTCGGCATTGATCGCTGCGTGGCCGAGGTGCTCAAACGGGTTTGAGCGTGCTGTTGTCCGCTGGCGGTGGTGCGACCAGTTGCACCCGATTGCGCCCTGTGTCCTTGGCCTGGTACATGGCCGCATCGGCCTGCCTGATGATGGCATCCTGATCGCTTTGGCCCGGTGCAAACAGGGCCACGCCGATGCTGCAACTACAGTGGTGTTCAATCACGGGCTGAGACGGGTCAGTCGGGTCGGGTACCAGCCGGTAGCTGTCTGACAGCGAGACACGTATTTTTTCGGCGATGGCCATGGCCTGGGTTTGGGACAG
Source organism: Comamonadaceae bacterium CG12_big_fil_rev_8_21_14_0_65_59_15 (assembly GCA_002786915.1). Taxonomy (GTDB): domain Bacteria; phylum Pseudomonadota; class Gammaproteobacteria; order Burkholderiales; family Burkholderiaceae_C; genus Rhodoferax. The sequence goes on along the minus strand of PCUV01000082.1, from coordinate 37,054 downwards.
CGCCTGATCGGCATCCAGTTCGGCCAGCATCACCACAAATTCATCGCCACCGATGCGTGCCACGGTATCGTTTTGCCGCACGCAGGTCTGCAACCGGTGCGCCACTTCGGCCAGCAACAGGTCACCCACGGCGTGGCCGTGCCTGTCGTTGAGCGGTTTGAAGTTGTCCAGGTCGAGAAACATCAGGGCCCCGTAGCTGCCGCTGCGCTTGCCCGCCAGCAGCGCCTGGCCCAGCCGGTCGCTCAGCAGCCGCCGGTTGGGCAAGGTGGTTAGCGGGTCAAAAAACGCCATTTGACGAATACGATCTTCGAGCTCTTTGCGCGCCGTGATGTCGGAAAACAGCGCTACATATTGTTGTGTCACGCCCAGGCTGTCTTTGACTGCGCTGATGTCCAGCCATTCCGGGTAAATTTCACCCGACTTGCGCCGGTTCCAGATTTCACCGCACCAATGGCCGCAGTCCAACAGTGTGGCCCAAAATGTCTGATAAAAAGCGGCATTTTGCCGACCCGAATGCAGTAGGCGCGGGTTTTGCCCTAGCACTTCAGCACGGCTGTAACCGGTGATGCGGGTGAAACTTTCGTTGATATCGAGAATGTTGGCGGCGGCATCGGTGATGGTGATGCCCTCAAAGGCGTGCTGAAACACGTTGGCGGCGAGCTGTAGTTGCACCTGCGCCGCGCGCCGCTCGGAGATGTCGGCAATGAACGCGGTGAAAGGCGTCTGACCGTCGGTGACGGACGGCAAGATCGACAGTTCTACGGCAAATTCGGCGCCGCTGCGGCGCAGCGCCGTGATTTCAATGCGCTGGCGCAGCACCTTGGACTGACTTGTGTCACGAAACTTTTGCATGCCCAATCGGTGCGCCTGGCGGTGTTGGGGCGGCACGATCAGCTCGGCCAGCTCCTGACCAACGGCTTCTTGGCGGTGCCAGCCAAAAATGCTTTCGGCGGCCTGATTCCAATGCGTGATGCGGCCCTGCGCGTCCATGCCGACGACCGCGTCGAGTGCGGTATTGAATATTTCTTGCAAGCGTGCTTCGTTGGCGGCGACGGCGGCCTGCGCTTGTTTGAGCTGGGTAATGTCTTGTAGCGTGCCATAGACCTCGGCTGCCGTTTGATCGGCTCCCAGCGTGACCCGGCCGCGTGCGATGCAATGGCACAGACTGCCGTCAGCGTAACGCAGATCAAGCGCCAGCTCGTAGGGACGATGCTTGGCCAAAGCCACGGCGATGGCTTGACGCAAGCGTTGCAGGTCTGGCGCCGGGTAATAGCTGGCTTGTTCATCCAGCGTGGGTACACCTTGGGCCGGATCGCGCCTGTAAATCCGGAACAACTGTTCAGACCAGTGCACGGTGTCGGTGGCCACTTGCCAGTGCCAGCTTCCGATATTGGCCACGGCTTCGGTGCGCGCCAGCATTTCGGCGTGGTGTTGTAGCGCAGCCTGGTTGCCGAGCTGACGTTGCAGCAGTGAATTGAAGGCTTTCACCAGCAGCCCGAGTTCGTCCTCTCTGACCACCGGCAACGGCTGCGCCGGTTCGGTCGATGCGCTCATGTGGGTCAGCAGTTGCATGGTGTCAAATACGGGCGTCAGGCTGGCTTGCAGCAACCACCACACCAGTAGCGCGGCGATCAGGGTGGCCAGCACAGTGGCCAACAGCAGGTGTTGTTGCGTGGTTTTGATCGGACCAAAGGCTTCGGCGGTGGGCAACATCACGGCCATCACCCAGGGCACGCTGGACAGCGCCTGGCCTTCGACCAGGACTTCTTGGCCGATTGGGTTGCGCAACACCTGGGCACCGCCGTAACCTTCCAATAACCGGTCGGTGGCGGGGTCGATGCCTGGCTCTGAAAGCTGCTCCTGTCGGCGGCGCGGGTCGGAGGCAAAGATGATGCGCCGCTGTACTGCATCGATCACCAGGTAGCCGCCGGTGGCACCATACTCACCCTGGGTGATGACATCCATAAAACCGGGGCGATTCAGATCAACCAGACCGGCCAGCACCGCGACCGTCTGGCCGAGTTGGTTTTTGAGTGGTGTAGCCATGCCAAACAGCGCAGCCTTGGCAACCGGGTCGAAGGTGACCTGCCCGATCACCGTTTGTTCTTGCACCAGCGCCATGTGTACAAACGGCTGGTCGTCATAAAGCGGCGTCAGTTGGGCGCTTTGGTGCGAAACGCTGGCCAGGCGACGCCCTTGTTGATCAATGACCAGCAGGCCAGCGCTGAACAGCCCCGACCAGTGGAAACTGTTTTGTAAATGTGCCTGTAGCGCTTTGGGTTGGTTGAGCAGCTCGCTATTGATCCCGCTGGCGCTGGCCTCCAGCGCGTGCTTGCGCAACGACAAATCTTCTTCGGCCGCCGCCGTCAACAGCGCCAGCGCCGAACTTTGCTGGTGCCCCACCTGGGTGCGCATGTCCTCGCGCAGTTCGTGGCTGGCATACCAGGCCAGACCCCACAGGGCGAGCAGGAACACCAGCAACGTTACCAGCGTAACCCGGGCCTTCAGCGAGTGACGGCGGAGCAAGGACGCGAACATGCATCGATCTTAATCAGATTTGACCGGTTGGAATAGCTTGAATGTGTTCAAGCTGCCAGTCTGCAATCGCCCGGCGAATCGATGGCAATGCCTGTGCCACTGCTTTTTCGCCAGCCAGAATGGCCTTGTCTTTCTGGTCAAAGTCGGTGGCGCCAATGGTGTCCACCTGGGGGCGGATCACCACGTCGGCGCGCGCCAGTTCCTGCGCGCCCAGGCGCCCGATCATGATGATCAGTGCGTTGTCAATGGCGTTGCCCAGGCCGTCAAAACCTTTGCCGCGCTGCAGTTGGGCCGAAATGTCCACTGCAATGACGATATCGGCGCCGAGTTTGCGCGCCGCATCCACCGGCACGGGGCTGACCAGGCAACCATCGACATAGGTTTGCCCGGCGATCAGCGTGGGTTTGAAAAACAGCGGAAAGCTGCTGGAGGCGCGCACCGCCTGACCGGTATTGCCACGGGCAAAGTCCACCCGCGCACCGCTGCTGCCTTGCGTGGCCACTGCCGCAAAGGGCTTGCCCAGTTGCTCCAGCGGGCGGCCGTGCACCAGCTCATTGACGTAGTCCTGCAATTTCTGGCCGATCAGCAGACCTTCCCAGGGGCTGCGCAGGTTCAGGTCTCTGACCTGGCTTTCGTCCAGCGCAAAAGCCAGCTCCTGCAAGGCAAAGCCGCTCAAGCCGCTGGCGTACAGCGCACCGACCACGCTGCCCGCGCTGGTGCCGGCAAGCACCGCCGGGGCCAGGTTCTGTGCCTCCAGCGCCTTGATCACGCCGACATGCGCAAAGCCTTTGGTACCGCCACCGCCCAGCGCCAAGCCGAGGCGCGGTTGGCGTGGCGGCGTTGGCGGGGGCTTGACTGGCTCGTGCGTGGCGCAAGCGGCCAGGGCGCCGGCGGCAGACAAAAGAAGGGTTCGGCGTTGCATCGAAGTTGTGAATAGAAAAGACTTCCAGTCCCTATAAATAATGCCTGTGCAGCGATCAACAAGAGAGCCGTGTGGGTGCGTGTTGCTGCTGTTGATGCCTGCCGTTGGCGTCTAGTTTAGTGCCAGCACGGCAGCGCCTGGCGACGTTGCCTGGCACCGCATAATGGCGCCATGAAAACAGTCTGTGTCTATTGCGGTTCCAGCCCCGGGCGACTGGCGGACTATGCGCAGGGCGCGCGTGCATTGGGCCAGGCACTGCTGGCGCGTGGCATCGGGTTGGTGTATGGCGGCGCGGGCATCGGCCTGATGGGCATGGTGGCCGACAGCGTGCTGGCCGGTGGCGGACGCGTGGTCGGCGTGATTCCGCAGGCGCTGGCGCGCAAGGAGGTGGCGCACGCCGGGTTGACCGAGCTGATCGTGACCGCCAGCATGCACGAGCGCAAGACACGCATGGCTGAGCTCGCCGACGGCTTCATTGCCCTGCCCGGTGGCATCGGCACGTTTGAGGAATTGTTTGAAATCTGGACCTGGGCGCAACTCGGTATGCACGCCAAGCCAGTCGGGCTGCTCAACGTGGCGGGCTATTACGACGCGCTCATCACCTTTCTGAACCACGCGGCGCAACAGCAGTTCATGCAGCCGGCACAACGTGAGCTGCTGATGGTGGCGTCTGACCCCGCCGCGCTGCTGGAGCGATTTGCCAGCCACAAGGCGTTGGTCAGGCAGAGGTGGCTGGCCGCAGAACAGACCTGAGCAGAGTTTGTGCACCGATTGATGAGTGAAAAA
>PCUV01000082.1:32007-32766 GCA_002786915.1 Comamonadaceae bacterium CG12_big_fil_rev_8_21_14_0_65_59_15 | reverse complement strand
CCCTGTTCCCTGTTCCCTGCTGCGTTTACGCAGCCTCTTTGCAGGGTTTATCTGCGGCTGCCGAGCCGCCTGCGCTGACAGCGGGGGTGGCCGATTTCCTGTCGCCCCGCAGCGAATCGCCCATCAAATTGAAGCGGTGATTCTTCTGCATCACCCGATCCAGAATGGCATCTGCAATAGTGGCATCCCCAATCCATGCATGCCAATGCTCAATGGGCAACTGGCTGGTGATGATCGTGGCCTTGTTGCCCGTGCGGTCATCAATGATCTCCAGCAAATCCGCTCGGGTCTGGCTGTCGAGTCCGGCCATGCCCCAATCGTCAAACAGCAGCACATCGGTCTTGGCCAAGGCAATGAGCCACTTGCCAAAGCTGCCATTGCCGTGACGAATGCGCAGCTCCTCGCCCAGGCGGGGCACGCGCTGATACAGCGCACTGTGGCCGCGTCGGCAAGCGTACTGCACCAGCGCGCAAGCCAGCCAAGTCTTGCCCGCACCCGCCAAGCCCGTGATCAACACACAGTGCCCACTCTCGATCCAGTTGCCCAGCGCCAGACTCATCACTGCACTGCGATCCAGACCGCGCCCGGCGCGCGTGTCAATGTCCTCAATGCACGCTTGCGGGTACTTCAGCTGTGCTGCCTTGAGCAGGCGTGCCTGGCGCTTGTCACTGCGCCAATGCACCTCCCGGTCCACTAGCAGGGCCAGGCGCTCCTCAAAGCTCATAGCAGTCATGCCAGGTTGACTAAGTTGTTCGTGCA
>PCUV01000082.1:30252-31998 GCA_002786915.1 Comamonadaceae bacterium CG12_big_fil_rev_8_21_14_0_65_59_15 | reverse complement strand
GCTGCGCAATTGTTCCAATGTCGTATTCATCATCATGGTATGTTCCTTTGAATGGGGTGTTTGGTGTTGGATTTGTCGCGTGGTGTGTCAGTGGTAATGCGCTGGCCCACGTACGTTGGCGTGCGCCGGACTGACCCACTCGCCAGCAGTATTGGGGCTGACCTGATCGCGTCCATTGATCAGAATCTCACGCACGTCAGCGCTCCTGGTAGTGCCCAGCTCCAGCGCGATCAAACTGGCCGCCTCCAGGCGCGGTTTGCCAAAGCGTTTGGCCAGCGACAGCAGGGCCAGACAAGCCCGGTAGCCGTGCTCGGGGTGCTTGCGTGACTCCAGGATTCGGGTGACCAGACGACCCGTGGCCACACCGATGTCTTGGCCCCAGTGGATCAACCGCTCAGGCGTCCACTCCAGGTGCGCGCGGTGCGCTGCTGACAGGTGTTCGGGCACTGTGGTAAAGCCCCCTTTATGGGCGCAGCGCGCATGGCTGGCCACGCGCTGGCCGCGGTGCAGCACTTCCAGCGTGTGCTGGGTCACACGCACCTCCAGCGTTACGCCTACCAGGGCGTGGGGCACGCTGTAGCGGTGGCCTTCAAACTCGATGTGCTGGTCGATGTGCACCTTGACCGTCTTGAATACCGCCCACTCCCAGGTCTGCATGGGCAAGGGCCGCAGCGCCGGTGCGTCGATGTCGGCAAAGACACTGGCGCGGCATCCGACAAGTTTCTGAAACGGCTTGTTGTTGAGTTGCGCCAGCAGTGGTGCAATGGCCTGATTGACCTCATCAATCGTTTCGAATTTCTGGTGACGCAGGCGCATCAGGATCCAGCGCTCGACGACCTGCACGGCTGATTCTGCTTTGGCCTTGTCTTGGGGGTGGCGCGGGCGTGCGGGCAGCACCGAGGTGCCGTAGTGCCGGGCAAAGTCCAGTACCGTGTCATTGGCACGGGGTTCATAGCGATCGGGGTCGACGATCATGGCCTTGGGGTTGTCGGGCACGATCAGTTCGGTACAGCCGCCGTAAAAGCGCAGCGCCTGTGCGGTAGCGCCCAGCCAGTCGGCGGTGGTTTCGTGCGCTGTGGCGTAGGCGAAGGTGTAGCCCGAGGCGCCCAGGGCCGAGACGAAGATGTGGGCGCGGCTGCCGTCTGTCAGGCCCACTGTGGGGCCGGCGTAGTCGATGAAGAGTTTCTCACCGGCGCGATGACTTTGTCGCATGGAATGTTTGAGGGTTTTGGCAAAGCGGCGGTAGTTCTCGCAGAACTGGGAGTAGCTGTGCACCGATTCATCTGGGTGAGCTTCGCTGTGCTCTTGCCACAGCAGCATCAGCGTCATCCCTTTGCGGCGCAGTTCCTGGTGCAGGTGGCCATAGTCGGGGGCCACGAAGGTGCTGGCCCGCCGGGGGGTGCCCATCAGGTGAGCGTGCAGTGCCGTCTCGTCCATGGCCTGTACTTGCGGCCATTGCAGGCCCGCCTTGGCGGCGAGTTTGACGTATTTGGTAACGACTCCTTTGGAGATGCCAAGCGCAGATGCAATGTGCTGATGCGAGTGGTGCTGCTCGAGTTTGAGACGCAGGATGTCTTTGATAAAACGCATAGTGATCCTTCGGGTATCGGGCATGTCGGCTCCAGTTCAAAGCTGGTGAGCCTAGCCCGATGAGGGTGGGATAAATATGCGCAGCTCCTGCACGCCGCTTGCCCGGTCCCGGGGCTCTGTCGTGGGCCTGCCCTGGCCCTTCATCACTGCCCGTTC
>PCUV01000082.1:0-30244 GCA_002786915.1 Comamonadaceae bacterium CG12_big_fil_rev_8_21_14_0_65_59_15 | reverse complement strand
CGGTCACGATCGGCCGGAATGGGCGGTCACGATGAACCGGAATCGCCGGTCACGACAAACCAGAATGACCGGTCACGATCGACCGGAATACCCAACTTGACGGAGTACCTGAACTACGGCGGCTACCCGCGGGTTATTTTGTCAGAAGGCCAAGAAGAAAAGCGCCAGGTGATGCGTGAAATTTACACCTCGTATGTGGATCGTGACATCAGCGGGTTGTTACGTTTGTCGCGTCCGGATGCATTCCGCAAAACCTTGGCACTGCTGGCCAGTCAAATTGGGCAATTACTGAACATGACCACGCTTTCAGGTCAGGCGGGGATCAGCGCACCCACCCTGAAAAATTACCTTTACTACGCGGAAAAGACCTTTTCAATTGCCTTGGTTCAGCCGTACTTTCGCAATCTGCAAAAGGAAATCACCAAAGCACCAACCCCCTACTTTGTGGACCTGGGGCTGCGAAATTTGGTCTTGAACAAATGGGGAATGCTGACCGAGGCAAACGATTTGGGTTTTGTATTTCAAAACTTGGTGTACCACCTACTTTGCGCAAAGCACCCGGGTATGCCTGTGAAGTACTGGCGCACGGTTGGTAAGGCGAAGGTCGATTTTGTCGTCGAGGATGCATCGCGCGGCGGCATCTTTCCTGTGGAAGTGAAGTTTGGCGCCTTGCGGCAGCCAGCAGTCACACGGTCTCTGCGAAGTTTCATTGAAAAATACCAACCGCAAGAAGCCTGGGTGGTGAATATGAGCTTGGATCACAAACTGCAGATCGGCGCGACATCTGTGCGATTTGTACCGCTCTATGCGCTTTTGTAAATCAGAAGTAGCACCGGCAGCCTTGCGCGAAGACAAGACGATGGCTGAGCTGTCCATGACTTATCATTTGTACGCCACGCAAACCAAACCACTGGGTCTTCAAAGGGCCGCCAGTCGCTAGCAACGTGTGGCGGGCAAAAACAGCGACTGCAAGTCGTTCAAAAAGTCAAAGCCGCGGGCGCTGGGCTGAATGTGCGCACCATCACGCTCGATCAAACCCCGTGTGTGCGCCTGTTCCAGCGCCGCCAGTAGCGCGGATGCGGGCATGCCGGTGCGCTCAGCAAACAGACCCAGATCAAAGCCGTCTGCCAGGCGCAGCGCGTTGAGCATAAATTCAAACGGCAACTCGGCGCGCTTGACCTCACATTCTTGCGCCACGCATGACCCCAGCAGCGCTTGTGCCAGGTAGCGCGCCGGGTCGCGCAGGCGCACCTGGCGCAGCACGCGGTGCGCAAAGCTGAGCTTGCTGTGCGCCCCTGCGCCAATGCCCAGATAGTCGCCAAACTGCCAGTAGTTCAGGTTGTGCTGGCAGGCGTGACCGGCACGGGCGTAGGCCGAGACTTCGTAGCGCCCCATACCGGCCTGCGCGGTGGTGGCGCTGATCAGGTCCAGCATGTCGGCGGCCAGGTCGTCGTCCACCGGCGCGGGCGGAAACTTGGCAAAGTAGGTGTTGGGCTCGATGGTGAGGTGGTAGACCGACAGGTGCGGCGGCGCAAAAGACAACGCAGTGGCCAGGTCGGCCTGCAAATCGGCCAGCGTCTGGCCCGGCAGCGCGTACATCAAGTCGAGGTTAAACGTATCAAAAACAGTAGCTGCTTCTGCTAGTGCAGCAAGCGCTTGCGCGCGATTATGTACACGGCTCAGGGTTTGCAAGAAAGCGTCGTTGAAGCTCTGCACCCCCACCGACAGGCGCGTGACACCGGCCGCGCGGAAAGCCTTGAAGCGGTCTTTTTCAAACGTGCCAGGGTTGGCCTCCAGGGTGATTTCGGCGTTCGCCGCCAGTTTGATGCGAGCGCGGATGCCGCCCAGCAGTTGGTCGATGGCTTGCGGTGAAAACAGGCTGGGCGTGCCGCCGCCGATGAACACGGTCTGCACGTTGCGGCCCCAGATCAGCGGCAAGGCAAACTCCAGGTCGGCCAGCAAGGCGTTCAGGTAGGGCTGCTCGGGCAGGTCGGCGGCGCGCATCTCGTGCGAGTTGAAGTCGCAGTACGGGCACTTTTTAAGGCACCAGGGCAGGTGCACATAAAGGGAGAGCGGCGGCAGGGTCTGAAGCTGCAAGGTGCCGGGGCGCAAGTAGTGCGCCGGGTCATGCACGTGCACAGGGTTTTCTGCGTTACCCGGTTCAGTTTGGATCGGGATCATGGCTGGGTGGCGGCCATCAAATTGGTCAAACCCATCTCTCCCGCATCAACGCCACCATGGCCGCCGCCGCCCGGCCCCGGTGGCTGTTGGCATTCTTGACTTCAATGGGCAGCTCGGCAAAAGTCTGGCCAAATTCCGGGATGTACATCACCGGGTCAAAGCCAAAACCGTTGCTGCCCCGGCGCTCGCGGGTGATTTCACCCACCACGCGGCCCACCGCTACCAGCGGTTCGGGGTCGTCGGCATGGCGCAGCGCCACCAGCGTGCTGACCATCGCCGCGCGGCGGTTGTCGATGCCCGCCATCTGTTCCAGCAAGGCGGTGACATTGTTGTCGTCGCTCTTGGAGTAACCAAATTTAATAGCGTAGTACGCAGTATCCACGCCGGGCAGACCACCAAATGCATCCACACACAAGCCAGCGTCGTCGGCCACGGCAGGCAGCCCGCTATGCTGGGCGGCGTGGCGCGCTTTAGTCAGCGCGTTTTCAATGAAGGTGTGAAACGGCTCGGGCGCTTCGGGAATGCCCAGGCTGCCCTGCGTGATCAGCTCGTACCCCAGCGGAGCGAACATGGCGTACAGCTCGCTGAGCTTGCCAGGGTTGTTGGAGGCCAACACAATTTTCATAACAAAATGAGCTCTAGCCCTCTCTCTATATATACGCCCAGCTATTTTTCAGATAGCGACTTTTGTTGCAAATCAATCAACTCGCGGCTGCCCTTGTCGGCCAGCGCCAGCAGCGCGTCCATCTCGGCGCGGGTAAAGGCAGCGCCCTCGGCCGTGCCCTGCACTTCGACATAGTGGCCCGCACCGGTCATCACCACGTTCATGTCGGTGTCGCACGCCGAGTCTTCCACGTATTCCAGGTCCAGCAGCGGCGTGCCCTGCACAATGCCCACCGAAATGGCGGCCACGCTGTTGACAATGGGGGACTGTGCAATCTTGCCCTGCGCCAACAGCCAGTTAACAGCGTCGGTGGCCGCGACAAACGCACCCGTAATGGCGGCGGTGCGGGTGCCGCCGTCGGCCTGAATCACGTCGCAGTCCAGGTGCAAGGTGTGTTCACCCAACAATTTCAAATCAAACACGCTGCGCAGACTGCGCCCGATCAGGCGCTGGATTTCTTGCGTGCGCCCGGACTGTTTGCCACGCGCAGCCTCACGGTCGCCACGCGTGTGGGTAGCGCGCGGCAACATGCCGTATTCGGCCGTGACCCAGCCTTCGCCGCTGCCTTTTTTATGTGGCGGCACCTTGTCCAGTACCGACGCGTTACACAACACTCGGGTGTTGCCGAATTCGATCAGCACCGAGCCTTCGGCGTGCGCGGTGTAGTGGCGGGTGATGCGCACCGTTCGCATGGCATCAGCGGCGCGCGCGCCACTGCGGAGGAAATCTGTCATCAGGATCCTTGATGGTGAAAAATCAGGAGGTTTTTTTGGCCGAACGCCGAATCGCTTCGTTGATCTCGGCAATGGAGCGTTCGATGGCCGCATCATCGAGCTCTTCTGCCTCGGCCTCAGTGTCAGACCAGCCCAGTTGTACGGTTGACGCAAAAAAGCCACCCGTGACGGTTTCCTGCTCGTCGTTGGAATCGGATGTGTCAATCTGATCGGGGGTATCCCACGACAGCGCCAGGCACGTCACGTTGTCAGAGGCATTACCGCTGACGCGCAAAGCCTGTTCCACCAGATCGGGCACCGCCACGTCCACCGGCTTGCTGCTGAGCTCACGCACAATCGTTTCGTCGGTCAAGGCTGCCCACAGCCCGTCCGAACACAGCATGACGCGATCGCCATGCCTGAGATCAACCGAAACATTGACAGAAAAAACGGGGTTGGCTGGGGAACCCAGACAAGTAAACAAGACATTACGGTTGGCTGGGCCAGTTTTGACCGGCTTGTCATGCTGCTGCTCCACCAGCGAATGATCACGCGTGCGTGCGATCAGACGGCCCTGGCGCACCAGATACAGACGCGAATCCCCGCAATGCGTCCAATGCAAGGCCCCCCCCTGCACCACCGCCAATACCAACGTCGTACGCGGAGAATCCGCCATCGCCTGCTCAATACCGTATTGCAGAATATGGTGATGCGCCTGCAACATCGCGTTAGACAAAAAAGCTTCAACGTCGGACAACTCGGGACAGGCTTCTTGTTGGAACAATTTGGCCACACTTTCCAGTGCCAATTGCGCAGCCACCTCACCGTCAGGGTGCCCGCCCATGCCGTCGGCCAGGATCACAGCGACTGACGCACGCGTGTAGCAGTATCCCATGCGATCCTCGTTGTTTTTTCGCCCCCCTTTGCGACTGACCTGAAAGACAGAAAACTTCATATCAACTACGGTACGGTTCGGTTGCCTTGAGCCCCGACTTTTGGCTGCCAGAGACCACGCTGCCAATCTGCAAGCGAACCTTGTCGCCCACGCTCAAGCGGGTATAGCGGCGCTCCCCCGGGTTGTTGAGCTCTTTTTGCAAGGCAAACACCGACTGCGGGCGCTTGAGCGGATCCATCGCCATGCACCACTGCACCACCTCGACCAGGTTGTCAGAATAAACGCCCTGCAAGCGCTTGAGCGACTGTGCCAGCGGGTCTTCTACCTTGCGCTGGGGAGCTTCACTGGGCGGATAGCCGTGCATGCAGGCAAACATGCAAGCCCCAATGGCGTAAATATCGGTCCAGGGCCCCATGGTACTGTCGCGACGGTACATCTCTGGGGCGGCAAAACCGGGGGTGTACATCGGACGGATAAAGTTGCCTTCTTTGCTGAGCACCTCGCGTGCGGCACCGAAATCAATCAGCACCGCTCTGTCATCGTTGGTGATGAAGATGTTGGCCGGCTTAATGTCCAGATGCAGCATCTTGTGCTGGTGCACGATGCGCAACCCGCGCAGAACTTCTTCAAACAGCGATCGGATGGTGGATTCACGGAACACCTTGGGCTGTTTGAGATCACGCGCGAGCACGATAAAGTCTTGCAAGCTGGCACCTTCCAGGTAATTCATGACCATGTAAACCGTCTCGTTTTCACGAAAGAAGTTCATCACGCTCACCACCGCCGGATGCGATATTTGCGCCAGCGACCGGCCCTCTTCAAAAAAACTTTTCAAACCCAGTCGGTACAGCGACAGTTTTTCAGGTTCCACCTGCGGCGTCAAAGCGCCCGGTTCGCGACTGGTCAGCGTGGTTGGCAGATATTCCTTGATAGCGACCTGCTGCCCATCTGCGCCGCTGGCCTGATAGACCACACCAAAACCACCCGCCGCCACCCTGCGCACGACCCGGTAGCCACCAATCATGGTGCCGGGCGGAAGTGGGGACGGCTTGACCTTTGACATAATTTCGGAAGACAAAAGAGACTTGAGCAACGCAAACGGGTTATTCTTGGAGCCAAATTTTTGGAAGTGAACCCCTCATGGCAGTTTACAGCATGACTGGCTACGCCAGTGCCCAGAGCAAGCCCCCCCGGCAGGCCGATGAAGGCGTCGCGTTGGCAGCCCCAGGCAAGCGCCTGGGCGTCGAATTGCGCTCGGTCAACAGCCGTTTTCTGGACATTGCCTTTCGCTTGCCCGACGAACTGCGTGCCTGCGAGCCTGCCTTGCGCGAGAAGCTGGCGGCCAAGCTCAAGCGCGGCAAGATCGAACTGCGTGCCGCCCTGGATACAACTGAGCAAAACCCCGTCTGCGAGCCATCCACCCAGCTGCTGCAGCGACTCAACAGCCTGCAAGACAACGTCAAAGCGTGGCTACCCAACGCAACAGCGCTCAGCGTGGCCGACGTTTTGCGCCTGAGCAGCGCGCCCGCCGCAGTCGGCGAGCACTTGCCCAAAGAATTACTCACCCTGGCCGACCAAGCCCTCAAGGCGCTGCTGGCCGCACGCGAGCGTGAAGGGGCCCGCCTGGCAGCTATGTTACTTGGACACCTTGGCCAATTGCACGCTTTGGTCGAGCAGGCGGAACCTTTGATACCGCAACTGGTGGTACAACAGCGCCAGCGCTTTCTGGACCGCTGGAACGATGCCATGCAAGCGGGCGATAACGGCGTCAGTAGCGACATGGCACACGAGCGCGCCCTGACCGAGGCCACGGCCTTTGCCATTCGCATCGACGTGGCCGAAGAGCTCACACGCTTGCGCTCGCACCTGCAAGAAATCAAACGGCTGATCCAGCAAGGTGGCGATATCGGCAAGCGGCTGGACTTTTTGATCCAGGAACTGCACCGGGAAGCCAATACGCTCGGCTCCAAGTCCGCAGCGCTGGAACTCACGCACATCTCTGTGGACATGAAGGTATTGATCGAGCAGATGCGCGAGCAGGTGCAAAACATCGAGTAAGCAACATGCAGATGGATTACCCCGGAAATTTGTTTGTCGTGGCAGCGCCCAGCGGTGCCGGCAAATCCAGCCTGGTCAAGGCATTGATGGAGCTCGACGCGCAAGTGCAGCCTTCGGTGTCGCATACCACGCGCGCCCCGCGTGGTCAGGAGCGACACGGGCGCGAATACTTTTTTGTCTCTGGCGCCGAGTTTGACGCCATGGTGCAGGCCCAAGCGTTTGTGGAATGGGCCAACGTGCACAACCATCGCTACGGCACCTCCAAAAAGGCGATCGAAGAACGCATGGGACAGGGTGCCGACGTGATTCTGGAAATCGATTACCAGGGCGCGCTACAGATCAAAAAAATATTTACCAACGCGGTCACACTGTTCATCCTGCCACCCAGTTGGGAAGAATTGCGCTCACGCCTGGAGCGGCGTGGCGAAGACAGCGCCGCAGTGATCGAGGTGCGGTTGGAAAACGCTGCGCGAGAGATGGCGCACGTTGACCAGTTTGACTTCGTTATAATCAACGAGTCGTTTGACCGGGCGCTGTTTGACATCAAATCGATTGTTCATGCGCAACGGCTCAGGTACCTTTCGCAGCGCCGCGCAAGAGCTGACACCTTCAAGGCACTACATATTGCATAGTGCAATCCACTGGTTTAGGAGATTTCATGGCCCGTATTACCGTTGAAGACTGCCTGGTGCAGATTCCGAATCGTTTTCAGTTGGTTTTGGCTGCGTCGTACCGCGCCCGCATGCTCAGCCATGGCCATACCGCCAAGGTGGAAAGCAAGAACAAGCCGGGCGTCACTGCGCTGCGCGAAATTGCAGCAGGCAAGGTCGGCATCGAGATGCTGAAAAAGGTCCCCATCTGAGCTGACTTCAGGTTCCGACTTGGTTACAGGCACCGCATAGCGGTGCTTTTTTGTTTTGGAAAACTTCAACGTGCGGTGGTAGCGCTATATTCGCGGGATGAGTAGCCCCGTCACATCCCGCACTGACGCAGCGCCCGCACTGGCTGGCAATCCACCACCCAGCCCGGCCGAGGCGAATGCAACAGCGGCGAGTTTTGCCGCACTGACCGGCAAACTCGCATATCTCAGCCCGGCGGAATTGGGCAACGTCAAGCTGGCTTACCGTTTTGCAGACCAGGCGCATCTGGGGCAACTGCGCAACAGCGGTGAGCCTTACATCACGCACCCCATTGCCGTTGCTTCGCAATGCGCAGAATGGAAGCTCGACGCACAGGCGCTGATGGCAGCACTACTGCACGACGCCATGGAAGATTGCGGCATCACCAAAACTGACCTGGTGGAGCGCTTCGGCCCACCGGTAGCGGAGCTGGTGGACGGGCTAACCAAACTGGACAAACTCCAGTTCAACACGCGCGAGGAAGGACAAGCCGAATCGTTTCGCAAAATGCTGCTGGCCATGGCGCGTGACGTGCGCGTGATCCTGATCAAGCTGGCCGACCGTAGCCACAACATGCGCACGTTGTCTGACGCACCACGCGAAAAGTGGCATCGTATTGCGTCAGAAACACTGGACGTTTATGCCCCCATTGCATATCGCTTGGGGCTGAACCAGACGTACCGTGAATTGCAAGATTTGTCGTTTCGGTATTTGCGGCCATGGCGCTACAACGTGCTGGCCAAGGCGATAGCCAAGGCGCGCAGCCGCCGACGCGACCTGATCCAGAAAGTGCAGTCCGACGTGGAAACCGCCTACGCGCGCAACGGACTGAAGGTTCGCATCGCCGGGCGAGAAAAAACGCTCTATTCCATCTACAAGAAAATGGATGAAAAAAACCTGAGCTTTGCGCAGGTGACCGACATCTACGGCTTCCGCATCATTGTGCCCAGTCTGCTCGACTGCTATACCGCGCTAGGGGTGTTACATCAGCTCTACAAACCGGTGCCGGGCAAGTTCAAGGATCATATTGCTATCGGCAAAATCAACGGCTACCAGTCGCTGCACACCACGCTGGTTGGCCCGGCCGGCATCAACGTCGAGTTTCAGATCCGCACCGAAGCCATGCATCTGATTGCAGAATCAGGTGTGGCCTCTCATTGGCTCTACAAGGAAGTGGCAACGTCGGAGGCTACGTCCAGCGATCGCATGGGTTCACAGTGGCTACAGTCACTGCTGGACATCCAGAATGAAACGCGTGATGCCTCCGAGTTTTGGGACCATGTCAAGGTCGATCTATTCCCTGACGCGGTGTATGTATTTACCCCCAAAAGCCAGATCATGGCCATGCCGCGCGGCGCCACCGTGGTGGATTTTGCGTACGCCATTCACAGCAGCGTGGGCGACCACACGCAGGCGGCCAAGGTCAACAACGAGCCGGTTCCCCTGCGCACCGAAATCAAAAACGGCGACGTCATCGAAATCATCACGTCACCTCAGGCCAGCCCTAACCCAGCCTGGTTGGGCTACGTGCGCACGGCACGGGCACGCTCCAAAATTCGCCAGTACCTCAAGACCCTGGCGTTGACCGAGTCCGAACACCTGGGCGAAAAAATGCTGGCGCAGGCGCTGCGCGCTGAAGGCATCGAGAGTTTGCCGTTGCCCTCTGACGCGCATACCACCGTGTGGGACAAACTGCTGCGTTTTAGCGGCAATCGATCACGTGCCGAGCTGATGACTGACATTGGCCTGGGCAAGCGCATTGCCAGCATTGTGGCAAAACGATTGGCTGCGCTGCTGGCTGACAACGGTGAAATGCCCGACGCCTTGCTCCTGACACGCGAACGTTTCATGAAAGACGAAACCGTGTCGCAAAACAGCGTGGCCATCGACGGCAGCGAAAACGCCTCAGTCCAGTTTGCCAAATGCTGCAGACCCATCCCCGGAGACCCGATCGTGGGCTATCTGGGTCGCGGCGAAGGACTGACCATCCACGCCAGCGATTGCCAGGTGGCCAAGAAACTGCAATACAAGGACAGCGAGCGTTTCATGAATGTGGAGTGGTCAGACGAGCCTGTGCGCATGTTTGAAACCGGCATCGTCGTCACCGTGCAAAACGGCAAAGGGGTGCTGGCCAAAGTTGCCAATGCGCTGGCCACCGCAGAGGCGGACATCACCCAGATTGACATGAACGATGCATCACCGCAAGGCGTGATGGATTTGCGTTTTGTTGTGAGCGTGCGCGATGGGGTGCAGTTGGAGACCGTTTTCAAAAACCTGCGACGCACCGCCTCCGTGTTGCGCGTGCAACGCATCAAAAATGCGCCCTGACCAGGTGTCATCCAAAACAGACACAGAAAATCCGAACCGCTCTACAGCCGTCAGCAAGCAGACGGCATCGGGGGCCAAGGGCTTGTTTCTACAATGGCAGCCTTTCAACAGCCTCTGGATGAACACCATGAACCGCTGCTTTATCTGTTCTACACGCGCTGTCAAGCGCCTCACCTGGGTCGCTACGCTGGCTCTGGCCAGCGTTGGCGCGTTGGCGCAAGGCGTTGTGCGCGCATTTCCAACCACCGCCCTGCGTGGGGTGCTGCAAGTCACCACCCCGCCGATGGCATTGCTCAACGGACAGCCGGCGCGGCTGTCCCCGGGTGCGCGCATCAAGAACACCAACAACCTGATCGTGCTATCGGCCACGCTCACCGGCCAGCAGCTGCTGGTCAACTACGTACCCGACCCACAAGGCATGCTGCACGACGTGTGGATCCTCACGCCCGCTGAGGCACAGCAACAGCGCGCCGGACAGCAAGCCCTGAGCAACATCCGGTTCGAGTCAGACAACGCTCCGTCTCGCTAAGAGCTTGCGCTGCGCATCAACGGTGACGCGGCAGGCCCCCGAAAACATCAAGCAAAAAGTGCCTCTTGCCCTTGTAGTGAAAGTGCAGGCAGCTACCTTAAACAGAGTAAATAACACGCCACCATGTCCAAAAAAGTCTATATCAAAACTTATGGCTGCCAGATGAACGAGTACGACTCGGACAAGATGAGCGACGTGCTGGGCGCGGCGCAAGGCTACGAGAGCACCGACAACGTCGAAGAAGCCGACCTGATTTTGTTCAACACCTGCTCGGTGCGCGAAAAGGCGCAAGAGAAAGTGTTCTCAGACCTGGGACGCGTCAAGCATCTCAAAAAAAAAGGCGCGCTGATTGGCGTGGGAGGCTGTGTGGCCAGCCAGGAGGGTGCGGCCATCATCGAGCGCGCGCCCTATGTCGATGTGGTTTTTGGCCCGCAAACGCTACACCGCCTGCCGCAGATGTTGGACGAACGCGCCCGGCTGAACCGCTCGCAGGTGGACATCAGTTTTCCCGAGATCGAAAAGTTTGACCACCTGCCCGCTGCGCGCGTGGAAGGTGCCAGCGCGTTCGTGAGCATCATGGAAGGCTGCTCCAAATACTGCAGCTACTGCGTGGTGCCCTACACCCGTGGCGAAGAGGTGCACCGCCCATTTGAAGACGTGCTGGTGGAGGTGGCTGGCCTGGCAGATCAGGGCGTGAAAGAAATCACGCTGCTGGGGCAAAACGTGAATGCCTGGCGCGCGCCCATGGGGAGCACGGCGGAGCTGGCCGACTTTGCCACGCTGCTGGACTACGTGCACGACATCCCCGGCATCGAACGCATCCGTTACGTCACAAGCCACCCGAACGAATTTACCCCCGCGCTGATTGCCGCCTACGAAAGATTGCCCAAACTGGTGAGCCACCTGCACCTGCCGGTGCAACACGGCTCGGACCGCATTCTGATGGCCATGAAACGCGGCTACAGCGCTATCGAATACAAGAGCACGGTGCGTAAACTGCGCGCCATTCGCCCCAACATGGCCCTGAGCAGCGACTTTATCGTTGGCTTTCCGGGTGAAACCGAAGACGACCACGCCAAGCTGATGAGGCTGATGGATGAGGTCGGCTTTGACAACAGTTTCAGCTTTATCTTCAGTCCGCGCCCGGGCACACCGGCGGCCAACCTGCGCGACGACACGCCGCACGCCGTCAAACTGCGCCGTCTGCAAGAGGTACAAGCCAACATCAACGCCAACATGGCGCGCATCAGCGACAGTCTGGTGGGTACGCGTCAGCGTCTGCTGGTGGAAGGCGCCTCCAAGCGCGACGCGGGCGAGCTAATGGGGCGCACCGAATGCAACCGGGTGGTGAATTTTGCTGGCCAGCCGAACCAGATCGGACAAATGGTGGATGTCACCATAACCGAAACGCGCACCTACACGCTGCGCGGCGAAGTGGCCATGGCTGAGGCCGTGTGACAGCCCAGAATCAGCCCAGGATCAGTTGGGGACCGAGCAAGCTCAGAACGGCATCCTTGGCATCCCACCCAGGCCTTTCATGCCCCCCAGGCGTTTCATCATCTTCATCATGCCGCCGCCCTTCATTTTTTTCATCATGTCCTGCATCTGCTCAAATTCCTTGAGCATGCGGTTCACCTCCTGCACCTGCACGCCCGCACCGGCGGCAATGCGGCGCTTGCGCGTGGCCTTGATCAACTCGGGTTTGGTGCGCTCCAGCGGGGTCATGCTGTGGATGATGCCTTCCTTGCGCTTGATGTCTTTTTCGACCCGGCCCACATCCACCTGACCCGCCTTGGCTGCCATGGCAGCTGGCAACTTGTCCATCAGGCTCGACAGGCCACCCATTTGCTTCATCTGCTGGATCTGGCTCAAAAAATCATTCAGGTCAAAACTGGCACCACTTTTGACCTTGGCCGCCAGTTTTTGCGCCTGCGCGATGTCCACCCCGGCCGTTACCTGTTCGACCAGCGCCAGAATATCGCCCATACCCAACACCCGGCCCGCGTGGCGTTCGGCGTCAAACACCTCCAGGCCGTCGAGCTTTTCACTGGTACCGGCAAACTTGATCGGCACGCCAGTCACCTGGCGCACCGACAACGCGGCACCGCCGCGTGAGTCGCCGTCGAGCTTGGTCAGGACAATGCCGGTCAGAGGCAACGCCGCTGCAAATGCCTTGGCCGTGTTGACCGCGTCCTGACCCTGCATGGCGTCGACCACAAACAAGGTTTCAACCGGGTGGATAGCGGCGTGCAGGTCGCGTATTTCGCGCATCAGCGCCTCATCAATCGCCAGGCGACCGGCGGTATCAACCAGCAGCACGTCAAAGAAATGTTTTTTGGCGTAGTCCAGCGCGGCCAGGGCAATGTCCACCGGTTTTTGATCGGGCGTGCTGGCAAACCACTCGGCACCCGCCTGCGCTGTTACGGTCTTGAGCTGCTCGATGGCGGCCGGGCGATAGACGTCGCCTGACACCGTCAACACTTTCTTGCCGCGCTTTTCCATCAGGTGCTTGGCCAGTTTGGCGGTGGTGGTGGTCTTACCAGCACCTTGCAAGCCCGCCATCAGGATCACGGCTGGGGGCTGCGCCGCCAGGTTGATGTCTGCCACGCCATCGCCCATGGTGGCGGCCAGCTCTTTGTTGACGATGCTCACCAGCGCCTGCCCCGGCGTGAGCGATCCCAGCACGTCCTGGCCCAGCGCTTTTTCTTTGACGCGGGCGATGAAATCCCGCACCACGGGCAAAGCCACGTCGGCCTCCAGCAGCGCCAGCCGTACTTCGCGCAGCATGTCGGCTACGTTGGCCTCGGTAATGCGTGCCTGACCGCGCAACTGCTTGACCAGTCGCGAGAGTTTGTCTGAAAGTGCTGAAGCCATAGGATGCGGTTGCGGCGTGCGAACCTGGGTTGGGGCCACCGAAGAATGGCAATTTACAAAACGCTAAACTGTAGCCATGATTTTAGCCAGTGCCTCTTTGATGACTATATCGCTCGCGTTTGCTGCTGCTGTTGCCTACGCAATTTCTGCGGCGGGAACATCCCGCTTGCCTGCGGTCGTCATCAACAGCGCCGTCTGGATCGCATGGATTCTGCATGGTATGTTGCTTTTTATAGGATTGTGGGGGGCCGAGGCACGTTTTGGCTTTGCGCCGGCCTTGTCGCTGACGGCTTGGTTGGTCGGACTGGTCTACGCAATTGAGGGTTTCGTCTATCCGCAATTTAAAAAGCCCTGGATCACGTCCGGACTGGGATCGGCCTGCGTCTTGCTGGCCGTGCTGTTCCCTGGCGCAACACTTAACCCCAATGCATCGGCGTGGTTGCCGCTGCACTTTGCGCTGGGCATTGCTTCGTACGGGTTATTTGCCATTGCCGTGGCACACGCCTGGCTCATGACGCGCGCTGAAGTGCGCATACGCAGTGCCACCGATGCGCAGACCGGTATGCCGATCCTGACCATGGAGCGTCTCACCTTCCGTTTTGTGACGGTCGGTTTCGTGTTGTTGTCAGCCACCTTGCTGGCGGGCCTGCTGTTTGGAGGTCAACTTTACGGCAGTGCGCACGCGCTACAGTGGAACCACAAAACGATTTTTGCCTTTCTTTCCTGGCTCACCTTTGCCGTTCTGATGATCGGCCGATTCCGCTTTGGCTGGCGTGGGCGCCAAGCGGTGCGCGTGTTGTACATCGGCTCGGGCTTGCTGTTGCTGGCCTATGTCGGGTCGCGCTTTGTGATGGAAGTCATACTGGGCAAAGCGCTGTGAAAGCGGTGTTTTTTTTGCTGTTGCTGCTCGCTGGTGTCTGGTTGTGGCGCGTGCTGACATCCAGATCCAGGCAACAGCCGTCAACCCCTCAGAAACCACCCGTCGCCATGGTGTGCTGCCATCAGTGTGGTGTGCACGTGCCTGCCAGCGACGCGGTCATGGGGCATAAAGGGCCTTATTGCAACCAGGCCCATCTCAAGCAAGCAGAAGGTTAAATGACCGCGCAGCCTCCGAAGTCGGGCAGCAGCGCGGGCGAACAACCGCTGGAATTTGAAAGACTCTGGCGCGGCTTCATGACAGCGCGTGCCACCTTGGGGCTGGTGCTGGTCACCTTGCAAGGCAGCATTTACCTGCTGGCTGCACAACCGTCGGGGGCACCATTGACGCTGTGCCTGGCCTATGCCGCAGCCACCTTGACGCTGCGCGTTACCGATCATCCGCGCCAACTGGGTCAGACCATCGACGGACTCTGGCTACGCACCGTGGGGCTCGACGTGCTGACCTTCAGTGTGCTGCAATTGGTGCAGGGCAGCAGTATCAATTACTCTGCCCTGTTGGCCTTGCCGGTGCTGATGGTCAGCATCCTTGGCACCGCGCTGCAAGCCATGGCCTCTGCTGCGGGCGTGACCTTGCTGCTGTTTGGCTACGCGGGCTGGTTGTCGGTACAAAGTGGCAACGATTTCACGCCCTACTTGCTGCAAGCTGCGCTGACAGGCGCCGGGTGTTTCGCCATCTCATTTATTGCCAGCCAAATGGCGACCCGACTGGCCAGTGTCGAATTGCGCGCTAAGCGCAGCCAGCTTGCTGTGGCCGTACAGCAGCAAGTCAATCAGTTGGTGATTGAGTCGCTCACCGAAGGCATCATGGTCGTGACGCCAGCCGGACAGGTCCATCTGGCCAATCCGGCGGCCAAAGCGCTGCTGCAAGCCCCCGGCCATGACCACCTCATGCTGGGCGCGCAGCCCGGTTGGCAGGGCTTGATGGATTTGATCAACGCCAGTTTTGCCAGCCAGCAGCCGCAACAGGCGCAAGTGGAAATCCGCCATCACGCACACCCCCTGCGACGCTTGTTGGTGCGCACGCAACTGACCCGTTCGCAAGACAGTGATACGCTGGGTTTGTGCGTTCTGTTTCTGCTAGATCAGCGCGAATTCGAGGCGCGCATTCGTACTGAAAAGCTGGCCGGCATGGGTCGCATGTCGGCTGCGGTGGCGCACGAAATTCGCAACCCGCTGGCGGCCATTACGCAGGCCAACGCGCTGCTCGCAGAAGATTTGAAAGATCCGGGACAGCAGCGCCTGGCGCACATGGTGCAGCAAAACGCAAACCGGCTCGAGGCCATCGTCAAGGACGTCTTGCACCTGGCACAGGTACCCGGCAACACCGAGCCAGCGCAGCCCATCAACCTGAACGAAGCGATTGACCGCATCGGACGCGACTGGAACATCCAGAATGAGCGTGCAAACCTGCTGGCCATTGATCCCCAGTCAGCCAACGTCAGCGTGGTGTTTGACACCGAGCATTTGCGCCGGGTCTTGACCAACCTGGCGGACAACGCGCTACGCTATGCAAGCGGTCAACCTGGCAGCATCCAGATCGGCGTGCAAACCAGTGACCGCCCCAGCCAACCCGGTGAAGCGCAGCTTAGCGTATGGAGCGACGGTGCCGCACTTGAGCCATCGGTTGAACAGCATCTGTTTGAACCTTTTTTTTCATCAGAAAGCCGCTCCAGCGGGCTCGGGCTTTATATTTGCCGTGAACTGTGCGAGAGTCATGGCGCCTCGATCACGTATGAACGTACGCAGCGACGGGTCATGAACCAATGGGTACCGGGCAATGAGTTCCGCATCACGTTCAGGCAAACTATGGGCGTGGAACCCACCGCATGAACACCCACCCCATGACTGCCTCTGCCAGCCCGATCCGCATCCTGGTCGTTGACGACGAACCAGACTTGCTGACGCTTTATGAGTTGACACTCTTGCGTGAAGGTTACGCAGTTGATGCCGCAGCCAACCTGCAACAAGCGCGCGCGCAACTGGCGCAGCACCGCTATGACGTACTGATTACCGACATGCGTCTGCCCGACGGTGTGGGCATGTCGATCATTCATGACATCAAATCCAGTGCCCGCACCGAACTTTGCATTGTGATCACCGCCTATGGGTCCACCCAGAATGCTGTTGAGGCCTTGAAGGCTGGTGCCTTTGACTATCTGACCAAACCGGTCGATTTAAAACAGTTCCGTTCTGTGGTTGCTTCCGCGGTTCGAAGCGTCACCGCATTGGTGGCAGAAAACGCCGCCACCCAGCACGCCCCCAACAGCGGCGCTGGTGGGGCATTGGGACAGCGCGCGCTGGGGCGCCTGGTCGGACGCTCTGAGTGCATGCAACAGATCAAGGAGCGCATCCTGAAAGTCGCCTCCAGCATGGCCCCGGTGATGGTGACGGGCGAATCTGGCACCGGCAAGGAGCTGGTCGCCTACGCCATCCATGCCAACAGCCATCGGGCCAACGGCCCCTGGGTGGCGGTGAACTGCGGTGCCATCCCCGAAACCCTGCTCGAAGCTGAGTTCTTTGGGGCCAAAAAAGGCGCTTACACCGGAGCCACCCAGGACCGCGAAGGATTTTTCCACGCGGCGCGCGGTGGCACGCTTTTTCTAGACGAAATTGGCGACCTGCCGCTGGCCATGCAATCCAAGTTGTTGCGCGCTATCCAGGAACGAAAAGTTCGCCCGCTAGGCTCCAACCAAGAGGACACGGTCGATGTGCGCATCATCAGTGCCACGCACAAAAACCTGGCCCAAGCGGTTCAAAACGGCACGTTCAGGCAAGACCTGTTTTACCGGCTCAACGTCATTGATATGGTGATTGCACCTTTGCGCGAGCGCACGCAAGACCTGCCGGAACTATGCAACGCCTTGTTGCTGCGTATCGCCGAAGAAGCCAACATGCCCACGCCAATCTTGACCGGCGAAGCACTGAGTCGCCTGTCGAAAATGCCCCTGCCAGGCAACGTGCGTGAACTGGAAAACCTGTTGTACCGTGCGGTGGCGCTCAGCGACAGCCCGTCCCTGAGCCTGGATGCCCCTGCCGAGCAGCCGATGGTTGCCACGTCGGCCTTGCAGCCAGGCGTTGACGCCAAAGAGCAGGGCCCCATGCCCCATGATCTTCAGGCTTACCTGGACGATCTAGAGCGCGACATCCTGACCCGGGCCCTGCAAGCCACGCGCTTTAACCGTACCGCCGCCGCTGCGCGGCTGGGCCTGAGTTTGCGCCAGATCCGTTATCGCATCGAGCGGCTGCAAATCGAAGCACCCGCCAGCGGCTTTGTGCAGGATGATTTGTCCTGAACAGCACGCGCCCGCTGGCAACCAGCATCTATGGCGTGCTGGCTGGTATCGCTTTGCTGCGCCCTGCCCATCGCCCAACTTTGGCCCGCGCCCAGGTGGCAGCAAGATTGATTTGCTCGTGCTTCATTGCATCAGCCTGCCGCCGGGTCAGTACGGTGGGCCTGAAGTGGAACAGTTGTTCACCAACCAGCTCGACTGGCAGCAGCACCCCTACTTTCAGACCATCCAGGGCCTTCAGGTGTCGGCGCATTTTTTCATCCAGCGCGACGGCTGCCTGCGGCAATTTGTAAGCTGTGATGAGCGCGCCTGGCACGCCGGTGCTTCCAGCTACCGGGGCCGCGCCAACTGCAATGACGACAGTATCGGCATCGAGTTGGAGGGGCTCGACGGCACGCCGTTTGAAGCCGCCCAATACGCCACACTGCGCGCGCTGTGCGCGGCCGTTTTGCAGCAGTACCCGATCGCTTACATCGCCGGTCATGAACACATCGCCCCCGGACGCAAGCGCGACCCCGGCCCGGGCTTTGACTGGGCTAGGTTGCAGCATGATCTGGCCCTTGAGGATCGGTTTTTGCCTTGATCCGTTGGGGACAGAGCTAAAGATCTGTCCCGCAATTCTGATCAGTTGGGGACAGAGCTAAAGATCTGTCCCGCAATGTCTCACATGTTTCTTCTGTATTGCCCGCCCACTTCAAACAGCGCGGTGGTGATCTGGCCCAGGCTGCACACGCGCACGGCGTCCATCAGCACCTCAAACACGTTTTGGTTGTCGATGACCGCTTGTTGCAGGCGCTTGAGTTGCGCCGGTGCTTGCTTGGCGTGGCGGGCGTGAAAGTCAGCCAGGCGCTTCAACTGGCTCTGTTTTTCTTCTTCAGTGCTGCGCGCCAGCTCTAGCTTGTCGTTGACCGGGTCACCATGCGGATTGCGGAAGGTGTTAACGCCAATGATCGGCAGCTCGCCGGTGTGCTTGAGCATTTCGTAGTGCATCGATTCGTCTTGAATCTTGCCGCGCTGGTAGCCGGTTTCCATGGCGCCCAACACGCCGCCGCGCTCGGTGATGCGCTCGAATTCTGAGAGCACAGCTTCTTCCACCAGCTCGGTGAGTTCTTCGATGATGAATGCGCCTTGTGATGGGTTTTCGTTTTTGGCCAGACCCCATTCGCGGTTGATGATGAGCTGGATCGCCATGGCGCGGCGCACGGAATCTTCGGTGGGCGTGGTGATGGCTTCGTCGAACGCGTTGGTGTGCAGGCTGTTGCAGTTGTCGTAGATGGCAATCAGCGCTTGCAGCGTGGTGCGGATGTCGTTGAACTGAATCTCTTGCGCGTGCAGGCTGCGGCCGCTGGTCTGGATGTGGTACTTGAGCTTTTGGCTGCGCTCGTTGGCCCCATATTTTTCCTTCATGGCCACGGCCCAGATGCGTCGCGCCACGCGGCCCATCACGGTGTATTCTGGATCCATACCGTTGGAAAAGAAGAAGCTCAAATTCGGCGCAAAGTCGTCAATGTGCATGCCGCGTGCCAGATAGGCTTCAACAAAGGTGAAGCCGTTGGACAGCGTGAACGCCAGTTGGCTGATCGGGTTGGCACCCGCTTCGGCGATGTGGTAGCCGCTGATGCTTACGCTATAGAAATTGCGCACGTTGTGGTGCACAAAGTAGCTGGCAATGTCACCCATCACCTTCAGGCTGAACTCGGTGCTGAAGATGCAGGTGTTCTGCCCCTGGTCTTCTTTCAGAATGTCGGCCTGCACCGTGCCGCGTACATTGCTCAGCACCCATTCACGGATTTTTTGTGCCTCGGTGTCAGTCGGCTCGCGGCCGTTGTCAGAAGCAAATTTTTCCAGGTTCTGGTCGATCGCAGCGTTCATGAACATGGCCAGAATGCTGGGAGCCGGGCCGTTGATGGTCATGCTGACGCTGGTGGCCGGGTCGCACAGGTTAAAGCCGCCGTAGAGCACTTTCAGGTCGTCGATGGTGGCAATCGATACGCCGCTATTGCCAATCTTGCCGTAGATGTCCGGGCGCGGGTCGGGGTCGTTTCCGTACAGCGTGACCGAATCAAACGCCGTGCTCAGACGCTTGGCCGGCATACCGCTAGAGAGCAGTTTGAAGCGCTTGTTGGTACGAAACGGGTCGCCTTCACCGGCAAACATGCGCGTGGGGTCTTCGCCCTCGCGCTTGAAGGCAAAAGTGCCAGCGGTGTAGGGGTAGCTGCCGGGCACGTTGTCAAGCATCAGCCACTTGAGGATTTCGCCGTGGTCTTCGTACTGCGGCAGGCAGACCTTGCGGATGGTCGTACCGCTCAAGGATTTGGTGGTGAGCTGGGTACAGATTTCCTTGTCGCGGATTTTGACGATGTACATGTCGCCCGCGTAGGCTTGCTGCATGGTCGGCCACTGCGCCAGCAGTTTGGCTGCTGCCGGGTCTTGCAGACTGCGACGGTCCTCGGCCAGCGCCAGCACCGTGTCATACGCGCCGGGTTTGGCGCTACCGTCCTTGTCGGGGTCAGCCGCCAACAACATGCGCGCGGATTCAGTCAATTGCTGGATTTCACGCGCCAGCCGGGCCTGTTCACGCGCTTTTTTCTTGTAGCCGCGCACAGTGTCGGCAATCTCGGCCAGGTAGCGTGTGCGCGACGCGGGCAGCACCGGGGTCTGGTTGGTGCTGTGACGCACACTCACTTTGGGTAAAGAACCTTCGGTCACCTTCAGGCCCAGTTCGGCCAGCCGCGTTTTCAGGGCTTGGTACAGCGCGGTCACGCCGTCATCGTTGAAGCGCGCGGCCATGGTGCCAAACACCGGCATCTGGTCCACTGGCGTGGTGAAGGCCTCTTTGTTGCGCTGCACCTGCTTGGCTACGTCGCGCAGTGCATCACTAGCACCCTTGCGGTCAAACTTGTTGATAACAACAAACTCGGCAAAGTCGAGCATGTCGATTTTTTCGAGCTGGCTGGCCGCGCCAAACTCGGGTGTCATCACATAAATGGGCACATCCACATGCGGCACGATGGCCGCGTCGCCCTGGCCGATGCCCGAGGTTTCGACGATGATCAGGTCAAACCCGGCTACCTTGCACGCGGCAATTACATCGGGCAGCGCCGCGCTGATCTCGGAGCCAAAGTCGCGCGTGGCCAGGCTGCGCATGAAGACGCGCTGGCGGTTGTCTGCAGCGGGCGCGCCCCCATCCCTGCCTTCCCCCAGCGGGGGAAGGGGTGACGACAAGATCGCCTGGCTTTGGCTGTTGCTCCCGCCCCCGCTGGGGGAGGGTTGGGGCAGGGGCTGAGCCCACGGGCTGATGGCGTTCATGCGGATGCGGTCGCCCAACAGCGCGCCGCCGCTCTTGCGTCGGCTCGGGTCAATGCTGACCACCGCCACGCGCTGGCTGTCGTTTTGGTCCAACCGCAAGCGGCGAATCAGCTCGTCAGTCAGGCTCGATTTGCCCGCGCCACCGGTGCCGGTGATACCCACCACCGGTATTTTTTTGGTCGCTGCTTGCGCTCGCATTTGCTGCGCCAGCGCCGCAAAAGGCTTGGTGGTCTTGCCGCCTTCGCTACACTGCTCCAGCGCCGTGATCAGCTGCGCCAGTGCGCGCCAGGCCAGCTCGGTGTGGCCTTGAATGGCATCCAGCGTTTGCGGTGCGTAGCCGCTGATGTCGTGGTCACAGCACTTGACCATCTCGCCGATCATGCCCGCCAACCCCATGCGCTGGCCGTCTTCTGGGCTGTAGATGCGCGCGACACCATAGACCATAAGCTCTTTGATTTCACTGGGCACGATCACGCCGCCACCGCCGCCAAACACCTGGATGTGCGCGCCGCCACGGGCTTTGAGCAGATCAACCATGTACTTGAAGTACTCGACATGGCCGCCCTGGTAGCTGCTGATGGCAATGCCCTGCGCGTCTTCTTGCAGCGCAGCGGTCACCACCTCGTCGACACTGCGGTTATGCCCCAGGTGAATCACCTCCGCACCCATGCTTTGCAAGATGCGGCGCATGATGTTGATGGCAGCATCATGGCCGTCAAACAGGCTGGCAGCGGTGACAAAACGTACCTTGTGCGTGGGGCGGTAGTTGGCCAAGGCCTTGAAGTCGGCGGACAGGTCGGTCATGGTGCGGGTCTCCAGAAAGGGTCAAGCGGTAAGTTGAATCGTCCATCAGACCAGTCTGCGCTGACTTGACGTTGACGTAAACGTCAATCTTACCGGTTTTTGCCGTGTTGCATTTCAAGGTACAGTGCGCCCAGTTTTTTTATGTCATCACCATGTCACATTCTTCCACTGACGACACCAACACACCCCAGGGCGACGTGCTCCCCGCGCCAGGCTACGCCGGTGATATCTCTTGTCAGACGGCGTACCGCTGGTGGCAAAGCGGGCAAGCGGTGCTGGTGGACGTGCGCAGCAGCGCCGAGCTGGCCTGGGTGGGCTTTGTACCCGGCGCGCTGTGCGTGCCCTGGAAAGAATGGCCAGGTATGGCGCTCAACCCCAACTTTGACGAGCAACTGCGTGCCGCCGTGCCCCCTGGCAAAAAAGTACTGATGCTGTGCCGCAGCGGCGTGCGCTCCATCGCCGCCGCGCAGCGTGCCGCGCAGCTGGGACTACAGGCGTACAACATACTCGAAGGCTTTGAAGGCAACCCCGACGCAAACGGGCAACGCAACCGCGTGGGAGGTTGGCGTTTTCACGGCTTGCCTTGGCAGCAGGGATGAACCCCGAACGAGTGCGCCAACAACTTTGCCGATAATCCCCCTATGACATTCTTGGCCATCGACGTTGGCAACACCCGCCTGAAGTGGGCGCTGCACAGCGCACCCCGCCGCGACGCGACCGTGCTGGCCCAGGGCGTTGAATTTCTGGAAAACATCGAAAAACTCGCCGAAGGCGGTTGGGCCAAGTTGCCTCACCCCACCCATATGCTGGGTTGCGCAGTGGCCGGTGACGTGGTACGCCGTCGTGTGGAAGATCAGATGGAGCCGTGGGACGTTTCTGCCCAGTGGGTGGTCGCCAGCAGCACCGAAGACGGTCTGACCAACGGCTACGACCACCCGGCCCGCCTGGGTGCCGACCGCTGGGTGGCCATGGTCGGTGCCAGGCACCGCGTGCTGACGCAAGGCCCCGCCTGCCCGGTGGTGGTGGTGATGGTGGGTACGGCTGTGACGGTCGATGCCATCGACACCCACGGGCGCTTTCTGGGCGGGCTGATCTTGCCCGGGCACGGCATCATGCTACGTGCGCTGGAATCGGGCACCGCCGGGCTACATGTGCCCACCGGTAACGTGGTGGAGTTTCCCACCAACACCAGTGATGCACTCACCAGCGGCGGCACCTACGCCATTGCCGGTGCCATTGAGCGCATGGTGCAGCACCTGCGCCAGCGCTGTGGCACCGAGCCGCGCTGCATCATGACCGGCGGCGCCGGCTGGAAGATGGCCCCCACCATGTCGGTGCCGTTTGAGCTGGTGGACAACCTGCTGTTTGACGGCCTGCTGGAGATGGCCGCGCGCAGGTTTGGCTGAGTACCCCAATCGTCCCGGAACGCGTCCAGGGAAAGTCAAAAAGTCAAATGACCATGAAATTCCACACTGCTTAGCAAAAAAAAAGTTTGCGGCGCCTAAGGCCTCCCAAGCAGCGCGCTGATCGATCCAAGGGAGCGCGTCTACACCACGGCAAGGCCACAGCAGGGTCGATCTTCAAGGTGGAGGCGCAGCGCTGGTCAGCGCTTCAAATCCGGAAATCACATCAAACAATTCCTCGTCAATGCCACTTTGGCGCAGGCGGTGAAACGAGCGGTTCAGGTCTTCCAGCAGTTCATTGATATTCTTTTCAGCGCGCTGCATGGCCGCCAGCCGACTGGCGTTTTCGCTGGCCAGGGACTGGGCGCAGGCCCTGAAAAGCGAGACGAACAGGTATTCCTGCACGAAGGCCAGCAAGGTCGCGGTCCCGCCGTTCATGACCTCCGGCAAAATTTTGGTTGGCCAGACCGTCCCTGTTAACGCACGCCGCCAGACCTCATCCAGTGGCAGCAAGCGCTGGCAGGCGGGGCTGTAAATTGCCCCAGCGTGGGGGCTGTTGTGAAAAACGTAAACCTGCCCGATCTCACCTTTCTCGCGCGCCGTTTCAATTTCGACCAGAATTTGCCCAACCAGCGCTGTGATCGCGCCAATCGAGCCCGGCAGAAGAAAGTCTTGGCCCAACACCAGATCCGTTTCCGTCAAACGAGATCGGATGCGCTCGCCGACGGTCCAGACCGTCTTTTGAACCGGTAGTTCTTCCAGCGTCTTAACGACAAAATCGGCCATCACGTCGTTGAACTGGCCGACCAAGCCCTGGTCGGAGCCGAACACCACTGCGGCGATGGGCCCGGTTTCCCTGCGCTGCGCTGGCGCCGGGGCAAGTGGCTGTTCGATCTCGCGCAAGCACGCAACCAGCCCCAGTTGCACCGCGCGGTAGTAATCGTCCAGGGCGCGCACGGCGCTTTCATATTGACCGACGCTGGAGGCGGCCACCGCCTTCATCGTGCGCACCACGGACTGAAGGTCGCCGGCCGTGCCAATCTTGCGGCTCAGGCTGGCGGCGGTGTCGCTCATGAAGATTCCTTGCCAGCCGACCTGGTTGGGGCGCTGATAGCCGTTTCAGCCTGGGGCACCGCCTCGGGCTGAAAGCTGGCAAGCGCTGTGCGGGCGATCTGCACAATCGCCGCGCGATCTGCATCACTCAAATTGGCGGCAGTATCGAAACGCGCCTGCACCTCGTCGGGCAGCCTAGTGGCGGCTTCGCGCACCGCCTGCTCGGCCGCTGGCATACGGCCAAGCGGCACGCTGTCGAAGAGCTTTTCGGTCAATGCCATGAGCACCGCAATTTGTGCCGCGACAGACACCGGCGCAGATTCGGATTGCTTCAGGCAGGCCCTGATGCGCCGTCCGTGCTCAATGATCCTGGTGGTGCTTTCATCCAGCCTGGCGCCAAAGCGGGCAAAGGTTTCCAGTTCCTCGAACTGTGCATAGGCGAGCTTGAGGTCGCCGGCGACCGCGCGATAGGAGGCGCGTTGCGCCTTGCCACCCACGCGCGAGACCGATTTGCCAACGTCGACAGCAGGCAAAACGCCCAGTTCGAACAGCGAGGGCGAGAGGTAGATCTGCCCATCGGTAATGGAAATCAGGTTGGTTGGAATGTAGGCAGAAATATTCTGCGCTTCCGTCTCAATGATCGGCAGGGCCGTGAGCGAGCCGCCGCCACGCTCGTCGCGAAGGTGAGTTGCGCGTTCCAGCAGACGAGAGTGGATGTAAAAAATGTCACCTGGAAAAGCCTCGCGCCCAGGCGGGCGGCGCAGCAGCAAGGAGAGCTCGCGATAGGCGCGGGCATGCTGCGTGAGGTCGTCGTACACGATCAGCACGTCGCGGCCCGCTTCCATGAAATGCTCTGCAATGCTGGTGGCAGCATAAGGCGCAATGTAGGTCAGGCCTGGCGGGTCGTTGCCCTCGGTGACCAACACAACGGTGTATTCCATCGCGCCCTTGTCCTTCAAGACGGCGACCGCCTTGGCCACGGCTGAAGCACGCTGGCCAATCGCACAATAGACACACACCACATCCTGGCCATGCTGGTTGAGGATGGTGTCAATTGCGATGGCGGTCTTGCCGGTCTGCCGGTCGCCCAGAATCAGCTCGCGCTGGCCGCGCCCGATCGGAATCAAGGCATCGACCACCTTCAGGCCAGTCTGTAACGGCACGGTCACGGGCGCGCGGTCCATGATGGGCGAGGCGGAGCGCTCAATCGGTAAGCGCGCGCTGGCGGTCACCGGCCCCTGGCCGTCGAGCGAGCGGCCCAACGGGTCAATCACCCTGCCCAGCAAGCCGTCCCCCACGATGACGTCCATTACCCGGCCGGTGCGTTCGACTTTGTCGCCCGCCTGCAGACGCGAATAATCGCCCAGCAGCACGACGCCGATCTCGCTTTCGTCCACATTGAAGGCGATGCCAAACACATGACCGGGAAACTCCACCAGCTCGTCAAAGCCCGCACCCGGTAAGCCGGACACCATGGCGATGCCGGTGGAAACGCTGGTGATCGCCCCCACCTCCTTCGCTGTCAATTGCGCGTGGTACGACTTACGTCCCTGGCTCAGGCCCGCAAAGCTGCGGTCCAGGACACCTTGCAGGCTGTCAGGTGGCGCGCTCATGGGGCTTTCTCTGGCGCGTCTGGTTGGACTTTTTGGCCGGACTGTTCCTTGATGAGTTCGCCAATGTGCTGCTCCAGCGTGGTGAGAATATCCGCGATATTCCAGGCGACCTTCCAGCCATTGGCCGTGAGCTCGATGCCGCCGATCAAGTCCGGCGCAGTGTCAAACCGAATTTTGATGTCAGATGAGAGAGACTCATTGAGCGCCTGTTGTATGTCGTCTCGCTGGGTTGTTGACAGCTCGAAGGTGCTGCGCACGCGCACCGTGTTGGACGATGCCTTCAACGCCTTGGCAAGTCCCGCCCTGGCTTCGTCGTCAAGCTCTCGCAAGCGCTGAGCGAACACCTCGCCCATGCGTTCGTCGAGCCTCAAGCCAGCCAGATCGGTCAGCACCTTCTTTGCAACGGCAAACACTTCTTCTCGGCTGCGACGGGCAATGTCCTGCTGCAGGGTTTGCAACTCGCTGGCCAACGCGTCTTGTTTCTTGGCGCGCAAGGTGTCGGCCACTTGTCGCGCTTCGTCGAGCAAGCGTTGGCGCTCCGCCTTGGCTTCGTCTTTGGCCTGTTCCAGCAAGTCATTACGCTGGCGATCAAAATCCGCGTTCTTTTTTTGAAACGTCTCGCGTTCTTTTTGCGCTTCAGTTTGTTTGGAGGAAGCGTCGGTAAGAGCCAGGGCGATTCGTTTTTCACGCGCGTCGATGGCGTCGAGGATAGGCTTGTAAAGGAAGTGCTTCATCAGCCACACCAGCACCAGAAAATTCAGCGTTTGCGCACCAAAGGTGAACCAGTCAAAAAGCATGGCTTACTTTCCGGCAGCCAGGGCCAAGGCTTGGTTCCAGAACGGGTTGGCAAAAATCAGAATCATCGACACCACAAAACAATAGATGGCGGTGGACTCGATCATGGCCAAGCCTACAAACAGGGTCCGGGTGATGGTGGCTGAGGCATCGGGCTGCTGCGCCAGCGCCGTGAGCGCGGTCGCCACCGCCCGCCCTTCTGCAAATGCGGGGCCCATGGTGCCAAAACCCGTGGTGATGCCGGCGATGACGATGGAGGCCACCGCGATGATTGTTAAGCTATCCATTGCAAATCCTTCTTTTGTGAGTTGTTGTTAAATGTTTGGCGCCGGCTCAGCTTTGGGCTTGGACTTACGCACATGGGTGGCAGCGGCGATGTAAACCGCCGCCAGGATGCTGAAAATGTAGGCCTGCACCATGCCGGTGAGCAGCCCCAGCACAGTCATGACGATAGGAAAGATGAAGGGCGTGATGCTCAAGAGAATCCCGATGATCATGGCGCCGCTCATCATGTTGCCGAACAGGCGCACGGCAAGCGCCAGGGTGCGTGAGACCTCGCTGATGATGTTGAATGGCAGCATGATGGCGGTCGGCTTCAGGTAGGACTTGAGGTAGCCACCCAGCCCCTGGTCTTCAATGCCGAACAGCGGCACGGCCACCATCACGCACAAGGCCAGCGCGGCCGTGGTTGACAGTGAGCCGGTGGGCGGCTCATAGCCGGGAATCACGGTGCACAGGCTGGCCATGGCGACAAACAGAAACAGCGTGCCAAGAAAGCCGATGTATTTGCGTGGATGGCGCAGCCCAACATCTTCAATTTGCTTTTCGATGCCGGTCACGACGATCTCAAGCAGGTTCTGCCAGCGCGAACGGGTGTGGTCAGTGGACAGCCTGCGCGTGATCAGTTTGGCGCCCACAGACAGCACGAGCATCAGCGCCCAGGTGGTCGCAATGGTGGCATTGAGCTTGACGAACCCATATTGCCAGAGAATGATTTCATCAGGGCTAAGGCGCATGGCTGGCCTCCTGCACGGGTTGCGACCGGGCTCCTTCGGGTTCGCGAGTCAAGCGCGTCACAAGCTGGCGCGCCATGACAAAACCGACCAGGCAGCTGAGTAGACGCTGCCAGTCGCCGCCCGAGACAAGGTAAAACCCGGTCATCGTCACGCCCATCCTCAGCAACAGGCTGCCAAACACCCAAAGTGCGGGATTGGCGGAAGCAAGACTCTTGCGCACTGTCCACCACAGGCCGCCGAAAAAGAACGTCCCGAGCGCCCCGCCTGCGAGCCATGCCAGCGCCAAAGCAAGTGTGTCATTCATCGTCATTGTCTCGTTCGTCCCGCATCGCCTGGTCTTCCTTGCTTACCCAGTGCCAGGCATTCAGGCAACCGAGTGTCAGTCCGGCCATCAACAGCGCCAGCGTCCAGGTGCGCCCGCCGGGATAGCGGCGGTCCAGCCAGAGGCCGAGTGCAGCGCCCAGCAGGGTCGGCACCACGATTGACCAGCCGACGACCCCCATCAAGCCCAGACCAAACCACACGCCCGGCGTGGCGTTACGCTGTGCCTTGAGCTTGCGCGCGGCCTTGACACCGACCTGCTCGGCCAGCCCAGGTGTGATTTTCGGGACCTTGCTGGTTTCTTCAATCATGTTGAAAAGTCGCAAAGCGACGCAGAAAACCACTCTCGAGCTTGGCCATGACCGAGCGCACGTTTTGTTCACGCTCGTCGAGCGCCAAAAACTCCTGCTCCACGGCCTGTCGCAATTGGCCAAGATCCGTCCCAACCATGGCCCGCCGTACCGAAATCCTCACGTCGGGCCCGGCCTTGACCAGCACACCGCCATCGACGGCGACAAAAACCTCTCCGTCGTCCGCAGTCTCGTAGATCAGGATGCCGGGCTCAAGCGCCGCCACGCAATCGCGCCGATGTGGCAGCAAACCGAACGAGCCGGCACGGGTTTCCGAGACGATGCGCAACACGCCCGCCTTCTCGACAAACACCTTAAAGGGCAGAAGAATCTTAAGATTCATGGCGGTCGGCCGTCGCTGCTGGCTGGGCCTCGGCCTGGATCTTGGTCTTGGCTTCGTCGATCTTCCCGATCATGTAGAGCGCGCTCTCGGGCACATCCTTGAATTCATCGTTCAGGATGCGTTCGCACCCGTCAAGGGCGTCTTCCAGGCTGACCAGCTTGCCCTGCATGCCGGTGAATTGCTCGGTCGTGAAAAACGGCTGGGTCAAAAACCGCTCCAACCGGCGCGCCCGGCCCACCACGTTGCGGTCTTCTGGCGACAACTGCTCCAGTCCAAGCATGGCAATGATGTCTTTCAGCTGGGCATATTGGGCCAGCGTGCGCCGGATTTCCTGGGCCAGCGCGTAATGGCGTTCGCCGACGATGCCCGGCGTGGCCATCTTGGAACTCGATTGCAGCGGATCAATCGCCGGATAAAGCCCTTCGCTGGCGCGTTTGCGCGACAGCACGATGGACGCAGACAGGTGCGAGAACGTGTGCACGGCCGCCGGATCGGTAAAGTCGTCCGCCGGCACATACACCGCCTGAATCGAGGTGATAGCGCCGGTGTCGGTGTTGGCGATACGCTCCTCCAGAGCCGACAATTCGGTGCCCATCGTGGGCTGGTAGCCCAGGCGCGATGGCATCTGCCCCATCAGGCCAGACACCTCAGAGCCAGCCTGAATGAAGCGAAAGATGTTGTCGATGAGCAGCAGCACATCGCGATGCTCGTCGTCGCGGAAGTATTCGGCCATGGTCAAGGCCACGTGGCCGACTCGAAAACGGCTGCCCGGTGGCTCGTTCATCTGGCCAAACACCATCACCATGTTGGGCAGCACACCGGCCGCCTTCATGTCACGGTACAGCTCTTCACCTTCGCGGCAGCGCTCGCCAATGCCGCAAAAAATACTCACGCCCTCCTGGTGGCCGACCATGTTGTGAATCATTTCAGTCAGCAGCACGGTTTTGCCCACGCCAGCGCCGCCAAAAAGGCCCGCTTTGCCGCCGCGCTCCAGCGGCAACAACACGTCAATGACCTTGATACCGGTCTCGAAAATTTCAGATTGGGTAGACCGTTTTGCCAGTGGTGGTGGCGATCGGTGCACGGAACGCCACTGCACTTCCACGGGTGTTGGTCGGCGGTCGATCGCATTGCCGAAGACGTCGAACATGCGGGAAAGGATGCCTTTGCCCACGGGTGCCTTTAGTGGTGCGCCGGTGTCCTGCACCGCCATGCCGCGCGCCAGACCCTGTGTGGGCGTCAATGCAATCGCGCGCACAGGTGTGCATCACGCTGGGCCAGCACCTCAAGCACAATCTGTCCCTCGTCGGCGTGCAGCACGGTGTGGATGGACGGCAAACTCACGTCAAACCGCACGTCCACCACGCTGCCGCGCACGGCCACCACGGTGCCGAAGTTCATACGCGCTTCATACGCCCCAGACGACATCCTTGCCGGCTTTCGCACTGGTTCTGAGCAGATCGATGAAGGGGCCGGCGCGATCGCGCAACCTGACGCTGTCGCCTTCAACCTCAACCACGAGCCCGGGATTCTCGCGGCGCTTGGCTTCAGCGGCCTCGTGAACCTCGATCGCGGCTTCTAGCGCCGCAATGGCGGCCGGAATTTGGGCCACGGTGATGATGCCCTGCGCTGAGGGTTCTTTGCCAATAATGGAGAGCATTTGATCCCCGTTGGCCTGAAGCATGATGACATCTGCATCTGCTTGGGATTTGAATTTATAAATCATGTTGAGTCCTTAATGGGGCGATACGCTGATTTGGGAAATACCCTCTTTTGCGCAGTGTAGGCTCGGTATTCTCCGTTGAACTAAACCGCTGACGCGGTGGTTGGAACACGCAGCGCTACCACCGCGCTTTCTTTGGCGCCT
>PCUV01000002.1 GCA_002786915.1 Comamonadaceae bacterium CG12_big_fil_rev_8_21_14_0_65_59_15 | reverse complement strand
TGTAACTGGTGTGGCAACTCGCGCAATTGAGCGATGTGCTGATGTGCGTGGCGTTTTTACCGGTGGCGTTGCTGCCGTTGTGGCAACTGGCACAGTTGGTGGCGCTGGTGAAGGTGCTGTGGTCGGCTTTGGCACCGTTCCATGTGCTGGTCTTGTGACAGGCGCCGCAGTTGGCCGTGGTCGCAAGATGGGTTGCGGTTTTGCCGATCGCTTTTTGGCCATCATGGCAGCTCGCGCAGTTGGTTGACGAAGTAAACAGCGCGTGGTTCACCTTGGCCCCACTCCAGGTCGTGGTCGAGTTATGACAGCTCTCGCAAGAGGCCGTGGTGGCCAGGTGATTACCCGACTTGCCCGTTGCAGATGCTCCGTTGTGGCAACTGGCGCAACCCGTTGTCACCGTGACGTTGGCGTGCAACTTGGCTGGCAACCAATTCGGATAACCCGCCTTGTGGCAAGCTGTGCAATTGTCTGCCGTTGGAACGTGTTTTGCAGATTTCCCCGTAGCACTTACGCCGTTGTGGCAACTGGCGCAGTTGGTTGCCGCGTTGAAAGCGGCGTGATCCACCTTGGCACCAGTCCAGGTCGTGGTTGATTTGTGGCAACTCTCACAAGACGCAGTGGTTGCAACGTGGTTGCCCGACTTGCCGGTGGTCGTGGAGCCATTGTGACAACTGGCGCAATTGGCGCTGACGCTCACATTGGTATGAAACTGCGCGGGCTTCCAGCCTAAGGTCTTGTGGCAAGTGGCGCAGTTGGCTGCAGTCGCGACGTGGGTTGCATTTTTTCCGGAGGCGCTCGCACCGTTGTGGCAACTGGCACAATTGGTGGCCGAAGTAAACGAACCATGGTCAGGCTTGGCACCGCTCCAGGTGCTGGTGGATTTATGGCAGGTGTCACATTTGTTGTCTGTGGTGGCGAAGTGCGTGGCCGATTTGCCCGCCACCATCACGCCGTTATGGCAGCTTGCGCATGATCCGGCAGCCACACCGGTGTGCTTGAACTTGGCCCCGGTAAACGTTTTGGCCGTGTGGCAACTTTCACAGGCGGCGGCGGTGGGAAAGTGCGTTGCCGACTTGGTGATGTTGTTACCCGCCAAAGCAGCCCCCGCGGTATGGCAGGTGACGCAATCACGCGGCGTTCCTTTAAATACCCCCTTGACATGGCAAGACTCACATTTGGCGGTGGTGTGCGCACCTGTCAGCGGGAAACCAGTTTTCAAGTGGTCAAAGTCACGCCCAGCGCCCTGGGCGATGGCCACAGCGGCAAAAACCGTCAGGACCCAAGCAAAAACGCCTCGCAACACTGGGCGCATCAAAATTTGCATCGCTGTCGTCATAAAAGTACCTTTTGCAACTTATTGCGTTAAACCACCCGTTAGCCGTCGTTGAAATTTTTTCCAACTCTCGGTCACATGACACTGCTCACAGCGCGCTCCAAATTGCCCGTCATGCACATCCGCTGTTTGATGGCATGAACTACAGTAATTACCCAGCGGTGCCGCGTCTTTGCCTTTGGGGGCTTCAAATTTGTGGCAACTCTCACACTTCACTTTGATATGTGCACCATCGAGTACATATTTGGTGCGTTTGTCGTGGTTGAAATTCCACAGTGGCCAGGCACGGGTGTTGTGGCAGCTCTCGCAACGCTCTCCCAATTTAAGCTTGTGCCGATCTTCTTTTTTATGACATGCATAGCAGTCTTTGGCCGCATCCTTGAACCGGGGGGTCAGATGACAACTCACGCAGGTGGCCACAATATGCCGCCCAGTCAGCACAAAGCGCGTATTAGCATGGTTGAATTGGCCCACCTTCCAGGTGCTGTCGTTGTGGCACGACTCGCAGGCCTTGCCCAACTGCGTTTCGTGCTTGTCATTTTTTTGGTGGCAACTGAAACAATCCAGCGGTGTCTTGCGAAAACTCTGCAAGTCTTTATGGCACGCGGTGCATTTGAGCTTGGATTCAGCGTGCGCGTTACGCAATACAAACTTTGTCTTGTCATGTAAAAAACGTCCTTGGGTCGCTTTCCAATCCGTCTCGCCGTGACAGTCGGCGCAGTTGTCACCCAAATTGGTGTTGTGTTTGTCGTCTTTTTTGTGACAACCGATGCATTCCTTGGGGGCCTCTTTGAATAAAGGGCTCTTGTGACATTCTTTGCATTCAACCTTGCCATGTTTGCCCAACAGCGGAAAGCTGCTCTTGTCGTGGTCAAACTTGGCCGGCTCCTTCCAACTGCGCTCGCTGTGACAACTCTCGCAATCCTTACCCAAGGTTCCCTTGTGCTTGTCGTCCTTGGCGTGGCATGAGTTGCAGTCCTGTGTCAGCTTCGACTTATACAGATGTCCGGTGTGGCACGACACGCAGGTGATGTTGCGGTGTTTGGCACGCAAGACATATTTGGTATCAATGTCGTGGTTGAAGAGGGTGGGTTTCCAGGCCCGCACGTTGTGGCAGCTCTCGCATTTCTCGCCAAACTGCCCCTTATGCCCCTTGGCACTGTCGTCGTTTTTCTTGTGGCAGCCAATACAAGCGCGCGGCGTTTCCTTGTAATTGGTGGTCTGGTGACAGTCCTTACACTTAGCGTCTGCATGCTTACCTTCCAGCGCAAAGCGCGTTTTGCTGTGATCAAAGCGCGCTTCTTTCCAGCTGTTTTCAGTGTGGCAGTCGGCGCACTTGTCACCCAACGAGCCCTTGTGCGTGTCATCCTTCTTGTGGCAGCCACTACATTGCGTTGGCGCGTCGCGGAATTTTTTGCCTTCCACATGGCACTTGGCACACTCCAGCGGTTGGTGTTTGCCTTTGAGCAGATAGTCGGTCTGGGTATGGTCAAACTTCTTTTTGTCCAGATGCACCACATCCGCGTCGCGGCCCTTGTGGTCGGTATGACAACTGTTGCACGCCTGCGGTCTGAGTCGGCCGTGGAACCCGGTCTTGGCCCTGACATCAGCACCCACCGGTTTGTGGCAGTCCATGCACAGCCCCGACTGGGCTTCGCGGTTGAACTTGACGTGACACTGCTTGCAGTCGTTTTCCTGCTTGATGTGCCCTTGTATCAATGGGCCTGGTGCCAGAATCGACTCGATGCTTTGAGCCATCACCGACCAGGGCGCACCAGCGGCAGCCAGCATCAGCACCCAAGCCGTCCAGCAGCGTACCCAATGGGTGGATGATGATTTTTTGCATGGCATGCGCTGTGTCACCCCAATTAGTAGGCATGGACGGCAACCACGTGCACCACCGCACTGATGATCAGCAAATACACAAACGGAATATGCGCTACGTGCCAGAGCGAAAAAAGCCGTTCGTAAGCTTTGAACTGCACGACTCGCACGACCGCATTCAAATACTGGTTCACCAGTTCGTTGGAATTTTTCTTCCGTGCAACATAGTCACTTTTGTGCCAGTGCTCGTGTTTGGCCAGACTCAGCAACTCACGCCTGAGTTCGGCCTCGCATTCACGGTACACCAGCCACTGGTAAATTGGCAGCCAGAACACTTGGCGCACATACGTCAACCAACTGGCTTTTGCATGGATCTCATGCTGTTCAAAAGCGCTCAGACGTTCTTCCACTTTGGGCGCAAAGGCCAGACGCGAACGCGCTTGCTCTTCGTCCAGCCCGGCCCGGACCTGTAGGTCTTGCAGGGTGACACGCTCGAAGTGCAAACCGCGATTCACGCGCGCGTACAAAAATCGTCCCACCACACCGCTCAGGGCAACAATGATCATGCTGTACATCGCAACCGCTGCGTTGAGCGACCCCACCCGAAACGTGGAATGCAACAAGATCAGCGTTGGTCCACCCACACCCAACACCATGTGCACCAAAAACCACCACTTCATGCGACCCCAGTTTCGGGTGAATGCAAAGTGCTTGCGCAAAGGGTAGC
The DNA here is from genome assembly GCA_002786915.1 of Comamonadaceae bacterium CG12_big_fil_rev_8_21_14_0_65_59_15. Taxonomy (GTDB): domain Bacteria; phylum Pseudomonadota; class Gammaproteobacteria; order Burkholderiales; family Burkholderiaceae_C; genus Rhodoferax. The sequence continues at coordinate 9,815 of PCUV01000002.1, read as the reverse complement.
TGAACAGCAGCACCATCATCACGCCACCTGTTACACCAATCCAGTAACCCGTATCGTCGCCCGCTTTGAACAGCCCCATCTGGCTGATCTTCCAAGTTGCAGCAACCAACGCCGCAATGGCCAAATAGACCATCACATCGGTTGATAAGCGCTTGCCAGGTGCGCGCGCTGGCTCCTGCCCTGCCATTGGGGTGTCGCTAAACAAAGTGGTATCAGGAAAGTCAAACAGCGTTTCGCTACGAACAGACATATGAAATTGAAGCCAAAGGTTGGAAAAGCCTCTTGAAAAATCCGGACTCCTATTATGGAAACGAATTCTTAAGACGCGATTAATTCACCTGTAACGTTGTGTAAGTTGATTCATCGTCGCCATCCCTGGTTTAAGAAAAAAAACCGCCCCTTGGGCGGCTTTTAGGCTGAAAAAATTGCGGCGATGGGTATCAAACCACCCCGTGTTTCTTGAACCACGCCAGCGCGCGGGCAAAGCCATCTTCGGCTGGCTCTTTGCGGTAACTGGGTCGGTAATCTGCATGAAACGCATGCGGTGCGTTACGGTACACCACAAATTCACTCATCTGCGCCGCCTTGTTGCCGTTGGCACCCGCTTTAGCCAGCGCGTCTTTCATCTGGTTGATGGTGGTCAAGGGAATACCCCTGTCTTCGCCGCCATACAAACCCAGCACGGGCGCCTTGAGTTGCGCTGCCTGATCCAGCGGGTGTTTGGGCGTGAGCGCCGACGCAGCCCCCACCAGCCGACCATACCAGGCCACACCCGCTTTGACGTGGTTGCTGTGCTGCGCATACAGCCAGGTGATGCGACCGCCCCAGCAAAAGCCGGTGATGCCCACTTTTTTGAGGTTGCCACCATTTTCACCAGCCCACTTGACCGCACCATCCAGGTCACCCATCACCTGCGCATCTGGCACCTTGGACACCACCTCAGCCATCAGTTTGGCAGTTTCCTTGTACTTGGCTGGATCGCCTTGACGCGCATACAGCTCGGGCGCGATCGCCAGATAGCCGGCTTTAGCCAGGCGACGGCAGGTGTCGGCAATGTATTCGTGCACACCAAAAATTTCCTGGATGACCAGAATCACCGGCAAATTTTTCTTGCCCTCTGGCGCAGCGTAATAAAAAGGCACAGAAAAGCCCTCCACGTCATAAATGCCTTCTGCGGCCACCAAGCCTTCGGCAGACGTTTTGATCGCGGTCTGCGCCATGATCGGCATGGCAGCGGCTGCGTAGCCCACCCCCAGCGCCACTTTGAGCGCGGTGCGACGGCTGGCACCCGCCTCAGTGGAGGCACCGGGCAGCAACGAAAAAAAATCCTGCATCTGGTTGGTATCAAGCATGAACTGACTCCTGGGATGAAATGAAGGGCGCAAGCTTACCGGGCAGTCAGTTCCTGCCAAGTTGTAGGGAAATAGGCGCGGAAATCCGCTACGATCTGCCCTTCAGGCGCTGCCACGGAGATCCCGGGCCGCATCTGTCGGGTCCGGTTTGACGGCACGCTATCCGCGTAGTGTCAGGCCGGGTTTCTTGATTCTGAAGCAAGACACAAACTTGCAAGGAGACAACTGTCATGCCACAGCGCAAGCCGCTTCACCTGCACGTGCCAGAACCCACCGGGCGTCCCGGCCGTGACACGGATTTTTCTTACCTCCCCCTGTCTGCTGCTGGTGCCAAACGCCGCCCACCCGTCGATGTAGCCGCCGCGCAGACCAATGATCTGGCCTTTGCGCTGATCCGCGTGCTCGACGATGCCGGGCAGGCTGTCGGCCCGTGGGCACCGCAGATCGCCCCCGACACGCTGCGCCGTGGTCTGCGCACCATGATGCTCACGCGCGCTTTTGATGCACGCATGCTGATCGCGCAACGCCAGAAAAAAATGTCGTTTTACATGCAGTGCCTGGGCGAAGAAGCCATTGCCTGCGCACATGCGCTGGCCATTGGCGACGGCGACATGTGTTTTCCCACTTACCGTCAGCAAGGGCTGCTGCTGGCGCGTGAAGACAACAACATGGTGGACATGATCTGCCAGCTTTACAGCAACGCGCGTGACCCCATGAAAGGTCGCCAGTTGCCAGTGATGTATTCCAGCAAGAAACAGGGCTTTTTCTCTATATCAGGCAACCTGGCCACCCAGGTCATTCAGGCCGTGGGCTGGGCTATGGCCAGTGCGATCAAGGGCGACGACAAGGTGGCCAGCGCGTGGATTGGCGACGGCGCGACCGCCGAGAGCGACTTTCACACCGGCCTGACCTTTGCCCATGTGTACCGCGCGCCGGTGATCCTGAACGTGGTCAACAACCAGTGGGCCATTTCCACCTTCCAGGCCATTGCCGGCGGTGAAGGCACCACCTTTGCCGCGCGCGGTGCCGGTTGCGGTATTGCCAGTTTGCGCGTCGATGGCAACGACTTTCTGGCCTGTTTTGCCGCCACCAAATGGGCGCTGGAGCGCGCGCGCAGCGGTTTTGGCCCAACCCTGATCGAATGGGTCACTTACCGCGCCGGTGCCCATTCCACCAGCGACGACCCCAGCAAGTACCGCCCAGCCACCGACATACAGCGCTTTCCGCTGGGCGACCCGATTGCACGGCTCAAACAACATCTGATCGCACTGGGCATCTGGAGCGATGCCGAGCACGAAGCTACACAAAAAGCAGTCGAGGCCGAGGTAGTGGCCGCGCAGAAGGAAGCCGAAAAATTTGGCACCCTGATCGACGCGCATACACCGTCCATTGAGAGCATGTTCGAAGACGTCTATCAGCAGATGCCCGCGCACCTGCAACGCCAGATGGCACAAGTGAAGCAACTGGAGGGTCAGGTATGAGCCAGATGACGATGATCCAGGCGCTGCGCGACGCCATGGACGTGATGCTTGCGCGCGACCCCAATGTGGTGGTCTATGGACAGGACGTGGGCTACTTTGGCGGTGTCTTCCGCTGCACCGAAGGTCTGCAAAAAAAGTACGGCAACCAGCGTGTGTTTGATGCGCCGATCTCTGAGGGCGGCATCGTCGGCACGGCCGTAGGCATGGGCGCCTATGGCCTGCGGCCGGTGGTTGAAATCCAGTTTGCGGACTATGTTTATCCGGCGTTTGACCAGATCGTGTCGGAAGCGGCGCGCCTGCGTTACCGCTCGGCGGGCGACTTTACCGCCCCGCTGACGATGCGTATGCCTTGCGGTGGCGGCATCTACGGCGGCCAGACGCACAGCCAAAGCCCCGAGGCCATCTTCACCCAGGTATGCGGCCTGCGCACCGTGATGCCGTCCAACCCCTATGACGCCAAAGGCTTGTTGATCGCCAGCATCGAATGCGACGACCCGGTCATTTTTCTGGAGCCCAAGCGCCTGTACAACGGCCCGTTTGACGGTCACCACGACAAGCCGGTGGTGCCCTGGAGCAGCCACCCGCTAGGCGAGGTGCCCGAGGGCCACTACTCCATGCCGCTGGACAAGGCAGCCATCGTGCGCGCTGGTGCGACCGTCACGATCATCGCCTACGGCACCATGGTGCACGTGGCGCAGGCGGCAGCCACTGAAAGCGGCGTGGACGCAGAAATCATTGACCTGCGTAGCCTGTGGCCGCTGGACCTGGACACGCTGGTGGCTTCGGTCAAGAAAACCGGGCGCTGCGTCATCGTGCACGAAGCCACCCGCGCCTGCGGGCTGGGCGCAGAACTGGCCAGTCTGGTGCAAGAGCACTGCTTTTACCAGTTGGAAGCGCCCATCGAGCGCGTCACCGGTTGGGACACCCCCTACCCGCACGCACAAGAGTGGCTGTACTTTCCCACCCCCAAGCGCGTCATTGACGCGCTGCAACGCGTGCTGGAGGCCTGAGCGATGAGCATTCAAAACATCAAGATGCCCGACATCGGCGAAGGCATTGCCGAGGTGGAACTGGTGGCGTGGCGCGTGGCGGTGGGTGATTTGGTCGCCGAAGACCAGATCGTGGCCGACGTGATGACCGACAAGGCCACGGTGGAAATCCCCTCGCACCTGGCAGGAACCGTCACCGCGTTGAACGCGACCGTTGGCCAGGTGGTACCGGTTGGCACCCCCATTATTCACATAAAAACGACCTTAGCCCATACAGAGCAAGCGCCTGAAGCTATTATTTCTGAAGCGTCCGACAAACCAGTAGTAAGCGTTGTAGCGCCACCGTCACCATCGGCAGCTACGGTCGCAGCCATGCCAGCGGTACCGATGCCGATCAAGACACTGCCCGCTGTGATGAGTGACATCGTTGGCGCGTTGGGCAATACCGCACCGATAAACCATGCATCTGCGTCACCGGCGGTGCGCCAGCGCGCGCGCTCGCTGGGCATTGATCTGGGCCAGGTCACGGCCAGTGGCAGTGCGGGACAGGTCACCCACTCCGACCTGGATCGCTTTCTGGAACACTCTACAAAAAACAGCGCTTCAGGCTTATTTGACAAGGGCTTTTTGCCTGATGAAAGCACAGAAACGATCCCTGTCATCGGGCTGCGGCGCAAGATTGCGCAGAAGATGCAAGACGCCAAGCGCCGCATTCCGCACTTCACCTATGTGGAAGAAGTCGATGTGACCGAGCTGGAAGACCTGCGCGCGCAACTTAACTTGGCGCACGGCGCAACCCGGGGCAAGCTGACCCTGCTGCCGCTGCTGATCCGCGCGCTGGTGCTGGCGCTGCGCGACCACCCCGAGATCAACGCCCGCTACGACGACGATGCCGCTGTGGTGACCCGCTACGCGGCAGTCCATTTGGGCCTGGCCACGCAAACCGATGGTGGGCTGATGGTGCCGGTGATTCGCCACGCACAGACGCTCGACCTGTGGGCCTGCGCGGCAGAAATCAAACGTCTGGCCGACGCCGCACGCGCGGGCAAAGCGGCGCGTGAAGAACTTAGCGGCTCGACCATCACCGTCACCAGCCTGGGGCCGCTGGCCGGCATTGCGCACACCCCGGTGATCAACCACCCCGAGGTGGCCATCGTCGGGCCCAACCGCATCGTCGAGCGGCCGGTGGTACACAGCGGACGCATCGAGGTGCGCAAAATGATGAACATCTCGTCGTCGTTCGATCACCGCGTGGTCGACGGCATGAACGCCGCGCAGTTCATCCAGCGCCTGCGCACCCTGCTGGAATGCCCGGCGACGCTGTTTGTCTGAAACTTGCGGGACAGATCTGAATATCTGTCCCCAACTGATCAGATCAAAATAGCGCTCACAGCCAATTCAAAACTTGCAGGATAAAAAAGCCTGGGCGCGTCGCTCTTGTGGCGACATTCCCAATCCTGCAATGGCGGCGCAGACAAATCCAAGCAAGCCGCAAGCGATCAGAAGTATTTGCGCGAATGCCAAAACAAGCCAGCGTAAAACCAATACGTGGCATAGCGCACAGTGCTTTCAAGCGCGTATTCAAAAACCCCGAGTCCCGGCTCGAGGTCACTATGCATTACTTTGATCCGTTGAATTTGCCAACAATTTTTGCCAGACGCTACCGTCAAAGAACAAAGGGGATCGCAAGGATTTCGGTTCAAACACGGGCAATCGGGTGCAACCTGGTTGCAAACAATGCGGTTCAGAACGCGGTAGCTGCCCCAGCATTGCAAATCCGGCGCTTCATTGACCCTCGTCGCACCACGCGATCCATTGACTGGCTTTGTAGGGTTGCAACAGCCAGGGATTGGCGGCTGTTCGCTGCAGGATCAATGACCTGTCTTGCGGTGCGTAGCCCCTGCTCCAACTCAACTGCAACTGCACCACTCCCTCAAATTCGGCCGTCAGATTGGCACGCATCGGTGGTGGAAAGTAGCGCCCATTGGCCAGGCCACGACGCTGCCACTCGCCGTACCAATTCATCCACTATCGACGCAAAGTTTCCAGCCTCATCCAAGTACCCTCGCGCGGGCAGACTGTGGCATTGATCGGCAAAAGCAAGTCCCAGTGTCAATGTTTGTCCAGCGCTGCCCAAATGCTGGCATCCTGCCCACGCCATTGCGGCGTCACGCGACGGCTGGCGCGGCGCTGGTTGTAGCGTCCATCGGTGCCACGCTGGGCCGTGCGCGCAAACTCGAAAGCGTGCGACCCAAGGAACCCGCACGCAGGTGAACCGACCCAGCCTTTTGCGGACTCAGTTTGCATCGGGTGAGGCGTCCGGGGCGTTGGCCACGATGTCGCCAGGGCTGATGGGCTGCGGATTCGGATGTTTCATGGTGCTGCCTTGCGCCGTTTGGCCTGCTGCGCTGGCAGCAAGTTGGCCAGCTGCTGGTAGCGCGCAAACAAAAACGCCACGCGCTCGGGCTCGCTGGCCCAGCGTTTTTTGCCGCCGCACAGCGCGTAGGCGGCATCGACCGCGGCGTCCAGCCGCTGGTGGGCCTTGAGCAGGTCGGGCGGCATGCTCAAAGGGTCGTACAGGTCAGCCAGCGTGGCGCGCGGCTGCGTGGGGTCGGCGGGCTGCTGGTAGGTGGCGCGCACGTCGAGCACGGTTTGCGCTGCAACTTCAATAGCTGCTTGCGCTTGCTGAGCCTGCGCTAGAGGCTGATTTAGCTTGCAAGAACCAGGCAGGTCAGGCCAGGGGAAGTTGTTATAGACGATGGCGGCAGAGTAGCGGTAGTCGCTTTTCATGCGCCCACAGACGGCGCGCAGCCAGGCGTTGTGCATGGTGCTGGTGAGGATGCCGAAGTGGTAGAGGGTGGCGTTGTTGGCAATCTTGACCAGATTGCTGCACAGCGTTTCAGGTTGCATGAAGCCCACGGGCACAAATGCACGGCGCTCTGAGGAAACCTCGGGAACAACCAGAAAAGACTTGGTCGGTATGTTTTGAACAGCGAACTGAGTTGGTGTTTCGGCGAGCTGACGTGTCACCGGACGGTTGCTTGCCAGCCGAAACGCCTTGACTGCTTGCACCCGCTTCAGGGCCTCTGGCATGGCTCGCAGGGTGGCCGGAGGGCAATCGCCCAGCCACAGGCACCAGCGCTCAAAGCCGTTGATGAATTCGTCCGCGCCCAGCCAACGGCGAAACCAGGAGGCACTGGTGGGCTCTCGGGCAATGAAGGCATCGCGCTCTTCGGTGGTGAACAGGTAGTTGCCGCCGTCGATTGGCTGACAGCCAACGCTGATCTCCGGCACCGCACACAGCGGCGTGCTGCGTCGGGGCAGCACCACGTCGGGCGCATCGACCAGATAGGGGTTGATATTGCCCGCCTTCACCACGTGCGGCTCGCCGGCGATATCGTCGTACTCAAAAATGAGTTTGTCCGTGCGGTCTTGCAAGCCAAAGCCGATGATGACGCAGTGCACTGCGGCCACGCCCCGGCCTTCGTTGTGCCAGCGAAAGGTGCGGTGCGCAAAGTGGATGTGCAAGCCTTGGCCCAGCAGCCAGCCCCACAGCACGCCCACCTGCTCGCCCTGGGTGATGCTGTTGGTGCTGACAAAGGCGCAGCGGGGGGATGGATCGCCGTCGTGTATCGCTAGTATTTCAGTAGCTTCTAGCGATTTTTCCACGGGCGCTAGCGGCCTATTTTGTTCAAAGTCAGCACGCAGATAGCGCGCCGCCTTGACGTACCACGCCGCCACCAGATCCAGCAGCCCGGCACCCGCCACACCGTCGAATACGGCGCGCGTGTCGGCGCGCTGCGCGTCGGTCATGAACTTGGCGCCGACAAACGGCGGGTTGCCCAGCACGTAGCTGCAACGCTGCGGCGCCAGCACCTGCGCCCAGTCCAGCGTCAGTGCATTGCCGTGCACCACCTGCGCGCTGGCCTTGAGCGGGATGCGCGCAAAGTAGGCGCCAAACTCTTCGCTCACGCGCAGGTTCATCTGGTGGTCCACCAGCCACAGCGCCACCTGGGCGATCTGGGCCGGAAACTCTTCGATCTCGATGCCATAAAACTGGTCCACATCCACGCCGATCAGGCTGTGCACGTCCAGGCTTTGTTGCCCTGCGTGGCCGCTGGCGGCGTGGCTGGCGCGCAGCACGGCCAGTTCCAGCAGCCGCAGCTCGCGGTAGGCCACCACCAAAAAGTTGCCACAGCCGCAAGCCGGGTCAAAAAACGTCAGGCTGCGCAGCTTTTTATGAAAGTCAAACAGCCGGTTGCGCTGGCCCTTGACGCGCTCAAACTCAGCCCACAGCGCGTCCAGAAACAGCGGCTTGATGAGTTTGAGGATGTTTTCTTCTGACGTGTAGTGCGCGCCCAGGTTGCGCCGCGCCTTGGAATCCATGATGCTTTGGAACAAGCTGCCAAAAATGGCCGGGCTGATGGCCGACCAGTCCAGCGCGCAGGCGTCCAGCAATGCTTCGCGCAGCGTGGCGTCAAAGTCGGCCAGCGGCAGCGGCTCGGCAAACAGGCCGCCGTTGACGTACGGAAAAGCGGCCAGTTGCTCGTCGAGCTTGGGGCTGCGCCGCTCTTCTGGCGTGTTGAGCACCTGAAACAGTTGCGCCAGGCGCGCGCCCAGGTCGCTGCCGTCTTCAGACGTGCGCTCTTCAATGAAGCTGCGCAGCGCTTGCGCGGGCTGAAAGATGCCGGTGTCGTCGGCAAACAGGCAAAACAGCAGGCGCACCAGCAGCACCTCCAGAGCGTGGCCCGGGCGTTGCTCAGCGCTGGCGTCTTGCCCGTAGCCGCTGGCTTTGAGCGCGTCGTGCACACGGCCCATTTTTTCGGCGGCCAGCAGGTTGACCGGGTCTTGGGGGCGGATGACTTGCGGCTTGTAGCCGGCCAGCAGGCCGAACACGCCCACGTGCTGGTGCAGGTCGGCCAGGGCAAACTCCAGCGTTTCGCCGCTGGGCAGTTTGTGCACCCGAAAGCGCGCAAAGTCGCACACCACAATGAGCTGGGGCAAATCCCGCTCGGGCAGACCCGGAAAGTAGCCCAGCGCTTGGTCAAAGGCGCGGTTCAGGTCGCGTCCGCGCGACTTGTGCTCGACCAGCAACATGCCGGGCCAGAACAAATCGACAAAGCCCCAGCGGCCGCCGGGCCGCCCCAAGGCCGCTGGCGCCCCCTCGGGGGGCAGCGTCCCGGCACGGGTACGCGTGGGGGCAAAGGGCTCACCCCCATGCTTTTTGACCGCCAGCTCGAAGGTGGCGACACGCTTGTCGGTGATGCCAAAAATCTCAAAAAAATCGATCCAGAATGGCTTGGCCTGGCTGGCTTCGTCGGCGGCATCGACCCAGCTACGGCTGAAGGCCAGCGCACGGGATTTGATCTCGTTCCAGGACAGGGGCATGGTGTTAATAGATTAAATCGGCTTGAAACCCAGGCAAGACGTGCGTTAGTAGCTATCAAAAAAGACTAGCCGACGATTTTTTTGATGCTAATCGCTTGGGCGACAGCTTCGGTAGCCGAGATCAGGTCTGTAACCAGGCGTTCATCTACATCCAGCAAGCCATCGTATTCACCCAAGTTGCGCGTGTTGTGACATTTGTCGAGTACCCGCCACACCTCGGGTCCTAAGCCTAGCGTGTGAGGCAAAACCTGGAACACGATGTAACGGTTGCCAGCACGGTAGCCCATGCGACGTAGCGCAGCTAAGCAAAGTGCGTGAGCTGCGTTGTAGGCCAAGTCGAAACGGCTTTCCAAGGCCAAGGTTGGGTTGCGCGCATCCTGCAATCGTGCGATACCGGTGCGCACCAACCCGCTGATTTCATTCGCGTCAGGTAACTACTCAGCCCCGCAGTATGAGGTTGCCCCGACTTCAGGCGAAGCTGGGCTGAGGTGTTGCACCCATGAAGGCTTGAACCAGGGACTCAAAGATATTTCGGCCTTGCTTTTGCATGGTGGCGCAATAGGAGCGGATGACGCAGTAGTTCTGCGCACCTTGCGGTGTTCGAA
>PCUV01000098.1:14507-14649 GCA_002786915.1 Comamonadaceae bacterium CG12_big_fil_rev_8_21_14_0_65_59_15 | reverse complement strand
TGCGCAGTATCTACGAGGGCTAGAGGCTGATTTGGCTTGGAAACCTTGGGTGGGGTGGGCCAGGGGAAGTTGTTGTAGACGATGGTGTTGGAGTAGCTGTATCTGCTTTCCAATCTTCCGCAAACAGCCCTCATCCACGCAT
>PCUV01000098.1:621-14490 GCA_002786915.1 Comamonadaceae bacterium CG12_big_fil_rev_8_21_14_0_65_59_15 | reverse complement strand
GTGCATGGTGCTGGTCAAGATGCCGAAGTGGTACAGCGTGGCATCCGGTATAAAAAACAGTTTGTCGCCACAGACTACCTCAGGCTCCAAATAGCCAATCGGTATGAAGCGACGGTTTTCAGAGGACACTTTGGGAATGGCCAGATAGCGGGTCTTAGAAATGCGAATTTCACCAAACAAATGCGGGGTTTCTGCCAGCTTTTGCGTTGGCACTTTGGTACTGGCCAAACGCATCGCTTGAACGGCCTTTAGTCTTTTTCTAAGTTCTGAAGATGGGGCTCGCTCGTGTTCTGAGCTGTCCATTAACCACAAGCAGTAGCGGGGTTGGCCATTAATGAACTCATCGCCCATTAAAAATGGACGAATAAATTTGGCAGCAATGGCATCTTGGGTAACCATGAAATCACGCTCTTGCTGATCAAGTAACAAGTGCCCACCATCGGTTGGCTTGCCCCCGTTAAGCATTTCTGGCGCATCAGAACAGATCAAATCGCGTCGTCTTTCAAGCGTGACGTTGGGCGCATCAACGAGGTAGGGATTCACATTTTTGGCTTTTTTCCCTTTAGGTTCGCCGTTGACATCTTCGTAATCCCAAATCACTTTTTTGTGTTTATCTGCCAACGCAAAGCCAATCACCACACAATGCACCGCCGCAATGCCGTGGCCTTTGTTGCTCCAGCGGAAGGTACGGTGGGCAAAGTTGATTTTGATACCTTGTTGAAGCATCCAGCGCCACAGCACGCCCACCTGTTCACCCTGAGTAATACTGTTGGTCGATACAAACGCACAGCCCATCGGTAGCGGCGTGCGCGGGGTATCGGAAGGCAAGGTAGCCAGTTGCGCCGGGGTCATGCCATACAAATAGCTTGCAGCACAGATGTACCAGGCGCAAACATAGTCCAGCACGCCCGCCCCGTCCATGCCAACGCACACCAGCCCCATGTCAATTTTTTGCGCTGCGCTTTGATATGTTTTCCCAACAAACGGCGGATTCCCCACCACAAAGCTGCATTCACGCGCAGGCAGCACGCTGTTCCAGTCAACCCGCAAAGCATTGGCGTGCAGGATGTTGGCGTGGGCCGTGAGCGGCAGGCGCACATAGGGCTGGCCGTCAGCGGTTTTGACGCGGCGGTTCATCTGGTGGTCAGTCAGCCATAGCGCCACGGTGGCGATTTGCACCGCGCTGGGATCAATTTCGATACCGTAGAACTGATCGACGTTGACCTCGGGGAAGCGCTGGGTTTGACCCTTGATGGCACTCAGCAGCCCTAGAGCTTCTTCTTCGAGCATTCGGATTTCGCGGTAAATGACTACTAAAAAGTTGCCACAACCGCAGGCTGGGTCCAAAAACTTGAGCTGGCGCAGGCGGGCCAGGTAGGCGTTGAGTTTTTTGGCTTCTGTGCGGATGGCGCGCAACTCGGCTTTCAGATCATCCAGAAACAACGGATCAATGGCCTTGCGGATGTTGGCCTCAGAGGTGTAGTGCTCGCCATATTCACGCCGCTTTTTAGTCTTGCCTTTTTTGGCCTCGTCCTCAAAGTGCATGATGGCCTGAAACAGCGAGCCAAAGATGTCGGGGCTGATTTCTGACCAGTCGGTGTCAGTGCAGGCCAGCAGGGCTTTGCGTGTGTCTTCGTCAAAATAGCACGGCTTGATGCGCCCTGAAAACAGGTTGCCGTTGATGTAAGGAAACGGTTTGAGGATGGAATAGAGCTTGGGCGGGCGCTTGTTGCCATCGGTCTGAGTGTCCAGGGTGTCAAACAGCAAGTCCAACATGCCACTCAAGTCCCAGCCGTCGGCGCGGCTGTTTTGCACCAGTTTTGTGAACAGGTGGGGCGCGCCAAACAGGACAGTGTCATCCCCAAACAGGCAAAACAGCACGCGCACCAGCAGGGTTTCAAGGTCTTTGCCGCCGTAGCCGGTGGCTTTGACGGCATCATGCAGATCGGCCAGCGCGTTGGCGGCGGCGGTGTTTGCTGCTTCCTGGCGGGCGATAGCTATTTTTTCGTAGCCGCACAAAAAGCCCATGGCCTCGACGTGTTGCCTGAAGTTTCCCAGTGCAAAGCACAGGGGTGGCGCATGCCGGTCTTTGCTGATGCCGTGGTCGTAGAGGTGCAGATTTTGAAAGTCGCTCACCAGCAGGTAGCGGGGCCGGTCAGCCTCAGCCAGAAGGCCGGTGTAGCGCAGGGCCTGTGCGTAGGCATCGGTAAGGTCTTTTCCCTTGGACTTCATTTCTACCAGCAGCAGGCCAGGGAAGAAGCCGTCTATGCGGTTGATGCCACTGACCTCAAGGCCGTCTGCATCTTGTTTTTTGATGCGCCGCTCAAATTCAACGCTATGTCGGTAGTCCAGCCCGTAAACCCAGCACAGCTCACGCACAAAGGTTTGCGCAAAACCTGATTCGTAGCCCTTGTCGGCGAAGTATTTGGAGAATTCGTCCGCGTGGGTCTGCATGTCGTCAAGTGTGAGTGTGGTCATGGTGCTTGCTTGGTGGTGATTGGGCAAGTCTAGCCCGGAAAACACCCGCATTCTGAGGGTGTTGCGCTGCCTACTATGACGCCATGCCAGTCACCCCAAAAACCACCACAGCCCCCACCGGCGTTCTTTCCCGCATGGGAATGAGCGCCAGGCGCTGGGCTTCGTCCTTTATTTCTCCATCCAAAGAAATCAAGGAATCCGACACCTTTTTGTATGGTGCAGGCAGCACCACGGTGGCCGCTTTGCTGGGCACCGGCAAGCGCACGGCGCGATCCAGGCAGGCTATTTACGAAAAGTGGTCAGGCATGGAGGCAGATGCGGTAGTTTCTACCGCGCTGTTGATGCTGGTGACATCGGCGCTGGGCGGGCATGAAACCAGCGGCGACCTGGTGTTTGTTGAAAAAACACCTGCTGCCACCAAAGACAAGCGCATGGGCGCCATTGTTGACGAAATCTCGTCTGACCTGACTCCACTGTTCAATCGCGTGGCTTTCCAGATGGCCTACACCGGGGCGGTGTTTGGCGATGCCTACGCCCGCATTTACGCAAATTCAACCGGGGTGGTTGACTTGTACGCCGATGAAATGGTGCGCCCGCCGCTGGTACAGCCGTTTGAGCGGGGCTCGCGCACGGTGGGGTATGCGGTCTACACCGGGCCGCGCAACTTCCAAAAGCTTGATGTGTCGCAACTGGCGCGCATGAAAATGCCGCGCACGCAGTGGGTGCCACAACACGGGGTGATTGAGAAGTCTTTGCGTCTGGCCATGACCGAAGACGACATTGACCAATTGCCGGTGATGCCCGCCATGGTTGGGGGCTCGCTGATTTACAACGCCGAAGAGGCGTATGACAGCCTGACTTCGACGCTGCTGGGCCTGGTGAGCCAGCGCTGGAAGAATTCGCTTGACCACCGCATTGTGGGCATTCAGCTGGAAAACACAACCCTTGAGCAGCGCGAGATTTTCACGGCATCGGTGGTGGACATGTTCAAGACGGTTAAGGCCACGATTGCAGAGGCCATCAAAAACGGCCAGCCGGTGGCCGAAAGCATCACCTCGATCTTGCCGATGTGGAACGACAAGCAGCTGATCAACCTGACAACGCCTGACAAGTCGGGTGCACAAACCATCTCGATTGACGATGTGATGCTGCACGCGCGAATGCTGTCTGGGGCGATTGGGGTTGACCTGTCGATGCTGGGGTTTGCCGACCAGTTGTCGGGTGGACTGGGGGACGGCGGCTTCTTTCGGGTGTCGGCGCAAGCTGCGGAGCGGGCGCGCATCATCCGCGTGGCGCTGGCTGAGTTTTTCAACCAGGTGGTGGATGTGCACACGCTGCGCCGCTACGGTGTAGTGTTCTCGCCCAAAGAGCGCCCGTGGGCCATTAATTTCTATGGCTCAATCTCTGCGCTTGAAGCAGAAAAGCAGCGCACTAAGGCCGATTCCATGAATTCCGGCGCCTTGCTGGTGCAGGCCATGCAAGCAATGAAGGACATAGGCGCCAACAAGGAGATCATGGCTGAGTTTTTGGCAAAGACAATGATGCTTGACGAAGACCAGGCCAAGCTGTTTGCCACCATTGTGGATGCAAAACCACCGGACGGCGCTGATGAAGGCAGCTTTGGCGGGGCGCGTAATGGGCTTGTTTAACAGCATCTCTGCTGGCATCGGCAGCCAGGCCAATGGCTTTGCGGGTCAGGTGTCAAGCGCATTGGGCGGGGGCAGGGCGGCATCAGCGCTGGCAAAAGCCGGTGCCAACATGGGCGCCAGCGCAGCCATGGGGCTGGTAAACAACATTGTGCCAGCGGGCGTGCAGAAGGCACTCAATACCGGCGCTTCGATGCTGGGAGACATTCAGGCCGGGAACTTTGATGGCGCGGCCATGCGCCTGCTTGACGGTGGCTACCTTGACAAACTCATTCCAGGAGCCAGCGGGGCGGCTTCTCAGCTGGCTTACTGGGGCACGCCAACGCCTCTGATGGGTGGCGTCACGCCCAAAGAAGCACAACAAATCCACGACGCTTTGCGCGGGCAGGGGCTGGCGAAGAAAAATCTGTGGATGCTGGAAGTGTCAAGCCAGCTGATGGGTAAGGACGCCTCGAAAGCGTTCAACATTTTGGCCACCGAGGTGGATTTTGCGCCCATGACCATCTCGGGCGACAAAAAGAAAATTGGCTCAGCCTCGGCAGACTGCGTGCAGTCTAGTGAGCCAGTGGAGTTGCGTGTTACCACCATGGACACCAAAGACGGCTTTATCAAGCGCTGGTTCCAGAGGCACTATGACGCTGTGGTGTCTGAGGACGGCACAGTAGGACATCCCTACAGCTACGCCATCAAGATCAAAATTGTTCACGCCTTCATCACTGATGCCAGCAACCGGGGTGGCTACGATGTGATGGGGTTGTACCGCCCCGCCAATCTTGAGATCAGCCTGTCGCGCCGGGAGGATGCCTTGCACGAGGTGCAAATGACGTTTACGCAACTAGACACTTTTATGAGACCTTGACCATGGCACTCAAACACGATGCGCAAGGTTTTCTTGCTGGAGACCCGATTGACATTGGCCGCGCCTTGTCAGTGTGGGATGAAATCAGCCGTGACGTGAAGGCCATCCGGGCGACTATGGGCGCATTGTCCGCACCGCCTTCAACCCCATCAAACGTGTCCGTCAGGGCGGCTAATGACGCACCGATGCACCGAGAGTTTCCACAGAGGGCGACCGGCAGCGACCTTGCAGCGGTTTTGCCCAAAGAGAAAAAGCAGCCGCCCCAGGTGGCGTCGGTGCTGGTGTCGCTCAATCAGGCTGGAGGAAAGACGACGGCAACACCCCGGGCGCGGGACAGCGTGGGCCGGTTCGTCAAGGTTGGAAAACCAAAAGACCAGTCAACATCCGCGTTTCCGACTGAGCCCAAGGCTCAAACACCCAGCAGCACGCTGACAACCATCAGAAACAAAGCGACCAAGACTAAAGTGAGCCCAGCAATACCCGCTGGCCGAGGAAAAAATGGCCGCTTTGAGAAAGTCAGCCAGCCCAAGTCACCAGGCAGCCACGACGGCGGCCAGCCCGGCAGCAGAACATCTGACGACTCATTAAGCGCCGAATCACGCACGCTTCTAGACCGCTTGACCAGCACATTGACCAATACAGCCACCGGCGCCGGGAATTCACTCGAAGACGCTGATCCGGCAGTCAAGGCAGTGCAGGAAATTGCGCAGCCCCTGTCGCGCGGCTACAAGATGCTGATGGGCGATGGCGCGGAAAAGAAAAAAGAGGGCTGGTACAGGCGCATCTATGCATCCTTGACGGGGCTTAGAAAAGAAGAAGAAAAAGCCAACAAGGCAACCCTCAAAAGCCTGAAAGTGTTGGAAGAAAAGCCTGTGGGTGACCAGAATCAAACCGGGTTCTGGGGTGGCATTCTGAAAGGCTTGTTGGGGATTGGCCCGGCCATCGTAACGGCATTGATGGCGTTTTTATCAAAAATACCCGTCATCGGCAAGTTATTCGGCGGCGGCGAAAAAGCGCCTGCGGGCGGCGTGCGAGGTGGGTTCCCAAAAGGCGCCATGGCCAAGGGATTTTTGAGAAAACTACCTCTGATTGGTGCCTTGTTTGGCGCAGTGGGTGCTGCCTCTGACATCTATGGAAGCGAGACCGACGACAAGCTCACGCGCAAAGAAAAAGACCAAAACGCAGGAAAGGCCACAGGCGGACTTGCGGGAACTCTGGCTGGCGGATGGGCGGGCGCGTCGGCCGGTGCCGCCATTGGCTTGCTGGGCGGGCCCATCGGCGCGGCCATTGGCGGCGTGGTGGGCGGCGCAGTTGGCATGTTCTTCGGTGACCAGGCTGGCCAGATCATGGGCGAGACCATTGGCGGCTGGGTGGGTGAGTTGCGCCAGGTGGACATTGCCGGGCGCATTGCGATGGCATGGGAGAGTGTGACTGGTGCGATCTCTGGCTACTGGACGACCGCCATGGGCGCATGGGACGCCACAGCGCAATCGGTATCTGGCGCATGGGACGGCGTGGTGGCATCGTTTGCCAAGGTTTCTGAGGGCATTGGCAAAGCCTGGGGCGATTTTGTGGCCCTTGCCAAGTCGGGTTGGGATTCGTTTTCCGGCTTGTTTAAGTCGGCCTACGAGGGACTGAAGTCACTTCCGGTGGTTGGTGCAGCGATTCAAGCGGCTGAGGATGCGGCCAAAGCCACAGCAGCGGCAGCCAGCAAGGTAGCGGCCAAAGCCGTGGAAGCGGCCAAAGAGGCGGCAGCCAAGGCGGCAACTGCAGCGAAAGAAAAGGCGCAGGCGGTCAAGGAAAAGGCTGTGGAGGTTGTTGATAAAACCACCACGACGGCCAAAGAGGCGGCGACGGTCGTCAAGGAAAAAGGGGCGGCTGTTGCAAACAAAGCCGTTGATGCCGTTGAAACTGGAGCGAAAGCAGCCACCAAGGCGGCGGGCGATGGATCGGCATGGGTTGGCAAGAACACCACGGTTGGCAAGGGCGTGGTGGCGGCTTATGAGGGCGTGAAGTCCGCTGGCAATTGGGCTCTGGGAAAAACCAGCCAGATGTTTGAATCCGGCAAGGGCGGCGCGGGGACGGTGTCCACGGGAAAAGGCGATTTTGGCGGGGCATCGTATGGCACTTACCAGCTATCGTCAAAGCAGGGCAAAGTGCAAGACTTTTTGAAGTCGGGCAAGTACGGCAATCAGTTTGCCGGGTTGCAGCCTGGAACGCCTGAGTTCAATGCCAAGTGGAAGGATGTCTCGAAAGCTGATCCTGAATTTGGCAATGCCCAGCACGAGTACATAAAAAAGACCAATTTTGATCCGGCGGCACAGGGGCTAAAAGCTGCTGGCATGGATTTATCTGGGCGGGGCGCGGCTGTGCAGGATGCGCTGTGGTCAACATCAGTTCAATTTGGTGCTGGAAGCCAAAAAAAGGGGAGCGGCGCTATCGGCATGTTCCAAAAGGCATTGGCTGGAAAAGATGTTGCCAAAATGTCAGATGCTGACTTGGTAACGGCTGTGCAGGATTACAAGATCAACAATAATGACAAGCTGTTTGCCAGTTCATCAGATGCTGTAAAACAAGGCACGGCGGGGCGGGCGGTTGAGGAAAAAAAACGGCTGGTGGCACTTGCAGGCCAAGGTAGCACGTCTGATGCGCCTGTTCTCCAGAAGCCAGATGCAATCGCCACGAAAGCGGCAGTACCGATTTCGCCCTCAAGCGCTGCAACAGTAACAGCCACGTCACCTGCGCCTGTTTTACCAGTGACGGTTGCCACTGCGCAAGTTCAAACAGCCTACGCTCCAGCGCCACAGGTTCCCAAGTTTTCGCCTCCGCCCGTCATTGCCGAAGCGCCCGCAGTAGTAAGCCCCATGGGAACTGGTGCTGACAGCCGAAAGCAAGTTGCCGCTGCCACAGCATCCCAAGATGTTGGCCAAGACCTGAAGGATCGTCGCATTGCACACATTGTGACGGGCGGGTTCAGTGCCTAGCCACGGAAAACACGCCTCTTTGCACCCACTGCAGCAACCAACAATGGTGGCATGGCAACAATCACCGGCACAGATATACAGGCAATGGTCAGGCACTGGCTCAATACGCCAGCGGGCACGTATTTGGGGTCTGACTACGGGTCAAACCTGAATGACTTGCTTCAGCAGCCGCTTGCCAGTGGTATGGCAGATGGTGTGATTGCCAAGATGCACGCTGACATTCCTATTTTGAGGTCGCTACCAGACGGTTCCGTCAATATTTACAGCTTGCAAAAGTCCCCGGACAGGCTTGATTTTGTGATTGAGGTGGCAGGCCAAACCATTGACGTTCAAGGGGGTTGACATGCTCACCAAGGCAGATTTCCAGCAGGCGATCAAAGATTCAATTGCCTCTTACCCGGCCATTGCGCCGCTATACAACGCGGGCGACCCGCGCATCACGCAGCATTTAGACGCCATGGCGACCATGCTGGCCATGTTTTCAGCCCAAATTGAGACGGCGATGGCTGAGCCTTTTGAGAAGGTTCGAGATGCCACGGTGCTGGCAGATGCCGCTATGCGTGGCATCATAAGAAAAGGCGTTGCAGCCAGGGTGCGCATCAAGGTTGAAAACAAAGGGGCGGCGCCATTCTTGGTGGATTCAGGCCGCATGGTGTTTGATGCTGCTGGCATGTCTTACAGGCTTGAGAGCTCTGCAACCGTGGCGTCCGGGGCATCTGGCACGGTCGATGCCGTTCAGATGAAAACCATTACAGTCAACCACACTGTCACCGGTTCAGCGCCGTTTTACGCGATTGAGATTCCAGCCTCTGAAGATGGTTCTTGGCTTTGCAGCGTGGGGGTGCGTGATGGTGATGGCGAATTCACTTACAGCGACCACTACACCAACGTGGCCAATGGCGACCGGGTGTTTCACATTGAAACTGATGACCGTCAGAGGGTTTACGTGCGCTTTGGATTTGGTGGTGTTGTGGGTGCTCAGCCAGCAGATGGCACGCAGATATCCATGTCTGTGGCATACACGTTTGGCAACATCAACCCGGCATTTGGCAGTCCATTTTCGTTTGAATATCTTGGATCACCGGCCGAGTCGTCGGTTGATTTGTCGATGGATTCGGTGGTGATACCAGGGCAAGACCCGATCGCTATGAATGTGCTGCGTGATCTGGCCAAGTACCCATCTATTTATGACAGCAATGCGGTGTTCTTGGGTGAGTTCGATTTTCTGGTGCGCAGGAACTTCCCGTCCCTGAAATTCTTGTCGGTGTGGAATGAATCCGCCGAAGAGCAGGTGCGCGGCCCCAGTGTGAATAATATCAACACCTTGTTTGTGGCGTGCCTGTCTGAAGATGGGTCCGAAAGTGTTCTGACTGAATCCAGTCCGCTGAGCCCGCTGGCACCGGTTGTGATCACGTCACCAACAGGAACGCAGGCTGCCATTGAACGCGCCATTTTGACAGCGGACGACAGCTACAGGGTGAAGTTTTACACACCAATCCGGTCAAAAATCTTGATTGCAATTGACGCAACGGTGGCAACGTCTTACGCTGCAAGCGATGTCCGCGCAAAAATCATTGACGTCATCGT
The DNA here is from genome assembly GCA_002786915.1 of Comamonadaceae bacterium CG12_big_fil_rev_8_21_14_0_65_59_15. Classification (GTDB taxonomy): domain Bacteria; phylum Pseudomonadota; class Gammaproteobacteria; order Burkholderiales; family Burkholderiaceae_C; genus Rhodoferax. The sequence continues at coordinate 4,936 of PCUV01000098.1, read as the reverse complement.
GTCGAATTTTGGCGAGTCCGCAGCAACTTCAAGGAGAGGTCGGAGTAAGCCGCTTTACCAGCAAATCTATGCGCTTTTAAAGTCAAAAATACCGGCGCTATCAACCGGCCTATCTGACTTGACGGTGAACATTCAGACGCCCGCCAATGTCTTGACCAGGCCAGAGTTGTGGCGTTATGTGACGCCCGATAGTCTGACGGTTTCTGTCTCCAATGCCAACGTCATCACGCCTCAGTGGGGTGGATGATGGATTTTAACGATGCGCAATTGCCTATCATCAGCCCATTGGCCGGAAGCTTTACTGAGAATGATGTTGAATCAGACCTAAAAAAGCTATTTTCTGATCTATTTGGCGCGAAACAGGCGGCATTGGCGTTTGATGCAAACGTGCTGGGTTCTGCGCACCTCGGGTCATTTGACTTGATCCGCAAGTCCGTCAACACGGATGGATTGGTGCTGCTTTCTGGAGAACGTGAGGAGGCAGCTACCCGCTACCTTTACCGCGCATGGAAGTCTGGTGATGTCCAGGGCCGTGGCCTGCATTTTTTGCGCACCTACTTGCAGATGCTGTACCCGAACCTGTGTCAGATTGAGCAGCTGTGGCAAGATAAAAGCCGCATCTACCCAACTTCGTTGGTGGCCAATAAGCCAAGGGTGAATTACTGGATTTACGCGCTGGGAGAGTCAGGTCTGAAGCTCGATGGCCTATGGGGCGTTGGCGCCCAAAGGCCCGTCGTTGATTTTGAGGCTGAAGCCTCAAGAATGCCAGACCTCAGCAACATGTTTTTGACGAGCAGGGTTGAGATAACGCTTGATTTCGCGGTTCAGATCAAGTCGATTATCAACCTGATGGGCATCATCAGGTCCATCATCCCCGCCAGGCTGCTGCCTCATTTCAGGTTCACTCTGACGGTTCTGTTTTTTATTCAGGCCAGTCTGTCCACGTGGCTGTTGCTGCAAAAGAAGTCACGGCTCCGGTATCCGTGGAATGGCCGCGTGGTGACCGATTCTGATGATGCTGTGTGGCGACTTGGTATTGGTGATGATCTGGTGCGCCTGCCTCAAGCGTTTGGGATGTTCAGGCTTGGGCAAGCCAGAGGCGGGGTGTCCGCGTGGCATCTGAAGAGCGCCAGAATTGAGAGCCATGCGCTGATGCAAAGTCATGCGTCAAGCCAGGCATTTTCATTGCAAAATATTGGGCAGACGTGGCGCAGGCTTGATGCCAGCTGGCGTCTCGGGGCAAGGGCGATGCACGCGTCCGGCGCGGCATTCATGTCGAAGTCGGCAGCCATGCTTGTTTCGGAATCGCTGCAAACGACACAACACGAGTTTGTGCGCATGGATTACCCGCGCACCCCGCAAAAACTGGGGGCATGGCCGCGCCTTGGTGCATGGCGCAGGCTCAACGGCGCCTGGGCAGTTGGGGTGTCTGGCAGGCCGTTTGGATTTGCGCTGCGCAGGGATGAACCGGTACTGGCAGAGAGTTCGGCTCTGATGGCGTCAAACGCGGCAACCTATGCGTCGCCGGAGAAGCTAACCTTGCCATGGTCGAGTTACCAAAAAACCCCACCCCGGCTTTTGCTGCTTGATGGCTCATGGCTGCTTGGTGGGCCATGCCGGCCGGTGTTTGCATTCAAGGCGACCAAGGTGCTCATTTAACGGAAAACACCCCGAATCAGTGCTTTCGCCCGGTGCAAAACTACCCCCATTCTTTTTTATTGGGGTGTTCACATGGCAGAAGCCGTTACTACAGATGCATTCAGAAAGCGCATCGCCAAACACATGGCGGACAACAGTGCACTGCCACCCGTGGCATTCATGGCTTTTGGCGATGGCGGGCACAACGCAGACATGACACCCAAGGCGCCCTCGGTGCTGGCCACTGGTTTGGCGCATGAGATTTTGAGGAGGCCTTTGGCGCTTATTACCCAGGAAGACCTGTTCTCAGTGACCGGAAAAGGAACAGTCGAATCCACCGATCTGATTGGGTCGTCCATTTCAGAGGCTGGGCTGTTTGACTCTGCTGGGCAGCTTGTCGGCATCAAGACCTTTGCACCAAAACACAAAGAATCCGATGAACGGTATGAAATCAGCATCAAGCTACGTTTTTAACAGGAGTTAACCATGACCATGCCTTACCCGAATATCACGCAAATACCCAACAACGAGCCCGATGCGGTGCCTGCGCTGTGGAACACCCGCTACACCGAAATTGACGCCAATTTTTTAAGTCTTGATGGGCGAGTCTCAGCAAGCACCAGTGAATTGACTGCGGCCAGAAATGGGGCCGCCAGCCTGGATGCCAGGCTTGACCAGATGGATGGCGATATTTCAATGACATCTGTCGACATGCAAAACATGGACTCAGCCGTCCTCAAGTTTGCTCTCGACCAAGCTTCACTTGCCAACTCCAGCGTTCGCTCATTGCGTCAGAACGTTCAACAAGAAGGTGAATTCACTATTTTTAATCGCGGCATCGTTCTGGGCTGCGCAGCAACAAAGTCAGTCAATGCTGCCAGAAACTTGAATCTGTCGGCTGGCGTGTGCTTTGCCAATGGACGCAGTTACTTGGTTGTAGACGGCATCAATTCCGCATCAGTACCAAGCAATGCGGGCGCCATACCAGTTACCGTTTATGCCTATCTTTATAAAAATGCGACCGGCCTCTTTAATTTGGCTGTTACGCCCATTGGCTCTATTTTGCCAAGTGATGCGATCAAGATTTACAACATCACGATTCCATCCGGCTCGACGGATTCAACTGACCCTTATTTGTCAAGCGTCACATTGACGGATGCTCGCAGGATTGAGGCCAACTACCCGAATATCCTTGACTCTCCTGCTTTGGTGTCATCTGTTTTGAATGCCATGGATGCCAACGACTACCGCCTCGACTTTGATGTGGTGTCGAGCAGTGGCGCGCCATGCGATGCGTCATCCATTGTGGTGACCAGTCGCGCCACCAACGGGTTCACCGTCGCACTGGCCAGCGCCGCAGACAACGTGGTCGTTCGCTGGCGTGCTTCGCGGCTGTCTTTGCCAAGCCAGACACCTGTGATTGATTTTTCCACTGGCTTTCACGCATCGAACCCCACCACTTATTAACTTTTAAGGAGCTTTTCATGCCTCAAATTACCCTCAAGCAGCCCGGCCAGCCGGTGGCTGACTTCGCTTTCTCGGGCGCGCTTGTCACCGTCTCTGGTGTCGCCATTGACTGTGCTGCACGCCAAAGCGACAGCCTTGTCACTGTTGAAATTCGCGGCAACAAAACTGGCGCCACGGAAGGTGGCAATGGTGCGTATTTGGCGCAAATTGACATTCCAGCCAAGCGCTACATCACCACTGCCGGACCGGATGACGCGCAAGGCAAGCCCACCAGCATTCAAGAAGCCATTCCGCTTGACCCCAATGCGGTTCAAGTCACCCTTTGGCCTACCGTGGGCTAACACCTTAATCTCAGGAGAAAACTATGCCTTCAATTTTTATCAAAGATGACCTGCGTGCCAGTGTCGAAGCCGCCAGCGGTGGCCGCCAAACTGTGCTCTATACCGCGCTCGGTCAGCCCACCTTCATGAATGTGATCCCCAAATTAAACGGCCCCGACGTGGACGCGGGCCTGCCTGCGGGCGTTCACCCAGCCTTCATTGTGGGTGGCGTTGAAAAGTCGGAGCTGTTCATTGGCACCTACTCCGGCATCGTCAAAAACGGCGAACTGCTGAGCCTGCCTGGCGTTGACCCGCAAACATCGATCAACCACGACCAGTCGGTGGCCTATGCCCGCGCTTGCGGCGCCGGTTTCCATGCAGTATCCAACATTGAGCGCACCCTGTTGGCGCAATGGTGCCGAGCCAACAGCTTTCAGCCGCGCGGCAACACCAACTGGGGTAAATCAAGCGATGCGGCCTGGGAATCAGGGCGCCGGATCGATGGCTTGTCTCCCGGCGTTGCATCCGGTACCGGGCGCACGCTCACCGGCTCCGGTCCTGCATCCTGGCGGCATGACAACTCCAGCTCAGGCATCGACGGGCTGTGCGGCAACATCTGGGAGTGGACACCAGGCATGCGTGTCAACATGGGTGAAATCCAGATCATCGCCAACAACGACGCGGCACTCAATGCCACCGACTTTGGCGTTGCATCAAGCGCCTGGAAAGCCATTGATGGCGCAACCGGCGAACTGGTGACCCCGGGCTCTGCCAATTCTGTGAAGTATGCCGTTTCAGGAACGGCGGCTTACACGCTGGTGCGCGCTAATGGCGCATCGTTTGAAGGTATGACCAACCCGGGCACAACCCCGGTCGGCGCTGCGGCTTTG
>PCUV01000098.1:0-480 GCA_002786915.1 Comamonadaceae bacterium CG12_big_fil_rev_8_21_14_0_65_59_15 | reverse complement strand
CTTCGTTCTCTGATGCCCTGAGCGGTAGCGATGGGCACTCACTCTGAAGCCAGTCTGGATACCAAGTTCATCGACTTCTCGAAGCAAATGAACTTGTATCTGAACCATTTTCCCAAGCACGAGAAGTACGGCCTGTGCCAACAGATCAGAAACGCGGCTTATGAGATGTACGGCTTCATTGTCGAGAGCCAGAAGCGCTACCAGAAGAAAACCAGCCTGGGCAATGCCGACATCACGCATGAGCAATTGCGCATGTTCTTGCGGCTGGCCTTTGAGCTGGGCTACTTCAAATTCAAGGACGGTTCCTTGTCGGATGACAAGGACTATGAAAAAACCGCCACCCACCGTTACCTCGTCATCAGCCGCATGGTTGATGAGCTTGGCCGGATGATTGGTGGCTGGATGCAGGCCGACCGCGCCAAAACGAATCCCGATAGCGGGCACAAAAGGGAAGCACCTTAACATGTTACAGGCTCTGCC
>PCUV01000007.1 GCA_002786915.1 Comamonadaceae bacterium CG12_big_fil_rev_8_21_14_0_65_59_15 | reverse complement strand
CACGGGTTGCTTCAGGTCCAGCACCAGCCGCACCACGTCCGGGCTGAACTGACCGACCCGGATGCCGTGGATGTTCGGGTCGCCGGCTTGCACCTTGGCCACCAGTTCCTTGAGCGCCGGGTTCAGCGCGATGCCGTGCACGTCCACCGCCAGCCGTGGTGGGTTGGGGACAAAGTTCTGGGTAAAGGTCAGCATCGTGTCGGATTCGATCGTTACGCGCGAGTAATCCGCCGCTGGCCAGATGCGCACCGCCAGAATGCTGGCCCCGCGCGCCAGTTGCTGCGCGCCCAGCAGCAGAACCAGCGCGCCGCCGTGCACAAAATTGCGCCGTTTCATGGCGTCAGCCCGGGCGCTGGAGGGCAGCTGCCCGTAACTTGTGTTTCAAGACAAATAGGGCTCTGGCCCTTATCCTGATTGGGTGAATAGCTATCCAAATCATGAACAAGTGTAGCGCCGCATGGCGTTTGCGCCGTGAGCGTCAGGCTGCGCTGCTCGTCGCCCAGTACGCTCAGTTGCAGCACCAGGTCGGCCAGCGGCAGGCAGGGGGCGGCCTTGTCGGGCCATTCGGCCAGTTTCAGCCCGGGGCTGGCAAAGATGTCACGAAAACCCGCCTCCGCCCACTCGCGCGGGTCGCTGAATCGGTAAAAGTCAAAGTGCCACACGTTCAGCTCCGGCAGTTCGTACGGCTCCACCACCGCGTAGGTGGGGCTTTTGATGCGGCCTGTGACACCCAGCGCGCGCAGCAGGTGGCGCACCAGCGTGGTCTTGCCCGCACCCAGGTCGCCGCGCAGTTCGATGAACGCGTGGTGCAGCGCCGGGCTGGCCGCCAGTGCCGTGGCGAGCCTCTGTGTGGCCGACTCATCGGGCAGCAGCGCAGTTTTTACAATGGGCAAGTGAACAGTTCCAGAACACATGATGACGGTGCGGCGTGGGTCTTACGGATCGACGGTTGGGCGCGTGCGCTGGGATTCTCCCAAATTGGGGTGGCCGGTGTGGACCTGAGCACCGCAGAACCCGGATTATCGGCATGGTTGGCGGCGGGCTTTCATGGCGAGATGGCGTACATGGCCGCACATGGCACGAAGCGTGCGCGCCCGGCCGAGCTGGTGCCCGGCACGCTGAGCGTGATCACCGCACGCATGGACTATCTGCCTGCCAACACGCCTGCGGGCTGGCAAACGGTGGAACTGGCCCGGCTGGGCCAGCCTGCGCAAGGCGTTGTGTCCCTCTACGCCCGGGGGCGGGACTACCACAAGGTGATGCGCGCCCGGCTGCAAAAGCTCAGCGACCAGATTGCGCAGGCCGCAGGTCCCCTGGGCTACCGTGTGTTTACCGATTCGGCCCCGGTGCTCGAAGTCGAGCTGGCCGCGCGCAACGGCTTGGGCTGGCGCGGCAAGCACACGCTGCTGCTGGATCGCACGGCGGGGTCAATGTTTTTTCTGGGCGAAATTTTTGTCGATAGGGCTTTGCCTGCAACCGCGCCCGTGGCCCAGCACTGCGGGCGCTGTAGCGCGTGCATCGACATCTGCCCCACGCAGGCCATCGTGGCGCCGTACCGGCTGGACGCGCGGCGCTGCATCAGCTACCTGACCATCGAGCACGCCGGGCCGATTCCGCTGCAACTGCGCCCCTTGCTGGGCAACCGTATCTATGGCTGTGACGACTGCCAGCTGATCTGCCCGTGGAACAAGTTTGCCAAGTGCAGCGCGCTGCCCGACTTCGACGCGCGCGCTGGCTTGGTGGGGCGTGACCTGGCAACACTGTTTGGTTGGACCGAAGACGACTTCTTGCGCCACACCGAAGGCAGCCCGATCCGGCGCATTGGCCACGAGCGCTGGCTGCGCAACATTGCCGTGGCGCTGGGCAATGCGCTGCGTGTGGCGGATGCGCCTGCTGCTGCGGCGTTGCGCATGGCGCTGGCATCGCGTCGCGCGCACCCGAGCGCCCTGGTGCGCGAGCATGTGGCGTGGGCGCAGCTGCAAAAATAATGCAAAATTTGTTTGCCAGCCCTTACCCGGCCACATCCGGGACAAAGCCGCGCAGCACGCTCAGCGCCAGCGGCAAGCTGATCATGCCCAGCACGGTCGATACCGTCACCAGCGCCGCCACGTAGGGGCCGTCGTAGCCCATGCGCGCGGCCAGCACATAGCAGCTTGACGCCGTGGGCAGGGCCGAAAACATCAGCAGGATGGTGCTTTGCAATGGGCTCAGCCGAAAAGCCAGACACAGGCCCAGCGCCAGCAGCGGCATCAGCAGGTGGCGGATCAGCAACACCGCTGAGCCCAGCAACTTGGCGTGGTTCAGCGCCCTGAGCTGCATCCCGGCGCCAGCGGCCATCAGCCCCAGCGCCAGCGACGCGCCGCCGATGCGGTTCAGGGTCGGGTCGAGCCACCCCGGAATGTGCAGACCCGCCAGATTGGCGATCAGCCCGCACGCCGTGCCGATGATGAGCGGGTTGCGCACCAGTTCACCCAAAAAGCCGCGCTGACCGTGGCGCGCCATCGGCCACACCGCGCCGATGTTCATCAGCGGCACGCTCACGCCGATCAACAGGGCGATCACCGCCAACCCGGGGGCGCCAGCCATCTTGTCAGCCAGCGCCAACCCGATGAATGAGTTAAAGCGAAACGCCGCCTGCGCACTGGCCGCGTGCTGGCGTGCGGCAATGTGATCCCTGAGCCCAGGCCAATAGGGGATCGAATACGCCATGGCAATACCGCCCAGCCCGAGCGCCCAGCCAGCGCCCACCAGGTTGCTGGCTGCGCCCACGTCGAGCGGGCTTTTGCTGATCGACTGGAACAGCAGCACCGGAAAGAACAGAAAATAGACCAGTTGCTCGACCTGCGACCAGACGCTGCGGTTCAGCGGCGTGAAACGGCAGATCAGGTAGCCGATCAGAATCAGCGAAAAATCCGGAAAGAGTAATTGGGCAAAGTTCACAGCGCGAGAATAGCAGGGTATGCAGCAAACATCTGTGCCAGCACCGGCACCAACGCCAGTGACAACGAGCGCCGCTGTGGCCGCGTCTGAGGCACTCATTGACACCTTTGCCGATGCCCTGTGGCTACAGGACGGTTTGTCAAAAAACACGCTGGCGGCCTATCGGCGCGACCTGCGGCTGTTCGCGGCGTGGTTGGCCACACATAATGCGGCGCTGCCGGAGGTGACTCAAGAGTTGCTCAATGGCTATTTTGCGCATCGTCACCACGAAACCAAAGCCACCTCGGCCAACCGGCGTCTGACGGTGTTCAAGCGCTTTTACCGCTGGGCGGTGCGCGAACAACTGGTCAACGCCGACCCGACGCTGAAAATGCTCAGCGCCAAGCAGGCCCTGCGCCTGCCCGGCAGCCTGACCGAGGCGCAGGTAGAAGCCTTGCTGGCCGCGCCCGACGTGAGCAGTGCGCAGGGCGTGCGCGACCGCACCATGCTTGAGCTGATGTACGCCAGCGGCCTGCGCGTCAGCGAATTGGTCACGCTCAAGGTGTTCAACGTCAGCCAGGCCGACAACGTGCTGCGGGTGTTTGGCAAAGGCAACAAAGAGCGCCTGGTGCCGTTTGGCGAAGTGGCCAGCCTGTGGCTGACGCGTTACCTGGTGCAGCCGCGCGCCGAACTGCTGGCCGGACACCAGACGGAAGCGTTGTTTGTGACGCACAAAGGCCCGACCCCCGGTACCTCCATGAGCCGTGTCATGTTCTGGATGCTCATCAGAAAATATGCGCAATTGGCGGGTATCACCCAGCACCTGTCGCCGCATACCCTGCGCCACGCTTTTGCCACGCATTTGCTCAACCACGGCGCCGACCTGCGCGCGGTGCAGATGCTGCTGGGCCACGCCGACATCTCCACCACCACCATTTACACCCATGTGGCGCGCGAGCGGCTCAAGCTGCTGCACGCCCGGCACCACCCGCGCGGCTGACCCCTGCAACTGCACCCGGCTTCTACAATTCCCGTGGTTTTGTTATTGCAAAGGAATGGTCATGGCGATTTTTGAAGTCGATGGCGTCAGCCCGACGCTGGCCGATTCGGCCTGGGTGGCCGACAGCGCCGAGGTGATGGGCGACGTGGTGCTGGGCGAGGAGGTGAGCGTCTGGTTTGGCGTGGTGATCCGTGGCGATACCTCGACGATCCGGATTGGCGCGCGCAGCAACGTGCAAGACCTGAGCGTGCTGCACTCTGACGTTGGCGTGCCGTTAACGATTGGTTCTGGCGTGACGATCGGCCACAAGGCCATGCTGCACGGCTGCACGGTGGGCGACGACAGCCTGATTGGCATTGGCGCGGTGGTACTCAATGGCGCTGTGATCGGCAAAGGTTGTCTGGTGGGTGCGGGCGCGCTGGTGACCGAGGGCAAGGCGTTTCCAGACGGTTCCATGATTCTGGGCAGCCCGGCCAAGGTGGTGCGCAGCTTGACCCCCAAGCAACTGGCCGACCTGCGCGCCAGCGCTGGCAACTATGTGGCCAACGGCAAGCGCTTTAAGACCTCTCTGAACAAACTTGCATGAGCGCAACGAACGCTTACAACCCAGGAATCCGAGGCTAACTTGTCAGAAATTCATAAATTCTTGTTTGATGGCCTGCCGGTGCGAGGCGTGCTGGTGCGTCTGAACGAAGCCTGGCGCGAGGTGCTGCGCCGTCGCGCGGCCAACACCAGCCACGGCGCCTACCCGCTGCCGCTGCAAAACCTGCTGGGCGAAATGACCGCAGCGGCGGTGCTGATGCAGTCCAACATCAAGTTTGACGGCGCGCTGGTGTTGCAGGTGTTTGGCGACGGCCCGGTCAAGCTGGCGGTGGTCGAGGTGCAGCCCGGCTTTGGTCTGCGCGCCACTGCGACCGTGAGCGGTGAATTGCCCGAAGCTGCCACGCTGAGCCAGATGGTGAACGTGCACAATGCCGGGCGCTGCGCCATCACGCTCGACGCCAGCACCCGCCAACCGGGGCAGCAGCCGTATCAGGGCGTGGTGCCCCGGTTTGGCGACCAACATGAAAAGCTGGACAAGTTCAGCGATGTGCTACAGCACTACATGCTGCAAAGCGAGCAGCTTGATACCACACTGGTGTTGGCGGCAGACGATCAGCAGGCGTGCGGCTTGCTGATCCAGCGCCTGCCGCTGCAAGGCGCAGGCAACCTGGCCGGCACCTCGGCGCGCGCCAACGAAGACGAGATTGGCCAGAGTGAAGACTACCGCCGCATCGCCCTGCTGGCGGCCAGCCTCAAGCGCGAAGAATTACTGACGCTGGACGCCGACGTGCTGCTGCACCGCCTGTTCTGGCAAGAGCAGCTGCTGCGCTTTGCGCCGCTGCAAGGTGCTGCCGGACCGCATTTTTCTTGCACTTGCAGCCGCGAGCGTGTGGCCAAAATGATTCTGGGGCTGGGCGCTGAAGAAGCCGCCAGCGTGTTGCAGGAACGCCCAGAGGTGGAAGTGGGTTGCGATTTTTGCGGTGCGCAGTACCGCTTTGACGCGGTCGATGTGGCCCAGCTCTTCAGGCAAAACGCGCCACAACCGTCCCAGAGCGGCACACTGCAATAGCCAGCCCCCACCCCAACCCTCCCCCAGCGGGGGAGGGAGAAATATCAATAACTGGTAACCTGGCTGTTGCTCCTTCCCGCCTTTGGGGGAAGGTTGGGATGGGGGCTTGCTGGACGGGTGTCCGCTAGATCAGTTGATCGTCACTGTTGAGCGCTTCGTCCAGACGCGCCACCAACGCCGTGAGTTTTTCTTGCGCTGCGCCGCTCAGCGTCTGGTCGTTGGCCGGTGCGGCGACCGGGTGCGGCTGATCGGCTAGGTCAAACGCCAGGTTCAGCGCCGCCAGCACCGCAATGCGGTCGCGCGCGCGCACCTTGCCGGCGTCACGAATCCGGCACATGGCGGTATCGACCCGCTCTACTGCGGCCAGCAGCCCCGCGTCGCCACCGTCGGGGCAGCCCAGCACGTAGCTTTGGCCCATGATCTGCACTTCAAGCTGTTTCATGGAGTTTCCTGCCGGGTGGCCGATTTGAACGCGGGCGTCACGCCAGGATGCGCCGCTGAAGGTGTTGACTCTGCGGGCAGTCGCTGCAGCAGCGCATCGACCCGGGCGCGGGCGGCACCCAGTCGCGACTTGAGCGAATCGCGCTCGTGCGTCAGCGCATCAATTTCCTGGTTCAGCAACTGGTTGGTACGCAGCAACTCGGCGTGGCGCAGCAGCAGCCGCTCCACGCGCTCGGTGATCTGGTCGATCGGTGACAGGTTCGACATAGGCGCGCATTGTAGGGGCGCAGATGTGGGTTGTGGCAAGTCAGTTGTGGCCAGGTCGCAGGGCTAGAATGCGCGGCGTTGGTGCTCGCAGTGTGCAACGCACGCTGCAGTTCAACGGGAAGCAGGAGGGTGACGCTGGCCAACAGCAAACCTAACCTGCGCTGCCCCCGCAACGGTAAGTGGACGAGCCGCCAGGCTCCGCTTGCATCCAGGCCACTGAGTGTTTTTCAAAGCACTTGGGAAGGCGATGCAGGTTGACTCCACCAGCCCGGATACCGGCCAACACGGTGGCTGCGCGTTTTTTTGAGACGCGCAACCGTGACGCTCACGCACCGTCGGGGACGACGGTGAGAGCTTTTTGATGGTTCTCTTCTTCTATGAAAACTCCTGCATTTTTTCGGTGCTCAAATACACCTGCACGCCTTGCTTTTCCTGCGCTGGCAGCTCTTTCATTTGTAGCGTCTTTTGGAGCGTTGGCCCAGAGTCCGTCCGCTGGAACTTTGGGTGAGGTGGTGGTAACGGCCAGCCGCAATGACCAGCTGCTGGGATCTACCTTGCTGCACACTACAGTGATCAGTCGACAAGACATTGAACGCGCTCAGACAGACGATCTGGTGACCCTGCTGCAACGCGAAGCCGGGCTGCAACGTACACAGAATGGTGGGTTGGGGACAGTTTCAAGCGTGTTCATGCGCGGCGCACCCTCGCTGCAGACTTTGGTGTTGATCGACGGTGTGCCACTGAACAAGCAAGATGCGTCGGGCGCGGTCAGCCTCGAACATCTGATGCTGGACAGTGTCGAGCGGGTGGAGATAGTGCGCGGCAATGTGTCGGCGATTTACGGATCGGGCGCGATAGGTGGCGTGATTCAAATCTTTACCCGACGAGCCGGTGTTGCACCTGGTGCCAAAGTGGCCTTTGAGTCGGGGGCGCACGGTACTCGCAAACTTGGCGCCAGCGTCAGCGCAGGTGGGGCAGACACCACATTGAATGCTGGTGTGACCCGCTTGGTCAGCGGCGGGTTTTCTGCCATCAATCCGGCTCAATTCAGCAATGCCAATCCGGATGCGGACGGCTACCGCAACACCAGCGCACATCTGTCGCTGGTGCACAAACTGTCCAAGGATCAGCGTTTTGGCTTGCGCGCTACCCGCACGGATGCGGACGCTGCGTACGACAACGCCTGGGGTGCGCCTACTGATGTGCAAAGCGCGCACACCCGACTGAACCAAGTGGCACTGTTCAGCGACAACACCTGGGGCGACTGGCGCAGTCGCCTCACTTGGAGCGAACAGAGTGATACCAGTGATGCCCACGATAACGGCGCGTTTGGGTCCAACGACGCCTACCTGACCCGTGCTCGAGTGTTGAGCTGGGTCAACAGCGTCGCGTTGTCGGGCGACTGGCTGGCCAGCACTGGCCTGGAATGGCAGCAGCAACACGTTGATACCCGCAGCGACTCGGTCTTTGCAACGCCTTATCAGAAGGACCGTCTGGCGCGTGCCGCATGGGCTGGTCTGGAAGCAGGCCTCGGCAGGGGCAACATGCAGATCAATGTGCGGCACGACTCAGTGGGGGAGTTGGGCAAGAACACCGGCTTTCTGGGCTTTAGCCATCCGCTCACCGACACAGTGAAAATCACTGCCAGCGCATCGACTGCGTTCAATGCGCCGCCACTGGGCTATTTGTACGCGCCGGGTTTTGGTAACACGGCACTGTTGCCCGAGCGTGCCCGCAGTCATGAAGTGGGCTTGCAGTACGAACGGGGTCGCCAGTGGCTGCGTGCCACTTACTTTGATACCCGGGTTCAGGATCAGCTCGATTACGATTTTGTAACCTCCAAATTTCAAAATCTTGGTCTCACGCGCAATGATGGGCTAGAAGTGTCCTATCGGGCGAGCTACGCGAGCACTGAGGTGCGTGCCAGTCTGACGCGGCAAGACCCCCGTAACGAGCTCACTGGTCAACGACTGGGGCGTCGCGCGCAAATGCTTTGGTCGTTGGGTGTGACCCACACGCAGGGCCCCTGGTTGCTGGGCGCTGAAGTCAATGGCAGCGCAGACCGCCCGGATCGTTATACCGACACCAATACCTTCACGACGGTGGATACCACGTTGACTGGCTACACGGTACTTGATCTGTCCCTGGCCTACCGGGTGTCGCCCACGGTCCAGATCAAGGCCCGGCTGGACAACGTGGCCGACATCAGCTATCAGACTGTCTATGGCTACAACCAGCAGCCGCGCAGCGCCTACGTTGGCCTCACCTGGACACCGCTGTTCTGATGGCCATCAATCACGCATGAAGGTTGATGTGGTCACGTTCACTGATCTGGCTGCGCTGTCACCCCAGCGCATCGTCTGCCTGACCGAGGAAACCACCGAGTGGCTCTACCTGCTGGGGCAAGAGGCGCGCATTGTGGGCATCAGCGGCTACACGGTGCGGCCCAAGCGGGCGCGCGCCGAAAAACCGCGCGTGAGTGCGTTTACCAGCGCCAAGATCGACCAGATTCTGGCGCTGGCGCCCGACTGCGTATTTGGTTTTTCCGACATGCAGGCCGACATTGCGGCGGCGCTGATCCGCGCTGGCGTACAAGTCACCGTGTTCAACCAGCGCAGCGTAGCCGAGATTTTGGGTGTGCTGTACCAGGTGGCGGCGCTGGTGGGGCAGGCGCAAGAGGGGCTGGCGTTGATAGAAAAAATGCAGCAGTCTATCCAATCAGTGCAAGCGCTAGGAGCTGGTTTTTCTTACAAACCCAAGGTGTATTTCGAGGAGTGGGACACGCCGCGCATCAGCGCCATCCGCTGGGTCTCGGAGCTGATTGGCATCGCGGGCGGGCAAGATATTTTTCCTGAGTTGGCCGCGCAGCCGCTTGGCAAGCACCGAATCCTGGCCGACGACAGCCAGATCATTGCGCGCAACCCCGACATCATCATCGGCTCGTGGTGTGGCAAAAAATTTCGTCCGGAGAACGTTGCGGCGCGACCGGGGTGGCAAGATGTCAAAGCCGTGCAAACCGGGCAGATGTTTGAAATCAAGTCGGCCGACATCCTGCAACCCGGCCCGGCCGCGCTGACCGACGGGCTGGCGCAACTGCACCGCATCATCATGGAATGGCAGCGTCAGTTTGTCGTGGAAGCGGCGCGGGCGGCGGACAGGCCGGGAGGTGGTCATGCGCGTTGATTGCGACAAGTTGCAGCCAGCGCGCAGCGAGCTGATTCTGGGCGGGCAAAAAAGCGGCAAAAGCCGCCGTGCCGAGGCACTGGCACAAGCCTGGCTGGCGCTGTCGGCGGGCCACCGGGCAATGTTGATTGCCACGGCGCGGCCCGGGGACGAAGAGATGCGCGTGCGCATTGCCCGCCACCAGGCGGATCGCGCCCAGCGCGTGCCCGGCATGACCACAGTGGAAGAACCTGTGCATCTGGCGCAGGCCATCCAGACCCACAGCCGAGCCGACACGCTGATCGTGGTGGACTGCCTGACGCTGTGGCTCACCAAGGTGCTGATGCCGTTGGATGTTCCGCCCGACAACGGTCTTGCCGCTTCTGGCGCGTTGGCTACAGCCGGGCAGGGCGCTCAAACTTGTGAACCAAATTTTCCTACAACGCAGGTGCAGCAAGAGCAAACAGCTACGTTATTAGAAGCAATTGCGCGAGCCCCTGGCCCGCTGGTGCTGGTGAGCAACGAGATTGGTCTGGGCGTGATTCCGCTGGGGCGCGAGGTGCGCGCGTTTGTCGATGCGCTCGGGCTGTTGAACCAGAGCGTGGCCGCCACCTGCCAGCGCGTGACCCTGATGGCCGCTGGCCTGCCCCTGACTTTGAAAGACACGCCATGCGCAATTCATTGAATTTTGTGGGAGCGGCGGCCGCCGCGATGTTGCGCCTGTCTGCGCTGCTGGCGGGAACCAGATCACGTCAACTCCTGCTGACCCTGGTGCTCATCCCCTGTGCCCACGCGTTGCAAGTCACCGACGACCGGGGTGTGCGCGTCAGTTTGGCCCAACCCCCGCAGCGCATCGTCAGCCTGTTGCCGTCGCTGACCGAAACGGTCTGTGCGCTGGGCCAGTGTGCGCGGCTGGTGGGGGTGGACCGCTATTCCAACTATCCCGAGACCGTAAAAAAGCTGCCGCAGGTGGGCGGCGGCATGGACCCCAACATCGAGGCCATTGTGGCGCTCAAACCTGACCTGGTGTTGCTGGCCGTCTCGTCGCGCATCGACGAGCGCTTGCAGTCGCTGGGCATCCCGGTGCTGGTGCTGGAGCCCAAAACCCATGCCGATGTGCAACGCGTGTTGACCACGGTGGCGCAGGTGCTGGGCGCGGGCGACGCGGCGGCGCTGTGGCGCGGCATTGACGCGGCGATGGGCGCTGCCGCGCATTCACTGCCGCCCAGCGCCAAAACCTTGCGCGTGTATTTTGAGGTGAACCGCGCACCGTATGCGGCGGGGGAAGCATCCTTTATCGGTGAAACGCTCGCTCGGCTGGGCTTGCAGAACATTGTTCCCGCGAAGTTGGGACCGTTTCCCTTGCTTAACCCCGAGTTTGTGGTGCGCGCCAACCCCGACGTGATCATGGTCGGCGACATGAACTACGCTGGTATGGACGGGCGCCCGGGGTGGCAGGGCATTCGGGCGATGCAAACCAAGCGTGTGTGTGTGTTTACACCGGCGCAAGCCGACATGCTGGTGCGCCCGGGGCCGCGCATGGCCGCCGGCGCGCGCCTGATGGCGCAGTGTGTGCTGGGCCAGATTGACAAGGCGTCAAAGTGACCGACATCCTTCGTCAGCAACGTCAGGCGCAGCTGCTGGTGCTGGGTTTGCTGGCGCTGGGCGCCGTGCTGGTGCTGCTGGGCGCCAGCGTGGGCAGTACTGGGTTTGACAGCGTCGTGCAGGCGTGGCGCGACCCGGTGGCGCTGCAGATACTGCTGGATATTCGTCTGCCGCGCACGCTGGGTGCCTGGGCGGCGGGCGCGTTGTTGGGCTTGGCCGGGGCGGTGGCACAGGGCTTGTTTCGTAACCCGCTGGCCGACCCGTATTTGCTGGGCAGTGCCTCGGGCGCGTCGCTCGGGGTGGCGCTGGCGCTGGTGCTTTCGGGCGCGTCGCCGTTTGCCAGCGCGCTGCTGGTGCGTTGGGGTCTCACCGGCGCGGCCTTTGCCGGTGCGGTGCTGGCGGTGCTGCTGACGCTGGCACTGGCGCAGGGCGTGCAACACACGCTGCGCCTGTTGCTGGCCGGGGTGATCGTGGGCGTGGTGCTGGGCGCCATGACCTCGTTGGTGATGTTGATGGATCCCGAGGTGATGCAATCGATGCAGGCTTTCATGTTGGGCAGCACCGGCTTTGTCGGCTGGAGCGGCTGGGGAGTGATGGTGGGCGTGTGGTGTGTCTGCATGGCGCTGGCCTGGTTGCTCAGCCAGGTGCTCGATGGCCTGAGTCTGGGCGAAGCCACCGCGCTCAGCCTGGGGTTGCCGCTGGTGCAGATGCGACTGGTGCTGGTGGTGGTGCTGGCGCTGGCCACCGGGGCTGCGGTGGCGCAGACCGGGCTGATCGCGTTTGTCGGGCTGGCCGCGCCGCATCTGGTGCGCTCCGTGGTCAAGACCACGCACGGGCGTTTGATTTTGCTCAGCAGCCTGATGGGGGGCGTGTTGCTGATGGCAGCCGACGCGCTGGCGCGCTGGCTGATTGCACCGCAGGAATTGCCGGTGGGTGTGCTCACCGCCGTGCTGGGCGGCGGCTATTTGCTGTGGTTGATGTACCGCAGTAGCTGCGGCGGGGCTGTCACGCTATGAGCAAGATAGCTATCAGCGGACGTTCCATCAGGGCTAGTCTCGGAAATGTCGAGATACTGCACGATGTCTCTCTGGTGCTGCCGCAAGGCCGCTGGAGCAGCATCGTTGGCCCCAATGGTGCGGGCAAATCGACGCTGCTCAAGGTGCTGGCCGGTTTGCTGCCGTACCAGGGGCGGGTCGAATTGTTGGGGCAAACTTTGCCGGATTACCCGGCACGCCAGCGCGCGCAACGCCTGGCCTGGTTGGGCCAAAGCGAATTGGCTGCAGACGATTTGACGGTGTGGGACGTGGCCATGCTCGGGCGTTTGCCGCATCAGGTGTGGATGGGCGCGCCCACGGCCGCAGATGCGCGGGCTGTTGAAACGGCGCTGAAGGCCACGCAGGCCTGGGACTGGCGCGCGCGCGCGCTTGGCCAGCTGTCAGGTGGCGAGCGCCAGCGCGTGCTGCTGGCGCGCGCGCTGGCAGTGCAGGCGCAGGTGCTGCTGATGGACGAGCCGCTGGCCAACCTGGACCCACCGCACCAGGCCGACTGGCTGGCGATGGTGCGCCGTCTGGTGGCGCAGGGCACCACCGTGGTCAGCGTGCTGCATGAACTGTGGATGGCGCTGCACGCCGACGAAATGGTGGTCATGCGTGACGGCCGCATCACGCACCAGGGCACCTGCGCTGATGTTGCCACGCACCGCGCGCTGGAGGCGGTGTTTGACCAGCGCGTGCGCATTCATGCGCTTGGATCGCAGTGGGTGGCGCTGCCGCAATAATGATTTTCTGCACCAGCCCCCACCCCTGCCTCTCCCAGAGGGGAGGGAGCAAGTCCAGTCTCATCTTTTCCGGCTCGTCCGGCTTAGGCGTAAGCATTTTCAAAGGAACACCATGACTTCATTTTTACCCCACCTCACCGACATCCGCAGCCGCGCTTTCACACAAGCGCTGCAGCACAAGATCGACAGCAAAACCAAGCCACTGGGCTCGCTGGGCCGGCTCGAAGCGCTGGCCTTGCAGATCGGTGAAATTCTGGGCAGCGACGCGCCCGTGCTGCAAGCCCCGCAACTGGTGGTGTTTGCCGCTGACCATGGGCTGGCGCGCCGGGGCGTGTCGGCCTACCCGCAAGACGTGAGCTGGCAGATGGTGGAAAACTTTCTGGCCGGTGGCGCGGCGGTGAGCGTGTTCGCACGGCTGAACCAGATTGCTCTGACGGTGGTGGACTGCGGTGTGAACCACGATTTTCTGGCCGATTTGCCCGCTGGCACACAACGCCCCGGTTTGCGCGTGTGCAAGGTGGCCGGTGGCGAGCACGGCACCGCCGATGCGCTGGAGCAGCCCGCCATGAGCGCGGCGCAATGCCAACAGGCGCTGCAAAACGGCATGGCACTGGTGAAAAACTTGCCCGGCAACGCGCTGTTGTTGGGTGAGATGGGCATTGGCAACACCTCGGCGGCGTCGCTGTTGCTGGCCCGCCTGGCCGGGCTGGACATTGAAGTCTGCACCGGCGCGGGCACCGGGCTGGACGCGCCCGCGGTGCAGCGCAAAACGGCCATCTTGCGCGACGTGCTGGCGCGCCATGCGCAAGCCAAGTCACCCTTGGACGCACTGGCCGCCTTGGGCGGTTTTGAGATCGCCACCATGGTGGGCGCGGTGCTGCAAGCGGCGTTGGAGCGGCGGGTGATCGTGGTGGATGGATTTATCGCCTCCAGCGCGGTGTTGGTGGCGCACGCGTTGCAGCCCGCCGTGTTGCAACGTTGTGTATTTGCGCACCGCTCGGGCGAGCGCGGGCACGAGTTCATGTTGCAACACCTGGGCGTGCAGGCCTTGCTGGATTTGGGCTTGCGTCTGGGCGAGGGTTCGGGTGCGGCGCTGGCCTGGCCGCTGTTGCAGGCAGCGTGTGCCATGCTGCGCGAGATGGCCAGTTTTGAGTCGGCGGGGGTGTCAGAGAAAGAGCCAATACAAGTCGCTGGCGCAGACTCGGAGCGTATTAACCTGCACAACAGAAGTAGGTTAAAGTTGCAGCAGCTATTGAAACATTTTCATTAACGTTTGATCCCGAACTACCTCCCGCACCTGAAATGTCAATCGCATCAAATGCAACAACTGAGTTAACTACTTCAGATCATGCAGCTCAGAAGGCCGTGAGAGAAAAAAACTGGGTTCTAGCAGTTGATTATTGGTTGCACCAATTTGGGGGTGTGATTCAAACTGATGTGGAGTTATTCTCGCCCCATCCATGCAGCAAAGGAGCCCAGACATGACTGAACCATTGATGAGTGATG
>PCUV01000068.1:14921-18190 GCA_002786915.1 Comamonadaceae bacterium CG12_big_fil_rev_8_21_14_0_65_59_15 | reverse complement strand
CCACAGCCACGTTTACCAATGCCAGCGGTGGGCTGGACTGGTCAGTGCCCGGCAACTGGAGCACCGGCGCCAAACCCGGCACTGCAGATACCGCGTTGCTCAGCACGGGCCTGGCTGTAACGCACAGCACGGGCACCGACAGCATCGCCGCCTTGACCATCAACAGCGGCAATTCGCTGGACGTGTCGGGCGGTTCGTTGGCGGTGTCGGGGAGTACGACGCTGGGTGGCATGGTTCCAGCGAGCACGCTCACGGTTTCTGGCACGGGCAATGTGTCTTTGGCGGGCGGAGTAGCGGGGGCCGCTATTGGCAGCGTGATCAATGTGTCAGGCGGCACGCTGGATGTGGGTGGCACTGCAACGTTGAACGAGTTGCACCTGTCCGGTGGCAGTTTGATCGGTGCGGGGAATCTGCATGTCAATGGTTTGTACAGTCAGACCGGCGGTGTCATCAACAAGACGGGTAGCCTGATCATTGACCATTGGGGTAGCCCGCTGAACCTTGGCAACATCACAGCAGGTGCCATTCAGCTTTCTACCGACAGCGATATCAATATCACGGACAGTGCGGTGAACGCAACGGGGGCGGTGACGGTCGGCGGTAAAAATTTGAACGTGGTTTCCAGTACAGCGCCCGCGCTGTTGTCGGGTGCCACGATGGATGTGGCGATGACCGGCAACATCACCTTGACCGGTGGCGCTGCTGGCAGCAACAACCATGCAGATGTTTTTTCCACCAATGGGTATCAAACTGTTAGCGCGTATGGCATCACGTTGACTGGCGGTTCCGGTGGCGGCTGGCCTGTTGGAACCCAGGGTTGTTGTGGCAACTATGCGGGTTTGTTCAGTAACGGCGGCAATCAGACGATCACCGTGGGTGCGGGTGGCTTTACCCTGCTTGCTGGGGGAGATGTCAACGATACAACGGCAACGGACAATTTTGCTTTTGTGTTGCAGAACGGAACAACGGGTACCAGCCAGACCATCACGGTGAAAGACGGTGGTTCCATCGTCGTGACGGGGGGAAATTCGGCTGCTAGCTCGACCGCTGGTGGTATTGGCAGCATGGCCGCAATTCAGGCGCAAGGCGACAGCCAGTTGATTGAATTCTTGCCGGTCACTGCGCCGATGGCGCTAGGCTCCCTCACTTTGACGGGGGGTACCACGGGAAGCGGCAACTTGGCGAACATTTCGGCCATCAATGGTTCGCAAACCATTGGTGGGGCTCCCAACATCAAGCTCACAGGGGGTGCATCAGGGGGTGTAGATGGTAACGGCAATTCAGCTTCCATCCAGGCCAAAACATCGCAAACCATCACCTCCGGCATTTTGACCCTGACCGATGGTGCTGCTGGGGTTGGCAATTCCGCCTCGATCAACGCCGCTTCGCAAACTATCACAGTGAACGGTAATCTGACACTCAACGGCGGGGGGTCTGCCAGTGGCAGTTTGTCCAAAGGGGGTGCGGGTATTGGTGGCTTTACCAGCACCGGTTTTGGTGCCACCGATTTAAAGCTTTCGGTCACTGGCAATATGACGCTGACTTCGGGCAGCGTATCGGGGGCGGGTTTGGTGGGCTTCAATGGGCAAACCACGAATATCACTGCGAATGTCGGCGGCAACATCACGCTGGATCCGGGTGTGGGTACCGGACTGGGTACGCTGATCGGCGCCATGCCAGGTTCAACTGCGCCGGGCTTGATCAGCCTGAAGGCCGGTGGGGCAATTGCATTGAATGGCCAGGCTCTTGTTCAGTCCTTGGACGATGTGACCTTGACCGCCACCAATGACATTCTGGTTCATGACAGCAGCGTGACCAGCGGCGGCTTGCTGACCGCGCAAGGTGCCAACTTGACGCTCAGCGCAGACACGGCTGCTGCGGTGTTGCGGGGCGCAAGTATGCAGGTCGATTTGATCGGCACTCTGGCCCTGACGGGTGGGGCGGTCGGAACCAGCAAATACGCGTCCATGACTGCCACCAGCGCGGACCAGACCATCACGGCTGCCGGCATCACGCTCACGGGTGGAGCCAGTGGCGGCGGCTTGGGGGCGGGTAATTTTGCACAAATTTTCAGCCCGGGCAATCAGCAGATCACGGTTGGTGCTGGCGGGTTGCATCTGCAAGCCGGCGGCGGTGGAGCCACCGAAACCGACAATTTCGCCATGCTGCTGCAAGGTAGCACTACCGCCCCAGTGGCCGGATCGAGCCAGACCATCACGGTCAATAACGGTGGCGCGATCGTCATGACCGGTGGCTCGTCGGGGCTGACTTCTGTGGGCACTGGCCACGGCAGCCGGGCATTGATTGAATCAGATGGGGCCTCGCAGACCATCCATTTCACTGCCGGTGGGGCCATGAATTTGACCGGTGGCACGGCGGGCAGCAGGGCCTATGCCAGCATCTATACGTTGACCGGTTCGCAGACCATCAGTGGCGCGCCAGATATCACCTTGGTGGGTGGCTCGGGCGGTGGCATTGCCGGTGAAGGCAACAAGGCTTTGATCTGGTCAGACCTGGGCACGCAAACCATTGACTCGAACAGCATCAGTCTGACGGGCGGCAGTGCGGGCATCGACAACTCGGCGCAAATTGGCACGGTCGGCAGTCAAATCGTCAGTGTGGGAATCGATGGTTTTAGCTTGACTGGTGGAAGTGGTGGGAATGCAGGGGACAGTTATCTGAAAAACTATGCCCGTTTGTGGCAAGCGGGGATGACCGGTACCAGTCAAACCGTAAACATCGCTGGAGGTGGTCACATCACTCTGCAAGGTGGATCAAGTCAGACCACAAACATTGGTGGTGCACATAGGGGCAGTTTTGCCTTTATACGTGGCGACGGCGATACCCAGTCGATCAATTTTGCAGCACCTGGCGGTGTCATTGATATTACCGGCGGAACGCTTGGTAGTAGCAATAGTGCAGGTATTTATTACGGCAATAGTGGCACGCAGTCCATCACAGGCGCACCAGTGATCACGCTCACCGGTGGCGCAAGCGGCGGCATGGCAAGTGAAGGAAATTCTGCAGATATTTTCAGCAACGGCAAGCAAACCATCGATGCAACTGCGCTGACCCTTCACGGTGGCCCAGGCGGCACTGGCAACGCAGCCAATGTGTTGACTGCCGTTGGCAACCAATCTATCACTGTCGGCTCGGGTGGCCTTGCGCTGGCAGGCGGTGCGGGTGTCGTCAGTAACCATGCAGTGATCCGGCAAAAAGACGCGACAGCAACCCAAACAATCACCATTACCGGCGGTGGCAGCGTTGAC
>PCUV01000068.1:662-14898 GCA_002786915.1 Comamonadaceae bacterium CG12_big_fil_rev_8_21_14_0_65_59_15 | reverse complement strand
AACCGCCGCAACAGCGGGCAGCAATGGTGACATTCAGTCCAACGGCACCTTACAGACGATTGATTTCACGGCCGGTGGAGCCCTCACCCTGCTGGGCGGCACGGTGGGTGGCGGTAATCAGGCGTTTATCCGTTCCACGGCTGGTAATCAAACCATCACTGGTGCACCCAGCATCAGCCTGACCGGTGGCGCCACTGGCGGCATCGACGGCGAAGGTAATGCTGCTGGAATTTCCGCCAACCAGGGACAACAGACCATAGCTTCAAGCAATATGACCATCACCGGCGGGGCCGGTGGTCTGACCAACTCGGCTTACGTGCATGGCTTGACGCAAAACATTGACGTGCAAGGCAACCTGGCTCTGACGGGTGGCGGATCAAGCAGCGGAACCCTCACCGGCGGCGGTGCCGGCATGGGGGGTAATGGGGGCGCCAACGCCACAGCCACGAATCTGACACTCAACGTCAGCGGTAATCTGACCCTGACCGGAGGCAGCGTGGCGGGTGCCAGCATCGGCAGCGGTTATGTCGGCGCGCAAACCACCGACCTGACGATCAATGTTGGCGGCAATCTGACCATGAATCCGGGTACGGTGGCGGGTGTGGGCACGCGCATTGGCACGCCCGTCAGCGCACCGGCGGCTGGGACGATCAGCCTGACTGCGGCGGGCGACATCGCGCTCAACGGCGAGTCGATGGTGCATACCTTGGGTCATATCGCACTGACTGCTGGCCGCGATATTCTGGCCACGCGCGATCTGGTGCAGGCGGGCGGTACGGTGACGGCCTACGCTGAGCGTGATATTCGTCTGGTCAGCGGTTCAAATCCAGTCCATGGCACGTCGATCCAGGCAGTGGGCGATGTCAGTTTGCAGGCCATTGCAGGTGCTTTGTATGTCGATTCCACTGCAGCGCAAACGGCAGACATAAGGTCGAGCACCGGCAACATCAACGTCGTCACCGCCACCGGTTTCAAGAACGGCAATACGTCTGGGTACGCCAACGCGGCAGTGCTTTCAGCGCCCCAGGGGCGTTGGCTGGTTTGGGGGCCCGACCCAACCCAGAACACCACGACCACCACCAACGGTGGCGGGGCTTTGACGCCTGATTTCATCCAGTACAACGCTGCCTGGGGTGTCACGACACCGGTCAGCGCCACGACCAACGGCCTGATGTACGCGGTGGCTCCGGTTGCCACCGCCAGCTTGAGCGAATCGGTCACAGGCGCGGCAAGCAAGGTATATGACGGTGGCACTGCGGTCACCGGCATGACCCTGAGCGCGCCCGGTGCGTACGCCGGTGACGTGCTCACGCTCAGTGGCACGCTGGCCTACGCCAGCAAAAACGCCGGTACACAAGCCATCAACGCTACGGGTATCAGCCTGGTGAGTGCGGCCAAGGGAGTGATCCCGGTGTATGGCTACCAGCTTCAAGACGTTTCGGCCAGTTTTACCAACGCCACCATCACGGCGCGTCCTATGTCCAACTGGACAGCATCCGTCAGCGGCAATTGGAGTAATCCCGCCAATTGGGACGTTATGCCCGATGGCAGCAATGTGCTCGGTGTGACGATTTCCAGCGGAGCCACCGTAACCTACGACAGCGCTGTCGGCATCACCCATCTGCAAAGCCTCAGCAGCAACGGCACACTGAACTTGGCTGGGGGCACACTGGACATAGCCAACCAGCTCAGCACGCAAAACTATAGCCAAAGCGCAGGGGTTGTCAACGGCGCGGGCAGCTTCACGGTGAGCAACAGCTTCAGCCAAAGTGGCGGCAGTGTGACCATGGGCGGGCCAGTCACCGTCACACAAACCAGCGGCGACCTGATTGTGGGCAACATCAGCGCCCAGGCCATCGCTTTGAATGCCAGCAACGGTGCCATCAGCCAGAGTGCGGCACTGACCAGCAGCGGCCTAGTCAGCACCCAATCGAGCTTGGGCACTACGCTGAACCATAGTGGTAACCATCTCAGCGCTTTCGCGGCCAGCAGCACCAACGGCAACGTGGCATTGACTAATACCGGTGTGTTCGACATCCAGGGCATCACCACGGCGGCGGGCAACATCACGGTGGACAACACCGGGGCCACCCGCACCAGCGCACTGGTTAAAGCCATCGGTGGAAATCTGACAATCAGCGCCCACAGTCCCTTGAGTGTGGGTGCAGCTGGCTTGCAAGCCAGCGGCAACATCACCCTGAGCGCGGCCAACAGCGACGGCAACCTGCAGCTTGACGGGCCGGTCAGCGCCAGTAGCGGCGGCGTCACCCTGAGTGCCGGTGCCAGCTACACGCAAAACAGCGCCGTCTCGGCCGCCACCACCGTCACTGCCACGGCTGGCCCGAGTGCCAGCGTGACCTTTGGCAGCGCGGCCACAACGGTGGCCCCCGTGGTGACCTACAGCGTTACCGGATCAACCACACCCGTAGCCCCGCCACCGACCACACTAACGTCACCACCACCAACGATAGACGCGTGCACAGCCAACCCCGCAACATCGGGTTGCTCCACGATATTGCCAACGCTGGCCACCTGCACCACTGCACCAACCACCGCCGGTTGCTCTGTTGTACTGCCAACCCTTGCCACCTGCACTGCAGCCCCCAACACCGCCGGTTGCACGGCCGTGCTGCCCTTGATTTCCACCTGCATTGCCGCCCCCAGCACGGCGGGCTGCTCTGTCGTGCTTCCTACACTAGCAACCTGCACCGCCGCACAGACCACGCCTGGTTGCGCAGATGTACTGGCCGCAGCCAAAGCCGTAGCCGATGCTGACGCAGCAGCAAAAGCGGCAGCCAATGCAGCGGCCAAAGCGGCTGACGATGCCGATAAATCTGCCGCTGCTGATAAAGCAGCCAAACCCGTCAGCGACACGCCTGCACCGCGCAGCCAACAGTCTGTCGCCACGGCGGCCAACACTACGGACAACAGCAACGCACCAGAGGCCAAGCCAGCAACTGAGTCAGAGGTGAAAAAAGTGGTGATGCAAACCGTGATCGTTGCTAACGCCGTGGTGCAAAAACCGTCAGAAGAAATTGTGCGACCGGCGCAAGCGGTGGGTCAGAGACTGATTTGCCGCTAAGGAAACGACCATGAAAACAACCCTCACCCTACGTCTTCTGGCCCCCCTGCTGATGCTGTGCAGCGCAAGCGCCTGGCCAGACGGCACGCTCACCCATTTATCGGGGCCGGTCTCGGTAGAAAAGACCGATGGCAAAACAATTATGGGTGCGGTGGGTGCCAAGGTGCTCACTGGTGACACCGTGGTTACCGGGGCGCAGGGCTATGTGCGCATGGAAATGACCGATGGGGGTGAGATAGTGCTGCGGCCCAACTCGCAACTGAAGGTAGAACGCTATGAATTTGCCAAAGACAAGCCAGCCGACGACAGCTTTGTCTTCAGTATGCTCAAAGGGGGCTTGCGCACCGTTACTGGGCTCATCGGCAAGCGCGGCAACAAGGATGCTTATTTGGCCAAGACGCCGACCGCCACCATCGGCATTCGCGGCACGCAATACGACATGCGCGTGTGCCAGGCCAACTGCGGCGCGCTGGCCGACGGCACCTATCTGGCAGTACGCTTTGGCGCCATACAAACCTCCAACGCGCAGGGCACGCTGGCGGTAGCGGCCGGACAAGTGGCGCTTGTACCATCGCTGCGCCCACCGGTGCTGCTGCCGCACGACCCCGGCGTTGGCTTTAGTCCGCCGCCAGTCATTCCCAAACTGGATGAAAAAAAGAAAATCAAGGCGGCAGAAAAAGCTGCGGCTGTACCTGCACCCGCGCCTGCCCCCGCGCCAGCCAGTGGCAAAGACGAACAAAAACCAGCAGCCAACTCGGGTGTTGCAAGCAGCAGCGCTACCAACACCAGCAGCACTGACAATTCAGACGGCAAGTCGGCCGCAAGCCATTCTGCTGGTTCGGATAAAACCGCGCAAGCGGATGCGCCGGCAGCCCCAAGTGGTACCACTGCCGATGCAGCGCCCGAAGCTTCGCGCACCGACACCGCGCTGCCATCCGAAGGCGCGTCGCTGCCCATGTCCACCGCACCGTCCACCATGGAGTGTGTGGTGCAGTAACTTCAACGTTCTTGCATAGCACTTGTGCACTGGATCTGCTTTTTTTGAGTTAAAAACAAAGCGTTATGGCACGGGTTTTGTGCGTTTGGGAGCTGGGGACCCGCCTGGGCCACTTGAGTCATCTGCGCCTGCCCATTGAAGTGGCCCTGGCGCAAGGGCACCAGGTATTTTTGGCCGCCCGGGAGCTGGCCGGGGTGCCAGAGGTGCTGGCTGGCCTGCCTGTCACCCTGCTACAGGCGCCTTTCATGCAAGGCGTTGTGTCGCAGGATCAAAGCGCCTACGCAAGTTACACCCACCTGCTGGCCAAGCAATGTTTTGGCGGACCAGCCGATCTGATAGCGTATCTGCGGGCCTGGCGTAGCCTGTTTGATTTGGTGCAGCCCGACTTGGTGTTGTTTGTGCACAGCCCCACCGCGCTGGTTACGGCGCACGCCTACCCGTTTAAAAAAGTCCTGCTGGGTTCGGGCTTTGAAATTCCGCCGGTCAGCGTTGATGGCACCGGTGGTGCTGCGGGCGCTTTGCCGTTTGCACCGTTCCCCACCACCCGGTTAACCGTTGACAACGTGGCAAGGCTGAAGCGCGACGATGCCCAGTTGCTGGCGCTGATCAACTCGGCCCTGTGCCAATTGGGCTTGCCGGGCTTGCCCAGTCTGGATGCCATTTACACGCAAGCCGACGCCAAATGGCTCAGCACCTGGCCAGCGCTGGACCATTTTGGCGCGCGCAACGCAGAGCACTACCTGGGCTTGGCCCCGTTGCCGGGTTGTGCCGCGCCGGTCTGGCCTGCTGTTGAAGCCCCAAGAGTGTTTGGCTATTTGCTCAACTTTCCGTCGCTGCCGCAGTTGCTGCGTGATCTGCAAGCCGCCAACCTGTCTGCATTGTTGTATGTGCGAGGCCTGCCAGCGGCGCTGCGACAAACTTTCAGCGGACAGAACATGCGCTTTGCCGACGACCTGGTGGACCTGGCCCAGGTGGCACAGCAGTGTGCGTGGGTGCTGCACCACGGCAACCACAGCACCATGGCCACATTTATGCTGGCGGGTGTGCCGCAGTTGATCATTCCCTGCCATCAAGAGCAATTGTTTGGTGCCCTGCGGCTGGTAGCGACCCAGTGCGCGGTGATGGCGTACCAAGATCAGCCCGGCTTTTCCGCAGCCATCACGGCGCTGCAAACCCACGCTGCCTTGCGCCAAAGCGCGGCACACCTGGCGCGCCAGTGTGCTCCCTTTGATCTGGCGGGCAACACAGCCTATGTTGGAACTATGTTTGGGAAGTTGATAAAACAATAGCGCCTTGAACATATCCCATAACAGCTACAGCCAAATTTATATATAAAACGGCATGAACAAAGCCGTTCGCAAGCTGGGCGATATTGCCAAAGTGCGCGGCATGGCGCAACTGGCCAAAGACACTGGCCTGTCACGTGAAAGCCTGTACAAAACCCCTCTGGCGAGCGCGTGCCCACTACCGACACCTTATTCAAGGTGATGCGCGCCATGGGGTTCAAGCTGACAGTGCAATCGGCGCACCCGTTTAACACCACAATCAACCGGAATACCCAATTTCGCGTATAACAACGGCTTTATGGTTCCAGTGCACAGGAGATCGGCCATGCGCTCACACGCGTCACTCAATCATATTTACCGCAGCGTCTGGAACCAGGCTCTGGGGGCGATGGTGGCTGTGGCTGAAATCTGCCCAGCACACGCGGGCACCGGCGCTGCATCGGGCTCTGTGGCATCAGCCAGTTGGCCCATGGATGGGTTTGAAAGCTTGAGGTTAAAAACACTTGCATCGGCCGTTGCGCTTGTGTGGACAGCTACATGTTCTGTAGCGTTTGCCAACCCCACGGGCGGCGTGACGGTAGCTGGCCAGGCCAGCATGGTGAGCCAAGGCAACAAACTCACCGTGACCACCCAAAACGCGCCAGGTGCGAACCATTCCGCCATCAACTGGCAAAGCTTCTCCATCCCCCAAGGCAACAGTACCTACTTTGCGCAGCCCAATGCGGCCAGCACGGTCATCAACCGGGTGGTGACCCACACCCCAAGCCAACTCTTTGGCACGCTGGGCAGCAACGGCAGCCTGGTACTGGTCAACCAGGCGGGTATTACCGTGGGTGCCGGGGCCGTGGTGGACACCGCAGGCTTTACGGCCTCAGCCTTGCGCATGAGCGATGCCGATGCACTGGCCGGGCGGCTGAAGTTTGGCGAAGCAGGTGCGCTGGGCGGGGCCGTAACAGCCAACGGCAACATTCTGGCGCGCAGTGGCGATGTGGTGCTGATCGGCGCAGGCGTGGGCACAGGCCAGAAAGCACTCATTCAAAGCCCCAATGGCGCTACGATGCTGGTAGCTGGTAGCGCAGTATCCATAAGCGCTAGAGGGCTGGAAGGCATACAACTTGAAGTGCAGGCGCCGAGCGATTCAGCGGTCAACCTGGGCACGCTCCAGGGCGATGCGGTCGGTATTTTTGCCGGCACCTTGAAGCACAGCGGCGCGATTCAGGCCACCACGGCAGCGCTGGAAGGCGGCAAAGTAGTGCTGAGGGCCACGGGTGATACCTATGTCGAAGGCGCAGGCAAGATTGCCGCAACCGGCATCCACGGCGGCAGCGTCGATGTGCTGGGTAATCGGGTGGCGGTGACAGACCAGGCGCAAATTGATGTGTCGGGTGATCACGGTGGCGGCACGGTGCGCATCGGTGGCGACTACCAGGGCAAGAACGCGGCAGTGCCCAACGCACAGTACAGCTACTTTGGGCCCGAGGCCTCGGTTCATGCCGATGCCACGGATTCGGGTGACGGCGGCAAGGTGATCGTCTGGGCTGACAAGACCACCCGTGCCTATGGCAATATTACGGCCAAAGGTGGGGTTAATGGGGGTAACGGCGGACTGGTTGAAACCTCGGGTCACCATCTGGATGTGGCGGGCATCAAGGTCAACGCGCTGGCACCGCACGGGTCAGCGGGCTCCTGGTTGCTAGACCCTTCGGATATCAATGTGCTTGCTACTGGCTTTGATGCGTCTCCTCTGACTGGTTCGGGTCTTTTGGGTGGTGTGGATTTGTTTGCCAACACGGGTTTGAGCGCTGGCAATGTGTCTAACTTGAACATTGCTACGATCAACACAGCCAGTGCCAACGTGACATTGCAAGCGCTCAACGACATTACTTTTGGCGCGCCCGTCAGCATCGCTGCAGCAGGTGTCGGCCTCACGGCCCAGGCTGGCAACAACATCGCCTGGGGCAGCAATACCATCACAACCAATGGCGGCGCCCTTGCTTTTAGCGCCAACGATGCGGGGGGTACTCAAACAGGAACCGGGAGCATCAGCGGCACGGGCACGATCACCACCAACGGCGGCGCCGTGTCGATCAGCGGGCAAAACATCAGCTTGCTCGATGTTTCAACATTGGCTGCCAGCGGCGGTGCGGTCACGCTCACCGCTGGTAATAACGGCACCATCACGGCAGGCACCATTGCCACTTCGGGTGGCAATGGTGCGCCAAATGCGGTCAGTGCCGGGGGCAATGCTGGCGCCGTCACCATTACGGGTGCTGCGGGTAATCTGACGCTCGCTGCCTTGACCGTGAATACTGTTGGTGGCACGGGGTCGGCCACGGATACAGTGGGCATAGTCGGCGGCAAAGGGGGCAATGGCGGCGACGTCACCATGACTGCTGCAAACAATGGGCTGCTGACCCTGGGCGCTGTGACTGTGACCACCAGCGGTGGCAAAGGTGGGGACGCGACCGTTGCGTCGGCCGTGCCGGGCAACGGCGGCAACCCGGGCACGGTCACACTGGGTACCAACACAGGCAGTGGCGGCATTTATTTTTCTGGAAACACGTCTGTAACGTCGTATGCTGGTTTTTATGGTGATGCTGTTACGCCCGCTGGAAGTACCGGTTTCTACAACAATATTTATTTGCGAGCGGGTACCGGCGGCATCTCTCAGGCCAGTGGAACCGTTGTCAATTTGACCAGTGCCAGCAGCTTGTTTCTTAATTCGCTGGGCTCAGTGGTGCTTGCAAACGCGAACAATGGGTTTGATTACCTATACGGGTCAGTCACCGGCGATTTAAGTTTGGTCAATGTTTACGGCAGCTCGAATTTGGATGTGTCTGGGAACGCGTCCTTATCCGGAAAATCTTGGTACGGCTTCGAGGCCAGTGGCGCACTGACTGTTGGCGGCAATGCTGACTTGGTTTCTTATAACGCTTTGACACTGACCGGCGCTATCTCTGCCGTTGGGAATTTGTCCTTGTCTGCCAACGCCGCTGTCACGCAAAACGCAGCCCTCACCGCCAGCGGCTTAGAACTTAAGGGCAGCGGCAGTTACACACTGACAAATGTCGCAAACAACGTGGCCACCCTTGCTACAACCACGGGTGCCGGTGCCATCAGCTATGTGGATGCTGATGCACTGGCAGTGGGCATCGTAAACGCCACCACGGGCATCAACAGTACCGGCAATGTGTCGCTTAGCTCAGCGGGAAGCCTGACGGTCAATGCACCCATTTCGACGACTGGCGGGTATGGTGGCACGGTCAGTTTGCGTGCCGACATGAATGCGGTGTGTGCGTCTGACAGCGCAAGCTGCGCCAGCGTGACTTTTAGTGGTGCTGGAAGTTTGGGTACATCCGCCTGGACCCAGGCCGACATTTATTACAACCCCGCGGCCTATGCCACACCGACCGATTTCAGCAGCTTTGTAGGCAGTACGCCTCTGACCGCCTGGATGTTGGTCAATGATGTTGGCTCAAGCACGGCCACCCGCGGTTTACAGGCCATGGCCACCAATCTGGCGGGCAACTATGCGCTGGGCAAGAGTATTGATGCCAGCGCCACCAGTGGATGGAATGGGGGCTTCGGCTTTGTACCGGTGGGTACCAACAGCACACAATTTACCGGCTCAATCAACGGCGCTGGCCATGTCATCAGCGGCCTGACGATCAACCGGCCAGGCAGCAACTATGTGGGTTTGCTGGGCTATGCGGCCGGGGCCAAGGTGTCGAATCTGGGGCTGGAGTCGGCCAACATCACGGGCGGGGGCTGGGTGGGAGGTATTGCGGGTTATGCCACCGGTATCGCCCTTCAAAACACTTGGGTCAACGGTGTCATCACCGGCACAGGCTCCAATGTGGGCGGCTTGGTAGGGCAAAACGATGGTTTGGGCACGATCAGCTCCAGTTACTCCAGCGGCAGTGTGACCGGCAGCACCGCTGCCACAGCATCAAATACCGGTGGTTTGGCAGGCTGGAGCAACGGCAGTATCAGCAACAGTTATTCAACGGCCGCTGTTTCTGGCAACAACAGGGTTGGGGGGCTGGTGGGCCTGAATTGGGGTGCTGCCATCACCAACACTTATGCCTCTGGTTTGGTTACCGGCACGGGGACAACACCCGTCAATGTGGGCGCTCTTTTGGGTGGGAATGGAACTTACGACGGTACGGCTTGGAACGGTAAAGGTACGGTTACCAACAGCTTCTGGGACAGCTCGGTCAATACCACTGCGTACGACGGTAACGTTTCAGCGGTGGGTATCGGCGGGGCCGGTGCCGTGCAGACTGGTGCGACGGGCCTGGCTACCGGGCAATTGAACCAAGCCAGTTACACCGGTTTTGACTTCACCACCACCTGGTGGATGAGCGAGGGCAACACGCGCCCGATGCTGCGCAGTGAATACAACACCAGCGTTGGTAATGCACACCAGTTGCAGTTGATGGCGTTGGATTTGGCGGCCAGCTACACGCTGGCCAATGACATTGATGCCTCCTCCACCAATGGCACTATTAATCCGTCGGGCATCTGGGGCAGCGCAGGTTTTGTGCCTTTGGGGGTTAACCCAGATTCGCTCATTGGTGGCAGCTTTACCGGCACGCTCGATGGGGCCAATCACAGCATTTCGCAGATCAACATCAACCGGCCTACCCAGGACAACGTGGGTCTGATCGGGTATTTGGGTGACTCTAGTGTTGCATCGGTGGGTTCGATCAGCAATTTGAGCCTGCAGTCGGTCAACATCACCGGGTACGGCATGGTGGGTGCGCTGGCTGGCACGGCCAATGGCAGCGTGTCGGGGGTCAGGGTCAGCGGCAGCGTGACGGGTGGCGGTGAAGTGGGCGGCGTGATCGGGCGGCTGGGTGGTGCTGCCACGCAACTCGATAACAGCGCCATTGTCACTGGTAACGACGTATATGCCGAAGTCGGTGGTGTGGTGGGCATGGTGTGGGGCGGCTCGCTTGGCAGTGCTTCAAATACTGGGGCGGTCACGCTTACCGATGACTGGGGTCATGTCGGCGGCTTGGTGGGGCGCTTGTATGCGGGCAGTATTAGCAACAGCGCAAACTTTGGGTCGGTCAGCAGCACGGGGACCTCTGGCACAGGCACGGCAGGTTACGGCGGAAACGTCGGTGGTCTGATTGGCAGGGTAGAGGCAAGCGGCACAGCAGTCAGCCAGAGCTTGAGCACGGGCCGTGTCACAGGTCTCGCAGATGTCGATACCGTGGGGGGCTTGATCGGCACCAATTCCGGCACGAGCAACATCAACAGCAGCTTTTGGGACACCGAGACCTCAGGTCAAACCGCTGCTGGGGCGGGCCTAGGGCTAAGTACGGCGCAATTGCAAACCACTGCCACTTTCAACAGCGCCACCACGGCAAACGGCAACATCAATCCGGGCTGGGACCTGAGCAGCACGTGGGGCGTGATCGACGGCGTGTCTTACCCCTATCTGCGCGCCCTCTACAGCGGCACGCCACAAATTTTGTCGGGCCGATTGCTCAACACTGACGGCAGCACCGCGCTTAGCGGTGGCGCTTTGCAGTTGCTTAAAAATGGCGGCACCTGGCTGCAACCGGCACTGGCCGCCAACAGCACGTTTTATACGGCACTGGCCCCGTCCAGCGTGGCCAGTGGCGACCTGGTACTGGCTTATTTAACCGGGGTGACCCTGCCCAGCGCAGCCGTGCGTCGCAGCGATGGCGGGCACTTGAACGGGCTGAACGTGGTGTTTGACGCGCTGAGCCTGACCGGGGCTGGGCCCAGCCAGACGCTGACGAACAGTCAGATCAAAACCGCCAGCGCCAGCCTGAGCACCGATCTGCCCTACAGCTTGACCGAGACCAGCACCGGCTCGGGCGTGTTCAACCTGCAGCTCAACGGCGGCGCGCGCCTGATTGGGCAAGACTATGGCTTTGGCGGCGCTTTGAGCACGGCGGGTGGGTCGGTCACGCTGAGCTCAAGCGGAGCCCAAAGCGTGGGCAGCATCAGCACCCAAGGTGGCTCCGTGTCAGTTACCGCCTTGTCCATCCAGGTGGACGACACGATCAATGCCAGCGGCTTGGCCGGTGCGGGCGCTTTGCAGAGCGGCGGTGCCTATGGCGGCGGGGCGGCTGGGGCCATCAGCTTGCAAACGCCATCGGCCAGCGCAGACACCAGCATCCTACTGGCCGCCAACAGCCGTCTGCTGGCCAATGGTGGGGCGGGGCAAGACGGAACCAATCCCGTTGAAGGTGCAGGGCTAAGTGGTGGGGCGGGTGGTGCTGCGGGCATGATCACGCTCAACAGCGGTGCTGGCTCCATCGATGCCACGGCAGTGGGTATTGAATTGCAAGCTGTGGGGGGTGCTGGAGGTAAGGGCGGGGCGGGTGTCAAGGGCCTTAACTCGTCTGATCCAATGTACGTGCCCGGCATGGGCAGTGACGGCGGTGCCGGTGGTGCCGGTGGGGCCGGGGCCGCCATTACCTTGCAAGGCGCACAGGTATCGCTGGGCAGCTCGGGGGCAGCAGCGGTTTTGAAATCGGCCGGTGGAGTGGGTGGTGCTGGGGGCACCGGTGGGGCGGGGGGTGATCAAATAAGTTTTGAGTCACCTATGGTTGGCAGCGGCGGTGCCGGAGGTGCTGGGGGTGTGGGTGGAGCCGGCGGCACTGCGGGCAACCTGCCATTGACCAGCAGCACCGGGGTGACAGGTTTTGTGACCCTAACGCAAGCAGGTTTGGGCGGGGCTGGGGGCAGCGGTGGCGTGGGCGGGCAAGGTACGCAGGCTTGGACCGATACATTGAATACGACTAATACAGCAGACGATATGTATTACGCAGCAGGCTCGCAGGGTATGAGCCCCGGCATGAACTCCAGCGGCGCAGCAGGCAGCTCGGGCTATTTGCAACTGACCAACAGCGCCGCCGGGGCCGTGGCCATCACCAGCAGTGGCGACATCACGCTAGGTGGCAGCAACGCCCTGGGCAGCGCCAGCGTGTCAGTGCAAGCCGCCAACCTCACCTTGGCCAGCGGAGCCAGCTTAAGCACCAGTGCCAGCGGCGACGCCGTGCAACTGGCCGGCCAGACCAGCTTCACCAACGCAGCCGGGGCCAGTGCGCTGAGCACCCCCAACGGGCGCTGGCTGATCTGGAGCGCCGATCCCAGCAGCATCAGTGCAGGCGGCTTGACCGAGGCTTTTCGCCAATACGCCGCCACCTTTGGCAGCACCGCCGTGCAAAGCAGCACCGCAGGCAACGGCTTTTTGTACACCGAAGCCCCCAGCTTGAGCGCCACCCTCACCGAATCGGTCACCGGTGCGGCCACCAAGGTGTATGACGGCAACACCAGCGTGGGCAGTGGCATGGCGCTGACCGTCAGCGGTGCCGTTCACAGCGACATGCTCAGCATCAGCGGCAGCCTGGCCTATGCCAGCCCACGTGCCGTGGCCAGTGGCCAATACGTAGCCATCAACGCCAGCGCACTCAGTGTGTCAGCCACCAATGGTACGGTGCCGGTCTATGGCTACAGCGTGCCCGCTAGCGCCAGCTTTGCCAACGGTGTGATCACCCCGGCCCCCTTGACCGCCACCCTGAGCAACACCGGGGTGAGCAAGGTGTATGACGGCAGCACCAGCGCCCCAACCGGATTCACCCCAGCATGGACGGTGAGCGGCTTGGTCAGCGGCGACAGTGCGGCAAGCGTTTCTCATAACAGCACCCTGTTTGCCAGCCAGAATGTTGCCACCATTGGCAATACGCTCACGCTCTCCGGCCTGAGCTTGGGCAGCATCACCGGCACGCTGGGCTCGGTGGCCAGCGACTATGTTTTAAGCAACACCGAAGCCAGCATCACCGCCAGCATCACCCCCAAGCCGCTAACCCTAAGCGCCAGCAAGACCTATGACGGCAGCACCAGCTTGGCTGGGGCCGTTACCCTGATAGGTTTGGTCAACAGCCAGACTTTGGGCTACACCGCCACCGCCAATGATGCACATGTGGCCACGGCCAGCAAGTTCATTAACGCCATCACACTGGCCGATGCCGTCGACAGCTCAGGTGGTCTGGCCAGCAACTATCAGTTGCCTGCGCCGTTGGATGCCAGCACCGCATCGGTCACGATCAACCCGGCCACCTTGACCGCAACCCTGAGCAACACCGGGGTAACCAAACAGTATGACGGCGGCATCAGCGCGCCAGCCGGTTTCAGCCCCAGCTATACCTTCACAGGCTTGGTTAGCGGCGACACGGCGGCCTCGTTGAGCCACAGTACGGCCGCCTATCTGGGCAAAGATGTCGCCACAGCCAACAACACGTTAACTGTGATCGGCCTGGCGTTAAGCGCCATCACCGGCAACAACAGCAGCGCTACCAGTGACTACGCCTTAAACGCAACCAGCGCGTCGGTGGCCGCCAGCATCACGCCCAAGCCCTTGACGGGCAGTATCACGGGGGGCGGTAGCGTTTATGGTGCCCCTTTGGCGGCTGGCATGGTCAGCTTAAATGGTGTTTTAGTCAATGAAACGGTCACGCCCGGAGTGGTCACGGTCAGCACAACCAACATGCCGACCAGCACCAGCGGCAACTACTGGGCAGGCACTTACCCCAGTGCTCAAAGCGCAAGCACGGTTTTGGGCGGGGCCGATGCGGCCAACTACAGCTTTGCCGGGGCCACGGCCAACTACACCATCACACCCCTGACGCTGACCGTTACCAGCATCGACCCCGTCAGCACCACTTACGGCACCAGCGCTGCGGCTGGGGCGGTCAGCTTTGGCAATTTGATCAGCGGCGATGTCGTCACTGCCACCGCCAGCATCGTGAACCCGCTCACCAGCACCAGCGGCAACTTGAAAGCGGGTAGCTACAGCCAAAGCGTTGCTGCCAGCTTGGGCGGCAA
>PCUV01000068.1:0-610 GCA_002786915.1 Comamonadaceae bacterium CG12_big_fil_rev_8_21_14_0_65_59_15 | reverse complement strand
CCACCAGCTCGGCCAACTACACGGTCAACCAGCTCGCCTTGACCGGCACCATCACCGGCGGCAGCAGCGTTTACGGCTCGGTGCTCTCACCGGGCACCGTTGGCTTTAGCAACCTGATTGCCAACGATGTGGTCACACCGGCCAGCATCACGGTCAACACGGTGGGCTTGCTCAGCAGCAGCCACCTCAAGGCAGGTACGCACACCGGCATCCAGTCGGTCAGCGGCACTCTGAGCGGCACCGATGCCGCCAACTACAGCTTTGCGGGCGCAAGCGCCGACTACACGGTAGCCCAATTGGCCCTGACTGGCGCGGCGATCGCACCCGTAACAACAACGTACGGCACCACCGCTGCGGCTGGGGCGGTCAGTTTCACCAACGTGTTCAGTGGTGATGCCGTCAGCAGCACGGCGAGCATCGTCAACCCGCTCACCAGCTCCAGCGGCAACCTGAAAGCGGGCAGCTACAGTCAAAACGCAGCGGCCACCTTGACTGGCAACGATGCGGGTAACTACAGCTTTACTGGCTTCACCACCAGCTCGGCCAACTACACGGTCAACCAGCTCGCCTTGACCGGCACCATCACCGGCGGCAGCAGCGTTTACGGCTC
>PCUV01000064.1 GCA_002786915.1 Comamonadaceae bacterium CG12_big_fil_rev_8_21_14_0_65_59_15 | reverse complement strand
GTCAGCGGTTTAGTTCAACGCCGCACTGCATAAAGTGCATGGCCAGTCAGTCGCAAGCTCCTTTTGTGTCCCCGCACCGCTTCGCGCCCTTCGGGTTTACGCAGCAGGCGTTATGCAAAATTGCCTTC
Organism: Comamonadaceae bacterium CG12_big_fil_rev_8_21_14_0_65_59_15; assembly: GCA_002786915.1. GTDB lineage: Bacteria > Pseudomonadota > Gammaproteobacteria > Burkholderiales > Burkholderiaceae_C > Rhodoferax. The sequence continues at coordinate 14,434 of PCUV01000064.1, read as the reverse complement.
GCTGGAGCGGTCGCCAGTCGTCGGCGCTCCCCGGTCGCTTCGCGCCCTACGCGCCGCCGCCTGTCGCCCTAGTGGTGTGCTGGCGTTGTGGCATATGTCAGGCGCTTCGCGCATTGGTCTGGTCGGCGGCTTCGCCGTGCATCTTGTGTTGGCCCCCGCCCACCCTTGGGTCTTGCTTGCTTCGCAGCTTCGCCCGCGCGGTCTGCCCGTCCGCCCCCCAAGTGGGCTCCCTCAGAACCGCGCGAATACACGCCGCCTGACGGCGGGTTGCTGGTGTGGTAGTTCGGCGTGTTTTTGATGGGTCTTTGCTATGTTATTAATAGCTGATTGCGCTTATTCTATAAGGCCTAGAGGCATAAAAAGCATGTAACCCGGCGTAAACGCCGGGTTACCTTTAGTTCTTGGCTAATTCAGCAGTGGCTTGTTTTCCAAACTCTTGATACTTGGGTTCGACAGCAACGATGTGAGCTGACTTCTGGCCAACGTGTTCAACATCACAAGCCTATCGCTCTGGTTCATTTTTTGCTGGATCAACAATGCGTTCTGGCTTTCCAGGCTGGACATCACAACCAGTTGTTCCATGGTTGCGTTGTCTCGAATGTTGCCCTCAGCATCAGGGTTGGCGCTGCGCCACTCCTTGGCGGTCATTCCAAACAGCGCTTTGTTCAAAATGTCCGCCTCGTTGGCATACACAAATCCCACTTGCGCGCCAGTGAGTTGCGGCGGTATCAAATGCTCTTTGACAGCGTCTGTATGAACCCTGTACTGCACTTTTGCCAGCGAACGGCGGATGCTCCATTCAATCCCGCCGGAAAGCGCCTCTTGCTCTTTGAAGCGCTGGAATTCCTTGATCAGGTACAGCTTGAACTCAGGGCTCAACCAGGAACCGAATTCAAAAGCAATGTCTTTGTGCGCGTACGTTCCACCGTACCGCCCAGCCTTGGCGATTAGGCCGATACCGTTTGTTTCGTGATTCCAGGCACGGACAGACAAGGTGAAGCGATTCAATCCAGCCTTATTTCTAATTCCCTCGAATCCGGGGGAATTAAAACTTGGGTTGTTCAACCGCTCCCAAACGCCCAAGAACTCTACGGTGTCTTTATTTCGCAACCACGATTCGATCAGGACACTGCCGCCCTCGAACTTTGTCACCATATCAGTCAAGCTGATGTAGTCCTCGTCTCCCTTGGCTGTGAGACCCACTTCGACACCCTGTACCGTCAAACTTTTGTTGGTGACCATGTTTTCTCCGAAATGCTGGTAATTTTCGCACGTCAAATTCCGCCAGGGAACTCCAGCGACGACCAAAAGCAACCGACCTATGGCTTTTCCGCATTGAATAGGAGTGGGGGCAATTTGCACGACTGCCCCAGCTTTTTCAGCAGTGGGGGCAATGGTGGGGGCAATTTGACAAGCCGGAACCACCAAGAAGAAAGGACTTAGCTCACTTCTAAGCTAAGTCCTTGATTCATATGGTCGGTGTGAAAGGATTCGAACCTTCGACCCCTTGCACCCCATGCAAGTGCGCTACCAGGCTGCGCCACACACCGAAGGGGTAGATTATAGCGGGGGTTTGAGTACGCTCCGGCTCACAAATCTTCGCTCAGCAATTGGCGAATTTCACCCAATTCCTGACGCACTCTTTCCCATGCAGAGGGTTGTTCGTCGTCACTTGTCAACATGGCGGAGTCAACAAAATCCTCGAGTCGGCTGTCGGCAAATTCGATCACCTCTACACCGTCGAGCAAGACCTCACCGTGGCGCGACTTGTCGCGCTCTGATTGCATCAGCTCTTGGATCTTGTTGCGCGCACCGCTGATGGTAAAGCCCTGGTCGTACAGCAGATCGCGAATGCGCCTGATCATCAGCACCTCATGATGCTGGTAATAGCGCCGGTTGCCACGACGTTTCATCGGCCGTAGCTGGGTAAATTCTTGCTCCCAATAGCGCAGCACATGGGGTTTGACACCGCACAGGTCGGCCACCTCACCGATGGTGAAGTAGCGCTTGGCGGGAATCATGGGGAGAGAATTCTCCATTGAAATCAATGAAATAGCTGCGAGAGTTTGCAGGTTACTCTAAGTCATTGGGGTCTGTAAAGGTGATGCGACCTATTTTTTTCGATCGTCTGACTTAGGGCAACAAACGGGCGGGAACAAATGCCTGATCTTGAATTTGCTCCTTGAGCTTATGGCTGGCGTGAAAGGTAACCACGCGCCGAGCCTTGATCGGAATCGCCTCGCCCGTGCGCGGATTGCGCCCCGGCCTGGGCGCCTTGGTGCGAATCTGGAAATTGCCAAAACCCGTGATCTTGACGTCGTTGCCTTCCACCAGGCTGCTGGCAATCAGGTCAAAAAAAGCATCGATCATGTCTTTGGATTCGCGCTTGTTCAGCCCGATCTGTTCAAACAGCAGCTCGGCCAGCTGCGCCTTGGTCAGCGCGGGGGTTTCAAGGGATTCAACGGACAAATCCATGGTGGGTGACGCTCCTGTAAGGTTAAAGGACACTGACTCAGGCGCGCTGACGCGCACCCAAACGGTCTTTCAAGGTCGCCAGTATGCTGGCCACGGTCGCGTCGATCTGCGTCTCTGTCAGAGCCGCATCGTCGGCGTTCAGGCTCAGGCGCACCGCCATGCTCTTTTCGGGTGCAGCGTCACCGCTACCGGCTTGCGGGCGATAGATGTCAAACAACACCGCATCACGCAGCACACCTTGCACCGGCGCCGCCCAGATGGCTTGCATCAACACGTCGTGCGTGACCTGTTCAGCCACCCACACGGCTATGTCGCGTTCCACCGCTTGGTACTTGGAAACGGCGCTGAACTTGGGCACGCTGCGCTGTGTCAGCGCTGCCAAGTCGATTTCAAACAGCACCGGCGTCTGGTTCAGGTCGTAGGCCTGACGCCAGCGCGGGTGCAGCTCACCGACAAACCCAACAGCTTGCCCGGCAACCAACATCCGCGCACATCGCCCGGGGTGCATGGCCGGCTGCTCGGCGGGTTCAAAGGTGGTCTGCGCGGGCGCCAGCAAGGCCTGCAGATCGCCCTTGACGTCAAAGAAGTCAACCGCACGGTCTTTCACGCCCCACTCAGGCGCATCACAGCCGCCCACCGCCAAACCGGCCAGGCGCATGGGCTGGGCAAAGCCCTGCACGGTGGTGTCGCTACCCGGCACGCAAGCGTCGCGCAAGAACACTCGCCCCAATTCAAACACCCGCACACGGGACGCCTTGCGATCCTGATTAAACTTTAAAACCTGTAGCAATGAACCCAGCAAGGACGAGCGCATGACGCTCATTTGGCTCGCAATAGGGTTGAGCAGTTTGATGGGGTTGGGGTTGCCCGCCAGCTCATGCTCCCAACGCTCTTCGACAAAGCTGAAATTGATGGTTTCCTGGTAACCCAGTGCCGCCATGGCACGCCGAATGGCGAATTCACCGCGCTGCGCCTCGGGGCGCACGCGTGCCGTGATGGGTGCCTGCGGCGGCGTAGCGGGCAGGTTGTGGTAACCCACCACGCGCGCCACCTCTTCGATCAGGTCTTCTTCAATCTGCAAGTCAAAGCGGAACGACGGCGCGATGACGGTCAAAACGCCATCACCTTCTTGCACCGGCAAACCCAGCCCGCGCAAGGCGTTGGCACACTGCGCCTGGGTTAGCGGCATACCCAGCACCTTGCTGGCGCGCGCCACGCGCAGCGTCACCTGCTGTTGCGCTGGCATCGCCACCTGCTGATCATCAACGGGGCCAACGCGCGTTTGTTCGGTACCGCAAATGTCCACAATCAGTTGCGTGATGCGTTCGATGTGCTCCACCGTCAACTGCGGGTCTACGCCACGCTCAAAACGATGGCCGGCGTCGGTGGCAAAGTTGAAACGGCGCGAACGCCCCGCAATGGCGTTGGGCCACCAGAAGGCGGCTTCCACATACACATTGTGCGTGTCGTCCGACACCGCCGTGGCATCGCCGCCCATGATGCCGGCCAAGGACTCCACCTGCACCTGGTCGGCGATCACACCCACCTCGCTATCCACCGTCACGGTGTTGCCGTTGAGTAGCTTGAGCGTTTCACCTGGTTTGCCCCAGCGCACTTGCAGACCGCCGTGGATTTTGTCCAGATCAAAAATGTGCGAGGGGCGACCGAACTCGAACATCACGTAGTTGGAAATATCCACCAGCGCGGTCACGCTGCGTTGCCCGCAGCGCGCCAGACGGTCCACCATCCAAGCCGGGGTGATGGCCTTGGGGTTGACACCCCGAATGACACGGCCCGAAAAACGTCCGCACAAATCAGGCGCCTGCACCGACACCGGCAGCACATCGGGGGCGGTCACGGCCACCGTCGGAAATTGGGGTTTGCACAGCGGCGCGCCGGTCAAGGCTGAGAGTTCGCGCGCCACGCCGTACACGCTCAAGCAATGCGCCAGATTGGGCGTGAGCTTGAGCGTCAACAGCGTGTCGTCCAGGTTCAGATGCTCGCGAATGTTCTGCCCCACGGTGGCGTTGGCAGACAGTTCCAGCAAGCCTCCATGGTCATCTGACAATTTCAGTTCGCGCGCCGAGCACAGCATGCCAAAACTCTCCACGCCGCGCAGTTTGCCCACCTTGATCAGAAACGGCTTGCCGTCGTCTCCTGGCGGCAACTCGGCGCCGACCAAGGCACACGGCACCTTGATGCCAGCGCGGGCGTTGGGCGCACCGCAAACGATGGTCAACGGTTGCGACTGACCCACATTGACCTGGCACACGCGCAGGCGGTCGGCGTTGGGGTGCTGCACTGCTTCCAGAATTTCACCCACCACAATCTGGCTGAAAGGCGGCGCCACGGGTTGCAGTTCTTCCACCTCCAGGCCAGCCATGGTCAGGGTGTCGGAAAGCTGTGCGGTGGTCAGCGCCGGATTGCAAAATTCACGTAACCAGGATTCAGGAAATTGCATAGTGTTTCAATCAATGTATCCATTGGGGACATGGATCGCCACGCTTCGCTCGCGATGACGTATCCCGTCGCTTTTCATTTTTGTTGACCTTTAACGGAATTGCGCCAGAAAGCGGATGTCGCCGTCAAAAAACAGCCGCAGGTCGTTGACGCCATAGCGCAGCATGGTCAGGCGATCCGGCCCCATGCCAAAGGCAAAACCGATGTAACGCTCGGGGTCCAGCCCCATGTTACGGATCACGTTGGGGTGCACCTGGCCACTGCCTGCCACCTCCAGCCAGCGCCCGGCCAGCGGGCCACTCGGAAACTGGATGTCGATCTCGGCACTGGGTTCCGTAAACGGAAAAAAGCTGGGCCGAAACCGCAGCACCAGGTCGTTGTTTTCAAAAAAGGTGCGGCAAAAATCGGTAAAGACGTACTTCAGGTCCTTGAAGCTGACGTTTTCACCCACCCACAGCCCCTCGCACTGGTGAAACATGGGCGAATGCGTGGCGTCGCTGTCAACCCGATAGGTACGCCCGGGCGCAATCACGCGGATTTCGGGCATGGCCCCTGAAAAAAGTGTGCCTTGAACCCATGCAGCATCGGCAGCACGATGTTTTTTGACGTGTTGCACGGCGTGGCGAATCTGCATGGGGCTGGTATGCGTGCGCAACAAATTGGGGGCGTGCTCGGTGCCGCCTTCGACATAAAAGGTGTCGTGCATCGATCGCGCCGGGTGGTTTTCGGGTGTATTGAGCGCCGTGAAGTTGAACCAGTCTGATTCAATTTCAGGCCCCTGCGCCACCTCAAACCCCATTGAGCCAAAAATGGTCTGGATCCGTTCGAGCGAGAGCGACACCGGGTGCAGGCCACCCACGCCACGCTGGCGCCCGGGCAGCGTTACGTCCAGCGCCTCGGCTTGCAGTTGCGCCTGCAACTGGGCGTCGGCCAAGGCTTGCCGGCGCGCGTTCAAAGCTGCCTCAATGGCTTGCTTAGCCTGATTGATGGCAGCGCCCCGACTCTTTTTCTCGTCCACGGGCAGTGCGGCCAGGCCCTTCATCAGGTCGGTGATGCAACCCGACTTGCCCAGATACTGGGCCTTGACATTTTCAAGTTCGGCCGGGGCGTGCACCGTGTCAAAGGCTGCGCGGGCGCGTTCTACCACCGTCTGTAAGTCGTTCATAAAGCGCAATGAAAGGAAAGGTCAAAGAAAAAAGGGCTAGTGCTTTTTCAAGCTCCAGCCCTTGTAAATCAAGCGATATAAACTATCTATAACGAAGTAAATAAACGCCGGATCAAGCCGCCAGCTTGGCCTTGACTTGCTCAACGATACCAACAAAAGCGGGCATATCGTGCACGGCGATATCGCTCAGCACCTTGCGGTCGATCTCGATACACGCCTTCTTCAGACCATTGGCAAACTGGCTGTAGGTCATGCCGCAAGAACGCGCAGCGGCGTTGATACGGGCAATCCACAACTGACGGAAAACGCGCTTTTTAGTGCGCCGATCACGATAGGCATATTGCCCAGCTTTCATGACCGCTTCTTTGGCGACCCTGAAAACGTTACCGCGGCGACCGCGGAAGCCTTTTGCAAGGGCCAGTACTTTTTGGTGGCGGGCGCGAGCCGTTACACCACGTTTGACGCGAGGCATTGTGTTACTCCTTGTTCGTCGTTAATCAAAGGCCACGGCCGGGTAGCATCTGTGCCATGCGACCCATTTCGGTCTCACGCACAGTTAACGTACCACGCAGATGGCGTTTATTGGTGGTGGACTTCTTGGTCAAAATATGACGTTTGAAGGCTTGACCGCGCTTGACGGTACCACCCGGACGGACGCGGAAGCGTTTCTTGGCCGCGCTTTTGGTCTTCATTTTGGGCATTTTCATGCTCCTTCTTGCTTTGTGCTCGTGAGGCGTCTGCAAACACTTTGCAGCCTTGATGGCCCCGAGCCACTTTTAACGTGACGAAATTGCTTTCGCCACACTTCCCGGAACGCCCTCTCGCAAGAGGACGCCCCAAAAACCGATCTATGCCGTTGCGCTTTCAGCCGCCACCGGCTTGGCCACAGCGGGCTTTTTGCGCCCCGGCGCAATCATCATGATCATCTGCCGCCCTTCGAGCTTGGGAAACTGCTCGACCACGATCAAATCACCCAACTCGTCACGAATGCGGTTCAACAGCGCCATGCCCAAATCCTGGTGCGTGATTTCACGCCCCCTGAACCGCAACGTGATCTTGCACTTGTCACCTTCAGACAAGAAGCGCTTCACATTGCGCATCTTGATGTTGTAGTCGCCTTCATCGGTACCCGGGCGGAACTTGACTTCTTTGATGTCAATCACCGTCTGCTTGGCCTTGGCCTCGGCGGCCTTTTTCTGCTCTTGGTACTTGAATTTGCCGTAATCCATCAACCGGCAAACGGGTGGCGTAGCGGTGGCCGCAATTTCGACCAGATCGACGTCCAACTCACCCGCCATGCGCAATGCATCATTGATACTGACGACACCCAAGGGTTCATTTTCCACACCAGAGAGGCGAACCTCTGGCACCATGATTTCCCGGTTCAGCCGGTGTTTGCGTTCTTCGCGTTGACGGCGATCACGAGGTTCGGTAGCGATGACTCAATCCTTCACAAAAACACAACGACAACAGTCGCAACAGCCGCGCGGTGATGGCGCTCCAAAGGGTTATTCACCAGTTGATTGGGGGTTCGATTTACGGGCAACGTCGGCTGACAAGGTTTGGCAAAACGCGTCCAGAGTCATCACCCCTAGGTCTTGACCACCCCGGGCGCGCACCGCGACAGCACCAGCGGCCATTTCTTTGTCACCAATAACGACAAGATATGGCACTTTTTGCATCGAATGCTCGCGTATTTTATACGTGATTTTCTCGTTCCGAAGGTCCGACTCCACCCTAAACCCTTGATTCTGCAACGTTTTGACGACGTTTTTGGCGTATTCGGCCTGCGCATCGGTGATGTTGAGCACTTTCACTTGCACCGGCGCCAGCCAGGTGGGCAAGGCTCCGGCGGTTTCTTCAATCAGGATACCGATGAAACGCTCCAGGCTGCCGACGATCGCGCGGTGCAACATGATGGGGCGATGTCGCGCACCGTCCTCACCCACAAACTCCGCATCCAGGCGACCGGGAAGATTCGGGTCCACCTGGATCGTGCCGCACTGCCAGGGGCGACCGATTGCGTCTTTCAGCGTGTATTCAATCTTGGGGCCATAGAACGCGCCCTCACCCGGCAAAATTTCAAAATCACAGCCCGAAGCGCGAAGACCTTCGGCCAAAGCGGCTTCGGCGTAATCCCAGCTTTCATCCGTGCCGATGCGTTTTTCCGGCCGGGTGGAGAGCTTGTAAATGATCTTGGTAAAACCAAAATCCCGATACACCTTTTGCAGCAAGGTGGTGAACGCCACCACCTCGGACTGAATCTGCGCTTCGGTACAAAAAATATGGCCGTCGTCCTGCGTGAACGCGCGCACGCGCATGATGCCGTGCAGCCCGCCGGTGGGTTCATTGCGGTGGCACTGGCCAAATTCGCCATAGCGCAGCGGCAAATCACGGTAACTCTTGATGCCTTGCTTGAAGATCAGGATGTGGCCCGGACAGTTCATGGGCTTCAAGGCGTAATCGCGCTTCTCCGACTCGGTGGTGAACATGTTTTCACGGTACTTGTCCCAGTGCCCGGTTTTTTCCCACAAGCCTTTGTCCAAGATTTGCGGGCCTTTGACCTCCTGGTAGCCGTTGTCCTGATAGACCTGGCGCATGTACTGTTCCACCTGCTGCCACAGCGTCCAGCCCTTGGGATGCCAGAACACCGTGCCGGGCGAATAGTCGTCAATATGAAACAAATCGAGTTCTCGCCCGAGCTTGCGGTGGTCGCGCTTTTCAGCCTCTTCCAGCATCTTCAGGTGCTGCGCCAGCTCTTCCTTGGTAGCCCAGGCAGTGCCGTAGATGCGTTGCAGCATTTCGTTGCGATGGTCGCCGCGCCAATAGGCACCGGCCACCTTCATCAGCTTGAAGTGCTTGAGCTTGCCGGTACTGGGCACGTGCGGGCCACGGCACAAGTCTTCAAAACTGCCCTCGCGGTACAGGCTGACGTCTTCACCAGCGGGAATGCTGCCAATGATTTCGGCCTTGTAATGCTCGCCCATCCCTTTGAAATAGGCGACTGCTTCATCACGCGGCAACACGCGACGCACCACAGGCTCGTCCTTGGCGGCCAGCTCGGTCATGCGTTTTTCAATGGCTACCAGATCGTCCATGGTGAACGGGCGTTCAAACGAAAAGTCGTAGAAAAACCCGTTTTCAATCACCGGCCCAATCGTCACTTGCGCCTTGGGAAACAATTGCTTGACGGCATACGCCAGCAGGTGGGCGGTGGAGTGGCGAATGACTTCCAGCCCATCTGCATCCTTGGGCGTCACGATGGCAACGGTGCTGGCCTTGTCGATGACAAAGCTGGTGTCCACCACCTTGCCGTCCACCTTGCCAGCCAGCGCCGCCTTAGCCAGGCCTGCGCCAATGGACGCAGCCACCTCAGCTACGGTGACAGAAGAAGCAAAGTCGCGTTGTGAACCGTCTGGAAGTGTGATTTGAACCATGGTAAATCCCGAAAAAAGACGCTGAGAAAAACAAAAAAGCGCGGCTGAATGCCGCGCTTTAAATATACTTTCAGTAGCTGCTGACGCACAAGGCGCGCGGACTACGGCCTCATCTGTGCATCAATGCTAGCCATGTCGTTCGCGGTGTCATAACCAGACTGCCTTTCTCGCTCTTGATGATGTTGATTGTGGAGCCAAGTTTACCCTACCCGGTTTGCACAAGCAGCATTCGCAAAAAAGGCTGGTCGCCCCTTGCGGGTGCGCCAGCCTTGGACTCCTCGGGACTGTACTTTTAGTGAAACTGGGCTTCTTCGGTGGAACCGGTCAGCGCGGTCACACTGGACTTGCCACCCTGGATGACGGTGGTGACTTCGTCAAAGTAGCCGGTGCCCACTTCTTGCTGGTGTGACACAAAGGTGTAGCCACGGTCGCGGGCGGCAAATTCGGGGGCTTGCACGCGCTCAACGTAGGCGGTCATGCCACGTTTGACGTAGTCTTGTGCCAGGTCGAACATGTTGAACCACATCGAGTGGATACCAGCCAAGGTGATGAACTGGTACTTGTAGCCCATGGCGCCCAGCTCTTTCTGGAACTTGGCGATGGTGGCTTCGTCCAGGTTTTTCTTCCAGTTAAACGACGGGCTGCAGTTGTAGGCCAGCATCTTGCCTGGATGCTTGGCGTGCACACCTTCGGCAAACTTGCGGGCGACTTCCAGGTCAGGCGTGCCGGTCTCGCACCACACCAGGTCGGCGTAGTCGGCGTAGGCCACGGCGCGGCTGATGGCTTGGTCCAGACCCTTGCGCGAACGGTAAAAGCCTTCACCCGTGCGTTCACCGGTCAGGAACGGCTTGTCGTTGGCGTCGTAGTCGCTGGTCAGCAGGTCGGCGGCTTCGGCGTCGGTACGGGCAATCACCAGCGTGGGAACACCGCACACGTCGGCGGCCATGCGGGCAGCGACGAGCTTTTGAACGGCTTCGGCCGTGGGCACCAGCACCTTGCCACCCATGTGGCCACACTTTTTGACCGAAGCCAACTGGTCTTCCCAGTGCACACCAGCGGCACCGGCGCGGATCATGTTCTTCATCAACTCGAACGCGTTGAGCACACCGCCAAAACCGGCTTCGGCGTCGGCCACGATCGGGGCGAACATGTCGGTGTAGCCCTTGTCGCCTGCGTCAATGCCCTTGGAATGCTGGATTTCGTCGGCACGACGGAACGAATTGTTGATGCGCTCGACCATGGTCGGCACCGAATCCACCGCGTACAGCGACTGGTCGGGGTACATCGACAGCGAGGTGTTGCCGTCGGCAGCGACTTGCCAGCCAGACAGGTAAATCGCCTTCACGCCGGCCTTGACTTGCTGCATGGCCTGACCACCGGTCAACGCACCCAGGGCGTTGACGTAATCTTCGTTGTGCAACAGGTCCCACAACTTTTCAGCACCGCGGCGCGCCAGCGTGTGCTCAATGGGGAAAGAGCCGCGCAGGCGCACGACGTCGGCGGCGCTATAACCGCGCTTGATGCCCTTCCAACGGGGGTTGGTGGCCCATTCTTTTTCGAGGGCGGCGATTTGCTGTTCGCGGCTGAGTTGTTCAGTGAAGGCTTGAGGCATGGAATAACTCCTGGTTGATTGAAAAACGGATCACCAAGCTGGCAAGGTCATGCTGGGTGGCTTGGCGTTGATTCTAAGTCTTGTATAAGACACAAATTTAATCTTATGTCTTATACAAGACATTTTTAAAATTGTTTATAATCAATAAGTTAAGAATGATTTTTTGCAATATGAAAAAAGCTTTTTTATCATAAGAAATCGACGCCCATCTCGCGCGGCCACAATTTCATATCAAGAAATCAAATTTTTGAATAGCGAAATCAGAAGGCCTGGGCGTAGCGCTGCAACTCCCAGTCGCTCACATCTTGCGCATAGTCCTGCCATTCTTGCGTCTTGAGCGCCAGAAACTCGCGGCAAAAGCTTTCGCCCACCGCGTCGGTCAAAGTCGTGTCAGAAGCGAGCGCGTCCAACGCTGCCAGCAAATCTGATGGCAAGCGTTCCGGCATCGACACCCCCCGTGCAAAGCGCTGGTACAGGTCTTCGTCACTCACTTCGGGCGCAGGCAAGGCGAGGTCGATGCCATCCAACCCCGCAGCCAGCGTGGCCGCCAGCGCCGCGTAGATGTTGCACGCCGGGTCAGGCAGGCGCCATTCGAGCCGCCCGGCCACCGCGCGCAGCAGGCAAGTACGATTGTTGTCGCCCAGCGCCTTCCACACCGGCGCCCAGGTGGTGCCAGAGGCACTGTGGCTGAGCGCTAGCCGCTTGTAGCTGTTGACGGTGGGCGCACACAGCGCTGTCAGCGCGTCCGCATGGGTCAACAGTCCGGCGGCAAATGCGTAGCCCGTGCTGCTCAGTTGCAGCGCGTCGGCCGGATCGGCAAAGATCGCCCGCCCCTGCCCGTCGGTCAGGCTCAGGTGAAAGTGCAGGCCGCTGCCCGGCGCGTGCGCCAGCGGCTTGGGCATGCAGCTGAACACGCAGCCGTGCTTTTCAGCCACAGCGTGCGCGGCCAGCTTGAACAGCAGGTAGCGATCCGCTGCGGCCAGCGCATGGTCAAAGCGGTAGTTGATCTCGTACTGACCACACGCGTCTTCGTGGTCCATTTGCTGTAGCTCAAAACCCAGGGCTGTCAGGGTCTGGCGCATGTCGTCCAGAAAGGGAAAGTTGCGCTGGATGGCGCGCAGGTCGTACGACGGTTTGTCGAGCCGGTCCTGGCCATCAGCGATAGCCCAGCGTCCCAGCGCGTCCTGGCGAAGCAGAAAAAACTCGGGCTCCACACCCACCCACAACGTCCACCCACGCTGCGCGATGCGCTCCAGTTGGCGTTTAAGCACCTGGCGGGAACAGGTATCGAGCGCCTGCCCACCCGCGTAGCCGTCGCACACCGCGTGCGCCACACCCGGCATAAAAGGCAAGGGCTGTAGGCTGTCGAGTTGCACCCGGGCGTAGTACTCGCTGCGCGCGCCAAAACGCCCGAGGCCCGTGCCCCAGATGCTCGGCCCGGCAAAACCCGCGCCCTGCTCCACCCATTCCTGCAAGTTGCCCAGCGGTACCAGTTTGCCCTTGGCCACGCCATGCAGATCACAAAACTGGGTCAAGATGGAATGGATGCCCTGCGCACGCAGTTCGGCAATTTTGGTTTCGTACAGATTCATGATGTTTTAGGACTCAAGCCATTGCCAGATCAGCGCAAGTAGCTATACAAATAATACTTTTGACACGTCCCATCCGACCCGGCGCGATGGGTCACAGCACGACTCACACCGGTGAATCGATGCGGATCCAGGTGGTTTTTGTTTCGGTGTACTTGTCAAATGCGTGCAGCGACTTGTCGCGCCCGACGCCGCTTTGCTTGTAGCCACCAAACGGCACCGTGATGTCGTCTTCGTCGTACTGGTTCACGTGCACCGTGCCAGCGCGCAAGGCGCGCGCCACACCCACCGCCTTGTTGATGTCACGGCTCCAGACCGCCGCTTGCAGGCCGTACACACTGGCGTTGGCCTGCTTCACCACGTCGGCCGCGTCGGTGAACGACAGCACCGAGAGCACCGGGCCAAAAATTTCCTCACGGGCAATCGCCATCTGCGGTGTAACGCCCGCAAAAATGGTTGGCTGCACATAGAAGCCGCCAGACTCGGTGCGCGCCTGCTCGCCTCCATACAAGAGCGCAGCACCTTCCGACTTGCCACTGGCCACGTAACGCAGCACGTTGTCCATCTGCACCTTATCGACGATGGCACCCATCACTGTGGCCTTGTCCAGCGGATCACCGGGTAAGTATTGGGGTGCGAGGGCTTGCGCCCGCTCCAGAAAAGCGTCGCGGATACTGGCCTCGACAAACAGGCGCGACGGCGCGTTACAGCTTTCACCCTGGTTGAAAAAGATGCTGCCCACGGATGCTGCGACAGCTTTATCCAGATCCGGGCAGTCGGCAAACACGATGTTGGGCGACTTGCCACCGAGCTCGGTCCAAGCGCGTTTGACATTGCTTTGCCCCGCCATCACATGAATCTGCTTACCCACGCGCGTGCTGCCGGTAAACGCAATGCAATCCACGTCCATGTGCAGCGCCAGCGGGCTGCCAGCCTCCGGGCCAAAACCAGGGACCACGTTGAAGACGCCTGGCGGAATGCCGGCCTCAAGCGCCAGTTCGGCCAGCCTGAGCGCCGTCAACGGCGATTTTTCACTCGGTTTCAAGACCACTGAATTGCCAGCGGCCAATGCCGGGGCAATCTTCCAGGCCGCCATGATCATCGGGTAGTTCCACGGCACGATGACGCCGACCACGCCCACGGGTTCACGCGTGATCAATGCCAGCGCGGTGGCGGGAGTCGGTGCGATCTCGTCGTAAATCTTGTCAGTGGCTTCACCGTACCAGCGGATGCAGTTGGCCGCGCTGTTGACATCGACACTGCGCGAATACTTGATGGGTTTGCCCATATCCAGCGTTTCCATCAACGCCAGCTCATCTGCGTGCGCCAGCAACTGGTCGGCAAACTTGATCATCACCCGCTTGCGCGCCGCCGGCGCCAGACCGCACCAGCGCTTGTCTTCAAACGCCGCGCGCGCTGCTGCCACGGCAGCATCAATGTCGGCCTGATCGCAACGCGCCACTTGCGCCAACACGCGACCGTCCACCGGCGAAATGCAGTCAAAAACCTGCTCGCTGCGTGCGCTGCAACGTTCACCATTGATCCAGGCACGCCCGTCATAAATCATTTGTGTCATTGTTCAATCTTTCAAAAATAAGGTTCTTCGTTGAATTCACTGTGAACTTTTTAAGCCACTGCCAAGTTCAACTTTCCACAATGAAACAGAATTCTTGCCCGGTAGTTAGTGAAGTTACGA
>PCUV01000022.1 GCA_002786915.1 Comamonadaceae bacterium CG12_big_fil_rev_8_21_14_0_65_59_15 | reverse complement strand
TGGATGATCAACCCGCTGGCAATTTTGTGGGTTACTGGTGCCGCTTTGGGCTCATTCCTGGGTGGAAATACGCTAGCCGTTTAGGCTCATACCTCGTTGGACAAGGCTGCAACATTCCAATGCAGGTTCGCGCCTACTCGAATCGGGCGAATCGGCCCGTTTTCCTTGCAGGCCCAAATCCGTAATGTTTGGGGCGCTTTTCGAAGGTAGAACGATGCGCTTGCGGTGTCCGTGGTCGGACGGGTTTCAAGCTCCAGCGGTGTGAAGCGTTGTTCGGTTTTAGCTGCCATGTCGAGACCTTTCTGCGCGTGTTGCGCTGTTGAAGGTCTCGAACTATTTGCCGACTATTTTTATTTTTTCGATAACTGTCGAACTGTCGATTTCTTGAATTCAGTTGCTTCGAATTTCGCGCCACTTTGTACCGACTGAACCCTCAGCGACTTGAGTCCCTGCCTCGTCGCAATACAGCCCGTTCTTGACTTTTGAGAATGGCGAACCCTCCACGCCAGCGCGGTTCAGTAGTGCGTTGTAAAAGACTTTTGCGGATTTGTATTTGCCAGCCTTGTAAAGGCTTTTCATGTAGGGCATCGCAACAGTTGACCATGATGGTTTTCTGTCGCGGTGCTTTTGGGCAGGCATCCCGGCCACGGGCGCATCAGGTACAGCAGCGCCAGCCACGCCCACTGCATCAAACCAGGCTTGAACGTGTGGCGAAGGTGTTTCGCCTTGCGCGGCCAGCCAGGCGGCGAAGGCTGGCGCGGCGATGCAATGAAAGTCCTTGTCACCATAAACGGGCGCTGCTCCATAAACGGGCTCGGTCACGTCACCACCCCACATAGGGCGGCTGGCGTAGCCTTTGAACACCTTTTGATGATGCGTCACCACTTGCGCGGTCACGATGGTGCTGGGCAGTTCCCCGCTGGCCAGGGCAGCATTCAGCCCTTGCAAAAAGGCTTGCGTTAACCTTTTCCCCGATATGTCGCCCAATGTGTACGGGCGCTGCAATACGGCGATGCGCTCGGGCTTGAGCGTTTCAGGCCACCCAGCGGCGTGTTCTTCTTTGGTGAAGTGCCTGCCCAGCAGCGCCATTGCATCACGCCATTTTTGATTTATCAAACTCACGATGCACCCCCGTGCAGAAAACCCCGCAAATCAGGATGCACCAGCAGGCCAGCGGGGGCTTGGCTTTTCAACCCGGTTTCGAAGCGGGTCTAGCTGGCGCAAAAACGGTTATGCCATTGCAGCCATACGCACGATACGGGCGCGGGCTTTGGCGGTCTGGTTCGCAGTCCACAAATCGCGCTGATTCTGTAGCGCCAGCCAGTAACCCGGTGTCGTGCCCAATGCCTCAGACAATCGCAAGTCCATGTCAGCACTCACGGCAGCGTGACCATTCAGCACACGCGACAGCATCACCCTACTGATGCCGATATGGGCAGCGAATGTGGTCACGCTCACGTCCAGGTCGTCAAGCCATCCGGTCAGCAGTTCGCCAGGGTGTGCGGGGTTGTGCATTTTCATGGTGTGTCTCTCAGTGGTAATCCAAATAATCCAGCAATTCAATGTCAGTGCCGATAAACCTGAACGTCAATCGCCAATTAGCCTGTACCGTCACGGCATGGAACCCGGCAAGGTCACCAGATAATCCATGCAGCCGCCAGGATGGTCGCATCAGGTCTTGCGGCACACTGGCAACACTTAGGGCAGTTAAAAGCTCGCGCAGTCGCTTTGCGTGGATAGGCTGTATGCCTGCCATGCCACCACTGCGGTAAAAGGTTTCAAGCCCTTTGTGTCTGAATGTGAGAATCATAAACTGTTAACCATTGATTTACAAGTCAACCCGCCACCACGCGCAGCTTGCCCGGCTCTGCGCTGGCATCAAACGTTACCCCGGCCTGTTGCAGTATCCATGCCTCGATTCGCTCATGGTGAACCCGTAACAGTTCCAATGGGCGAACCTTGTAATGCTTTTCAGCCGTGGCGCTGGGTTTATGGCCTTGAATCTGTGCTGTCACGCCAGCGGGTATTTCCAGCCACTCGGTCAGGCTTGCGAACGAACGGCGCAGGCCATGCAGGGTCAGGCCAGCCAGTCCGGCGGCTTTGCAGGCGCGGGTGTGCGGGTTGTTGGGCTCGGTCAGGCATCCGCTGGCGCTTGTATTGCTTGCGAAAACCCATTCATTGCGGCGCGGTAGGGCGGCCAGCAGGTGCAGCACGAAAGGGGTTGCGGGTATCTCGCGCGTGCCTTCCACCTTGTCCTTGATTTGAATGCCCTTCCATTGGGTGTTTATGTCCTCCCAGCGCAGGGAAAGCACTTCGCCCGGCCTTGCGCCAGTCAGTAACATCATTTGCAGGCAGGCAGCGATAACGGGGTTTTGAATCTGTTGCACGGCGGTGAACCATGCGGCCAGTTGTTCACGCTGCAACACGTCCGATTTAGTGCGGGCTTTGCCCAATGCTTCGCGGGTCTTTGTGGTTTTGGCCGGGTTCTTTGCTGGCAGCAGGGCGGCGTATTGCGGCTGTTCACTGCACCAAGTGAGAAACACTGTCAGCAATCGCCATGCCAGCCGGGCAGAACTGGCGCGGGTCTTTCCCTCGTTGGCGGCCCATGCTTCTATCGTGGGTTGGTCAAGGTCTTTCAGCGCCAGCGGCATCAATGCGGCCAGCGGCCCCGGCTTGGTCAGTTGCTTGCCACCACCACGGCGGCCAGACGGTAAGCCCCCGGCCTTGGCCTTGTCGATATGGTCGCGGTAGTGCAGGTCGCCCCAATGTGGGCGGCGTTCTTCAATGTAGGCTTGCCAGACCTCGCCCACGGTCAGGGCTTGGGCGGCTTGCTGTTGGGCTTGGTGGGCTTGTTCGGCAGCAGCAGCGGCAATGGCTTGGTCTTTTGCTTCCTGTTGCTGGCGCTCAAGCTCTCGCGGGTCGGTGCCTGCATCAATCAGCATTTTTAATGCTTGCGCTCGGTTGCGTGCCTTTTCAATCGGCCAGTCTGCCACGGTACCGATATTGACGCGAATGGTTGAACCGTTCAATCGTGCCTCAAAAACGTAAGTCTTGCGGCCCGATGGTGTTGCTCGCAGCGCCAGCGTCGGGGTGTCGGTGTCCCATAGAAACGCTTGCGCCTTATCAGCAGGGCAGGCAAAGTCTGTCACCCTGCCAGCAGTCAAACGAACCCGGTTAAGTTGTTGTTTCATGGCTTCCTCAAAATCTGTAGGCAATCTGTAGGCAAATCAGCACAATAAAGGTGCATATCAATCAACACGCTACCTGATAACTTGTCCAGTGCTTTGTCGTTAACTTGTTGATTTATATTGATTGTACTACTTGAATCAACACGGTGAAATATAAAAAAGTCAGGATTGTGATTCCTGTTGTCGTTGGTTCTAGCCCCATCAGCCACCCTAAGTACAGTAAAGAAACCGCACTATTGAAATGGTAGTGCGGTTTTTCTCTTTGTGGCCCATACCTGCGCTATACCGCCAGCGGTACTCGGTTTTGCACCGAATAGCCACCATATCGACAAACCCTTACAAGCTACGTTCAACTTCATTACCCGGTAATGACTGCGAAATTTAGTTTCATAACAGTCACGAAATTCAACGGCCAAAAAAAACCCAGCACATTAGGCTGGGTCTTAACTCTTGCGAGCCGCACTCAGGGAGGTAAAGCGCGGGGGCTTGATGCCCGGCTGAACTGTAGCACCGTGCGCGAGCTGCTGCCTGACCTAAAACTACACCCTGCCACAGTGATTCTTTAGGCATGAATTATGTGGCCCGGCGGCCACATCACGCCGGGTTACATGAATTTTATGCCTATAACGCTTATGAAATAAGCATAAGCAGCTATTGAATATGTAGCAAATAGACAACAAAATTCAAGCCCCACAACGACACCAGCAAGCCGCCGCCGACAGGCGGCGTGTTTTCACGCGGTTCTGAGGGAGCCCCCTCGGGGGGCGGGGGCCAACACCACATAACCGACGAAGCCGCTGACCAATGTCCAATTGCGCTGCACGTTGGGTCTGAAGATATGCGTTGGCCATGACATCGTCAACGACGCTCAGTGAAATCTTCTGCTGACTGAGTAGGTCAGCTACCGCTTGGTTGTTGGTTGGAATGGCTGCGCGCAACAGGGCTTCACTTGGTTGCATCGCTTGCAGATAGGCGGTATCAGCGATGCTGGTTGGGCTGATCAGCTTTTGGTATTCTTTGACCCGGTTGATGTCATTGAGCAGCAGGGGTGAAATGCCTGTCAGACGCATGGCATCTTGCTGTTGCTGAATTTGATCCCGTGCTGATTTGACAGCTTTGGCCGACGCATCTGGCACGATGCCGCCTGCCAAGTGAAAGCGCGGTTTGGCTGTGGCCACCGGCCACTTGCCAGCATGGATGGCACGCGCCAACTCCGCTGCGTCTGGGTTTTCTTTCGCCAAGTCAGTAATCCAGCCGTCTGTTTCACTGCCCCTCTCAATGTTGCCCGCGACAAGCCTAGCCGTTCGCTTGTCAAACTCGATCAACTGTGCTGCTGTAAATGGCAGCGGTAGCAGTGGTGTACCGTTTTGCAAGCCATAAAAGTAGCCTTCCACACCGTCGATCTGTTTGGGGGCAAGGTCGGCTGGATGAAAACCAGTCAGACCCTCAGATTCATTCGCATCAAAAGGCTGTGACTGGGAGAATAGCCAAAAACCATCCTGGGTGACGGCGTACTTCACCAATTCGCCACCGTAGGCATCCAATGTGGCAAGCAGGGGTGCTGGTGCTGTTTCAAACGCCAGAAGTGGCCAGAGTGCTTTGAGTTGGTAAGTTTTTGCCACGGCATCCCCTCAAGTGCCCTTCAGGATAAACCACAGCAGGCGGGTGAATGTGATCCGCCATTCGGTTCGCGGGTCTAGCTAGGGTGACACTATTGCAGGTGCATCAATATCAAGCGTTTGCCCTGAGCACTTCATTGATACGGGTCTGCCAGCCGGGGCCAGTGGCTTTGTATTTGTCCACAATGACGGTATCAATGCGCAGCGTGATTTGTGTTTTGGTGCCACTGCCCAAGGGACGACCAGGGCGGCGCATCAAGGCAAATTCGGCATCACTCACTTCATGGGTGTCGGGGTCGGCGGCAATGCCAGCGCGGATGCGGGCATCCTCTTCGTCACTGGGTAAATTGAAGACACGGCCGGATTTAGTTTTGACTTGCAACATAGTTTTGCAGCTCTTTTTTTGGTTGCCGTGCCACTATTTTCCACTCATTCAAGACCGACATGTTGCACGTACGAGCTAAATCGTGACGTGTTTCAGCTTGAGTCGCTTGGCGTTCTTGGCCAGCACAATGTCCAAGGTGGCAATACCTTGGGCTTTGGCAGCCAATGCGCACGCCAGGTGCAAAGCGTCACCGGCACGCAAGCCGGTAGTGGCATCCATGGTCAACACGGCGGCTTTGTGAAAAGTCATCGATTCGATGGGCAGCAATTGCAAATCGTTGGAACAGACCCGCTCAAATTGAAGCCAGGCGATTTGGGCTTGCGCCTGGGTCAGTTGCCCGGTGCGTTGCTTTAACCCCATGACACTGGCAAATTCAGTCACACACCATACGGCGGATGCCAGTTCACCAGTGCAGGCTGCATACCACTTGACCACATCGGCTGTCTTGGCCTCATGGGTGCAGAGTGCCACCAATACGCTGGTATCAACGTATAACATTAGTAGCGCGCCTCTTGACGCAGTTGCTCCATCACTGACGATCCCATCGGCAAAAGTTTGTTTTCGCGTGTGATTTCAGCGGCAAATGCCTTGCGATTCCATTGTGCGGGTGGCTTCAGGCTAAGTGCACCATCGGCTCCTAAACGTGCTTCAAACAAGTCACCTTCTCGCACGCCAATCTGACGGATATAGTCAGCAGGAATGCGTACCGCAAGACTGTTACCCCATTTGGCAATTTGTAGATTCATCATGGTCGGTATTGATATACGTTGAAGTTTCTAATTTGTAGTTGTTCACGCCACTACGCGCAATTTGCCCGGTTCTGACTTGGCATCAAACACAAGGCCGGCCTGCTCCAGTATCCTCACCTCGATCTTTTCATGGTGAACGCGTAGCAGCTCCAGCGGGCGCACTTTGTACTGTTTTTCAGCCGTGGCGCTGGGCTTGTGACCAGAAATCACGGCGGGTATATTCCCCGCCCCTTGGGGCGTTTCCCCTGTGCGGCGAACGCCAGTGAGCCGTATGGTCTCGTCCGCACCCGATACCCCGCAGCTTGCTGCGGGGATTTTTTTTACGCGAGGAGGAAAGGAGCGAAGGGCGAAGCCCGTAGCGGATTTTCCCCTCGCGCAGCGCCTCAGAATGACTCGGGTGCCGTGGCCCACCTTTGCGACGCGATATCCCGCACCCATTAACGGTTGCACGAATGTTATTTAGGGTCAAACCGGATTGGCAAACTGGGTCAGTTTTGACATCGACGTCAACAGGCTGACTGAAGCAGAGCAGCTACTTGCTGAAAAACTGAAGAGTGCTCCGGTTGCACTTTGAATTTTTTATATCGTGCATATACGTCAGTTTTTCCCGGAGAAAACCGCATGTTGACTCGAGTTTTCAAAAAAAGCGGCAAGTCGCTGGCCGTGCGCTCAGCTTGGATTTGCCGCTGCGGCGCAACCAAACAGCTTGAAAAGCCAGCCCTCATGCCCCATGTACCGGGCAGTTCAAAATGTTTTGGAGTTCCCCATGCGAGCCGACAAGTTCACCACCAAATTTCAGGACGCCCTGTCTGACGCCCAGTCTTTGGCGTTGGGCCAAGACCACGCCTATATTGAGCCCGCCCACGTGCTGGTAGCGATGCTCAAACAAGACGGTGGCCCCAAGGCGCTGCTACAGCGCGCCGGGGTCAATATTGCAGGTCTGCTCGCCGCCGCCGAGGCGGCTGTCAAAAGGCTGCCGCAAGTCACCGGTCAAGACCAGGTGCAGGGCGGGCCGGAGCTGGGCAAACTGCTGCAAGCCACTGAAAAAGAGGCGATCAAGCGCAAGGACGAGTACATTGCCAGCGAGCTGTTTTTGCTGGCCTTGAGTGAAGCCAAAGGTACGCTGGGCGACGCCGCACGCGCCAATGGCTTGACGCGTAAAAGCCTGGAGGCGGCCATCGACGCCGTGCGTGGCGGCCAGAATGTGAACAGTGCCGACGCCGAAGACCAGCGTGAAAGTCTCAAGAAGTATTGCATCGACCTGACCGAGCGCGCCCGTGCGGGCAAGCTTGACCCGGTGATTGGCCGCGACGACGAAATTCGCCGCGCCATCCAGGTGCTGCAACGCCGCACCAAAAACAACCCGGTTCTGATCGGCGAGCCAGGTGTCGGCAAGACCGCCATTGTGGAAGGGCTGGCGCAGCGCATCGTGGCCGGTGAAGTGCCCGACAGCCTCAAAGGCAAACGCGTGCTTTCGCTGGATATGGCCTCGCTGCTGGCCGGTGCCAAGTTTCGCGGTGAATTTGAAGAGCGCCTGAAAAACGTGCTGAAAGACCTGGCCAAGGACGAAGGCCAGACCATTGTCTTTATTGACGAGCTGCACACCATGGTCGGTGCGGGCAAGGCCGAAGGTGCCATGGACGCGGGCAACATGCTCAAACCCGCGCTGGCGCGTGGCGAGCTGCACTGCGTGGGTGCGACCACACTGGACGAGTACCGCAAATACATCGAAAAAGACGCTGCGCTGGAGCGCCGTTTCCAGAAAATTCTGGTGGGGGAACCCTCCGTCGAGGCCACCATTGCCATCCTGCGTGGCCTCAAAGAGCGCTATGAAAAGCACCACAATGTCGATATCACCGACCCGGCCATCGTGGCTGCGGCCGAGCTGAGTAACCGCTACATCACCGACCGCTTTTTGCCCGACAAGGCGATCGACCTGATCGACGAGGCCGCCAGCAAGATCAAGATCGAGATGGACTCCAAACCCGAGGTGATGGACAAGCTCGATCGCCGTCTGATCCAGTTGCAGATCGAACGCGAAGCGGTCAAAAAGGAAAAAGACGAAGCATCGCTCAAACGGCTGGAGCTCATCAACGAAGAAATCAAGTCGTTGCAAAAAGAAATCGCCAACCTGGACGAAATCTGGAAGGCCGAAAAAGCCAGCGCCCAGGGTAGTGGTGACTTGCGCGAGCAGATTGACAAACTCAAATTCCAGATCGAAGAACTGACCCGTAAGGGCGATTTCAACCGGGTCGCTGAGCTGCAATATGGCAAGTTGCCCGAGCTGGAAAAGCAACTGAAAGCCGCGCAGGCCAAGGAAAGCGACCGCGCCGAAGGTGCCGCGCCGCGCCTGTTGCGCACGCAAGTGGGTGCGGAAGAAATTGCCGAAGTGGTCAGCCGCGCCACCGGAATTCCAGTGGCCAAAATGATGCAGGGCGAGCGCGACAAGCTGCTACAGATGGAGGTCAAGCTGCACGAGCGCGTGGTGGGGCAGGATGAAGCCATTAGCGCGGTGGCCAACGCCATCCGCCGTTCACGCTCAGGACTTTCCGACCCGGATCGCCCGACCGGCAGTTTCCTGTTTCTGGGCCCCACGGGCGTGGGCAAGACCGAGCTGTGCAAGGCGTTGGCGGGTTTTTTGTTTGACAGTGACGAGCACATGGTGCGCATCGACATGAGCGAGTTCATGGAAAAGCACAGCGTGGCACGCCTGATTGGTGCGCCCCCCGGCTATGTGGGCTACGAAGAAGGCGGCTACCTGACGGAAGCCGTGCGGCGCAAACCCTACGCCGTGCTGCTTTTGGACGAAGTGGAAAAAGCGCACCCGGACGTGTTCAATGTGCTGCTGCAAGTGCTCGACGATGGACGCCTCACCGACGGCCAGGGTCGCACCGTGGACTTCAAAAACACGGTGATCGTGATGACCAGCAACATTAGCTCGAAAATGATTCAGAACATGGTGGGGCAAGACTATGAAGACGTCAAGGATGCGGTGACTGATGAGCTCAAAAACCACTTCCGGCCCGAGTTCTTGAACCGCATCGATGAGACTGTGGTGTTCCACAGCCTGGATGCCAGCCACATTGCCGACATTGCCAAGATTCAGTTGGCGGTGCTGACCGCGCGCCTGGCGCATATGGAACTGACACTGGCGGTGAGCGACGCCGCTGTCAAAGAGCTGGCCAAGGTGGGTTTTGACCCGGTGTTTGGTGCCCGGCCCTTGAAACGCGCCATTCAACAGCGTATTGAGAACCCGCTCTCGAAGCTGCTGCTGGAAGGCAAGTTTGCACCCAAGGCGACGATTCATGTGTCGGTGGACCCGATCAAGGCACCGGGGCAATTCAGCTTTGCCTAATTTGCGATACTGTGCGCTATGCGCATTGTCGGGAACTCTCAAATTGCCCTGCCCAGCTTGATGCCCAGCGCCGCCGCTTTGCGGCAGGCGCAGGTGCATCAGGTCACGGCAGCGGCGCTGATGCGCGTGGCCACCACCGGGGTGCGCAAGGGCGTTTATCGCTACGCCACGCATGAAGCCGCCAACCGCGCCAGCGACGAAGCGCTCAGTGTCGCTATTGCGCTGAATATGAAGCAGATGGAAGGCTCACCATGAGCGACAAACCACCTGAAATGGCACGCCCGGCCAGCGTAGCCGACCTGAAGTTGCTGCTGGGCGCACTTCATGCGCATGGGGTCGATTACTTGTTGATTGGGGGTTACGCCCTTTTTGCGCTTGGCTACCAACGCGGTACGGTCGATATCGACATCGTTTTGCGACCCACGCTGGCGCAAGGCGAAAAGGTCAAGCAAGCGCTGTTGCTGTTGCCCGAGGGCGTTGCCAAAGACATCGACCCGGCCTGGTTTCCAGAAGGCGACACCATTCGCGTGGCTGATGCGTTTGTGGTTGACTTGATGTTCAACGCCTGCGGTGAAAGCTACGAGTCTTTGTTGCCCTACGCCGTCACGATTGACTTCGATGGCATTCCACTGCGCACTGTTTCGCTGCAAGGGCTGCTGAAAACCAAGCAAACGTCGCGCGAAAAAGACCGAATGGATCGGCTGATTCTGGAGCGTGCCCTGGCGGTTGGTAAAAGCTGACTGATTTGGTGCAACCCGACTTGGTGTTGTTTGTGCACAGTCCCACCGCGCTGGTTGCGGCCCACGCCTACCCGTTTAAAAAAGTCCTGAGGGGTTCGGGTTTTGAAATTGGTCAGCGCTGATAGCACCAGTGGCACTGCGGGCGCTTTGCCGTTTGCACCGTTTCCAACCCCCGGTTAACCGATGACAAAGTGACACCACGGCAACCACATCAAGGCACCGGGGCAGTTCCGTTTTGCCTGATTTGCGATACGCGGCGTCACGCACATGGTTGGTAACACCGTGTCTGTTGATGGTTTTTTGCTTGCGACAAGCCGGGTTCTTACCTTTTGTGATATTCCGGGTGGCAAAATGGCCTTTTCCCAATCCAGTGGAGAAGTGCCTTGCCAACCCGTTGCCGCAACCCCCGCATTTGTGCCCTTGCAAGGCCATGGTTCGCTCTGTTGGCTTTGGCCGCCGGGCCAGTACTGGCGCAGACGCCGCCGCCGCCCGATGCTGGGCGCATCCTGCAAGAAACCCGACCCGTGGAACGCGCCCCAGCGCCCACCATCGCCCCGCTCCAGGCCCCGCCTGCCGCGGCGCCCACAGCGCCTGCTGGCAGCGCCGACGTGCGTGTGCAGGTGAATCAATTTGAATTCAGCGGCAACCACGCCCTGTCCAAAGAAACGCTCAACGCCGTGGTGGCGCGCTGGAGCGGGCGCGCGCTTAATTTTGGTGAACTGATCGAAGCCGTCGAAGCAGTGGAAGCACGTTACAAGGCAGAGGGCTATTTTCTGGTGCAAGGCTATTTGCCACCGCAAAAAATCAAAAGTGGCTCGGTTGAAATTGCCATCAGCGAAGGCACGCTGGGCGAAGTCAGGCTTGAAGGCGAAAGCCGCATCGACCCGGGCGTAGTCTATGGTTACCTTGAGCGCCTGCCCAAAGGCCAGCCGCTCACGCTGCGCAGTGTCGAGCGCCAGGTGCTGCTCATCAACGAGCTCGCGGGCAGCCACGCCAGCCTGGACCTGCAAGCCGGAGAAGCCCCCGGCAGCACCGACATCGTGATTGCCCAAGCGGTGGATCCGTTGTTAAGTAGCCACATTGACCTCAACAACCACGGGTCGCCCTCTACCGGCAACAACCGGCTTGCGCTAAGCGTCAACGCCAACGGCCCGTTCGGCAAAGGTGAACGCCTGAGCGCCAACGTCATGATGACCGACACCGGCAACCTCTACAGCTACAACCTGCGCGGTGAATTACCCGTAGGGGCCCAGGGCTGGCGCTTAAGCGCAGCGGCTTCGCGCGCCACCTACACCCTGGGGGGCGACTTTGCCAGCATGAATGCCAGCGGCACCGCCGATGCGCTGCGCCTGGGGGCGTCATACCCCATTGTTCGCAGCCGTCAAAGCAACATCAAACTGCAATTGGAAATTGACGAAAGCAAGCTCTCAGACCACTTCAAAGCCAACACCCCACCCACCGACCTGGACAAACAAAGCCGTGGCCTGACCGCCACACTGGGGGGCGACTGGCTCGATCAAAACAGCTCAACGCGGGCTGAAATGGCCTGGCGCAGCGCCCAAATTGATATGGGCAGCACCGCAGCCACGCTGGACGCACCACCCACCGGACCGGGGGCGGCAGGGCACTTCAGCAAACTAAGCTTGAGCGCGCAGCACCAGAGAAGCTTGGGACAATACCTCAGCGTACAACTGCAATGGAACGCACAACTGGCCAGCAAAAACCTCGATTCATCAGAAAAATTAAGCCTGGGCGGACCTGCCACGATGCCCGGCTACGCCAATGGTGAGGCCAGCGGCGACAGCGGCCAGATGCTCAAATTGGCACTGCGCTGGCAAGCCACCCCAACGCTGGGCCTGGGCCTGTTTGCCGACTGGGGCCAATTGCAACTGCTGCGCAACCCGCTGCCCGCTGCCACCACGCCCAACGACAAAAGCATGAGCGACATTGGCCTAAGTGCCGACTGGCAACTGCACAAAGACGTCACGCTCAGTGCCCTGCTGGCCTGGGCCGTTCACGAAGCACCCAACCCAACCGACGACGCCAGGCCCCGGGCATGGCTCAATCTTGGCTACAACTGGTAAAGGGGGAACAACATGAATCACATTTACCGATTGATCTGGAGCCAACTCGAACAAGCCTGGGTAGCGGTGGCTGAAACGGCCAAAGGGCGCGGCAAGGGTGGCAAAACCAGCGCCGTCGCGAGCCACACTTTCGTCATTGCGAGCAAAGCGCGGCAATCCATGCCTGCGGACCTCGTGGAATGCCACGTCGCTGCGCGCCTTGCCATGACGAAAACGCTCTTCGCTGCTGCTCTTGCCCTTTGCTTGGCTCCCGTCGGGGCGCAAAGCACCCCGCCCGCCAACGCGCTGCCCACCGGTGGCAAAGTCAGTGCCGGGCAGGCCAGCATCAGCCAAGCGGCCAACGTGCTCACGGTGCAGCAAACCAGCCAGCGTGCTGCGCTGGACTGGCAAAGCTTCAACATCGGCGCTGCGGCTACGGTCAACTTCAACCAGCCTGGCATCAGCTCAGTGGCGCTGAATCGCATCATCGGCAACGATGCCAGCCAAATCTACGGCAAGCTCAACGCCAACGGCCAGGTGTTCTTTAGCAACCCCAACGGCATGCTGTTCGCAAGGGGCGCACAGGTCAACGTGGGCGGCATATTGGCGAGCACCTTGCGTCTGGGCAACGCCGACTTCATGGCCGGCAACTACCGCTTTAGCAACCCCGGCAGCGGCAGCATCAGCAACCAAGGGCTGATCAACGCGCTGGGTGGCGTCACCTTGATGGGCAACAACGTTGACAACAGCGGGCAGATCAACGCCAGCAGCGTCAGCCTGGTGGCCGGTAACATGCTGGCGGTTGACCTGAGCGGCGACGGCCTGATTCGGGCGCGGGTAGCTGATGCCACTGGCAGCCTGGGGCAAGTGGTCAACAACAGCGGTGTGATCAAAGCCAGCGGCCTGGCTGAGCAGGGCGGGGATATCTTGCTGCAGGGCGGTCGCGCGCTCAACGCAGGCTCGCTCGATGCATCAAGTCCCACTGGCATAGGCGGCACTGTGAAGATGCTCGGCACGCAGGTTGGTGTGACTGGAAACGGCAGCATCAACGCATCAGGTGCCAGCGGTGGCGGCACAATTTTGTTGGGTGGCGACTTCCAGGGCAAAAATCCCGAAGTGCCCAATGCCACCGTCACCTACTTTGGGCCAGAGGCCAGCATCAAGGCTGATGCGCTAGGCAGCGGCAACGGCGGAAAAGTGATTGTCTGGGCCGATGACACCACGCGGGCGTTTGGCAGTATTTCGGCTAAGGGTGGGGTCAACGGGGGCGACGGCGGGTTTGTGGAGACGTCTGGGCATGTCTTGGATGTCACCGGCATCGCCGTGGACGCTCGGGGCTCCAAAGGGCGTGCGGGCGTTTGGCTGTTGGATCCGTTTAACGTCACGGTCCAGGCTATGGGCGAAATGGGGGGTACTTTTACCGGTGGCTATTGGACACCCTCAATTCAAGGCTCAGCGATTGCCAATACAACCATCGAAACGGCATTGAATGCGGGTACCAATGTCACGATTACTACATCAGGAATTGGCTCGGAGTTAGGCAATATCACAGTTGGTTCATCAATTTCCAAGACCGGGACTACCGCCACCACACTCACGCTGCAAGCCGACAATAATATTGCTATTAATGCGCCCATCAGCTCGTCATCGAGTGCGCTCAACCTGGTACTTAACCACGGCGGCTCTTTCGCCACCGCCACTGTTTCCGGCACCCTGAGCTTGCTAGGCGGCAATGTTGATGTTCAAAAAGCAGGCGCAACGGGTGCTGGCAATCTGACCATTGCCGGTGGCGCGACTTCTCTGACAGGTACATTGGCTGCAAACACAGTTTTGGTAACTGGCGGCACCACGTCGCTGGCTACCTCGTCAGCCTTGTCCTTGTTCACACTGCAAATGAACGCTGGCACGCTTGACCTGAATACAGCTGCTGGGACATCCATCACCGGCAACCTGGTCATGTCGGGGGGAACCCTGGGTGGTACCAGTGCCGTGACAGTTGGCAGTGGATATGGTGGGATAGTTAACTGGTCTGGCGGCACGTTGGCATCCTCCAGCACGGGTTCTGTTAATTTGAGTGCGGGTGTCACGACAACGCTGATGCAAGGGACGCTGGCCTTGAATGGTGCGCTGAACAACGCTGGCACGATCAATACGCAAAGTGTCAATAGAGGGCAACTGACCACCTTGAATATTGGTACAGGCGGCAGTTTGACCAACAACGGTGGGCTCAATCTTGGCAACGTTTTATCCACCTTTGCCGACAACACGGTAACTGTCAATTTGACTGGCACCGGTTTCATGACCAACGGCAGTTCAGGAACGATCACTTCGCCGACAGCCAACGCAATTCAGGGTGGAGCTGGCACAACATTTGCCAGCACGGGGATCGTCAATGTGACGGGCTCTACGTTGAGCATTGGCGCTGACGGTACCGATACCGGAAGTTACGACATCGCCAGCGGTGCCACACTGAAATTTACGGGTGGTACACGCAATTTGAACACCGGCTCGGCGATTGTGGGCTTGGGCAGTTTGAATCTTTCGGGCGGCACCGTTAACTTCAATTTGACTGCTGGTTTGACCCTGCCCAACTTGACCTTGAGTGGTGGCACCTTAAGCGGAACAGGCAATGTGACGGTCAGCGGTGCGATGGACGTGACAGACACCAGTACGCTGACCGGAACAGGTACTCTGACCACGCAGGGCACGACCACGCTCAGCGGCTCGCCCACCTTGAACGGTGCGGTGACCTGGAACAACAGCGGCACGCTGGACATCGGCGGGGCGAACCGGGTTCTGATGTACAACGGCGCGGTACTCAACAACCTGGCTGGCGGCACCATCAACGACGCGACCAGCGCAACGGCTCCGCTGGAAGGCAATGGTTCGGCATCGACCTTCGTCAACAGCGGCACTTTCAACAAGAACGCCAGCTCGGCGGCGACTCAGATTTTCAGCATTCAGTCGTTTACCAACGCGACAGGTGGAGTCTTCAACGTCAATGCTGGCACCTTCCAGCTCACGACGACGGGCACCGACAC
>PCUV01000076.1 GCA_002786915.1 Comamonadaceae bacterium CG12_big_fil_rev_8_21_14_0_65_59_15 | reverse complement strand
TGCTGCATGGATGGGGCGAGAATAACTCCACATCAGTTTGAATCACACCCACCTGAGTCAGGAAAAGCTGCTGTCGTTGGATTTTGATGTACCACCAGTGGCAGAGCAAACGCGTATCGCCGACATCCTCTCCACCTACGACAACCTGATCGAAAACAATCTCCGCCGCATGGCCCTGCTCGAAGCGTCTGCCCGGCTGCTCTACCGTGAATGGTTCGTCCGCCTGCGTTTCCCCGGCTATGAACACACCCCCATCGTGGATGGCGTGCCGCAGGGGTGGGAGCGCGCACCGCTGGAATCGGCATTGGTTTTGCAGCGTGGCTTCGATCTCCCAACGCAAGACCGGAAGGAAGGCGACGTACCGATTTACGGATCCACGGGCATTCTGGGTTACCACGACAAAGCCAAAGCTGTTGGACCTGGAGTAGTGACTGGTCGAAGCGGGACGCTGGGCGAAGTGCAATACGTTGCAGAGGATTACTGGCCGCTCAATACCGCGCTTTGGGTGAAGGAGTTCAAGCGGGTAACACCATTGTTTGCACTGTTTTTGCTTCGGGAAATGGATTTGAAGCAATTCAACGGTGGCTCGTCGGTTCCTACGCTTGATCGAAAATCTGTGCACCGGGTTGAAATCCTGATTCCGTCTGCGCTGATGCTCCGATCATTTGATGAGTTTGTGTCGGACGTATTCACGCAAATCAAAAATCTCAACGTGCAAAACCAAAAACTCCGCGCCGCCCGCGATCTGCTGCTACCCCGCCTGATGAGTGGAGAATTGGCGGTATGAACTATCCTGTTGCCCAACATGATCCTATGGAGCGTTAACTCATGATTACCGAATTGCAGTTGGAGAACTGGAAAAGCTACGAAAAGGCTTCGTTACATATCGATCCTTTGTCTGTCTTGGTAGGAACCAATGCCAGCGGAAAATCGAACGCACTCGATGCTTTTCTGCTGCTGAATCGCCTTGCATCTGGTGCCATGCTGACGTCGGCAATCAAGGGCGAAGGGCTGCAACCACCCGTGCGCGGCGGTATTGAATGGGCAGCACGTCAACCGGGCGCCATTTTTGCAATTGGCGTTGTCTGTCGCGCTGACGAACTGACCGACTACGAATACCGTCTGGAGTGCCAGATCAACGAAAGTCGTTGCGACCTCTATTCAGAGCAACTGACCCGCATCAAGTACCGTCCTGGAAAAGGCGGGCTAAGAAAATCGCAAGCCGGGCATATCAAACTATTGCGTACCGACCCCTGCGTTGAAAACTCGCCGACGATCATTGCCCGTCTCTACAACGAAAAACAAGGCACACCACGACAACTCAGCCGGGCGCATGCAGCGCTTTTTCAACTTGTTGGACAAAAGTTGCGACAGGAAATCAATGATGGTGTGATGGCGGTCATCACCTCGCTGCGCGAGATATTTATTCTCGACCCCATTCCATCGCACATGCGTCGGTTTTCGCCGCTTTCTGACAAGCTTGAGTCTGATGCCTCAAACGTGGCAGGCGTATTGGCTGCCTTGCCAAAAGAGAAACAAAAGGAAATCGAGCTTGTATTAACCCAGTATGCGAGCCAGTTACCGGAGCGCGATATACGCCGTGTCTATGCTGAGACGGTTGGCAAATTTCAGTCAGATGCCATGCTCTATTGCGAAGAACACTGGCTCGATGATGGCCCACCACCCACGGTCGATGCGCGCGGTATGTCGGATGGCACACTGCGATTTTTGGCAATCTTGACGGCACTGCTCACACGCCCGAAAGACAGTCTTTTGGTCATTGAAGAAGTGGACAACGGCTTGCACCCGTCCAGAGCCAAATTGCTGCTCGATATGCTCAGAACCGTAGGCGCAGAGCGAGGGGTGGATGTGCTGGTGACCACTCACAACCCTGCATTGCTGGATGCCATGGGCACGCAAATGGTGCCTTTCATTACGGTTGTCAACCGTAATCCCACGACGGGGCATAGCGTTCTAACGCTTCTGGAAGACATTGAACAACTCCCCAAACTTTTGGCCCAAGGCTCAGTCGGACGATTGTCGAGTCAAGGATTGATAGAAAAGACGATTTCAGAATCTCAGGCGACTATTGCACAACAGGAGCTGAGTTTTGAGTAAGCGCGTTCTTATTTTGGACACCTCGGTACTTTGCTGCTGGCTGCAAGTACCCGGCAAAGGCAAAGCTGGCCCTGTCAACGACAGGTGGGACTATGCGCGCATCAACGCACTGCTGGCGGCCGAGCGAGCAAAAAACAGCACATTTGTTTTGCCTATCGCAACGCTGATCGAAACGGGCAACCATATCGCTCAGGCGCCAGCTCTGCGTTTTGAGCGGGCTAATGCACTGGCGACTTATTTGCGAGAGGCAGCGGATGCCCAATCACCTTGGGCAGCCTTTACCGACCAGTCACCACTTTGGCAAAGCGAAAACTTGCGTAGTTTGGCGAACACCTGGCCCGCACTTGCAGCGGGAGGCACATCTATTGGCGACCACACGATCAAGGATGTCGCAGAGTACTACGCACTGGCCGGTTATCACGTCGAGATACTTACTGGGGATGCTGGTTTAAAAGCCCATGAACCTGCCAAACCAGTCATCATTCCGAGACGGCGGCGGTGAGTTGTGTCGTCAGCCATCAGTTACTCGGAGAAGAAAGCAACCCATGAGTGTCGTGTTGAATACGCCGATCGTTTCCCACCTGCCAGATGCCGATATGCAAGCAGTGCCCGCCACGCTGACCCGTGCCGCCCAAGCCGCCCGCGAACTGGCGGCACGCACGGGCACGCCGCTGGTGGTAGCACGCGATGGGAAATTGATCGAAGCAGTGATTCAGCTTGACGAGGCTAACCCAGGGAATAGTGTTTCCCACAAACCCTGAGGCAATACGAACAGCATGTTCCTCGAAGACCAGCACACCGACCTCAAATCCCTGCGTACCGTGACGGGCAAGTCAGCGGACTGGGAGTCGCTGGCCAAAGACTGCGTGTGTTTTGCCAATGGCGCGGGTGGCCGCTTGTTGATTGGCATTGAAGATGGTCAGACCTTGCCGCCAGCCGGGCAGGTGGTTCCGCCCGAGGTGCTAGACCGGCTGCGCAAGCGCATGGGCGAGTTGACGGTGAATGTGCAGGCGCTGCCCAGTGTGCAGCGCGCGGTCAATGGCGGCGAGTTCATCGAGTTGGTGATTGACCGCTCCCCCAGCGTGGCTTCCACCAAAGATGGTCGTTATTTCCTGCGCGTGGGTGACACCTGCCAGCCGGTGCTGGGCGACGATGTGTTGCGCCTGGCCAATGAGCGCCCGGGCAGGCCGTGGGAGGCCATGGACAGTGGCGTGCCGCGTGGCGCTGTGGATGCCGACAAGAGGGCTGCTTTCGTTCAGGGCATTGCCGCGTCGGATCGTGTCAAAGAGTCGGTGAAAGAAAAGGGCGCGGACGCGTTGTTGACGCATTACGGTCTGGCCAATGGTGCAACCTTGACTCGACTCGGTGTGCTGCTGCTGGGCACCACGGCAGACCGCCGCGCCCTGGGTACCGCTCCGCTGGTGCAGGCCATCAAGTACGACGAGCAGGGGCAGAAGATCAACAAATGGGTCTGGGACGACTGCGAGCTGTCACCTGTGGAACTGGTCGATGCCGTGTGGCGCGAGGTGCCAGATTTCCGCGAGAGCTACGAGGTGGCCGAGGGGCTTTACCGCCGCAGCGTGCCCGCCTATGACGAGAAGGTGGTGCGCGAGCTGCTGGTCAACGCGCTGGTGCACCGACCCTACACCCAGCAGGGCGACATTTACCTCAATCTACACCCGGACCGGCTGGAAGTGGTCAATCCCGGCCGCCTGCCGCTGGGGGTGACGCCACGCAACATGCTGCACGCCAGCCGCCGTCGCAACGAGGGGCTGGCGCGGGTGTTTCATGACCTGGGCCTGATGGAGCGCGAGGGCAGCGGCTTTGACTTGATTTATGACCGGCTCTTGTCCCAAGGCCGCCCGGCGCCGGTGCCCGAGGAAGGCTCGGACTGGGTCAAGGTGACGATTCAACGCCGCATTGCCAAGCCTGAGGTGATGCGGCTTTTGACCGAGGCCGATGCCCGCTATCAACTCACCCAGCGTGAGCGCATCACGCTGGGGGTGCTGGCACAGACCGAGGGCATGACCGCCCGGGAACTGGGGGCGGTGCTGGAATCCGACGGTGGGGATGACCTGTCGGTGTGGTTGGGGCGCTTGTCAACTCTGGCACTGATCCAGTCGGCCGGGCGCACACAAGGCACTCGTTATTTCGTCGCTCCGGCTTTGTTGTGGGATGCCAAGCTCGTTCTGCCCACCACCCTGCTGCGCATAGAGCCGCACCGTTTACTTGAACTGATACGGGAGGATTTGCGCCGCTACCCTGGCTCCAAAATTGGTGAGATCAGCAGCCGCATTGGCCCCGAAGTCAATCGCTCACAATTGAAGCGCGCACTGACCGAACTGGTGGCGTTGTCGGTTGTCGTTATGGAGGGCTCGCGCAATGGTGCACATTACCGATTGCTTTGATGAAAAATGAGGTGCATTCATTTGGCTCAAATGGTGGTCAATCAGACTCGATCCCCGGTCATGGCGAGCCAAATGGTTGTTTGACTTGATGCTAACTCATTGTTTTTTAATGTTTTATATAAATTTTCAAGCTTGTAATTGAGCCAAATCTGAGCCAAAGCTGAACCAATAAAACCCATGGCCTACACCGACATCAACAGCGAAGACCGTCTGGTGCAGGCCACCTTTGCCGAGCATCTGGAAACGACGCTTGGCTGGGACAGTGTCTACGCCTGGAATCAAGAGACCTTTGGCCCGACTGGCACCCTGGGTCGTGCCAGCGAACGTGATGCAGTGTTGGTGCGTGACCTACGCGCTGCCTTGGTCAGGCTCAATGCGCAGTTGCCGCCGCCCGCCATTGAAGAGGCCATCACCAAGCTGACGCACCACGACTTTTCCCGTTCGCTGTTGCAGCACAACCAGACGTTCCATAAGTTGATCCGCGACGGTGTGCCGGTCAGCTTCCGCAATGCGCAGGGGCAACTGACCCACGCGCAAGCGATGGTGATCGACTTTCGTAACCCTGCGAACAACCGTTTTCTGGTGGTGCGAGAGCTCAAACTCACCGGCCTGCACACCCCCAACTACAACCGCCGCGCTGACCTGATTTGTTTTGTCAACGGCCTGCCCTTGGTGTTCATCGAGCTCAAGGCGGTGTACAAGAACATTCGCGCCGGTTTTGACGGCAACCTGCGCGACTACATGGACGAAAACGTCATCGCCCATGCGTTTCACCACAATGCCTTCTTGATCGTCAGCAACGGACACAACGCCCGTTTTGGGTCGATCACCAGCACTTGGGAGCATTTTGGCGAGTGGAAGCGCCTGCATGAGGCCGACGTAGGCAGCGTGGCGGCCGAGGTATTGCTGAACGGCATGCTGGCCAAAGACCGGCTACTGGATATTGTCGAAAACTTTATCCTGTTTGATGCCAGCAAGGCGGGCGCTGTACGCAAGGTGGTGGCGCGTAACCACCAAATGCTGGGTGTGAACCAGGCGGTAGCCTCCGTGGTGCGCCAGGAAGCCCTGAAGCGTGACTTCCCCACCGGCCAGCGCCTGACGCAGCGCACCATTGAGCTGCCCCTGGCGCAGATCAGCACGGCAGCCAATGACACGGTGGCAATGTACCCGATGGCAGCTGAGCCCGCGCCGCAGTACCTGCAAATCATTGAGCGTGCCCACCCCGACCTGGGTCGCTTGGGCGTGGTGTGGCACACGCAGGGCAGCGGTAAATCGTATTCGATGGCCTTCTTTGCCGAGAAGGTGCGCCGCACCGTGCCGGGCAATTTCACCTTTGTGTTGATGACCGACCGCGATGATCTGGACAGTCAGATCTACAAGACCTTTGTCGGCTGTGGCGTTGCTGATGATCAACCCCCGCGTGCTGGGTCTGGCAGGGAATTGGAGCAACTGCTCAAACAAAACCACCGCTACGTGTTCAGCCTGATCCACAAGTTCAATCAGGATGTTTCCTCTGACAAGCCCTACAGTGACAGGGATGACATCATCGTCATTTCGGACGAAGCCCACCGCACCCAGTCTGGCAAGCTGGCGCGCAACATGCGCCTGGCCCTGCCCAACGCGGCCTTTATTGGCTTTACCGGCACGCCACTTTTCAAGCACGACGAGTTGACCAAACGCATCTTCGGCGACTACGTCTCGCGCTATGACTTCAAGCGCAGCGAAGAGGATGGTGCCACCGTCAAACTGGTCTACGAAAACCGTGGTGAGAAGTTGGGCCTGGCCCGCTTGGATCTGAACGATAAGATAGCCAAGGCTGTTGATGAAGCTGACCTCGACCCGGATCAAACCGCCTTGCTGGAAAAATTGCTCGGCAAAGACTACGAGGTCATCACGGCGGATGAACGATTGCTCAAAGTAGCAGCGGATTTTGTGGAGCATTGCAGCACACGGTGGGAATCTGGCAAGTCCATGTTGGTGTGCATCGACAAGATCACTTGTGCCCGCATGCTGATGTTGATTGAGCCTTTATGGAAGACCAAGGCAGTATCAGTACGACAGGATGCCAACGCGAAGCTGGCTGATATTGCACTGGCATCCGATGATGAAACCCGGCAAGTCTTGCATGCCCAGCGTGATCGACTGCTGGCCAAGGCGGATTGGTTGGATGAAACCATCGTCGAAATCATCATCAGTGAAGCGCAAAACGAAGTGGGCGACTTCAAGAAATGGGGCTTTGACATCATCCCCCACCGCGTCCGTATGAAGCTGGGGTTTGAAACCCCTGATGGCAAACGTGTGGATGTGGAAACGGCATTCAAAAATCCAAAGCACCCTTTCCGGGTTGCCATCGTTTGTGCCATGTGGCTCACCGGCTTTGATGTGGAATGTTTGTCAACGCTATACATCGACAAGCCAATGCGCGCTCACACGCTGATGCAGGCCATTGCCCGTGCCAACCGGCGCTATCCCGGCAAGGACTTCGGCCTGATCGTGGACTACAACGGCATGCTGAAAAGCCTGCGCGAGGCTCTGGCGCAATATGCACTGGGTGATGACGCTGGCAGTGATGAAATCGTGGCCCCATTGGAGGAACGCGTCGCTGCTTTGGCCGATGCAATCGACGTCACGGAAGCGCATTTGCTTGGACTTGGGTTTGATCCGATCACCCTGATCGGTGCCAAAGGCTTTACCCGTGTGCAAGGTTTGAAAGCGGGTGTCAACGCCGTGTACACCAATGACGAGTCCAAACGCCGCTATGAGATATTTTGCAGAGTGGTGTTTGCCCGGTTCAACGCACTGCTGGTGGAACCGTCCGCGCTTGCCTATGCCGAGCGTCACGACAACATCGAGGCGATCTACAAGAAGCTGAGTGAGCGCCGCGACACCGCCGACGTCAGTGCCTTGTTGCAGGTACTGCACCGCATCGTCAATGAGGCCATTGCCACGCAAACGCCGGGTGGTGACCAAGCACAAGGATTGACGGTTGATCTATCGATGATCAATATGGAAAAGTTACGTGATGAGTTTGCCAAAAAGGTCAAGAACAAGGCGACGGTCATTGAAGACATTCGGCAAATCGTGGAAGACAAACTGGCGCTGATGCTGGCCCGCAATCCCCTGCGCATGAACTACGAAAAGAAGTACCAAGAGATCATTGCCGCCTACAACCAGGACAAAGATCGTGCCACGGTGGAAGACACTTTTGCCAAGTTGCTCGATGTCGTCAACGGTCTGGATGCCGAACAGCGCCGGTCTGTTGAAGAGGGTCTGAGCGAAGACCAATTGGCCTTGTTTGATTTGCTGCAACGGGAAGATTTGACCAAGGTGGACCGTGAGCGCATCAAGCAAGCGAGTCGAGAATTGTTAGCCGGTGTTCTGGGCGTGATCGCGCCGCTGGATCGCTGGACTGAGAAGGAACAGACGCAGGCCGAGGTGCAAACATTCATCTTGGACCGCATCTATCAGGAATTGCCCGAACCGCCCTACACGGCGGAAGACAAGCAGCACGCGGCTGAGTTGGTGTATCGGCACATTTGGCAGCAGAGTGTGAGTGAACGTTTTTCAACGCGCCAAGCCTGACCGAGCCAATCCACCAAAGTATTCCTCTGAAAGAGATCCAAAAATCATGAGTCGATTCATTCCGCACTTTCCAGAATCTGGTCGTGTCTTTGACGCAGTCGATATGTTTAAGCAACGTTGTTTATTGGATCAGCGTTCACTGCTATTGGACGTTGATTTGCTTTGGACAACTGAGCATTTCCAATCGCTCATTGATAACTACGTCAAACAACCAGACATTGGTGAAGGTGGTTTTTACGACAAGCTCGCAAGCCAGTTGGCAACTTGCGAAGCTTTAGATGTAGCCCTAATGGCTGAGGTGTTTTGGATCGTGCAACTTGGGCCCACGAATTTGCGTGCTCCGACCAAACTGAAAACTGTGGAGCGCATCTGGAACATGAAGCCAGCGGCTCCGTTTCCCGCCACATCCCCATTTCTTGAAACCCCTGTGCTGTCAGGGCTTGGCAGT
Source organism: Comamonadaceae bacterium CG12_big_fil_rev_8_21_14_0_65_59_15 (assembly GCA_002786915.1). Taxonomy (GTDB): domain Bacteria; phylum Pseudomonadota; class Gammaproteobacteria; order Burkholderiales; family Burkholderiaceae_C; genus Rhodoferax. The sequence goes on along the minus strand of PCUV01000076.1, from coordinate 6,789 downwards.
GCTGGACCGGGTTACAACCAGTACTTGTGGATGGAAATTGCGTTCGCGGTTGAAGCTTTTTCGGCGCTGGTTGCCAAACCGCGAGCGGAGCGGGAAGCTCTGTTAGCCAACGCGAAGGACTTCGCGCTGTGGCTTGACAGCATACCGTCTGGCAAAGGACGCCAGCTATATCACACGTTGTGTCATGTCCTTTTCCCTGACTCATTCGAACGCATCTTCAGCCAAGGTAATAAATATCAAGTGGCGCGTGCGCATAAAATTTGGACACCCGCGCTTGGTGACAGTCGTCCGGAGTTGGACATCGCATTGCTAGAACTGCGCAAGCGACTTGAAGTCCAGCACCCCGGCCAAGTCGACTACTACGAATTGCCGGTTGGAACACTGATAAAGCAACAAGTTGCGCCCCCTTTGAAAGCGCAACAACCCTCCGGTGGTTCGGTTGATACGATGGTTTCTGGGTCGCACTCTGTCAATGAACCCGACGCCGAATATGAGATAGCAGTCGCGACCAACGCGATGCCGTTGTTTCGCAAAGCTGACAACCTGATTTTGTTCGGACCTCCTGGTACCGGCAAAACATACGAGATGCAGGCACGGATGAAAGTCGCCTTTGACAGTGGCGAAGACTTCACATTCGTAGCGTTTCACCCGAGCTACTCCTATGAAGACTTTATCGGCGGACTAAGGCCTGTCGCCGCTAAAGATGGCAATGGCGTAGTGGTGGCCTTCCAGAAAGGGCCTTTCTTGACCCTGTGTGAAAAGGCACATGCCAATCCAACACAACAGTTCACGCTGTTCATTGATGAGATCAATCGTGCCAACGTGGCCAAGGTGTTTGGCGAATTGATAACGCTGATCGAACCAAGCAAGCGCGTGATCGCCGGTAGCAAAAGTAACGATAGCGGTGCTTGGGTGACATTGCCAGGCCAAAGTGACCGATTTGGTGTACCTGACAACCTGAATTTGGTTGCGACGATGAACACTGCCGATCGCTCGATTGCGATGATGGACGTGGCCCTGCGCAGACGATTCCGATTTCAGGAGTGCGCTCCAGAGCCGCATCGGATTGAACCATCGCTTGTTGGCAACATTGAGCTACCAAAACTGCTTCAGCGATTGAATGATCGGCTGGAATATTTGCTCGACCGCGACCATACTTTAGGGCACGCGTTGTTCATGGGCATCCAATCACTTGAAGAGTTGCAACAGGTATTGGCTCAGCGTGTGATCCCCCTGCTTCAAGAATATTTTTTCGAGGACCTTGACAGGGTGCGCCTGGTCTTGACCGGCAGCGGAAAAGACAGCGTTTTTTTCAAATCAAGGTCCTTGTCCCCTTCAGAACTTTTTCCAGGTTCGAAACAAGCGGTAGGTACAGAGTCCCGAGCAACATATTCAGTTGGTGACCCTGCCACTTGGACTGAAATCCACATCATGGGCCTATATGGCGCACTGATGCCCTCGGCAATATCGTCTGAACCTGTCGTGGGTGAAGTGTCCACGCCGGTTCCAGTTCCCTCACAAACCGCAGTGTGAATTGATGGATGGCCTGCGCACCGTCACAGTTCTGGAGCATGAAGTCATTCCCATTGTCGAGGAAGGGTGCGCGCCAGATGGTGATACACGTGCCTGGCTATCTGAAGTTGAAGCGCAAGCACTTTTACGCTTGAATGACCTTCGCCGTGGTTTTTGCCAGCGTCTTTCAGGTGGAGTAAAGCTCGCACAATACTGTGGCATCGTGCGCCTTGCTACCTGTGTGCTGGAGGTACTGCCTAAGGTGGGGATGGACGACGCACGAACAGCCGACGAATTGGAGCATTCACGGGGTGCACTTCTGGCAATGTTGCACAGTGCCCATCAAGTCATAGTCACAAAAGTCGGAGCTGTGCCGCAGCAGTCGGTACGCGCACCGCTGCTGGACATCTTCATTGAGGCATTTCTTCTTTGCGCGCTTGATCAAGCCCGGCGCGGCATGCTGAGCCGCTATGTATCACACGCCGACGACCTGCCGGTGGTAAAGGGTCGGTTCCACGCGCACGGGCATATTCGGAGCAACCTCGCGCGCCCGCACTTATTGCACTGCGAGTACGACGAGTTCACCTCTGACAATCCATACAACCACGCAATTCGCGCAACTTTAGATGCCTGCGGTACTTGGGTACGTCGTGCAACGACCAAACGCTTGTGGTTTGAGACCCATGCTCGCTATGCCAGCGTATCGCCCGTGCGAATGTCAACAGTAGATGTGGCGCGCTTGCCCCGCGACCGCACCACACGCCGATACGAAACCGTACTCACTTGGTGTGAATGGTTGCTGGCCATGAATAGCCCAGCTTTGAGTGCCGGTGTGACACAGACACCCGGACTTTTGTTTGATATGAACAAGCTGTTCGAAGCATACGTCAGCGGGCTTGAGGAGGCCAAAACCGGAGATACCTATATCGTCCATCGCCAAGGTCCTGTGAAGGCGTTGGCATCGCAGGGAGATGCGCCTGCCTTCTTGCTTAAACCCGACATCACAATCTGGAATGCAGCCCCTGATGGATCTGCATTGAGCATTTCGCGCGTGTTGGACGCTAAATGGAAGCGTCTCGATCCGCAGGGTAGCAACTGGGGCGTTGATCAATCGGACGTGTACCAACTATTGGCCTATGCCATTCGCTACAGGTGTCGAAAGTTGGAGTTGATTTATCCAATGCTTCTTCCAACCGCCGATGGAAACACCGGAAATCCGAACTTCACGATCCTGGTGCCGGGGGGTGAGTCGGACGCTATCGAGGTGTGTGTCAAGACTGTGCCACTGTGGAGGACATCAGAGAGTGGGGCAATCGGTCAATGTTGAATTTTCCCAGCATCCGGCCCCCTCACTCAGAGGTCACTGGTCGTCGAATGGATGAGTCACTTTTCAAGGGCTCTAAAAAAAAGGCGGTTTGTGCGTAGTCACCGGTTCATAATTTCGTCTCCAACCATGACAAATTTCACGCTCCGAAATAGTACCGAAACAGAGTTTTTCCAACGAGGGAAGGTTCTGGCGCGATTTGCCGATGCCGGTAAACCGCTGTTTGAGTACCGTGCCAACAGCTTTGAATATCCCGCACACCTGTCATGTAATTCCAAAGTCGTCAGCGTTGATACCGATCTCACCACGCTGGTGGTGTCATGTGAGACCAATCGGAATGTCACTGAATCTTGATAAATTTCTCTCTGAAATGCCATTGATCCGCCTCAATGGAATAAATGCACTGGCACGAACATTGGCAACAACAGTAAACAGTACAAAAATGAACGATTCCGCCTGTGCCACGCAGCATCCCTGCAAGTCAGAGGAAACCGTCATACTGGTGGTGGCTGGTGATTGCTGCCCGTCCCGTGTTGAAGTGGACTGCAACAATGTACTCAAGTGAACTTGATTTGATTCATGCCCTTCTCAAAATGGCACAACAACATTTCAAGGAGCATCATGCGAGCTAGAGCGAATACTGTCGGTGCTGGAATCGATGGTTGTGTAGACATCGGCACAGGTAATGTTTTCGTCGATTTGGGGTTTTCTGACCCTGAAGATCGGCAGCTTCGAGTGCAATTGGCTACACGATTGAATGATTTGATTCAAGCGGACGGTCTTACCCAATCTGCTGCGGCCAAGGCATTGGGTGTTGCACAGTCGCTCGTTTCAGAGCTGAAAAATTACAAGTTGAGTCGGTTCACAAGCGATCAACTTGTGCACTGCATCAAGCTGTTGAACGGCGAAGTTGAAGTTTTCGTTCCGCGATCTAGCACGGACACGGTAGGTAATGGCTCACTGATGGCGCGGACCGCCGTCTGATGAAGACACACTTTTCCGGTCCCTCTCCGGTCCTTCAGGCTGTGAATGGAGGGCATCTGGTCACTATCTGGTCACCAATTCCCTTTTTGCAGTTTTGGCATCACCTTTGCAAGCTGTTGATTTGTAAATGTTTTTTCAAAATGAACGGCTCAAAATCTATCGAATTTAACGCACTGTTAATCCGTAGGTCCCTGGTTCGAGCCCAGGTCGAGGAGCCAAAAGACGCTAGTGAGTAAAGCCCTTGCGAGAAATCGCTGGGGCTTTTTTCTTGGCCAGATGGGGCGATTGAAGCTCACCAGTAAGGGGACTAGGCCAGTCCGACTGAAGCCATTCATAATCGATCTTCCACGCACCAAGAGGACAAGACAATGGGACTCGCCGCCGATAAAGCCATTTTTACCGCCGCAGACTTCCTGACCTGGGAAAATGCCCAAACCGAACGCCATGAATACCTGGACGGCGAGGTGTTTGCCATGGCGGGAGCCGAAGACCGCCACGTTACCGTCGCCATGAATATCGCCATTGCCCTGCGCCAGCACCTCAGCGGCACCCCCTGCCGCACCTACATGAGCGACATGCGCCTGCATGTCGAGGCTTGCAACGCTTATTTTTACCCCGACGTGCTGGTCACTTGTAGCGCACAAGACCACGCCAGCGCGCTGGTCAAAACCGAACCCAAGCTGATCATTGAAGTGCTGTCACCCAGCACGGCAGCTTATGACCGGGGGCTGAAGTTCAGCCACTACCGCAGCCTGCCCAGCTTGCAGGAATACGCGCTGGTGGATCTGGATTCGCGCAGCACCGATGTCTATCGCAAAGGTGCCGACGGCCTGTGGGTGCTGCACCCCTTTGTACGCGGCAACACGGTAGAACTGGCCAGTGTGGCCTTGCAGATCAGCGCAGCGCAACTGTTTGCCGACGTGTTGAAAGCCTGAGCGTTCATGCAAATCATCGTCAGAGACGCGCCACCCCGTACTGTTTGGGCGCTGGAAAAAGCCGGTATTCACCCACTGCTGGCGCAGTTGTACGCCGCACGCGGTGTGCGTGATCCGCAGGAGCTCGATGCCGCGCTGGCGCACCTGCTGCCGCCTTCCACCCTGAAGGGTGCGGACCAGGCCGCCCGACTGCTGGCCGATGCGATGGGCCAGAACAAAAAGCTCTGCATCGTGGCCGACTACGACTGCGACGGTGCCACCGCCTGCGCGGTTGGCGTGCGCGGCCTGCGTCTGCTGGGAGCCAAGCACGTGGACTACATCGTGCCCGACCGGGTACAAGACGGCTACGGTCTGACACCGCCGATTGCCGAGCGCGTCAAGGCCAGCGGTGCCAACGTGCTGATCACCGTGGACAACGGCATTGCCAGCTTCGAGGGCGTGGCGCGCGCCCGCGCGCTGGGCCTGCAAGTGCTGGTGACCGACCACCACCTGTGCGCCAGCGTCAATGGCCAGACCGCCCTGCCCGATGCCAACGTGATCGTCAATCCGAACCAGCCCGGCTGCACGTTTGAGAGCAAGTCCATCGCCGGGGTTGGCGTGATGTTTTATGTGCTGCTGGCGCTGCGCGCAGAACTGCGCCAGCGCGGCGTGTTTGATGACCCGAGCGGCGCCGAGCCGCCCCAAGACGCGAGCACCCCCATGGGGGGGGGCGCAGCACACGCAGTGGCAAGCGTGGGGGCTCACAAGCCCGTCCAGCCCAAGCTCGACACCTTGCTGCCGCTGGTGGCGCTGGGCACGGTGGCCGACGTGGTGCGGCTTGACGCGAACAACCGCCGCCTTGTAGCCCAAGGGCTAAAACGGGTCAGAGCCCAGGTACTACCTGCCGGAATAGCTGCATTGTTTGTAGCGGCCTCGCGCGATGCCAACGTCGCCACCACGTTTGACTTTGGCTTTGCATTGGGCCCGCGCATCAATGCCGCCGGCCGCCTCGCCGACATGACGCTGGGCATTGAATGCCTGCTCACCGACGACCCCCACCGCGCGCTGGAGCTGGCCAAAACGCTGGACAACATCAACCGCGAGCGGCGCGAGATTGAAGGCCACATGCGCGAACAGGCGATGCAGGTGGCTGAATCATTGTTTGAAGACACCACCGATGCACCGCCGGCCATCTGCGTGTTTGACCCCGAGTTTCACGAAGGCGTGGTCGGCATCGTGGCCTCGCGCATCAAAGATAAATTGCACCGCCCGGCGTTTGTGTTTGCGCCCAGCGGCGCCACCGGGCACGCGCACGAGCTCAAAGGCTCGGGGCGCTCCATTGCCGGCTTTCACCTGCGCGACGCGCTGGACCTGGTGGCCAAGCGCCACCCCGGCGTGCTGCTGCGCTTTGGCGGTCACGCCATGGCCGCAGGCTGCACCATCGCCGAAGAACACTTTGAGACCTTTGAGCAAGCGCTGGCGCAGGTGGCCGGGGAGTGGCTGGACGCGGCCACCTTGACGCGCCGCCTGGACACCGACGGGCCACTCAAGCCCGAATACCGCCGCGTGGATCTGGTCGATACCCTGCATCGCGAAGTCTGGGGCCAAGGCTTTGCCGCGCCCACCTTTAGTGAAGAAGTGGAGGTGGTGTCGCAGCGCCTGGTGGGCGAAAAACACCTGTCGCTCAAGCTCAAACACCGCGGCGAGCCGGTCGATGGCATCTGGTTTGGCCACACCGAGCCCCTGCCCGCGCGCGTCAAACTGGCCTTCAGGCTTGATGCCGAAAGCTGGCGCGGGGAGCGCAAGGTGCGGTTTCTGGTGGAAGCGGCGGAGGTGGGAGGCTGAGGTAACGCAAAAGGCAAGGCGAAGCCCTAGCAAGTCAGGCAAGTCCTTCATGCCATTGAACAGTGAGCCCGCAACGCAGCGATTCCCGACATAGGTCTGCCCGAAATACCTGCTCCAAACCCGCCATCGACCATTTACTGTGAATCGCTATTGTGTCAAATTGACTCACCCAAGAACGGATCGATCAGCTTCGTGCCCGTTCCTGCAAAG
>PCUV01000096.1:75976-98058 GCA_002786915.1 Comamonadaceae bacterium CG12_big_fil_rev_8_21_14_0_65_59_15 | reverse complement strand
AAAACGCAACAGCCAAAAACTAGTACGCTCTAACGTATTGATTCTTAAGGGTATTTTTAGGTGGTTGTTAAAGTCCGGTTAACCTTTGCGGGTCAGATCACTCGCGTCAGCGATGTGCTCTGACCCCAACTGATTAAACCTACACCTGCATGTTCATGATGTCGGTATAGGCCTGCACCATGCGGTTGCGTACATGCAGCGTGGCCTGGAACCCGATCTGCGCCTTCTGGATGGCGACCATGGTTTCTTCTAGGCTGACGTTGGGGTTTTCAAGCTGTACCTCGCGTTGCAGCCGTGTTGCATCATTCTGTGCGGCGCTTACCGATGTCAGTGCACCGTTGAGCGCGTCGGCAAAACCACCTCCAGCGCCAGTTGCCCGCGTCGCCTGTCCAGCCAAACCGCCTGGGCGCATAGCCAGCGGCATCGTGGTAGGAGCAAGTCTGAGATTCATGGTGTGGCATGGGTTTGCAAAGGGTTGGCAGGATGCTAGCAACACGCACGGCAAAACATGAATTTGAATAACGCGGTAAAAACCCGTCTTATCGGCCTCATGTTTTGGCGACCACGTCAAATAATCATCTGCATCCGGGCTGACTTCAGCCTTTTTTGACCAGAATACGTCATGCCGTCTGCTACTGCTCTTGCTCCGATCGCGCTCAACCCAACGCTTGGCCAAAGACTGGCCGGGCTGGATCGTACACAGAAATTGCGTCTGACCATGGGTGTGGCCCTGCTGGTCGTAGTGGGCGTGGTGGGGTTGGTGATGGGGCGTCAAGCTGAATGGCGCGTGTTGTACGCCAACCTGGCCGACAAGGACGGTGGTGCCATCGTGGCCCAGTTGAGCCAGATGAATGTCCCCTATCAATATGCGGCCGGTGGCAACGCCATTTTGGTCCCTGCCGATAAGGTGTACGACACCCGACTCAAGCTGGCTTCACAGGGATTGCCCAAGGGTGCGGTCACTGGTTACGAGCTGATGGATACGGCCAATCGGTTTGGCATGACGCAGTTCCAGGAGCGCTTGACCTTCCAGCGTGGGCTCGAAGGTGAGCTCACCCGATCCATCCAGGCGTTGTCGTCGGTGTCGAGTGCCCGGGTGCACTTGGCACTACCCAATCAAAATGGCTTTTTCCGCGACCAGCAAAAGCCGTCTGCGTCGGTGGTGGTGGGCATGAACACGGGGCGCACGCTGGACCGCAGCCAGTTGGCGGGCATCATTCATCTGGTGTCTTCCAGCGTACCCGAAATGGATCCGCGCGCCGTGAGTGTGCTTGACGACACCGGTAAATTGCTATCCACCCCGCCCGGTGACGGTACGGGTGCGGCCAATGACGCAGAGCAGATGCAACGCGTACAGCAAATCGAACAGCTTTACAGCAGCCGCATCATGGACATTCTTGAACCCGTGGTGGGGCGTCAGAATGTGCGCGCGCAGGTGTCTGCCGAGCTTGATTTTTCACAGACCGAGCAGACGTCCGAACAATTTAAACCCAACCAGACACCAGATTCCAGCGCCATCCGCAGTCAGCAGATTCTGGAAAGTGGCGCTGGTGCGGCGGGTGTCTCTGCACCGTCTGGCGTACCAGGCGCGGTATCCAACCAGCCACCGGGAGCCACCACAGCCCCCATCAACGGTGCCGCACAAGCGCCTGCGGCGGCCAATGGCGCCAATGGTGCCAACGCTCCCGGCAATGCGAGTGCTGGCGCACGCAAGGAATCGATCATCAACTATGAATTGGACAAGACCGTGCGCGTGGTACGCGCTGGCACAGGCGCCATCAAACGCATCAGCGCGGCCGTGGTGATCAATCATCAGACCACCACCGATGCCAAGGGCAAAACCAACACCACACCCATCAGTGACGCACAGATGGAAAAACTGACATCTTTGGTACGCGAAACCGTCGGATACAACAAAGAGCGTGGCGATTCGGTGAATGTCGTGAATGCACCCTTTACCAGCGACAAAATCAAAACGGAGCCGGTGCCAGTGTGGCAACAACCTGCCTTGCTGGATTTGTTGCATAGCCTGGCCTGGCCTGTCGGGACGCTGCTGTTTGGCGCACTGGTGCTACAGGGCATGATTCGCCCGGGACTCAAGGTGATGGCGCAATCGGTCACCACTCGTACAAGCAATGCCGGGGCATCTGCGCTGGATGCAGTGGAGTCCGAGCAGCCGGAGCGACCCATGCTGGCAGCGCCCACAGCATCCGTATCACAACCTGCAGTGGCAACTCCGGGTGAACTGGCATTGGAGGACGCACGCAAATTGACGCGTGACAACCCGGCTGCAGTTGCTAACATCGTCAAAACATGGATCAACGGCGAATCACCCGCCTGACTGAATCCAGTTTGAACGGAGCAACCCACCATGCCACAGACCGATGGACTTGAAGACGCCGCCATTCTGATGATGTCCCTGGGCGAAGGGGAAGCTTCAGAGGTGTTCAAACACCTGTCGCCCAAAGAGGTGCAAAAGCTGGGCGAAGCGATCGCCAGAACGAAGACCATTACGCGCGAACGCGTCAACGATGTGGTGGACAAATTCACGGGTGTCGCCGCTGCGCAAAGCTTGCTGGTGTCCAACTCGGGCGACTATGTGCGATCGGTGCTCAAACGTGCGTTGGGAGACGACAAGGCAGCGCTGCTGATTGACCGTATTTTGCAAGGTGGCGACGTGTCGGGCATTGAAAGCCTGAAGTGGATGGAGCCCTCCAGTGTGGCTGAACTGCTGCGCAACGAACACCCGCAGATTGTGGCGGCCATTCTGGTGCATCTTGATTTTGACCAGGCCGCTGACATCCTGAAGTTTTTCAACGAGCGTCAGCGCAACGAGGTGATGTTGCGCGTAGCCACCATGGAGGGTATCCAGCCCACCGCGCTGAAAGACCTCAACGAGGTGTTGTTCAAGGTGCTGGCGGGCGGCGACAAGATGCGCAAGTCGTCGCTGGGTGGAGTTAAAACCGCAGCAGAAATGATCAACCTGATGGGCACTGCCATCGAGGGCACGGTGATCGAGTCGATCCGCAACCATGACCCGGACCTGGCGCAGAAGATCATGGACAAGATGTTTGTCTTTGACGACGTGATCAAGCTCGACGACAAGTCGATCCAGACCGTGCTCAAGGAGGTGTCTTCAGACGTCCTGATCGTAGCGCTCAAGGGGGCGCAGCCCGAGCTCAAGGAAAAATTCCTGTCCAATATGTCTACGCGTGCGGCCGAGTCGCTGCGCGAAGACCTGGAGTCGCGTGGGCCGATGCGCTTGTCTGAGGTCGAGGCGCAGCAAAAAGAAATCCTTAAAACAGTGCGGCGTTTGGCTGACGAGGGCACCATCGTCATCGGTGGCGGTGCAGATGACCAGATGGTGTAACCATGCGCAACGATGACCGTTTCATTCCAGGCGAAGAAATCAAGGACGTGGCCCAGTGGCAGTTCAACGCCATACAAACGGCAGCACAGTTGTTGCAGGCGCAGGTGCGAGAGCGTGAGGCGCAACAACAGGACGCCTCGCAAAATGGACAGCACCAGCAGGCCTACCAAGACGGATTTGCCGCTGGTGTGGCACATGCTAGGCAAGCCGCTGAACGAGCGTCGCAGCAGCAAATGCAGGATTTTTTGGCGCATCAAGCGCAGGATTCGGCACAACGTTTTGCGCAACTTTTGAAACGAGCCGAGCAACAATTGCAAGATGTTGAGCAGACCTTAGCGCAAGGCACGCTGGCGCTGGCGTGTGAGGTGGCACGCCAGGTGTTACGCCGGGAGCTGGCGGTCGATACGCACAGCGTACTGCCCGTCATCAAGGAGGCTCTGGGGTTGCTGGATGCTCAATACAAGATTGCCCTGGTGCGGCTGCATCCCGCAGATTTGCAAGCCTTGGGCGCGCTTATTTTGGCCGAATTTGCAGACAATAGATTGAGTTTGCGCGCCGATGCAAGCTTGCAGCCAGGCGACTGTGTTGTGGAGTCGGCTGGCACGGTGGTGGACGGCACGCTGTCCAAGCGCTGGCAGCTTGCCGTGGCAACACTGGGTTTGGACAGCAGTTGGGAGAAGGCAGATGGTGCCAACTGATCACGTCCTGAAATGGGAAAGCTTCTTTGCGGATGCCGGGCACAGGGTTCACTCAGCCAGGGCTCTGGAGGTGCGCGGAACACTGACGCGCCTGACCGGGCTGGTGCTGGAAGCGGTGGGCATCCGGTTACCCGTAGGGTCGCAATGCTGGGTCAGGATGCGCGGGCAGTCACCGGTACTGACCGAGGTGGTCGGGTTTTCGGGTGATTCAGCTTACCTGATGCCCGCAGGCGACGTGCATGGCTTGTCCAGCGGCGCCAGTGTGGAGCCCGCACCAGCTTATGTGGCTATTCCAAGACTGGGGGAACGCCGCCAGACAGCCCGGGAAAGCGACAGACCGGCCGCCTTGCGTTTGCCGCTAGGCGACGGCTTGTTGGGACGCGTGGTGGACGCGCATGGCAACCCGATGGATTACAAAGGCCCGATCCCAGATGTGACCTCTGTGGCGCTGGATCGCAAGCCGATCAACGCCATGGACCGGGCACCAGTGCGCGAACCGCTCGATACCGGCATTCGAGCGATCAACGCGTTGCTCACGGTCGGGCGCGGACAGCGACTGGGTTTGTTTTCTGGCTCTGGCGTGGGCAAAAGTGTGTTGATGGGCATGATGGCGCGCTACACCCAGGCCGATGTGATCGTGGTGGGTCTGATTGGCGAACGCGGCCGCGAGGTGAAAGAATTTATTGAAGATATCCTGGGTGAAGAAGGACGCGCACGCTCCGTGGTGGTGGCCGCTCCGGCGGATGCCCCCCCGCTGCTGCGGATGCAAGGCGCGGCGTACGCGACGGCGGTGGCAGAGAGCTTTCGGGACAAAGGCAAACATGTGCTGCTGCTGATGGATTCCTTGACACGCTACGCCATGGCACAACGCGAAATTGCGCTAGCCATTGGTGAGCCACCGGCCACCAAAGGCTATCCCCCGTCGTGTTTTGCCAAGTTACCCCAACTGGTAGAACGCAGCGGCAACGGGCTCAACGGGGTGGGGTCGATTACCGCTTTTTATACGGTTTTGTCAGAGGGTGACGACCAGCAAGACCCGATTGCCGACGCGGCGCGTGCCATTCTTGACGGGCATATTGTGCTGTCACGCACCCTGGCCGAGGCGGGGCACTTTCCGGCCATTGACATCGAACAATCGGCTTCGCGCGTGATGCACAACGTGGTGTCGAGCGAGCACTTCAATATGGCGCGTCAGTTCAAGGCGATCTATTCGCAATACGAAAAGGGGCATGACCTGGTGCAAATTGGTGCTTACGTGAACGGTTCAGACGCGGCGATGGATCAGGCCATTGCGCTGCATCAGCCCATGATGGACTTTTTGCGCCAGGACATGTTTGAAGCGGCGTCCATGCAAGACAGCGTTGCAAGCATGCAAGCGACCCTTGAGCCGGGTCAAAGGCAACCGGCATGAGTGCGCTCAGAAGCTTGCAACTTGCCATCGAGATGGCTGTCGCGCAGCGCGATCAGGCACAAACACGCCTACAGCAAGCGCACCAGGCACAAGCGTTTGCAGGCGCACAGATGCAACAGTTGACCGACTATTTGCGAGAAACCGAACAGCGTTGGTTGAGCGGCGCACGCAAAAGCATCGAACCCGAGTTGTTGCACCATCACTACCAGTTTGTGGCGCGGTTGATCCAGGCCATTGAACTGCAGGACGGTGTCCTGCAAGGTACACGCCAACGTGTCGAGATCGCACAACAAGAATTACTGAAAATGGAACAACGCCTGGCAAGTTTCAAGCAGTTACTGCAAAAGCGTCTGGCTGCCATAGCGCAACGCCAACAGCGCAGTGAGCAAAAGCAGATGGATGAGTTTGCCGCCCTGTTGGTGCAACGCCATCGCAAATTACAAGCAGAGGCCATTTGATGACGATTCAATCCAACCACAGCATGGTGCACCGGCACGCGGCCCCTGTGCACGCGGCAGGCAAGCCTTGCAATATCAACGCTATTGGCCTTGGTAACGAGTCCGGGGATTTTGCTGATGTGATGGGAGGCTTGTTGACTGCTGGCAGCACTGACCAGACGCCAACCGCAGTGCTGCACCAGCTTGCGCAGCAGATTGATCCAGACAATGCCACTGCCATGGCAGAAGCGTCGCTGGCGCAGCAGGCGACGGCAAAAACAGAAATAGCCTCAGAAATAGCCTCAGAAATAGCCTCAGAAATAGCCTCAGAGGCAGCGGTAACGTCAGCGACGAAGACAAGTTTGGCTGGACAAACACCAACGGGTGAAGTCAATCCTGTGGCCGATCTGTTAGCGCAGACGCCGGGCTTGGCACTGCTGCCTGCCATCGCCACCCAAGGGGTTCCGTCGACCCAGCAGGGGAAGAACACGGTGGCCCGGCTTAGTGCTGCGCCAGTTGGCTTGCGGACGTCTTCCATGTCAGAAACAAAGAACAGCCCGGCCGAAACTGTCGGCGAGAAGAAGGTACTGGCGCTGGTGCTTGACAAACCAGTGCCGCAGAGACCGGTTGAAAGTGAGACGTTGGGCAATCAAAGCAGGGGGCGGACTCCTGCCATGACGTTTGGTGCAAGTAAAAATAATGCTCCCATGCACACTGGCGCAGCAGCGTTACCGCAACTGGGGCATCCAAGTGTCGAGACGTTGCAAACGATGCTGACCGTGCCCGGCATGCCACACATGCCTGAGAGCAAGGATAGGAACAGGATCTCGCTTACTGAAGCGGGTCCGGGCTTGAGTGGGCCTTACCCGGTGACGGATCGTCTGGGTATTTCGCCCACCTACGAGGTCACGCAAGCTACAACCCTGGTGGCAGACACACAGATCGCAGAGACAGTGAGCTATTGGGCAACCCAAGGCATCCAGAATGCAGAATTGACCGTAGATGGGTTGGGCAGTGAGCCTGTGGATGTGCGCATTGCGCTCGACGGCGATCAGGTCCAAGTAGATTTCCGCAGCGACCAGCCTCAGGTTCGCCAGGTCATTGAGGCAGCAACGGCACAGTTGAAGAATCTTCTGCTCACGCAAGGCATAGAACTTTCGGGCATGTCGGTGGGTTCTTTTGATCAAGGGGCTCATCCATCCGGCGCGCGCACACCCAAGCCAAACCATTCACGAACAACTGAGGTGCAGGTCATTCAAGACGTGGAAACCATGCCCGTGCACAGGCGCAACTCAAGCGTGGGAAGTGCTTTGGACTTGTATGTGTGACGTTAGACTCAGCTGTGTGGACAGATGCAGTGTTGTTTTGCCTCTTTTAAGACCCTCAGTGGCTAACTTCCTGCTCAATAATCCCGATCAATGGGCTCTATGAGGAACAATTGTGGCTACGAAACCTGAAGCTGATGCACCAGAAGCCGAAGCAGCCAAACCAGCTGCCAAAAGCAAGAAAAAGTTAATCATCATCATCGTGTCGGTCTTGCTGGTAGTTTTGCTGGCAGGTGGTGGTGCGCTCTTTTACATCAGCAAGCAACGCGCCGCTGCGGCAGCGGCAGCCGAAGACGGATCAGGTGAACCTGTAGCACCCGCAGCAGCAGCGCATGCTGCAAATACTGCACCCCCTGTGTACCTGCCCATGGACAACATGGTTGTGAACCTGGCCGATCCTGGTGGCGAACGGGTGGCACAGGTGGGCATCACCCTGGAGGTGCTGGACGCACATGCATCCGATACAGTCAAGGCTTATATGCCAACCATTCGCAGTGGCGTACTGATGTTGCTGTCGCAACGTACCGCAGACGAGTTGCTGTCAGCAGAGGGGAAACAAAAATTGATTGAAGATATTCTGCGCGAAACCTCCAAACCGTTTGGTGGCGGAAATGAACATGCGCCTGCGCGAAAGGTGTCCAAAAAAGCAGCGGATCAGTTTCCCGTGGTACGCGTCCTGTTTTCCAGTCTGATCGTGCAGTAATGGGCAGCAAGGTTTGCCATGAGTGAGTCATTCTTATCTCAAGAAGAAGTCGATGCCCTGCTGGAGGGCGTGACCGGAGAAAGCCAAAAGCTTGAGCAAGAAATCGCCGAGACTGGCGAGGTACGACCGTACAACATATCAAGCCAGGAACGCATCGTGCGTGGGCGAATGCCCACCATGGAAATTGTGAACGAACGCTTTGCGCGCAACCTGCGCATTGGTTTGTTCAATTTCATTCGGCGCAGTCCAGAAATATCGGTCGGCCCTGTGACGGTGCAACGTTACAGTGCATTTTTGCGTGAATTGGCGGTGCCCACCAATTTCAATATTGTGGCTATCCGTCCATTGCGCGGTAGCGGTTTGGTCGTCTGCGAACCCGCTCTGGTATTTGGCGTCATCGAGTCACTTTACGGCGGCATCGGCAAGTTTCAAACCCGTATTGAGGGGCGCGATTTTTCGGCCACCGAACAGCGTGTCATCAACCGCATGGTGGATGTGATCACCGACGAATACAAAAAAGCATGGGTGGGTATTTATCCGCTCGAGCTTGACTACCAGCGCTCTGAAATGCAACCACAGTTTGCCAATATTGCCACCCCGAGCGAAATCGTGGTTTCTACCTCGTTTCAGCTCGAAATTGGCGAAATCACGGGCTCAATCCATATCTGCATGCCGTACGCCACACTGGAGCCGATCCGCGATGTGCTTTACTCATCGACGCAGGGTGATTCCATTGAAGTGGATCGCCGCTGGGTGAACGTGCTAACACAGGAAATTCAGGCTGCAGAGGTGATTTTGGTGGCGGAATTGGCACATGCGCGCGCAACGGTCGAACAGTTGCTGGCCATGAAGCCTGGGGATTTCATTGAGCTTGATAGGCAACAACGCATTGAGGCAAAGGTTGATGGAGTGCCCTTGTTCGAATGTCAATACGGCACGCACAATGCCAAGTACGCGTTGAAAATAGAAAAGAATTTGCGCAGCAACGACACAAGCTGGAAAGGTGATCGACATGGCAACTGACGACAAGCCTGCGGAAGACAAGCCGACCGAAGATGATGGCCTGGCGGATTGGGCTGAGGCACTGATGGAGCAGAAGGCGGCTGATGCCCCGGCTCCAGCCGCCCCGCCAGGTGGCGTGTTGGCGCAGGACGATCCCAAGCCGTTTTCCTCGACCGCCGGCGGCGGTGGTTCGGCAACTGATGCGCCCATCAATGACATCAATCGGGTGTTGGACATTCCGGTATTGCTGTCGGTTGAACTCGGACGCACCAAAGTACCGATTAAGCATATTTTGCAGTTGGGGCAAGGCTCGGTGGTGGAACTCGACGCGCTAGCGGGAGAGCCCATGGACGTGCTCGTCAATGGTTACCTGATTGCGCAGGGCGAAGTAGTGGTAGTCAACGATAAATTTGGCATCCGATTGACCGACGTGGTAACGCCATCTGAACGCTTGCGTCGCGTTAGCAAGGGTGGATGATCGATGTCTGCGGGCTGGTTATCGATTGCTTTTTTGGTGGCGTTGCTTGCGTCGGTGCCGTTGGGCATCAAGTGGTTGCAGCGCCGTCTGGTAGGGAGCATTTCGCCGGGGTCTGTGGTGAGTTCAAAGGTTGTGTCGGCGGTTGCCGTTGGCCCGCACCAGCAGGTGGTGACGGTGGAGGTGGGTTCTCCTGAGAGTCGGGTCAGATTGGTGTTAGGAGTGACGGCGCAGTCGGTGGCCTTGTTGCATCAGACCGCCTTGCCGTTGAAGGCCCCGGATGTTGTGCCTGCCAAGCACGATGGGCTTGCTGACCATGAATAGACGACTGTCGTGGCTGACCAAGGGGGGGGTACTGGTAGGCGCCGTGTTGGGGGCGTCTCTAGCATGGTCGCAAAGCAATGCTCAGCTTCCGTTATTGATCAGTAATGGGGGCAGTGGTACCAGTTATTCTGTGCCCGTTCAGACGCTGCTTTTTTTTACTGCCCTATCTTTTTTGCCTGCTGTGTTGTTGATGATGACGGGGTTTACGCGCATTGTGATTGTGTTGTCACTGCTGCGCCAAGCCTTGGGTACCCAGTCGGCCCCGCCCAACCAGGTCATCGTGGGCCTATCGCTGTTTCTGACGCTGTTTGTCATGGGACCCACGCTCGACAAGGTTTACAGCGATGCGTATCTGCCCTATTCCACCAACACGCTCAGTTTTGAGCAGGCGTTGCCCAAAGCTGAGGCCCCCATGCGAGCCTTTATGAGCAAACAAACCCGGCAAGCGGATCTGGCCTTGTTTGTCAAATTAGCCAAGCTCGACACCCAGACCGATGCTGCAACAGCCCCGATGCGGGTCTTGGTACCGGCCTTTGTCATCAGTGAGCTCAAGTCAGCGTTTCAGATTGGCTTCATGATCTTTATTCCCTTTTTGGTGATTGACATTGTGGTGGCCAGTGTTTTGATGTCATTGGGCATGATGATGTTGTCGCCGGTGCTGGTGGCCCTGCCGTTCAAGTTGATGATCTTCGTCCTTGCGGATGGCTGGAACCTGTTGGTAGGTTCGCTGGCCGCCAGCTTTGTGACCTGAGGGGTAAGTTCATGAATGCACAGATGGTATTGACGATGGGGCAGGAGGCGTTGTGGATGATGTTGCTCATTTCTGCCCCCGTGCTGGGTATCATCTTGCTGGTGGGCTTGTTGGTCAGCTTGTTTCAAGCGGTCACTCAGATCAACGAGGCAACGCTGGCGTTTGTGCCCAAGCTGGTGGCGGCAATGGCGGTATTTGCCATTGCGGGGCCGTGGATGCTGACCAGCCTGGTTGAATACATCCGCCGCACCCTAGAGGCCATTCCCTCTGCGGTCATGTGACGATTGAGTCGCAGTCGCGTCGATGATCACTTTTTCGGAAGCTCAGCTCACCGCTTGGTTGTCGCCGCTGATCTGGCCTTTTTTGCGCACGCTGGCCGTGCTGACATCGGCACCCGTGCTGTCGTCAAGAACGTTTCCCGTGCGCGCCAGGATTGGCCTGGCCTTTTTTGTTGCATTGGCCGCTCAACCCACGTTGGGGTTGCAACCCGTGATTGGCCTCAATGACCCGCAAGCGCTGGGCGCTGTCTTTCAGCAAGTTGGCGTTGGTTTGGCCATCGGTTTTTCAATCCGGGTGGTTTTTGCCGCAGTGGAACTTGCGGGTGAGGTGGCGGGTTTTCAGATGGGTCTGAGTTTTGCTTCTTTCTTTGATCCGTCGCTGAATACGCAATCCAGTGCGGTTGCGCGCTTCTTCGGGCAGACGACTCTGTTCCTGTTTGTCGTGATGAACGGTCATCTGATGGTGTTACTGGCAGTCATCCACAGTTTTCAGGCTTTCCCGGTGGATCAGAATTTTCTGCGTGCTTTGGAGCAAATGAAGGTGATCGATCTGGGCGCCAATTTGTTCGCTAGCGGTTTGTGGATTGCGCTGCCCATGGTGGGTATGTTGATGTTTGCCAACCTGGCACTCGGCATTGTTTCGCGGGTGGCACCGCAGATGAACATTTACGCGATCGGGTTTCCGGTCACACTCACCGTCGGTTTGATTGGCATGGCGGTGACGCTGCCGATGCTTGATGAGCCGGTGATGCATCTGATGCAAACCGCCATCGATGCATTTGGAACGGGTTGAATGAAGCCCTAGACCAGGTTGTTTCTGATCGCGTACACGGTCAGTTCTGCGTTGTTGGATAGTTTAAGTTTTTCTAGCACCCGTGCCCGGTAGACGCTGACCGTCTTGGGGCTGAGCATCAACTCATCGGCAATGTCAGAAAGCCGCTTACCAGAAGCAATTTTCAACAAGGTTTGCAGCTCTCGCTCAGACAGACTAGCGTGAAGCGTGGTGTGCTGGGGCGCATGCAGGTTGTCAACCAGCATCTGCGCCACCTCCGGTGATACATATTTTCTACCCTGCGCAAGGGTCCGAACAGCAGTGATCAGGTCTGCCGGGTCCCCCGCCTTGTTCAGGTAGCCTTGGGCACCCGCTTTCAGGCAACGCAGCGCGTATTGGTCTTCAGGAAATATCGACACCATCAGTACCTTGACCGGCGCATCGGACTCTCGCAAACTGGCCAGCACATCCAGACCATCACGGCCAGGAAGATTGATGTCAAGCACAAGGACGTCACAAGGGTGCGTACGCAGGGCATCACGAACTTCAGCATAGGAGCTGGCTTCAGCCACAACCTGAATGTCTGGCGCTTCGGACAGGGTGTCCTTGATGCCACGGCGGATCATGGCATGGTCGTCACACAGAATTACTCGGATCATGATCAGGATTGTGCCGTTTGTTGCACTTGCGGCGCAAGCGGAATCATCAGCGTAATAGCTGTACCTGCGCCGGGTGTGGAACTGACATCGACCCAGCCTCCGACAGTTTTGGCACGTTCTTTGAGCCCTTTCAGTCCAAATCCACCTCGCTGTGATGGCAGCATTTCAGAAATACCCTGTCCATTGTCTGAGACCTCCAAAGAGACATAGCTGCTATCACTGGAAAGACAGATGTTGACTTCGGTGCACTTGGCGTACTTGCTGATATTGGTCAGCGCCTCTTGCGCCGTTCTGAAGATCGTGAGCTCGACGTTAGCGGGAAACGCTGTAGTCAACAAATCAATGTGCACTTTGGCCTGGATGCCTCTGCGGCTGGAAAAACTGGCCTGTAGCCATTGAATGGCTGCCGTCAACCCCTGGTCAAGAACGGCTGGCCTCAGGTTCATCATGATGCGTTGACTTGCTTCTATGGCCTGTTGCAACATAACGGTTGCAGCTTGCAGGTGCTGCAACATTTGCGGGTCTGTGCAGTGCCTTTGAACCCAGGAGATATCGAAACGAATAGCCGCCAAAGACCCACCCACATCGTCGTGAATTTCACGCGCGATAGCGGCACGTTCTTGTTCAATCGTCGCTTGAAGATGCTCTGCAAATTGCGCCAACTGCCTTTCGGATTGCGCCAGATCGGCGTCGGCGCGCTCTTTGGCCAACAAGAGTTGATGCGCTTCGATGGCTCTTTGGATGACATGGCGGACCTTGTGCAGGTCATCTTTGGGCAAATAGTCACTGATGCCAGCCTGTATCGCCTGGACCGCCAGGCTCTCACCAATGGCACCTGAAAGCAGGATGAATGGCAAACGTATCTTGCGTTCCTGCATGACCTGCCAGGCATCCAGGGCAGTGAATCCGACAAGCCGGTAATCTGCCACCACAACGTCAAACTGCTCCCGAGTCAGCGTCTCGACAAACACATCCAGTTGATCTACCCGCTGTAGCTGCACTGTGGCTGCGGACTTTTTGAATTCGCGCAACAAAAGTTCATGATCCGGCAAGGAATCTTCAAGATGAAGAATGTGCAGACACGATGTTTCGGAGCTGAAGTTAGGCATGATTGGCGCTATGATTGTCGTCAATGTGAATTTTGCTCGTTTTAAAGGAAATTTTTCGAGGAATCTAGTGCAAACACCAGAGCAACCCAGCTATTCGGTGCCCACCGTGTCTTTACCTGTGATGATGGTGGCTGAGGTTCAGGACTCGCTTCTTGTGGTGGTGCATGACCTGAGTCGTCTGGATGGCCTGCTGGCTCACGCCATGGAAAATTTGTTGCAACGCTTTACCAATGCAAGCATGGATTTGAGTGAGCCGCAATTGATGGCGTTGAAAGAGTTGGAAGGTGTGCGCTCAGGCTTGCATGCCGCAGTGACGGAGTTGCAGTTTCAGGACATGGCTTCCCAGTTGATCGGGCATACGTCCAAAATTCTGCAAGGATGTGCGTATCGTTTGGCCTCTGAATCAATGGGTGGTGAGGACGGGGAAGCTGTACCGTTTGTAGAAGATGTGCCAGAGCGGCCCAATCCAGTCACGCAAGACGAGATGGAAGCGGGATCCATCGAGTTGTTTTAATAAATGTTTGAGGAGTTGGAGATCACATGCCGGTAATTCTCACTGTTGATGACTCACCTTCCATGCGGAGGATGGTTTCATTTACCCTGACGGGTGCCGGCTACGAGGTGGTTGAGGCTGTGGACGGCGTGGATGCCTTTGAAAAGGCGCAGACACGTTCCTTTGATTTGGTGTTAACTGATCAGAACATGCCTCGGCTTGATGGCTTGGGACTGACGCGCAAGTTGCGAGAGCATCCAAATTTCAAAACGACACCCATCCTGATGTTGACCACCGAGTCAAGCGATTTGATGAAGCAGGCTGGGCGTTCAGCAGGCGCGACGGGTTGGCTTGTCAAACCATTTGACCCGGTTAAGTTGATTGAAGTGATCAAAAAAGTTGTCAAATAGCTGGGCAGAGTACGCTTTCATGGTCAGATTTACGGAGCACGGCAATGGCTGAGGCACATCGGGAGAGTGGCGGTTCAGGGGCAGACTTCGACCTGAGCCAGTTCTATCAGATTTTTTTTGAAGAGGCGGGTGAAAATCTGGATCAGATGGAACAGATGCTGCTCCATCTGAACCTTGATACAGCCGATGATGAAGAACTCAACGGTATTTTCCGTTGCGCGCACTCCATTAAAGGCGGTGCAGCAACCTTTGGCTTTTCCGATGTAGCTGAACTGACGCACAAGATGGAGTCACTGCTGGACAAGTTGAGACGCCACGAGTTAAAACCAACATCAGCCATGGTTGATGTCTTGTTGGAGTCTGCTGACGCATCACGCGCATTGTTGGCGTGCCATCAGGCGGGTACTGTTGGACAAGGTCCGGCCACGGGTGAGTTGGTGCGTCGGATACAGGCATTTGTTGCTGGCGAGGTCCCCCCTGTGCCGCCCACGGTTGCGACTCCTGTCGTGTTGCAAACGGCACCTGCACTCCCTGCAAAAAGTCAAACAGCGTCTTCCCATGCCGCCCCCGAAACAGCATCTGCAACTGTAGGCGCCATGCGACAGCTGGTCATCCGGTTAACGAAACTTCAGCATCCTGAACAAGCGAATGCCGTGATGGAACTTTTCAGGGACATTCCCGGCTTGGGCGAAATCAAAATCCTCGAAGCGCCTGATATTGCATCAGACGAACGTGTTTTTGACGTCAGCACAAGCTCCTCCAATGAGGACTTGCTTGATTTGTTTGCCTTTCATGTAGCGCGGGAACAGGTCCTCATCCAAGAGGCACCGCTATCAGCAGAACAAGCCGTTGCGCCAGCCGCAGTAACAGCCATCGCTGAACCTGCTGGGACCGGTTATGGTTTTTTTGACGGTGCACCGGGCGCACCGCAACCTCATCCAGCAGAAACAAGCTCCACTCTAGTCGTCGCCGAATCAAGCAAACCCGTTACCCCACGGGCTTCGGTTGCAAGCGTGCCCCAACCCGAGGCCGCAACGATCCGCGTGGCTATCAGCAAGGTCGATCAACTTATCAATTTGGTAGGCGAATTGGTCATTACCCAAGCCATGCTGGCCCAGAACAGTCGTCTGCTTGATCCTGCGGTCTATCAGCAGTTGCTCACAGGGCTGTCAGACCTGGACCGCAACACGCGAGACTTGCAAGAGTCTGTCATGTCCATCCGCATGATCCCCATGTCGATTGTGTTCAGCCGGTTCCCTCGCATGTTGCGTGATCTGGCAGGCAAACTCGGAAAAAAAGTGGACTTTGTTACACAAGGCGAGGCCACTGAACTTGACAAAGGATTGGTCGAGAAAATTACCGACCCGTTAACTCACCTCGTGCGCAACAGTTGTGATCACGGAATTGAGTTGCCCGCAGACCGGGTACGGGCAGGTAAGTCAGAAACCGGGACCATCACGTTGTCTGCAGCACACCAAGGCGGCTCAATCGTGATTGAGGTGCGTGACGATGGCAAGGGGATGTCACGGCAAAAAATTCTGGACAAGGCCCGCGAAAGAGGCATGGAAGTCTCAGACCAGTTGTCTGACGCCGAGGTTTGGCAACTCATTTTTGCGCCTGGTTTTTCAACCGCTGAAGTGGTGACGGATGTATCTGGCCGTGGCGTGGGTATGGATGTTGTCAAGCGAAACATCTCGTCGCTCAATGGAACCGTAGACATCGAGTCCCACGAGGGCCAAGGCATGCGGGTGTCAGTACGCTTGCCGCTGACATTGGCCATCATGGACGGGATGTCTGTTGGCGTGGGCAATGAGGTCTACATTCTGCCGCTCTCGTCGGTTGTTGAATCATTCCAGGTCCGTTCCGAAGCCATCAGCACGGTGGGGCAGGATGCCCAATTGGTTAAAGTCCGTGACGAATACATGCCGGTGATTGAGCTTGAAAAGGTTTTCCAGGTTCCCCGCTTTGACAGTGAAAAAACCAGTGACATGATGGTGGTGATTGAGGCCGACGGCAGTCGGGTTGTCTTGTTGGTAGATGAATTGCTTGGACAGCAACAGGTGGTTGTAAAAAACCTGGAAACCAATTACCGAAAGGTTCCCAATGTTTCAGGTGCAACGATCCTGGGCGACGGAAAAGTAGCTCTCATCCTTGACACCGGTGCGCTTGTCCGCCGATCACGCCACTAAGGTATGCGGAAATCACAGATATCCCATTTCTGGCGGCACGGTCAGGCGCATTGCATCGTTGCAAATCGTTTGTGCAGCCAAGCTGCACGGCGCGCTTTGCGCCTAGCACTGCCTCCTGTCAGCACTCGCCATCAACAGGACATTTGCAATTTCCGCATCCCTAAGAAACTTTGAAAGACTCCAATGAAAGATGCCGTACCGGGTGAAATCCGCAAAGAAATGACGAGTAACACAACTTCAGAATATCTTACCTTTCGACTTGGACAAGAAGAATACGGCATCGATATCTTGAAAGTTCAGGAAATACGTGGCTATGAATCACCAACCAGAATTGCCAATGCGCCTTCATTTATCAAAGGTGTTGTCAATCTTCGCGGCACGATTGTTCCAATCGTTGATATGCGATTAAAGTTTAATTGTCAAAGTGCCAACTACGATGCTTTTACAGTCGTCATTATTTTAAACTTACAACACAGAATTGTTGGTATTGTCGTTGATTCTGTCAGTGATGTCATGAGTTTGACCGAGGATCAGATTCGCTCAGCACCTGATATTGAAAGCATTATTGATTCAGATTCTGTGATCGGATTAGGTTCGCTTGATAATCGAATGCTAATATTACTTGATATTGAAAAATTAATGTCAAGTTCTGATATGGGCCTTATTATTTGATGGCCAACTTGATTTTTAAAAATAGTTATTTTTATTTGTTTTATAAATAATGCACACTGAAGTTCCTGTGCGTGAATTCGAGTGGGAAGATGCTGACTTCAGAAAAGTTCAAAAACTGATCTATCAACATGCAGGCATCAGCCTTCATGATGGCAAGCACGCCATGGTTTACAGCCGTCTTTCAAGACGGCTGCGTGAAACAGGCTATCAAAGTTTCACAAAGTATTTGTCTTGGTTGGAGTCCAGTGATGGTCCAGAGTGGCAAGAATTTGTCAATGCGCTCACAACCAACTTGACGTCATTTTTCAGAGAGCGCCACCACTTTGAAATATTGCACGACCATTTGCTTGAAAAAAATCAAAAACATGATTGGAAGTTATGGTGTTGTGCTGCATCCACTGGGGAAGAACCCTACTCCATTGTAATGACCATGATGGACGCACTGCGTGGGAATAAAAGTTTTAGTTTGATCGCGAGTGACATTGACTCCAAAGTTTTGAATACTGCTTCCCATGGAATTTATCGTTTGAATGATTTAAAAAATGTTTCACCAGCTCAAATAAAAACATACTTTCTACGTGGAAAAAATACAAATTCAGGGCTTGTTCGAATCAAACCGGAAGTGCAAAATTTTATCCATTTCATTAGCCTTAACCTCATCGATGATCATTGGCCTCTGGATAATACTTTATTCGACATTGTTTTTTGCCGAAATGTCATGATTTATTTTGATCATGCAACACAAAGAAAAGTTCTGGAAAAAATTCACCGGCATATGGTACCAGGCAGTTTATTGTTTGTTGGGCATGCAGAAAACTTCAGCGATTTGCATAGTTTGTTTGTCATGCGAGGAAAAACTGTTTATGAAAGAGTGTGATCCGACATGGTAACCAACAGTCGTGTTTCACACTTGGCCGAGCTGAAAAGCGCAGCACGAGGACCCGGTGAGGCCTCATTTTTTTTCTTCGATGCCCGTTTTCAGTACGATGCAGTCAAAGTCTTGCCGGGCGAGTATTTCGTTTCAAGTGACGACCTCATGATCATGACCGTATTGGGGTCATGCATTGCGGCATGTATATGGGATACCCGCTCGAGAACTGGCGGTATGAATCACTTCATGTTGCCGGAAGGTGATGGTATTGAAGGTGGTGGGCGTTATGGATCCTATGCAATGGAGTTGCTCATCAACAAACTATTGAAGTCCGGAGCGCGTCGGGAGAATATGCAAGCCAAAATATTTGGCGGTGCCCAGGTGATGGCAGGTTTTACCTCCATGAATGTGGGTGAACGCAATACGAAATTCGTGCTTGATTACCTCTCTACTGAGCGCATTCCTGTCGTTTCACAAGATGTACTGGATATTCACCCCAGAAAAGTCTGTTTTTTTCCAGTCACTGGGAAGGCACTTGTCAAGCGTCTTGCGCATGCGCATCCAGAGACTCTCGTCATAGAAGAGCGCAAAGGCAGCGCCCTGACGGTAGCCCGGACTACTTCAGGCGGTTCCATCGATTTGTTTTGAGGGCTGAACGATTGAAAAAAATTAGCGTGGTGGTCGTTGACGATTCGGCCTTGGTACGCGGCATTTTGGCCGAGATCATTAACCGTCAGCCGGATATGGTTTGTGTGGGCGCAGCAAATGACCCATTGATTGCCCGTGAGCTGATCAGGGAACTTGACCCGGATGTGATTACCCTGGATATCGAGATGCCACGTATGGACGGTCTCGACTTTCTGTCGAGATTGATGCGTTTGCGCCCCATGCCTGTGGTCATGATTTCCACACTCACTGAACGGGGCACTGAAGTTACGTTAAAAGCGTTGGAGATGGGCGCTGTCGACTTTGTGTCCAAACCCCGTATTGGTGTTGCCGATGGACTGAAAGAGCTAGCCACACAAATTGTTGAAAAAATCCGCATTGCCTCAAAGGCAAATGTCAAGCGGGTCGTGAAGTCGCCAGGCGCTGCGGGCACTGCAGTTGCACCCATGCCACCTTTAGCCACACGCCTTTCAAATACAGGGTTGGCCGGACTCACATCTGAAAAACTTGTATTTGTTGGTGCCTCCACGGGTGGAACAGAGGCTATCAAGGATTTCTTGATCCGATTACCCGCTGATTTTCCAGCCGTGCTGATCACGCAGCATATGCCCCCCGGGTTTACCACTTCATTTGCCGCACGCTTGAATGGTTTGTGTCAACTGGCTGTGCGTGAAGCCACGCATGGCGAACGGATTCTGACTGGGCATGCCTACATTGCGCCGGGTGGTTTCCAGTTCCGGGTTGACCGCAGCGGTGCCAATTACATTGCCGTTGTTGAAGACGGAGAGCCCGTCAACCGGCACAAGCCTTCGGTAGAGGTTTTATTCAGGTCTGCCGCCAAGGTCGTTGGCAAGAATGCTTTTGGCGTCATGCTCACTGGCATGGGCAACGACGGTGCCAAAGCCATGCGTGAAATGAAGGACGCCGGCAGTTACAACTATGTTCAGGATGAAGTGTCATGCATCGTCTTTGGCATGCCGCGCGAAGCCATCGCAAACGGCGCCGCCGACGAGATCATGCCACCCGCAGCCATAGCCACAGCGCTGGTCGACAAGCTTCGATCCATGTCGGATCGATACCGGATTTAGCCGAATATTTATCGTTGTGGTTTCCAGGCTGTAAGGCGCACACGATCTGAATCAACAAAAAAACCACTGAATGCAGTGGCTTTTTTTGATGGGGATGAGTACCGTTCACCAGGTACAACGCCCTGATACGATCATCAGTACTTCAGAATCAGTTTGGCTTGTTCTTCTTTGGTAATGCCGGGTACGTCACCCTTTTGGTTCCAGCGGTTCAGGTTCCAGGCACCTTCGCCCAGCCAAGCCTTCACGGTCGCAAGATTCTTGACGCGCTCGGCGTCGGTGCTGCCTAGGTTCTTGTACATATTGCCAGGCTTGCCACCCGCAAACTTGCCGGTGCCATCGTCCAGGCGACGCATCAGCGCACCAGAGTCCGGGTATGCAATCAACATGACTAGGTTCTCGTAGGTGTCAGTACGCGGCCCCACTTTTTCCTTGTCGTACTTTTTCTGATCGAGCTTGTATTCTTGTAAGGTGGGTGCCTTGGCTTCAGAGCTGTGGCAATCTGCACACTGTGCTTTAAACAACGGTGCAATGTCATTGCGATAGGTCACATCAGCGGCCATAGCAGGCAATGCAATGGTGGCGCAAACAACAGTGGCTAAAAGACTATATTGCATAGGAGCTCCTTGGTTGAAAACTTAAATATACCTTAATTGGACGCAACTTTTTTTCCAAACAGCTCCGAGGGGGCCGGGCCACTGGGCTCAGTATGGGCAATGCCGTAGTGGCATTCGATGCAGGTGGTGCCCTCAGCCTTGGCCTTGGCGTGCTTCTTCTGAGCCACAGACGACTGCATGTCTTCTTTCATCTTGTCGGCGCGGTGGCAACTGCGGCATTGATGCGAGTCGGACTCCATCATTTCTTTCCAGACGCGCTGCGCCATCACCGCACGTTTGGCTTCAAATTTTTCTTTGGTATTAATGGAAGGTGCGATGTAGGTGTAAAACATGTCCTTGGATGCCTTGATTTTGGCCAGCACCAGTGGGCCTGGCGTGTGCGGCACATGGCAGTCGGTACAAATCGCGCGTACGCCGGTGCGGTTGGTGTCGTGGATAGTGCCCTTGTACTCTTCAAAGTTGTACGACATTTCATGGCAGCTGACACAGAATTCCTCGGTACTGGTTGATGCCAGCACATAGGCGCCAGAGACGCCCACCAACACTGAAAAAATAAAAAGTGCCACCAGACTGACAAACGTCAGCTTCCAGTGGTTACGCAAAGTCTTCAAAATCGCCATGACTGTATTTCCTCTGATTGATTACAGGGTGCGATGCTACCTTCGCAAGCCCTGTTTGGGGTAATAAAAAAGTTGATTCAAATCAAAGAATAGTGTTTTGACTTTCTCAACCAACTCGCGTTGCAGCAGTTGGATCCGACTCAAGCGCCAAAGTTCTCAGGCATCTGAATGGCTACCACTTCCCCCTTGGCCGTCGCCACGCCGCCCGCATACACTGTGCTTTCAATCACCACCTTGCGCCCCTTGATCTCCTTGACCCGGCCACGAATTTCCAGCGTTTCGGTGATCGGCGTCGGTTTGAGGTAGTCCACATGCAAAGAACCGGTCACGAACCTGAACGCGGGCAGGGTATCCATGGCGCGCCCCTCGTGGCGGTACATTGCCGCAGCGGCGGTGCCCGTGCTGTGGCAGTCTACCAGCGACGCCAGCAAGCCACCATAAGTAAAGCCCGGCACCGCCGTATGAAACGGCTCGGGTGTGTAGCGTGTCACGGTTTCATCGCCCTCCCAATAGGTTTTGATGCGGTGGCCATGCACATTTTTGGAGCCGCAGCCGTAACAATGCGACAGGTTCTCGGGGTAATAGTCTTGAAAGGCTTTCATGGAACAATCCTTGGAAAGGAGCAAAAAAAACTTTTGACGAATCAGGCTTGCCCAGAAAGGGCTGGGGACACTCTGCATAACTCCCTGCGAGTTGTGGCAGCGCGGCCTCGGGCCGGTCTGCGGCGTTGCATTTTTGTTGCATATTTTCAAACATGCGGATGATGTAACCGCGCGTGAATTTTTTGGGTGGTACGCCAGACCAACCACAACACCACAGGCACCATCGTACCGGCGGCCATTTCGGGATGGATTGGCACGCCTGCGGCCTTCAGTGCTTTGGCACCGTACAGCAACAGGCTGATCACGTAGTAGGAAATCGCCGCAATCGACAAGCCTTCCACTGTGGCTTGCAAGCGTAACTGGGTTTCTTGCCCACGCGTGAGTTTTTCCAGCAATTGCTGGTTTTGCACCTCGGTCGAAATGTCCACCCGCGTGCGCAGCAAATCGCTGGTGCGCGCCACCCGCTGCGACAGCGACGCCAGCCGCTGCGCCGTCGCCTCGACCGTAGCCATGGCCGGTGAAAGACGCCGCTGCATGAACTCA
>PCUV01000096.1:0-75952 GCA_002786915.1 Comamonadaceae bacterium CG12_big_fil_rev_8_21_14_0_65_59_15 | reverse complement strand
ACGCTGACTGACCAGCGCGTCATACGCCTTGGTAGCGGAAAAACGGTACACGTTTTCTGCTGTGGCACGCTCCACACTGGCCGCCAGCGCCACCAGCGTATCGAGCAACTGCTGATCCGACGCAGACTTGTTTTCAAGCTGCGCAGTGATCGCCGCCAGCGCCTGTTCTGACTGCGTCAGCATCGGCCCCAACGCTTTGGCCACCGGCAACCCGCGCAGCGCCATGAGCCGATACGTTTCAAGCTCCAGCAAACGCGCCGCAATGCGTCCGGCGCGGGTCTGGCTGGTGCCCTCTGGCGCAAGCACCAGCATGCGCTCAAAGCCATCAGCGCGCAAACGAAACTGTGTCAGCGCCCAAGAATGCCCCATCGGATGCCGATAACCATGGCGATCGGGTGTATCGCCCAACGCCAGCGCCGGCGGCGAGTTGGTCCCCATGAGCGACGCCACAAGCGTGCCGCCGCCCAGCCAGGTGACGGCTTGCTGCATCAACGCAGGGGCATCGTCCAAGGGCGCGTTGACCATGGCCAACTGCACTGCGGCGACGGTTCGCCCGGGAATCTGGCTCAGCCATTGCGCCGGCAGCGCCAATTCCGCCAGCAAATCCGGCTCACTGGCACCCAGAAAAGCCTGCGCCGGCAACGGCTGCACGATCGAATAGCGGGAAAACTCGCTATGACGCTCCCACTTGACGGAAAAACCCGCCAAGCGCAGACGCAAAAAATTGTCGGCAAGCTGCTCGGGCTGCAACGGTGACTGGCCCGGCAGGCCATTCAAGTGGGCGCACTCTTGTTCCCGCGTCACGTCGGCATTGAGAACCGCCACAAAGGTGATCAGCGCAGGCAGGCGCACGCGTGCCGACGGCCGGGCATGAACCACGTTATGCAGCGCGAGTCGCAACGTATCGTCGGGCGGCAAGTAGCGCTGCGGAAAACTCGATTGTTCAGGCATAAGTCAAACGGGTAGACATGAAAGCGTGCAAGCTCACAAACTGCTTACAAATGAATCAACGGCGGGCCGCAGACGGGCTGGCTTGCGATGCAGCGCAGTGCCCACGTTAAGACAGCAAATGGCATGCTCCCCGTCTTGCAGATCAAAGAGTTGGCGAACGGCAATCGATCGCATCGCCAACCCACTGGTCAACCCCGCGCCCAAGCCAAAACTGTGCGCCATAAGCAGAACGTTTTGTACCGCAGCGCCCAAGCTCACCATACGCTCCAGTTCATCGATGTCAGGTTCGCTCTTTCCCAAGCGGGCAATGACCAGGGCAACAAAGGGCGCACGCAACGCCTTATCGCGCGCCTGAGCCAATTGCGTCGGCGTAGCACTGGGGTCGCGTTCGGCCAACGCCTGTGCAAAAGCCGAACCCAGGTCCGCACGACGGTCTGGCGGCACCAACACAAAGCGCCAGGGCCGAATCTCACCATGGTCGGGCGCAGCAGCAGCGGCTTGAAACATCTCTTCGATCTGTTCCGACGTCGGCCCAGGGTCAGCAAGCCGCCTGGGCAAAATGCTTTGCCTGGACGTGATCAGTGTGAACGCCAGACTGGCAGCGCTGGGCTGGGGTGGTTCAATTTGGAACAACATGGGGCGATGTTATTACGTCTGGCAAAGGCCAAACCCGCGCGCGCCGTTGGCACCCCGCCGGACAGGTTCTGAGACAATGCGCCCATGTTTACAGGAATCATCACTGGCGTAGGCCGCATCAGCACCGCGCAGCCACTGGGCGGCACTGCCCAGCATGGCAAACGACTCACCATTGCCTGCCCCGCACATTACCTAGATGACGTCACCCTGGGCGACAGCATCGCCTTGAACGGTGCCTGCATGACCATAACATCACTGAACACTGTGCAGCAACAGTTCACCATCGAAATTTCAGCCGCATCGCTTGGCAAAACCACCGGTCTGGACAGTGTCGGGCCCGTCAACTTGGAAAAGGCTTTGCGCGCCAACGACCGCTTGGGCGGCCATCTGGTGTCAGGCCATGTGGACGGCATCGGCCGTGTCACTTGCTTCGAACCGACGGGAGAAAGCTGGTTGTTGCAACTGCTGGCCCCGGCTGAGCTTGCCAAATATCTGACCTACAAAGGCTCCATCGTGGTCAACGGCGTCAGCCTCACCGTCAACTGCGTGCGCGATCTGGCCGATGGCTGCGAGGTCAGCATCAACCTGATCCCCCACACGGTGCAAAACACGGCACTACAGTCGCTGTCAACGGGCGCGCTGGTCAACCTTGAAATTGACTTGATCGCGCGCTATGTGGAGCGCATGCTGAACACCGCAGCGCCAACGGCAACATCGCCTTCACGTTAAACCAACATCCTTTCAGCTGGAAACTGCACATGACAACCCCTCAACCCGTGGCAATCTCGCCCGTAGCAGACATCGTGGCCGACATGCGCGCCGGGCGCATGGTCATTCTGGTCGATGAAGAAGACCGCGAGAACGAAGGCGACCTGATCATGGCCGCCGACCACGTCAGCGCCGAGGCGGTGAACTTCATGGCCCGTTTTGGCCGCGGCCTGATCTGCTTGACCCTGACCCGCGAGCGCTGCGAGCGCCTGCAACTGCCACCCATGACAGCGCGCAACGGCGACAAAAAAGGCACGGCATTTACCGTGTCCATCGAAGCTGCCGAAGGCGTCACTACCGGTATTTCGGCCGCTGACCGTGCCCGCACCGTGCAGGCCGCAGTGGCCGCCAACGCCAAGCCAGAAGACCTGGTGCAGCCCGGCCACGTGTTCCCCTTGCAGGCGGTAGAAGGTGGCGTGCTGATGCGGGCCGGCCATACCGAAGCCGGTTGCGACCTGGCCGCCATGGCCGGCTGCACGCCTGCGGCCATGATCTGCGAGATCATGAAAGACGACGGCACCATGGCACGCTTGCCCGACTTGCAGGTCTTTGCCGCGCAGCATGGCCTGAAGATCGGCACCATTGCGGACCTGATCCACCACCGCAGCCGCACCGAGTCGCTGGTGGAACACCTGGGTGTACGTCCAATGCACACCGCTTTTGGTGAATTCACCGCGCACGCTTTCAAGGACAAAACCTCACACGGCGTGCATCTGGCGCTGGTCAAGGGCCAGTGGACCGCTGAAGAGTCTGTGCTGGCGCGCGTGCACGAGCCACTGTCGGTGCTCGACGCGCTGGAAGTCGGGCGCGCCATGCACTCCTGGAGCCTGGACACCGCGCTGGCGCGGGTGGCCAGCGTTGGCAAGGGTGTACTGGTGTTTTTGAACTGTGGCGAAAGCGGCAAGCAGTTGCTGGCGCAGTTTGACGGCACGGCACGCGCCAGCCACGGCCCCGCGCGGGGTCAGATGGACTTGCGTTCTTACGGTATTGGTGCACAAATCCTGCGCGAATGCGGCGTGCGCAAGATGACGCTCATGGGCACGCCCCGACGCATGCCCAGCATGACCGGTTACGGCCTTGAAATTGTGGGCTACCTGGCACCCTGAACGTGTTGCAACTGTTCCATTGAAAACATTTTTATGCTGAAAGCAGATCAAGGCCAACTCGAGGCCGACGACCGCCGACTCGACGGCAAAAAACTCACCATCGGCATCGTGCAGGCGCGCTTCAACGCCGGCGTGACCGACGCGCTGGCCTATGCCTGCAAAGCCGAACTGCTGGCGCTGGGTGTGCTTGACAAAAACATCACCCACATCCAGGTACCCGGCGCGCTGGAGGTGCCTGTGGCCCTGCAAGCGCTGGCAGAAAAACTCAGCTTTGACGCGCTGATCGCGCTGGGCTGCATCATTCGTGGCGAAACCTACCACTTTGAGCTGGTCGCCAACGAATCAGGTGCCGGCGTGAGCCGCGTGGCGCTGGACTACCAGATTCCGATTGCCAACGCCATCCTCACCACCGAAGACATGGCACAGGCGCAGGCCCGCCAGACCGACAAAGGGCGCGACGCCGCCCGCGCTGCCGTTGAAATGGCCAACCTTTTGGATACCCTGTCATGAC
The DNA here is from genome assembly GCA_002786915.1 of Comamonadaceae bacterium CG12_big_fil_rev_8_21_14_0_65_59_15. Taxonomy (GTDB): domain Bacteria; phylum Pseudomonadota; class Gammaproteobacteria; order Burkholderiales; family Burkholderiaceae_C; genus Rhodoferax. The sequence goes on along the minus strand of PCUV01000096.1, from coordinate 71,980 downwards.
CCAAGCCTCTAGTCACCCTGACGTTTCCAAACGCCCGCCGCGCCAACCGCGCAAGGGCCTGACCAGCACCGGCGCACGCAAAGCCGCCAGCAAAAGCGCCCGCTCTCGCGCACGTGAATTTGCGCTGCAAGGGCTGTACCAAGTTTTGGTGGGCAAAAACGACGTGGCCGAGGTGGACGCCTTCACGCGCGACCTGCTGGGCTTTTCCAAGGCCGACGCGCTGCACTTTGACGCCCTGCTGCACGGCTGCACCGAGCAGGCCAGCGTGCTCGACGCGCTGATTGAACCCGCGCTGGACCGCCCACTGACCGAGATTTCCCCGGTGGAGCACGCCGCCATGTGGATTGGCGTGTACGAGCTGCAACATTGCCTGGAAGTGCCGTGGCGCGTGGCGCTGGACGAATGCATTGAACTGGCCAAGGAATTTGGCGGCACCGACGGCCACAAATACGTCAACGGTGTGCTCAACAAGCTGGCCCGGCAACTGCGCACGGCTGAAGTCAAGGTCGACCCACACAAGTGAAAATCACCCAGCGCGCGCAGCGCATCGAACCGTTTTATGTGATGGAAGTGGCCAAAGCCGCGCAGGCGCTGGCGGGCAAGGCAGCGCAGGCCGGCACGCCGATGATCTACCTCAACATCGGCGAGCCCGACTTCACCGCGCCACCGCTGGTGCAACAAGCCGCGCAGCGCGCCATTCAGGGAGGTTTGTCGCATTACACCCAGGCAACCGGCCTGCCCGAGCTGCGCGAGCGCATCAGCACCTGGTACGCACAGCGCTTTGGCGTGGCGGTGCCAGCCAGCCGCATTATGGTTACGGCGGGCGCCTCAGCGGCGCTGCAACTGGCCTGCCTGGCGCTGATCGAAGCGGGCGACGAAGTGCTGATGCCCGACCCCAGTTACCCCTGCAACCGGCACTTTGTCACGGCTGCAGGCGGCACCCCGGTGTTGATTCCGACCACGGCGCAAGAGCGCTTTCAGCTCAGCGCTGACAAGGTGGCGGCAAGCTGGGGGCCAGCCACGCGCGGTGTGTTGCTGGCGTCCCCATCCAACCCCACCGGCACCTCGATTGCGCTCTCAGAAATGAAGCGCATTCACAAGGTGGTACAAAGGCATGGCGGCATTTCTATTATTGATGAAATTTACCTGGGCTTGAGCCATGAAGCCGAGTTTGGCCAGACTGCGTTGGCACTGGGCGACCAGATCATCAGCGTCAACAGTTTCAGCAAATACTTCAACATGACCGGCTGGCGCCTGGGCTGGCTGGTGGTGCCAGACGACCTGGTGCCGGTGATCGAACGGCTGGCGCAAAACCTGTTCATCTGCCCCAGCACGATTTCGCAGTACGCCGCGCTGGCGTGCTTTGAACCAGAAAGCCTGGCCGAATACGAGCGCCGCCGCGCCGAGTTCAAGGCGCGCCGCGATGTGGTCATTCCGGCGCTGAACGCCCTGGGGCTGACCGTGCCCGTGGTGCCCGACGGCGCCTTTTACGCCTGGGCCGACTGCCGGGCGGCGTGCCAAAAGCTGGGTGTGCAGGACAGCTGGGAGCTGGCCTTTGCGCTGATGGAACGCGCCCATGTGGCGGTGACCCCGGGGCGCGATTTTGGCCACGCCAACACCGGGCACTTTGTACGCTTTTCCACCGCCAGCGCCCTGCCCCAGCTGCAGGAAGCCATGGCACGCCTGGGCACTTTGCTGGCATGAACAGCGTCTTTACCTGGCCGGTGCGCGTGTACTGGGAAGACACCGACGCCGGTGGCGTGGTCTATTACGCCAACTACCTGAAATTTTTTGAACGTGCGCGTACCGAATGGCTGCGCGCGCTGGGCGTGCACCAGCAGGCGATTAAAGAGCGTACCGGGGGCATGTTTGTTGTCAGCCACGCCGACGTGCGCTACCTGCGCAGCGCGCGGCTGGACGACGAACTTTTGGTAACAACTTCGCTGCGCGAACTGGGCCGCGCATCCATCACAATTGCGCAAGAAGTGCGGCTGGCTGGCGCCCAACAGCCTGTGCTGATGTGCCAAGCCACGATCCGCGCTGGCTGGGTCAACGCCCAGGGCCGCGCCGCACGCATGCCGCAAGAAATTATGGACGTACTCACATGAACCAAGACCTTTCCATTTTGACGCTGGTGCTCAACGCCAGCCTCGTCGTACAGCTGGTGATGCTGCTGCTGATCAGCGTTTCCATTGCCAGTTGGGCAGCCATTTTTCGCAAGCTTTTTTCGCTGGGCAAGGTGAAGGCGCTCAACGACGCCTTTGAGCGCGAATTTTGGTCTGGCAGTAGCCTGAACGATCTGTTTGCCGCCGCCACCCAGAACGTGCGCTCGGGTGGGCCGATGGAGCGCATTTTTGCCAGCGGCATGCGCGAGTTTCAAAAGCTGCGTGAACGCCGCATCAGCGACGCGGGCACGCTGATGGATGGCGCCCGCCGCGCCATGCGTGCCAGCTTTCAGCGCGAGATGGACGCGGTGGAAACGCACCTGAGCTTTCTGGCGTCCGTGGGCTCGGTGTCGCCCTATGTGGGCCTGTTCGGTACGGTGTGGGGCATCATGCACGCGTTTACCGGGCTGGCGGCGTTGACGCAGGTGACGCTGGCCACGGTGGCACCCGGCATTGCCGAGGCGCTGGTTGCCACCGCCATTGGCCTGTTTGCCGCCATTCCGGCGGTGGTGGCGTACAACCGCTTTGCGCGCGACATCGACCGCATCGCGATCCGGCTGGAGACCTTCATGGAAGAGTTTTCCAACATTTTGCAGCGCAATGTAGGCGCGCAGTCCGCGTCCGGCCACTGATTCCATGTCCAAATCATCCGTGTCGTTGTTGCTTTGCCTTGCCGTGCGTCAGCACTGCCTGCGGCTTCGCGCCTAGACACGAATGATTTGGAAATGGAATAAACACAGTCAGAGGAGTCAAACATGCCAGCAGTAGCACACCGGGGGCGCGGTCGGCGCACCATCAATGAAATCAACATGGTGCCCTTCATCGACGTGATGCTGGTGCTGCTGATCATTTTCATGGTCACCGCACCACTGATTGCACCCAGCGTGATCGACCTGCCCAGCGTGGGTAAAGCGGCCAAGCAACCCGACCAGGTGCTGCAGATCATCGTCGGCAAAGACGAAGCACTGTCACTCAAGCGCAAAGACCAGACCCAGAGCGTCACGCTGAAAGCGCTGGCGCAGACGGTCAAGCAGGCGCAAGCCGGTGCCGAGAACCCGGCGGTGGTGATCAGCGCCGACAAAAGCGTCAAGTACGAAACCGTGGTGAAGGTCATGGACACGCTACAGCGCGCCGGTATCGCCCGCGTCGGCCTGTCGGTGCAAATAGTCAACTGACCGCTTCTTGAGCCCCACCTGAACCTGTGCTTCATGAACGCCGCCTCGGAACGCCTTGAATTTGCCCCACCCGCTGCGCCCGGTGTGCTGCGCGCGCTGGTGCTGGCGCTGTTGGCACATGCATTGCTCTTGATAGCGCTCACCTGGGGCGTGCAGTGGAAGCGCGACCGCCAGATCGACAGCGTCGAGGCTGAACTCTGGGCCGCCGTCCCCCAGGAAGCCGCCGCACCAATGCCACCCCCGACGCCACCCGAGCCAGAGCCTGAGCCCATCAAGCCCCCCCCTGCCCCGCCACCGGTTGCCCAGCCGCCCAAGGTGGACATTGCGCTGGAGCGTGAAAAACTGCGCTTGCAAAAGCAAAAACAGCTTGAGCTGGAAAAACAACAGGAGCTACAGCGGGAAAGACTGCGTCAGGAGCAACTCAAGGCTGAAAAACTCAAAGCTGAGAAGTTGAAGCAGGTGCAGGAGAAGAAAAAAACGGCGCAAGAGGCCAAGCAATTGGAGGCCCAGCGTCAGCAAAACCTCCAGCGCATGACCGGCATGGCCGGTGCTAGCGGCAGCGCCAACGCTACCGGCAACGCACTCAAATCAGCCGGGCCGTCGCCCAGCTACGCCGGGCGTATCCGTGCCCGCATCAAACCCAACATCGTGTTCACCCAAGACCTGTCGGGCAACCCCACGGCCGAGGTGGAAGTGCGCACCGCGCCCGACGGCACCATTGTGGGCCGCAAGATCACTCAGCCCAGCGGGGTCAAAGAATGGGACGAAGCGGTACTCAAGGCGATCGACAAAACACAGGTGCTGCCGCGCGACATTGACGGGCGTGTGCCGCCGATGCTGGACATCAGCTTTCGCCCCAAGGACTAACTGCCATGAATACAAGCCGACGCCCCGGATGAGGAAAGCCTGTCGTCATTGCGAGGCCGCAGGGCGCGACAATCCATGGATTCAGAAGGCATGGATTGCTTCACTGCCCGCCACGCTTCGCTCGCGGCTAAAGGTTAAACGCAATGACGGGCAAATTTCAAACGTCGGTGGCGTTCTTTCACGTTAAAGGCACACGCCAACAGCCCGTTTTTAGCTGCATTTAATGTAGCTATTTGTCCTTGATTGACAATGGCTATAGCCGCATTTCATTCATAAACAATGGACGCAGTTCCGGGTGCTGCCTGCGCCCACCAGCTCGCCAATGCAGCGTCGCTGGGGAAAAATCGAACCGTCTCACCTAGCTGCAAGCGCGCGCTGGCAACACCCTGCTCACCTTCGCAGGTCAGCGTCACCTGCACACCCAGCCCCAACGGCACCTCACTTTGATCACTGGCCTCGCGCTGCGCCGGAAAGTCGCGCACCAGCCGGGCAATGTCCAGCCGGGGGGCAACGGCCTTGGGCAGCGTCAGGTGCAGGTACTTGCCAAAGCGGCAGCGCGCCTGCTCCAGCCCCCAGAGCTGTGTCACGTTGAGCTGCATGCCACCGTTGAACCGGTCTGGCTGCTGGCGCGCCATGACGATGATGACCTCGTCGTCGCGCAGCTGGTTGCGGTGGGCGTTGTACAGTGCTTCGTCCACCTTGGCGTCCAGCGCGCAGGTGCCGTCGTCCAGCTTGAACAGCGCCAGTTTGCCGCGCTGACCGTTCACAAAACGCAGGTCGGTCACCACCCCGGCGGCTAGTTGCGGCTCGCGCGTGTCGATCAACTCGGCCAGCGGCCGTTTGGCAAAGCGGCGCACCTCGGCGGCCACCTCGTCAAACAGGTGCCCTGACAGATAGAACCCGAGGGCAGTTTTTTCAAATGTCAGCCGCTCGCGCACGCTCCAGGGTGTGGCGGCAACCAGCGGCGGCTCCTGCGTGCTCGACCCCAGCGCGTCGTCGTCACCCATGTCAAACAGGCTGCACTGGTTGGCGTTGGCCAGCATTGCGGCGCCGTAGTCAAACGCCAGGTCCAGACTGGCCAGCAAACTGGCGCGATTACGGTCAATGGGGTCAAACGCGCCGGCCTTGATCAGCGCCTCCACCGTGCGCTTGTTGATGCGCGCGCGGTCCACCCGGGCGCAAAAGTCAAACAAACTCTTGAACGGGCCCGCCATGTCACCGCGCGGCCCCACGCCGTGGCCCTGGCGCGCGGCCACGATCGCCTCAATCGCGCTTTGACCACTGCCCTTGACAGCGGCCAGTCCGTAGCGCACCACCGTGTCAGATACCGGCTCAAAGCGGGCCGTGCCACGATTCACGTCGGGCGGCTCAAACGTGAGCCCCATTTTGAGCGCGTCCTGCAACAACACCTTGAGCTTGTCGGTGTCGTCCATTTCCACCGTCATGTTGGCGCAGAAGAACTCGGCCGTGTAGTGCACCTTGAGCCAACCGGTGTGATACGCCAGCAAAGAGTAAGCCGCCGCGTGGCTCTTGTTGAAGCCATAGCCGGCAAACTTTTCCATCAAGTCAAAAACCTCGTCGGCCTTGGTCTGGTCGATGTTGTTTTTGGCCGCACCGTCGCGGAAGATCTGCCGGTGCTTGGCCATCTCGGCCGCGTCCTTCTTGCCCATGGCACGGCGCAGCATGTCTGCGCCCCCCAAGCTGTAGCCGCCCAGGATCTGCGCCGTCTGCATCACCTGTTCCTGATACACCATGATGCCGTAGGTCTCGCTCAGCATGTCGGCCACCAGCGGGTGCGGGTACTCCACCACTTCGCGCCCGTGTTTGCGTGCCACAAAGCTGGGAATCAGGTCCATGGGGCCGGGGCGGTACAGGGCGTTGAGCGCAATCAGGTCTTCCAGACGCGTGGGTTTGGCGTCGCGCAACATGCCTTGCATGCCGCGGCTTTCAAACTGGAACACGGCTTCAGTCTTGCCCTCTTGAAACAACCGGTACACCGCCTTGTCGTCCAGCGGCAGATGCTCAAAGGCAAAGTTTTCCTGACCCGGGTGGCGCGTACGGATCAACTCGCGCGCAATCTCCAGAATGGTCAGCGTGGCCAGCCCCAAAAAGTCAAACTTCACCAGACCGGCAGCTTCCACGTCGTATTTGTCGTATTGGCTGACGGCGCTGTCGCTGCCGGGCTGCTGGTAGAGCGGGCAAAAATCGGTGAGCTTGCCCGGGGCAATCAGCACACCCCCGGCGTGCATGCCGATGTTGCGCGTGAGGCCTTCGAGCTTGCGCGCCAACTCCAGCAGCGTGTGCACGTCTTCTTCTTTGGCTTCGCGCTCGGCCAGCAGCGGCTCGGCCTCGGTGGCATAGACCGTTTTATCGTCGGGCTTGCGGTCAGGTGGCGGCAGTTGCAGCGTGACCGATACGCCGGGTTTGTTGGGAATAAGCTTGCTGATGCCGTCGCAAAAGGTGTAGCTCATGTCCAGCACGCGGCCCACGTCGCGAATCGCCGCGCGCGCTGCCATGGTGCCAAAAGTGGCGATCTGGCTGACTGCGTCCTTGCCGTATTTGGACTTGACGTAGTCGATCACGCGGTCGCGGTTGGTCTGGCAAAAATCAATGTCAAAGTCGGGCATCGACACCCGCTCGGGATTCAGAAAGCGCTCAAACAACAAGTTGTAGCGCAACGGGTCCAGGTCGGTGATCTTCAGGGCATAGGCCACCAACGAACCAGCGCCAGAACCGCGCCCCGGCCCGACCGGGCAACCGTTGTTCTTGGCCCAGTTGATGAAGTCGCCCACGATCAGAAAATAGCCAGGAAAGTCCATTTTCAGGATGGTTTCAAGCTCAAAGTCCAGCCGCTCCTGGTAGCGCGGCAACTGCCTTTCGCGCTCGGCATTATCCGGGTACAACTGCGCCATGCGCTCGGCCAGGCCCTGCTGCGCGGCGTAACGAAAGTAGTCGTGCACCGACATCTGCTGTCCGTCCACCAGCGGAATCGGAAAGTTAGGCAACTGCGGTTTGCCCAGCGACAGCGTGAGGTTGCAGCGCCGGGCAATTTCCAGCGTGTTGGCCAGCGCGGAGGGCACGTCGGCAAACAGCGCCTGCATCTGGCGCGCGGTCTTGAAATACTGCTCACGCGTGAAGCGGCGCACGCGCCGTGGGTTGGCCAGAATTTCACCTTCAGCAATGCACACACGCGCTTCGTGCGCCTCAAAGTCGTCCGGCGTGGCAAACTGCACCGGATGCGTGGCCACTACGGGCAGTTGCAGGCGCTGCGCCAGTTGCACCGCCGCAGCCACATGGGGTTCGTCCTGCGCCCGGTCCGCGCGCTGCAACTCCAGATAAAAGCGGCCGGGGAACAAGCCCGAGAGCTGCAACACTACCTCGCCTGCGCGCGTTGCATCGCCCTGTAGCAGCGCCTGGCCCACCGGCCCGGCCTGCGCGCCTGACAAGCAGAGCAGGCCGCCCTGCAGCTCGGCCAACCACGCCAGCGTGACCAACGCCTGTGGTTTGCCCGCGCTCTGCGTCCAGGCGCGGGTGAGCAGTTCGGACAGGTTGAGGTAGCCCTGCTGGTTTTGCACCAGCAGCAGCATGCGCGACAACTGGGTGGGGTCAGAGGCCAGGCCTTCGAGCCAGACTTCAGCGCCGATAATCGGCTTGACGCCGCGCTTGCGCGCTTCTTTGTAGAATTTGACCGCTCCAAAGAGGTTACTCAGATCGGTGACGGCAAGTGCGGGCTGGTTGTCGCAGGCCGCTGACTTGACCACCTCGTCGATACGGTTGGTGCCGTCAATAACAGAAAATTCGGTGTGCAGGCGAAGATGAACAAACATGGCCTGCATTGTAGGAAAGCAAAGGGGATACGCTGTTGAAGATCCTGGTGGTGGACGACCATGCCTTGGTACGCGAGGGCTTGTCTCAGGTATTGCACGGTCTGGACAACGCGCAGCCACCGGAGGTATTGCAGGCCCCCGATTGTGCGCAGGCATTTGAGCTGGCGCGAATTCACCCTGACCTGGACCTGGTGCTGCTGGACTTCCACCTGCCTGACATGGACGGATTGGCCGCGCTAGAGGTACTGGGGCGACGTCACCCTGAGCTGCCGGTGGTGATTTTGTCGGGCTCGGCTAACCCAAGCATCATGCAGCGCGCCATGGAACAGGGCGCGGCGGGTTTTATCACCAAATCGGGTTTGAGTGAGGAATTGCTCAGCGCCTTGCGCCGGGTTCTCGCCGGCGAAGTGGTCGTTCCCAAGGAATTTGCGCCACGCCCGGCCCATGCGGGCTCTGCGGTGACGGCACCGGTATTTACCCAGCGACAGCAGGAAGTGATCAAACTGATGCAAAGCGGCTTGAGCAACCGGGAGATTGGTGACCAGCTTAACCTGTCAGAAGAAACCATCAAAAGCCATGTGGCGGTGATCCTGCGTATCCTGGGTGTGTCCACTCGGCTACAGGCTGCCATGGAGGCCCGGCGCTGGGGTTACGGCAAGAGTTCATTTGCACCCTTGTAGCCCTTCATGCTTTACAAGCCCTTAGGCTATTGCTTTGCGAGCTCTTGGTTCACCAGTCGCCGCAGCAAACTTCGTAATTTGGCAGGTCGCACTGGTTTTTGTAGCAAACTCAAACCTGCCTGACGTGCCTGCTGGGCCAAATTGGGCTGCGTGTCGCCGCTTATCAGACACGCGGGTATTTCTGTCTGCGAATCGCTGCGCAAGGCCTTGATGGCCTGCACGCCATTGGCACCCTCTTCCAACTGGTAGTCGCTGATGATCACCTGCGGCACAAAACCGCGCGCCAAATGTTGGCGCGCTTGCGTCAGCCCGGACGCTTGCGCTACTTGCATGTCCCAGCCCTGGAGCACCGATGTCAGTGCTTGACGCACCAGCGCATCGTCTTCGATCACCAAAACGTTGACGCCACCAAGCTCAGCGCCGATGCCGTCATCAGCGGCACCTTGACTTGATGCTGCGAAGGAGGCTTCTACCAAGGGCAATGTCAGCGTGACGCAGGTGCCAACCCCAGGCCGCGACTTCAACTGCACCGACAGGCGCAGCAAATCTGCCGTGCGTCTGACAATACTCAAGCCCAGCCCCATCCCTTTGATGCGATCACGCGCCGCGTTGGGGACCTGGTAAAACTCGCCAAACACCGCTTGTTGATGCTCTGGAGCAATCCCCACACCGGTGTCCCAAACCTGAATCTGCACCTGCCTGCGTGATGGACGCAAGCGCGCGACCACCAGCACGCGCCCCTGCTGCGTGTAGCGCACAGCGTTGTTGACCAGGTTGAGCAAGATGCGATACACCAGCGTCGCGTCACTGAGTGCCCATGCCGAGGTGGGGCGAATATGCAGTGCCAGCCCTTTGGACGCAGCGGCGTCTTTGACGTCTTGTGTCAATTGCCCAAACAGCGATGCCACTGAAAAAGGGCCTTCGTTGACCTGCACCGAGCGCGCTTCGAGTCTTGAAATATCGAGTAGGCCGTCGAGCAGATTTTGCAGTGCCAGCACCGACATTTGAAGATGGTCGATCAACTGGCCGGTCTGCGCATCGTGCGGCAGTTGTGCCAGACGTGACACAAACAGGCCCAGCGCGTGCGTGGGTTGGCGCAGGTCATGGCTGGCAGCGGCCAGAAAACGTGTTTTGGCTAAATTAGCGGCCTCCGCCTCGTCCTTTTTTTGGCTCAATTGCTGCGTGGCCAGCGCAACTTGTCGCTGCAAATCGTCTTGCGCGCGTTGCAACTGCTCCGCCATTTGATGGATCCGCTCCTGCAGGCTGTACAAAGGATCGGTCGACTCCAACTGGGCGCGAAGCGATTGCACAACGCCAAATTCTCCCTGGCCAATAAGTTCTACCAGGTGTGAAATCCGCGCCACCGGGCGTGACACGCTGCGGCTCAGAAACAAAGCCAACGCCAGTCCGAACAACAACGCCAGGATACCGATCAATCCGCCCCCCATCAACAGGTTGAATTTTCGGCCATTCAGTGTCTGGCGTGAGAAGGAGAGCGTGATCTGCCCCAAGGCAGTGCGACGCACAGGCGTGGTTGCGGCCACATCATCAAACAAGTCGTCCAGTGTTGTTTGACTTGAAAAAACCGGTTGTCGAATCCAGTCCACAGTTTGGCTTGGCAGCGTGCCTGTCGATGTGACTGGCCGCAAGTCCGTGGTTGGCGCCAGTTGTTGATCCCCGGCACTGGCAAGAATGTGCCCCCGTGCGTCGATGATGGCTACCCAGCGCACGTCACTCTCTTGTAATGCCCCCACCGCCAACGCCTGCAATAGCGGTTGGTTACCTGAAAACAGGCCAAATTCACTGGCCATTTCGATCTGCCTTGCCACCAGTCGGTTGCGTTGCTCATACGCGGTCTGCAAGTCGTCAAAGCGGCTTATCAACATCCAGACCGAGAGCATCGTACCGATCAGCGCCAGTGGCAGCAGGGCAGCCATCAACATGCGCGCACGAATGTCCAGGCGTTTCATGGTCGGTACTCCTGGCGCCGCAACGCCAGCCGCAGTGCCGCACCATCCAGCGCCAGGCCAAGGGCACGCGCCACATTGGTATTGACGTCCACCAAAAAATCGTCCGGCTCGACCGGCAGCTCGGGCAAACTCCCGCTGCGCCAGGCAGCCAGCACCAGATGTGCTGTCTGAACGCCCATTTGCTCCGGGCTGGAATACAGCGACAACACGGCACCGGCGCGCGTATAGGCCGGTGAAAACGCCACCATCGGTACGCGTAAGCGAAAACTCGACAGCAAAATATTCTGGATACTGGTGCTGTTGAACACGGTCGGGTCGGCCAGTGCCAGCAAGACATCACTGCCGTCGAGCGCCACGCGCAGCGCTTCAAACAGCGGTTGTTCACCGGTTACTTGGGTCTGCCGCAGCGTCATGCCTCGGTCTTGTGCCAGAGCGATCAACTCTGGCAGCTTGCCGACAGAATTCGGGCCAAGCAAAATGCCCACTTTCCTGGCCTGGGGCAGCGCCAGCTGGATCAAAGAGATTTGGCGACGCAGCGGTTGGTCCAGATACAGAACACTCAGTCGCGCCGACGTTTTGCGGCCGCTGGACTGCAACAGTTGCGCAAAACTTTGCCGTGGGATCAGCGTGCTCAGTACCGGCGCACTCGGATCGATGGCCAGCAAGGCTTGCGTTGCCCGTGCGCCCACAGCCACAAAAATCCGCGTCAAACCCAGCCGACCTTCCTTGGCGCGCTGCGCCAGCTCAGACGGCGACAGCAACACGATCACGGTCTTTGGCACGCCCGCACGCGCCAGCGCGTCAATCAAGGCGGTATTGACCTGCGTATAGGACGCAGACGCTTCGCTGCTGACGATCACAACCTGCGTTGGCATCGGCTGGGCTACAACTGCCAGCGCCAGGCCCAGGCAACAGCCAGTACAAAGATGACGCAGCCAGCGCAACATCAAGCGCTCTCAATCCTGCACTCTGAGAGTGACAAAAGCGCGCTGTGGAAAAGCAAAAGCCTTTCCATAATCCAACACATTGCCACCAGCGTTTTGCACGATCAGCGCGATGTCACCACGGTAGCTGCCCCAATGTAGCGACTTGGACAAACTCAAGTCGGTGCGCGAAATTGATCCGCGGTAATTGCTGGTTGAAGGTAGCGTCACGGTATCCAGATAGCGTTGGTTGACCGCCAATTGCCAGCCCCCGGGCAATTGCTGCATCAGCGAGACGGTGTAAGCGCTGCGTGGCACACTGGCCTCCAAATCCGGATCAATGATCTGCGCCTCGTCGCGAACCATCTGGCTCCGTTCAAAATTCATGCCTATCCGGGCGCCTGCCCAGGGGTGTGCTTGCCACTGGGCCTCAACGCCGCGGATGGAAAAATTTTCGCCATTGAAATAGTCGCGCGGGTTCGACGCCAGAAGCGAACCCGCAGTAGGCAAAGCATATGGCACGCTTTGGATGAAACCATGCACCGCATCGTTGTACACGCGTACATCGAGTTGCGAACGCAGCCAGTCCAGCTCGGCCAGGTAGCCCAGTTCACGCGTCAGCACCGACTCGGGTTGCACCTGGCCCCGCGCCAGGGTTGTGATCTGCAACAGAGTACCCTTGGCAACATAGCGAATATTGCCCTGTTTTTCAAACACACTGGGTGGCCGAAACGCCCTCGCCACTCCGACACGCCAGGTGTGGCCCGGCGCAGCAGTCCAGTTCAGCATCAACCGCGGTGAAAAACTTGCGCCGCTCAGGCTGTTGTGTTCAGCCATGCCACCGGCATTGATCAAAAGCTGCGGCGTTGCGCGCCATTCAACGTTGGAAAACAAGCGGGTGAAGTTGGTGACGATGGCGTTGTCTGTGTTGTAGATCGGCCGCGACGTCACTGACTCGCGCCGCAACTCAGTGCCCCAAACGTAACGCACGTCGGAGCTCAACCGGCGCATAGCTTCAAACTTCAAGGAATCATTGCTGGCAACACCGCTGTAATCCAGATCAACGCTGAAAAACGGCGCAGGCAAGGCAAAGGACGACACATCAACAAACGACTCCTGCATGTGGACAAAATCAAATGCCATGTCCTGCTGGCTGTCAACCGCTTTTTTCCAGTCAAGTTGCAAAAAAGCCGAGTTGTAACCAGTCTCGCGCAACGGTGCGTTGAGATTGCTGGCAAAGCCTCTTCCTGCGTCGATTTGCATCCACCCCGTGTGCAGTTCCAACTGCGCATCGGGTGCGACCGGCAATTCGGCATTGAAGTTGGCACGCTGCACCCGGTTATGACCGTTGGAGCCCGTCAATCCGTCGTCACCACGTTGATCGACGCTGAGATGCATGGCCGACCCCAAAGCTTGCCAGCCCAGACTGAGTTGCGTGTCTTGAATGCCGTTTTCACCACTGCGCACGCTGGCGCGCAGGCCCGGGGACTCTGCGGCGGAACGTGTCACGATATTCACCACCCCGAGCATGGCGCGCGCGCCGTAAGTGGCCGAGTTGGAGCCGCGAAATACCTCGATGCGTTCAATGTCGTCTAGCGCCACCGACATCAAACCCGGCGCGACGCTGCCAAACAAATAGTTTGAATACACCGAGCGGCCATCGATCAACACCTGGATGCGCGCCGAGTAGACACTGAACGAACCGTGGTAGTTGGCCTGCGGGGCGTCGGCCTCAAAGGCGCTGCTGGTCTGAAAACCGGGCACCAGACGCAGCACATCAACGACGTCGCGCGCGCCCGATTGACGGATGAACTCGCGGTCGATCAGCGTCATGGCACCCGGCGTTTCATCGAGCCGCTGCGGCAAGCGCGACACACTCAACACAATCGGCACGTCAGCCAGGTAATCTGATTCCGACACCGATGGCGCAGGCTGTGCACCCAGCATCGGACAAAAAAATACCAAGCCAAGCGCCAGCGCGCCAGCTTGGTTACCTGTGCTAACGCGACAGGATGCGTGCAACGAAGATGTCATGGGGCATTGTTCTGGGACTTTTATGACCCGGATTTTGCCCCCAGCCGGGCCGGTTCGGCCGCGGCTGTGCAAGTGGACGCGATCAGCCCCTGATTTGCGCAGCAATAGCCGCCACACGCTGGCCAAACAGGCGCGCGGTTTCCAGGTCGCCGGGCAACATCTCGGCCGGTGACGCGTCCGACGGCGTTTGCGCCATGGCGCCGGCCGAAGAGCCAACGTAGTTCACGTCGTTGCGCGTGGCTGCTTTGGCGTTGCTGGGCATCATGCCGGTGCCGACCCAGATGCCGCTGTGTTGCATCGCCAGCGTGAACAGGTAGTGCAGCGTGCTGTGCTTGTCACCGTTCATGGTGGCGCTGTTGGTAAAGCCAGCAAACACCTTGTCTTTCCAGACCTGGCTATACCAGGGTTTGCTGGACGCGTCGGCAAATTTCTTGAACTGCCAGCTCACGCTGCCCATGTAGGTCGGGCTGCCCATGATGATGGCATCGGCGGCACTCAACGCGGCCCAACCGGCTTCCGATACATTGCCTTCGGCGTCGATCGGCACCAGCTCGGCACCCGCACCTTCAGCCACCGATTGCGCCATGCGTAGCGTGTGGCCGTAGCCAGAATGAAAAACAACAACAACTTTCGCCATGATGAAACTCCTAGGGTTGGTCTACAAAAAAATCGATTCGCCTATCTGCTCCCATCTGTTCAGGCACTCAGGTCAAACACCAGCACCTCTGCGGCTTGCGCATCGGTCAGCGTCACGCTGGCTTCGTTCGCCAGCAGGGCTGCGTCGCCGGTGCGTAACGGCAAGCCGTTGACCGTCAAGGCACCACGCACCAGATGCACATAACCCATGCGCCCGGCAGGCAGCGCCAGAGACGCAGTTTGCCCGGCGTCAAAAAGCCCTGCATAGAGCCGGGCATCGGCCTGGATGCGCAGCACGCCGTGTTCACCCTCTGGCGCAGCCACCAGGCACAGGCGTCCCAGCTTGTCAGCAGGCGCGATGGTCTTTTGCTCGTAACCCGGCGCGACACCCAAGCGGTTGGGCTGGATCCATATCTGCAACAAATGCGTGGTGGCGTCCGGGGCGTGGTTGAACTCGCTGTGCTGCACACCGGTGCCCGCGCTCATGCGTTGCACCTCACCGGGCACGATGGATTGAATGTGGCCCAGGCTGTCCTGGTGCGCCAGCGCGCCTTCAAGCACATAGGTCACGATTTCCATGTCGCGGTGGCCGTGCGTGCCAAAACCGGTCCCGGGCGCGATCCAGTCTTCGTTGATCACGCGCAGGTTGCCCCAGCCCATGTGCTGCGCATCGTAGTAGCCGGCAAACGAAAAGCTGTGATATGACTTAAGCCAGCCGTGGTCGGCATAGCCGCGTTCTTGGGAGGGTCTGAGGGTGATCATGGTGGTCGCCGGATTCGTATTGAACAGGGCTCAACTTTAGCGGCCAGACCCGCAGCGCAGGGTCAACTGTTTTGATGGCATCATTCAAACTATTTGAATAATCAAGGCCATCCTCATGCAAATTGCCCGTAATGCACTCACGCCCGACGCGCTCGCCATGCTGCAAACCATTGCGCGCAGCGGCAGTCTGGCCGCCGCTGCGCGTGCGCTCAACATGGTGCCCAGCGCCCTCACCTACCGGGTGCGCCAGCTCGAAGACGCGCTGGACGTGCTGTTGTTCGACCGCAGTACGCGTCAGGCGCGCCCCACCGAAGCCGGGGCCGAATTGCTCAAGGAAGGCGCGCGACTGCTGGGCGAGATGGACGCCGTGGCCAACCGCATCAAGCGCGTGGCCACGGGGTGGGAACCGCAACTGACCATTGCGGCGGACAGCATCATTGAGCAAACCACCGTGATGGAGCTGTGCGAACAGTTCTTTGCGCAGGACGCACCCACGCGCATTCGTCTGCGCGACGAAACGCTCTCGGGCACGCTGGAGGCACTTACCAGCGGGCAGGCCGACCTGGCGCTGGGCGTGGCCGACCTGGTGTCCACCAGCACCTTGCACAGCGCGCCGCTGGGTGAGGTGCGCTTTGTCTATGCGGTGGCGCCCCATCACCCGCTGGCCAAAGCCCCCGAGCCGCTGAGCGACGAGCTGCTGCGCCAGCACCGCGCCATTGCCGTGGCCGACAGCGTCAGCCGCGGGCGCGGCGTCACCATTGGCCTGTTGGGCGGGCAAGACGTTTTTACCGTGGCCAGCATGCAAGCCAAGCTCGACGCGCAGCTGCGCGGGCTGGGCTGCGGATCCTTGCCAGAAAGCATGGCACAGCCCTACATCGACACCGGGCGGCTGGTGGTCAAGGCCACCACCGCCCCGGAACGGCGCGTGCGGGTCAGTTACGCCTGGCATCAGGCCGGGCGCACCCGAGCAGCCAAGGCGCTACAGTGGTGGCTGGATGCGCTCAAGTCGCCCACCACGCGCGCCGCGCTGCTGCAACGCCACCGGGGCGTGTAAAGTCGGTGCCTAACGCTTTTGGAGAATCATTGATGCGCGCAGCCCCTCGCACCCCCCAACACATTGCCATCATTGGCGCCGGCATGGCCGGCATCGTCTGCGCGCGTACGCTACAGCGCGCGGGCCATCAGGTCACCGTGTTTGAAAAAAGCCGCGGGCTAGGTGGGCGCATGGCCACGCGCGACAGCGCATTCGGTTCGTTTGACCACGGCGCACAGTATTTCACCGTGCGTGACGCGCGCTTTTTGCAGGTGCTGCAAACCACACCCCAGTTATGCAAACGCTGGAGCGCAAATTCGATCCAGGTGCTGGACGAACACGGTCTTGTGGCCGCAGCTGGCCTGCCCACTCATGAGGCGCACTGGGTTGCCGCACCCACCATGAAGTCGCTGGTGGCGGGCTGGGCGCAACCGCTGCTTGCGGCCGACCAGGTGCAACTGCGAAACCGGGTCACGCTGATCGAACGCGATGCACTCAACGTCCACCAATGGCAACTACACACCGAAGCGGGTGACGGCGGGCAGCAGGTATTTTCCGGGTTTGACCGTGTTTTGCTGGCTATCCCAAGTGCACAGGCGCAAACCTTGCTACAAAACTCAAAGCTGACCGCGAACTGGTGCCAACGCCTGGACGCCGTGCAGGTGGCACCGTGCTGGACGCTGATGCTGGCTTTTCCGCAGGCGGTGCAGCCCGGTCTGACCACGCTGGGGCCGCAGTGGAACGCCGCGCGCAGCACGCACCACCGCATCGCCTGGCTGGCACGCGAATCGAGCAAACCCGGGCGCAGCACGGTGGAGCGCTGGACGGTGCAGGCCAGCGCGGCCTGGTCGCAAGAACATCTGCACGACGACGAAGCACGCGTACAGGCCAAGCTGATCAAGGCGTTTACCGAGGTCACCGGCATCCGCGCCGAACCTGCGCATGTGGACAGTCAGCGCTGGCTGTACGCCAAAACGCTGGTGCCACTGGGTCAAAGCCACCTGTGGGACGCCCGCACCGGGCTGGGCGTGTGTGGTGACTGGTGCTTGGGGCATCGCGTGGAAGATGCGTTTGTGTCGGGGCTGGAACTCGCGCTGGCGATAGCGTAACGGGCCAGGCGGGTTGATCAGCGTGGGGGCAACTGACAAGGGCCATGAGCGCACGCTACATCGGACGCTTTGCGCCGTCTCCCACCGGCCCGTTGCACGCTGGTTCGCTGGTCGCCGCACTGGCCAGTTGGCTCGACGCCCGCGCGCACCGCGGCCAGTGGCTGGTGCGCATCGAAGACGTGGACCGCCCGCGCTGCATCTGCGGCATGGACCAGGTCATCTTGCAGCAACTGGCCGCCTGTAGCCTGCACCCCGACCAGCCACCGTTTTACCAATCTCAGCGCACGGCGCACTACCAGCAGGCGCTGCATGGTTTGATCGCCCGCCAACTGGCCTACCCCTGCGCCTGCAGCCGCAAGGACATTGAAGCCGAGCTGGCGCTCCAAGGCCGCAGCAAGCCACGCCATGGCGAGCTGGTGTACCCCGGTACGTGCCGCAACGGCTTACGGGGCAGAGTCGCACGCGCCTTGCGGCTGGACGTTGCGCGTTGTATGCAAAAAATGGCTCTAGCCCTTGATGTAAAAGCGCAAGCAGCTACTGAAAACATAGTTCTTGGCAAGGGCTTATGTGCCGGCCTGGTGCGTTGGCACGATCGGCGACTGGGGCTACAGCAACAGGACGTGGCGGCCGAGGTGGGCGACTTTGTACTCAAGCGCGCCGACGGCTGCTTTGCCTACCAATTGACGGTGGTGGTGGACGACGGCGCGCAAGGCGTTACCGACGTGGTGCGCGGTGCCGACCTGGCCGACAACACGCCGCGCCAGATCGTGTTGCAGCATGCGCTGGGCCTGCCCGCGCCGCGCTACCTGCACACACCGCTGGTGCTGGATGTCCACGGTGAAAAGCTCAGCAAACAAACCGGGGCTGAGGCCATCGATACCACGCAGCCGCTGGCAGCACTGCGCCAGGCCGCACGCGTCTTGGGCCTGTCAGATCACCCCGGACCGGTGGCCGAGGCGTTGGCGACGTGGGTGGAGCAGTGGGGTCAGAGCACACCGCTTGCGTGCGCAGTCCTCATCAATTGGGGGCAGAGCACGTCGCTGACGCGAGCAGTCTGACCCGCAGTCCTCATCAGTTGGGGTCAGAGCACGTCGCTGACGCGAGTGGTCTGACCCGCAAGATCAGAGATAGTCCTGCGCGATCGGCTGCAAGGCAGACGGGGTGATACCCAGCGACGCCAAGCCCGGGAAGCGACCGCAGGCCACGTTATCGACTTTCATGGAATCCAGGTTGTCGTGCGTCAGCACCGGTTCACCCGGAGCCAGGCCCATCAGCGTGGCTTGCAGGCGCGCGGCCCAGTCGGGCAACGCGATCACCGGGCGACCAAAACCGCCACCAATGCCGGCGCATTGCGCAGCAATCTGCACCAGCTGTTTGAGGGTGAACACCTCCGGCCCCACCGCTTCAATAATGCGCGGCGAAGCATCCGCGCTGGCTCCGTCCAGGCAGCGCTGCACCGCACAGGCCACGTCTTGCACCCACACCGGCGCAAAGCGCGCACCCGCACCTGCCAGTGGCAACACCGGCAACACCTTTTGCAGCTTGGCAAACACGGTCAAAAACTTGTCTTCTGCACCAAAAATCACGCTCGGGCGCAAAATACTCAGGTCAAAACCCGCTTGCCCCACGACCCCGGCACCCGCTCCTTCAGCCGCCTGAATCAGCACCGCTTCGCCCTCACTCTTGGTGCGCAAATACATCGACGGCAAGGTCTGCGGCTGCAACGCGTCGGCACCCAGTGCACTCACATGCACCACCTGCTTGACACTGGCTGCGGCACAAGCCTGCGCAATCGTGTGCGCCAGCGCCACGTGTGCGCGCTCAAACTCAGCCAACGAACCATGCAGAATGGCCACCAGATTCACCAACGCGGTGTGCCCGTCCACCGCACCCGCCAGCGCCGCCGGGTCGTGCACATCCAATTCGACCACCGTCAGCCCTGGTAAATGCTGAATGGCCTGGGCATTGCTACGCCGACGCGTGGGCACAGTCACCTGCCAACCCGCGCGTACCAGTTTTTCACATACATGGCGGCCGACAAAGCCGGTACCGCCCAACACAATGACTTTTTTCATGGCGCGATGATGCGCGAAAGCGCATACCCGGTGCACGTTGCGGGTTACCCTGCCCTACACCACCACCGGCTCGATCTCTAGCAAGATACCAAAGCGCTCATACACACTCGTCTGGATGGCGCGCGCCAGGGTCATGACCTCGCCACCGGTGGCACCGTCGCTGCCGTCCACTGATCCGCGGTTGACCAGCACCAGAGCCTGCTTGTCGTACACGCCCGCTTGCCCAACCGACTTACCGCGCCAGCCGCAGGCGTCAATCAGCCAGCCTGCCGCCAGCTTGAACGACCCGTTGTCCAACCGGTAATACACCACACGGGGGTCGCGCGCGATGATGTCGGCGCATTGCTCGGGCGTAACCGTCGGGTTCTTGAAGAAGCTGCCGACGTTGCCGATCTGTGCCGGATCAGGCAGCTTGGCGCGGCGAATCTGGCACACCCAGTCAAACAACTGCTGCGCGCTGGGCTGTGCGACACCTGCCTCAGCCATTTTTTTCTCGATATCTGCGTAGCCCAACACCGCCTTCCACACCTTGGGCAGGGCAAAACGCACGCGCAAAATCAGCGCCCGATCTTTGAGCCCCAGAGCACGGTAGCCCTTGTCATCATTGGGCTGGCTGCTATGTTTAAAGACAGAGTCGCGATAGCAAAAAGCGCATTGCGCAGCGTTCAGGGTGAATAGCTCGCCGGTGTGCAGGTCAATCGCGTCGAGCGAATCGAACCGGTCTTGCAGTTCCACGCCGTAAGCGCCGATGTTCTGCACCGGCGCGGCACCCACGGTGCCCGGTATCAGCGCCATGTTTTCCAGCCCTGGCCAGCCCTGCGCCAGCGTCCAGGCCACCAGGTCGTGCCAGTTTTCGCCCGCGCCTGCTTCAACAATCCAGGCACGATCGGTCGCGGCGACCAACCGGCGCCCCATGATTTCAACCTTGAGCAGCAGCCGCTTGACGTCGCCCGTCAGCACCATGTTGCTGCCGCCACCCAACACCAGCTTCGGGCTAGGCCCCCATTGCGGGTCGGCCAGCACGGCCTGCACGTCCGCCACGCTGCCAATGCGCACCAGCGCCTGCGCACGCGCCCTGATGTGAAACGAATTGAGCGCCTGCAGCGCCACATTTTTCTGGACTAACATCGCCGCATTGTCGAACATCCAGCGAGAAACCCATGCCCTCTTTTGATACCGTTTGTGAAGCCAACATGGTTGACGTGAAGCACGCCGTCGAGAACACCGCCAAGGAAATCAGCACGCGCTTTGATTTCAAGGGCACGCCCGCTGCGGTGGAGCTCAAGGACAAAGAGATCACCCTGATCGGCAACGCCGACTTCCAGCTGACGCAAATCGAAGACATCCTGCGCAACAAGCTGACCAAGCGCAACGTCGATGTGCGCTTTCTGGATCAGGGCGACGTGCAAAAGATGGGCGGCGACAAGGTCAAGCAGGTGATTAAAGTGCGTGACGGCATCGACACCGACCTGGGCAAAAAAATCCAGCGCATCGTCAAAGACAGCAAGATCAAGGTGCAGGCCGCCATCCAGGACGGCAAACTGCGCGTGAGCGGTGCCAAGCGCGACGACCTACAGGCCACCATGGCGCTGATCAAAAAAGAGGTGACCGACGTGCCGGTGAGTTTTGACAACTTTCGTGACTAACCCTTCGATGATTGCAAGCGGTTTCAACAGCTGCCCTGATACCTTTGCAGCATGAGCCTGATCGTCGCCACGCAAGACGAATACGAAGACCTGCTGGGCCTGTGGTCGAACCTCGAAGCCGGCCTGGCCATGCTGCTGACCCACCCGGCCAGCGTGCAAGAGTTTCCCTTGCGCGTGCGTCAGTACGACCGCTGGATGCAAGACCTGCTCAAGCAGGACACCGACGTGGGCCTGTACCTGCTGTTTCAATTGGCAACGCATTCACCTGTGGGTTACAGCGCCTCACACGCCCTGATGTGCGCTGTGTTGTGCCACCTGATCGCAGTCGACTTTGCCTTACCCTTGGCGCAGCGTAATAGCCTGGTGCGCGCCAGTTTGACCATGAACATCTCGATGACAGCGCTGCAAAACGACATGGCGCACCAATCGGGTCGCCCCAACCCACAGCAGCAGGCAGCCATTGACGCCCATACCCAACGCAGTTCGCAGCTGCTGCAAGACAAAAGCATCGATGATGCGCTGTGGCTCGAAACCGTGCGCTTGCACCACACACCCATGGACTCGTCCAGCCTGCCTTTAAACATGCTGACACCGTCGCGCCGTCTGGCTTACATCTTGCAGGTCGTGGATCGCTACGCCGCCATGATCAGCCCACGCGAATCCCGCGAAGGCCGCAGCGCAGCGCAATCAGCGCAAAACATCCTGCAAGGCGGCGGCAACCAGAGCGGTGCGGTAGGCCAGGCGCTGGTACGGGTGGTGGGTTTGTCGCCGCCGGGCACTTTGGTGCAACTCGACGACGATCGCATCGCCATCGTGACGCGGCGCAGCAAAACCATTAACCAGCCCGACGTAGCGGTGGTTTTGCAGGCCGATGGCGTACCGGTGCGTCCACCGGAATTACTACGCACAGACCAGCGCCAGCCTGACATCCGCTCGGCGGTTTTGCCCTCAGCTGTACCGGAGCGCATCAACCATCAATTGATTTTGCAACGCAGCAGTGTCGCCGCACCGATCCCAGCGCCTGTGGCCTGAGCGCCAGTCAGCGGATCAGTCAGCGCTGCCGCCTTCAATAAAGGCCACGATGCGGCGCGCCACGTCGGGCCCGTCATGCCCGTGCACCAGACTCTGTGTAGCCGTTCTGTAGGTTTCCTCGCCCAGCAGAGCGCGGCGCTTGTCGAGCAAAAAGGCACTGTAGTCGGGTACAAACTCGGGGTGCGGCTGCACGCAAAAAACCTGGCTCTCCACGGTGAACCCAGCCACTGGGCAATAGTCGCTGGTAGCCAGCAGCTTGGCACCATGGGGCAGGTCAAACACCTGGTCCTGGTGGCTGGCCAGCAAGGCCACCTCTGGTGCGTCATCCTTTGCAGGCGAAACAGTCTGGTCTAGCCACCGATACTGCTTGCGCCCCACCCCCCAGCCCTGCGGCGCACGACCCACGCGCGCGCCCAAACACAGTGCAATCAGTTGGTGACCAAAACAGATGCCCACCAATTTTTTGCCCTGCTGTAGCAACTGATCCACCTTCTGGCGCAAGGTCAGCACCCAGGGCTCTTGCGAAAACGCGTCGGCCCGACTCCCGGTGAGCAACACCGCGTCGTAGTCGTCAAACGACGCGGGATACTCACCGCGCACCGTGTTGAAAACATCAAACTGGCCGCTGGCCCCAGCGTTGCGCAACAAGCGCTCAAACATGGCTCCGTACCCCTGATAAAGCGGTTCCGCTGCGGGATCCAGGCTGTCGTTTTCAAGAATGCACCATTTCATGACGACTCCTTGTGGTGTGAGCCGCTTGCAGGGTGCCGATGGCCGTGTTTGGCCGGGCCGTGTGCGCTCGGCTCGGGCTTGGGCGCTGCCGCCTTCTTGCCCAGACGCGACTCTGTGCCCTTGATCAGCCGGTTGATGTTCTCTGCGTGCCGGTACATCAACAGCAGTGCCATCACAGCCACCGCCAGCGCCACCGGGTTGCTCTTGATCCAGAAGCTACCATCGGCCAACACATAAATCACCGGTGCCATCAGCGCGGCGGTGATCGACGCCAGCGACGAATACCTGAACGCCAGCGCCATGCCCAGCCACACCAACAGGGTGATCAGGCCAAGCCAGCCGCTCACCCCCAACACCACGCCCGCCGCAGTGGCGACACCCTTGCCCCCCACAAACCGGAAGAACACCGGATACAGGTGTCCTAAGAAGGCGGCCAGTCCCACCATGGCCTGCGTGCCCTCACCCAAACCATAAGCTTGCCCATAACGCGCCACCAGAAACACCGGTAGCCAGCCTTTGGCGGCATCCAGCAGCAACGTCAACACGGCGGCAGCCTTGGAGCCCGAGCGCAGCACGTTCGTCGCACCCGGGTTCTTGCTGCCAAAGGTGCGCGGGTCGCTCAGCCCCATCACGCGGCTGACGATCACCGCAAACGACAGCGAACCCAGCGAATACGCCAGCAACGTGGCCACCACAGGAAAAAATGGCTGCAAAGATTCCAAATCAACTCCTCAATGCCCGCTACTCGAGCGAAGGTGGCTATTTTGCCAGCCGCAAGCATCCTGTGCGTCAGCGCAGCACCTCTGTCATCGCACATTGAACCGGTCGGGCACAGAGCACCTGCACACACACCTGCGGGTCGATGCCCACCAGATAACCGCGGCGACCGCCATTAATCAGAATCCTGGGCAATTCCAGAATGCTGGATTCGATGAAGACCGGCATGGCACGGCGCGTGGCAAAAGGTGATGTGCCGCCCACCAGGTAGCCGCTGTGGCGGTTGGCCACTTCGGGCGCGCAGGGCTCGACCGACTTGGCACCGATCTGGCGTGCCAGATTTTTTGTGGACACCTTGCGATTGCCGTGCATCAGCACCACCAGAGGTTTAGCGTCCTGGTCTTGCATGATCAGCGTCTTGACCACCGCATAGGCATCCCAGCCCAGCACCGCTGCGCTGTGCAATGCACCCCCGTGCTCCAAGTAACTGTAAGGGTGCTCGGTAAACGCTACCTGGTTCGCCTTGAGCCACTGCGTGGCAGGGGTCTCACTGACGTGCTCTTTTTTGGCCATGGAGCGTCACACAAGCCCCGGTGGGTCACACCGGTTCGGGCACGCTGGGCAGCCCAGCCAGCGCCATGGCCAGTTCAGCTTCGTCGTACTTCTCGTCAGTCAGCGCACCGGCAAAGTACTTCTGGTACGCCACCATGTCAAAGTGGCCGTGGCCGCACAGGTTGAACAGAATCGTCTCTGCCTTGCCTTCGCGCTTGCAGCGCAGCGCCTCTTCTACCGCACCCTTGATGGCGTGATTGGCCTCCGGCGCGGGCACGATGCCCTCAGCCCGCGCAAACATCACACCCGCTTCAAAACACTCCACCTGGTTATAGGCCACCGCCTCCAGCAAACCGAGCTCTTTCACATGCGACACCAGCGGCGCCATGCCGTGGTAGCGCAGGCCACCGGCGTGAAAGCCCGGCGGCGTGAACTGGCTGCCCAGTGTGTGCATCTTGGTCAGCGGCGTCATGTGGCCGGTGTCACCAAAGTCGTAGGCGTATTTGCCACGCGTGAGCGACGGGCACGCGGCGGGTTCCACCGCCACAAAACGCGACTTCTGCCCGCCGCGCAGGCCGTGCCCCATGAACGGGAACGCAATGCCGGCAAAGTTGGAACCGCCGCCGGTACAGCCGACGATGACATCGGGCCAGGCGTTGGCCATCTCCATCTGCAACATGGCCTCTTGCCCGATGATGGTCTGGTGCAGCAACACATGGTTGAGCACCGAACCGAGCGCGTACTTGGTGTCGTCACGCTGCACCGCCAACTCCACCGCTTCAGAGATGGCAATGCCCAGGCTACCGGGGTGATCGGGGTTCTTGGCCAGCACGCTGCGACCATACACGGTCTCGTTGGACGGCGACGCCACGCAGCGCGCGCCATAGGTTTCCATCACGGCACGGCGGTACGGTTTCTGGTCGTACGACACGCGCACCTGAAACACCTCCACCTGCATGCCGTACAGCGAGCCGGCAAACGCCAGCGCGGTACCCCACTGCCCGGCGCCGGTTTCGGTCACCAGCCGTTTCACACCGGCCTGCTTGTTGAAGAACGCCTGCGGCACGGCGGTGTTGGGTTTGTGGCTGCCCGCAGGGCTGACGCCTTCGTACTTGTAAAAAATCTTCGCTGGCGTGCCCAGAATCTTTTCCAACCCGTGCGCCCGAAACAGCGGCGACGGGCGCCACAGTTGATACACCTCACGCACCGGCTCGGGGATGTCGATCTCGCGCTCGGTGCTCACCTCTTGCAGGATCAGCTCCATCGGGAACAGCGGTGCCAGGTCGTCCGGCCCCACCGGCTTCATGGTGCCCGGGTGCAGCACGGCTGGCAGGGGTTTGGGCAGATCAGCCTGAATGTTGTACCAGACCTTGGGCATCTGGCTTTCTTCAAGAAGGTATTTGGTTTGTTGGGTCACAGCGCATCCTTGGTGGTCATAGTGAAAGAGCGCGTCAAACGCGCGGTTGGAAGTATGCAACCGAATTAAGTCGAACCAGGTTCACGCAGTCGCGGGTTTTCCCTAGAACAGAGACTTTTATATATTCATTCAAGCATACATAAATCACAACAATGTAGTTTGAAATATAACGATCCACGCCTACAGTCGCTCTCCATGCATGACATTGCTTTCATTTTTGCCGGGTTTGTGGTGGGCACCGTGATCGGTCTGACCGGTGTCGGCGGTGGCTCGCTGATGACGCCGATCCTGATTTTTGTCTTCGGCGTGAAGCCTTACATGGCGGTCGGCACCGACCTGCTGTTTGCCGCGTTTACCAAGATGGGCGGCACCATCAAGATGGCGCGCAGCGGCCAGGTGCCGTGGCGCGTGGTGTTGAACCTGAGCGCGGGCAGCATCCCGGCCGCGCTGGTCACGCTGTGGATTTTGAAAAACGTGGGCCCGGCCGATGCTGCCATCCAGCACCTGATGACCACCACCTTGGGTGTGGCGCTGCTGCTGACCGCTGCGGCCACGCTGTACAAGGCGCTGCGCGGCAAAGCCGCTCCCCGCACGATTGCTGCAGGCGCTGAAACCCTGGCCACCACGCCGCGCCACTGGAGTCTGCCGCTGCTGTTTGGCGCGCTGATTGGCACGCTGGTGTCGCTCACATCGGTGGGTGCCGGTGCCATTGGCGTCACGGTGCTGATGCTGCTGTACCCGCTGTTGCCATTGCCGCGCATCATTGCCGCTGACATCGCCTACGCCGTACCCTTGACGCTGGTGGCCGGTGCGGGGCACGCCACGCTGGGTTCGATCAACTGGTCGATGTTGAGTCTGTTGCTGGCGGGTTCGCTGCCGGGCATCTGGCTGGGATCGCACTTCATGAGCCGTGTGCCCGAGCGTGTGATCCGCAGCATGTTGTCGGTGCTGCTGGCTTATGCGGGTACCAAATTGATTGCCCTCTGATTTTTATGCGCGATCAAGATTTTCATTTCAGCTTTTTCGGTACATCACACCGTGCACGTGCTGCGACGCCGAACTGGTGGAGTAACAGGGCGCCAATTGGCACGAGTGTTGGTACGCCACGCGGGGTGGGCGGCAGGGGCTCCCCCCTCATGCTGGGGTACCAGAAATCGGGGGGCACCCCTGCCGCCCACCCCGCGAGACATCAGCTCGCGGTCGCCTCGGAATACAAATACAAAGCCCCAAATTCATTGACTCCGAAGGTGTGTCACCTATTTCGCATTGCAGCGCGCCACCAAGCGTCTAGCCCAGTGGCAGGCTTTGGCGGCCGACGATTTCGGGTACTCCCGTATGAGGAGGCCGCCAAAGACTGCCGCTGGGCGGGTGACCCCCAAAACCGCATCCAGCGATGCCTGCAACAAAGCTTCCGGTCGACCCAGCAGGCCACTCCGTTGTCATGGATACCGGGTCATGGCCCGGTATGACAACCCGGGGCAATCACCGAACACCTTGCTTCAATTCTTTGTGACACCGTATGTACCAGTACACCGACTTTGACCGCCAATTCATCCGCAACCGCGCCGCGCAATACCGCGACCAATTACAACGCAACCTGCGTGGTGAACTCTCTGACGACGAATTCCGCCCCTTGCGCCTGCAAAACGGCTGGTATGTGCAGCGCTATGCGCCCATGCTGCGCGTGGCCGTGCCCTATGGCGAAATCAGCAGCCGCCAACTGCGTGTGCTGGCGCGCATTGCACGTGAATTTGACCAACCCAGCGCCGAGGTCTATGCCGCCGCCGTCACCACGCAAGCGCGACTGGGCACCACCCACTTGCCGGTGGGCTATGGCCACTTCACCACACGGCAAAACGTGCAGTTCAACTGGATCCCACTGGACAAAAGCGCCGACGTGATGGACTTGCTGGCTACCGCCGACCTGCACGGCATCCAGACCAGCGGCAACTGCATCCGCAACATCACCAGCGACGCGCTGGCCGGCATTGCCCCCGACGAAGCCATTGACCCGCGGCCGTATGCCGAAATCATGCGCCAGTGGAGCACGTTGCACCCCGAATTTGCCTTTTTGCCGCGCAAATTCAAGATCGCCATCACCGGCGCGCAAGAAGACCGCGCGGCCATCGCCTGGCACGACGTGGGTTTGCGCGTGCTGAAAAATGCGGCGGGCGAAGTGGGATTCAAGGTGCTGGCCGGTGGCGGCATGGGGCGCACACCAGTCATTGCCACGTTGATCCGTGAATTTTTGCCCTGGAACCAGGTCCTGAATTACCTGGAAGCCGTGGTGCGCGTCTACAACCGCTTTGGTCGACGTGACAACCTGTACAAGGCACGCATCAAGATTTTGATCAAGGCCGAAGGCCAGCGTTTCATTGACGAGGTGGAAGCCGAGTTTGCTGACATCCTGGCGCACGACGGTGCGGCGCACGCCATTCCCGCTGCCGAGTTGGCCAGAGTTTCCAAGCATTTTCATCCTCCAGCCCAGGTAGAGCAAGAGCAGTCAGCAATGGATTCCGTAGCAACCGAAGTTGCCCCCAAGGACGCTGCCGCCTACAAGCGCTGGCTGGCGCAGAACGTGCACGCACACAAAAACCCGGCGCTACGCGCCGTCACGCTGTCGTTCAAGCGGCTGGGTTTTGCACCCGGCGACGCAACCGCCGAGCAGCTCAACGCTGCTGCCGACCTGGCTGACCAGTTCAGCGCCGGTGAGGCGCGCGTCACGCACGAGCAAAACCTGTTGCTGCCCTGGGTGCGGGCGGCCGATCTGCCCGCGCTGTGGTATGCCGCTACCGCACTGGGTGTAGCCAAGGCCAACATCGGCCTGCTCACCGACATGATCACCTGCCCCGGCGGCGACCTGTGCTCGCTGGCCAATGCGCGCTCCATCCCGTTGGCCGAGGCCATCACCGAGCGCTACCAGGACCTGGACGAACTGTTTGACATCGGTCCCATTGATCTGCACATCAGCGGCTGCATGAACTCCTGCGGCCACCACCACACCGGCCACATCGGCGTGCTGGGCGTCGACAAGGACGGGCGCGAGTGGTACCAGATTTCGCTCGGCGGCTCCGACGGCAGCACCTTGAGCGGCGACGCTGTGCCTAGCAAAGTGATTGGCCCGTCGTTTGCCGCCAGCGAGGTGCTCGACGTGGTGGAAGCGCTGATCGACACCTACCGCACGCAACGGCTGGCAGGTGAGAATTTCATCACCAGCGTGCGCCGCTTGGGGCTGGAGCCCTTCAAAGCCGCCGCCAACGCCGTGCGCCACGAAACCCGCGAAGGTGGTCAGGTGCTGCACGTGCACCTGGACACCGCCAATATTGCTACCGACTGATCATTACCCGCCATGTCAAATACTCTAACTTTAATAGCTGCTAGCGCAGCAGATAAAAGGGCTACAGGCATAAATGTCTTGCAAGTTGGCAACGACGTGGACCCGCGCACGCTCAACCTGGACGGCATCGAGCGCATCGAGCTGCACTTTCCCAAATTCACCGACGGGCGCGCCTACAGCCAGGCCTATCTGCTGCGCCGCCGTCTCGGTTTCAAGGGCGACCTGCGCGCTACGGGCGACGTGCTGGTGGACGAGGTGCTGCAGATGCAGCGCAGCGGCTTCAGCTCGGCCGTGTTGCGCGCCGACCAGAACCTGGCACACGCGCAGGCGCAACTGACGCGCTTTGCCAGCTTTTACCAAGGCGACGCCAGCCACCCCGCGCCACTGTTTGCCAGCCCGGTAGCCGCCACCTCTGCAACCCCAACCCCAGCAGGAGCCACCGCATGAGCGCCATCGACCTGAACGCCCGCGCCAGTGCCACGTTCGTGCAAAAACTGGCCGCCACCCAGGCGCTGCTGCGCCAAGCCGCACACGACCATGCACCGCTGCTGTCCGGTGACGCGCCGCGCATCACACTGGCGTGCAGTCTGGGCGCAGAAGACATGGTGCTGGCGCATCTGGTCAACGCCTTGCAGCTCGACATCGGCATCTTCGTGCTGGAAACCGGGCAATTGCACGCCGAAACACTGGCTTTGCTGGCGCGACTGCAAGCAGCCTCACGCGCCAATGTATCGGTGTTCAAACCCATTGAACAAGCCACCGTCGAATTTGTGGCGCGCGAAGGTAAGGATGCCATGTACCAAAGCATGGCGCTGCGCAAAGCCTGCTGCGGCATCCGCAAGATGGAGCCGCTGGCACGTGCGCTGGACGGCAAAACCGCCTGGATTACCGGCCTGCGGCGCGAACAATCGGGTGCGCGCGCCGAGGTGCCGCCCATCGACCATGATGCGATTGGCGGCGTAGAGCGCCACAAATACAACCCGCTGGCCGACTGGACCTGGGGCGACGTGTGGTTTTACATCGCTGAAAACCACGTGGACTACAACCCCTTGCACGACCAGTTTTACCCATCCATTGGCTGTGCGCCTTGCACCCGTGCCATCAGCCTGGGCGAAGACTTTCGCGCCGGGCGCTGGTGGTGGGAGGATGAGGCCGCCAAAGAGTGCGGCCTGCACGTCAAAACCACCCCCCTGCCTGAGAAAATCGCGTCATGAACGCCCCGATCCAATCCACCCTGCTGCAAGCCATGACGCACCACGCCCCCATTGACCATTTAAGCAACGCCCACCTGGACGCGCTGGAAGAAGAAACCATTTTCATCCTGCGCGAAGTGGCCGCCGCCTTTGAGCGCCCCACGCTGCTGTTTTCTGGCGGCAAAGACTCGCTGGTGATGCTCAAGTGCGCCGAAAAGGCCTTTGGCACCCCTGCCACCGGCGGCAAGATTCCCTACCCGCTGCTGATGATCGACACCGGCCACAACTTTCCCGAAGTGACCGACTTTCGTGACTTTCGCGCCCAGGAGCTGGGCGCCGAACTGATCGTGCGCAGTGTGGAAGATTCCATGACGCGCGGCACGGTGCGTCTGGCGCACCCGGGCGAGAGCCGCAACGCGCACCAGTCCGTCACGCTGCTGGAAGCGATCGAAGAATTCCACTTTGACGCGCTCATTGGCGGCGCGCGGCGCGACGAAGAAAAAGCGCGCGCCAAAGAGCGCATCTTCAGCCACCGCGACAGCTTTGGCCAGTGGCAGCCCAAAGACCAGCGCCCCGAGCTGTGGACGCTGTTCAACACCAAATTGCAGCCCGGTGAACACTTTCGCGTCTTTCCCATCAGCAACTGGACCGAGCTGGACGTGTGGCAATACATTGCACGCGAGCACATCGCCCTGCCCAAGCTGTACTACAGCCACAAACGTGAGGTGGTGGAACGAAAGGGTCTGCTGGTACCCGTGACAACGCTCACGCCCCTGAAACCGGGTGAAGTGGCGCAGGTGCGCGACGTGCGCTTTCGTACCGTGGGCGACATCACCTGCACCTGCCCGGTGGCCAGTCTGGCGGCCAACGCCAACGACATCGTGCTGGAGACACTTTCGGTCGAAGTGTCCGAGCGCGGCGCCACGCGCATGGACGACAAGACCTCGGAAGCTTCGATGGAAAAGCGCAAGAAAGATGGGTACTTTTGATGGACCGGTTGTGGCAGCACCTTCAGTTCGCCAACGTGTCTGGTTTAACCCGGCGCGGCGACTGGGGCATGTGCATGCGGTTTTGGGGTGAAAACACACGCGAAACAGGGTGCACAGCACGCCACCGACTGTCGGCGCGCGCCTTTCCCCCCAAAGCCCGGTCACATGCCCCAATCACCACGCCTGACGCTGTTGGCGAAATGCCCCGAAAGCGCGAACGATTAGCGGCGTGCGTTGGGTGTCTGACGCAGCGGAATAAAGGAGGAGGCTTGGAGCTTGCTCCAAGCCGGGGGACATCCGCGGAGTCGGACACCCGACGTGCGCTGCGGGTTTAACCAGACACGCCGCGCACAAGAGCTTTAACCATACAACCAACGTCAATCGCCAGTCAACCCCACTCGCAATTAACAAATGAAGACTACAACTAATATAGCTTCTAACGCAAGCACTACAACCGCTACAGGCCAACTTGATACCCAGTCCGCGCTCAAGTTCATCACCTGCGGCAGCGTCGATGACGGCAAAAGCACGCTCATTGGCCGCCTGCTGCTGGACAGCAAAAGCGTGCTGCAAGACCAACTGGCCAACGTCTCCAAAAGTGGTGAGGCGGACCTGGCCCAGTTCACCGACGGTCTGAGCGCCGAGCGCGAACAAGGCATCACCATCGACGTGGCGTACCGCTACTTTGCCACCCCGGCGCGCAAGTTCATCATCGGCGACGCCCCCGGTCACGAGCAGTACACGCGCAACATGGTCACGGCCGCCAGCAGCGCCGACGCCGCCGTGGTGCTGGTCGATGCCACCAAACTGCCCTGGCAAGACCCGGCGCTGGAACTGCTGCCGCAAACCCGCCGCCACAGCCTGCTGTGCCACCTGCTGCGCGTGCCCAGCATCGTGTTTGCGGTGAACAAGCTTGACGCGCTGGGCGACGACGCCCGCACCGCGTTCCGGCACATCGCAGCGGCACTGGCGCGATTGGCCGAACACGCTGGTATTGAGGTTGCCGCCACGGTGCCGATCTCGGCGCTCAAAGGCGACAACGTCGTCGGGACCAGCCCTGGCTGGTGCGGCTACCAGGGCCCGAGCCTGCTCGACATCCTGCAAACGCTGCCAGTGACGCCCGCTGACACGCAACTGCCTTTTGCCTTTCCAGTGCAGTGGGTTGAAAAATTCAGCAGCTCGGCCGACACCTCGCAAGGGCGCCGCGTGTTCTGGGGCCGCGTTGCAGGCGGCGTGGCGCAACCGGGGCAGCGCATCCAGGTGTTGCCCAGTGGTCAGAGCGTGACGGTAGCGCAGGTGCTTTCCACCACGCGCAAACCGGGCAGCGTTGCGGCGGGCCACAGTGCCGGTGTGGTGCTCGACCGAGAGGTCGATGTGTCACGCGGTGATTGGCTGCTAGCACAAGTGGATCAAGCGCAAGGCGCTATTATTTCTGATGATGATTTCAGCGACACGCCAGCCACCAGTGGCCCGGTGGGACGCCGTGAGTTGTCGGCCACTGTGGCCTGGATGGACGACGAACCGCTGGTCGCCGGGCGCGTCTATTGGGCATTGCATGGCCACCGCTGGGTCAAGGCACGCGTCAAACGCGTGGTGCACCGGCTGGAGATCAACACGCTGGCCGAAGAAGCCGCCGACGCGCTACCCGCCAACAGCATTGGTCATATCGAGCTGCTGCTGCAAGAACCCATCGCCGCCCTGCCCTTTGCGCAGGCGCGCGTGCAAGGCTCGCTGGTGCTGGTGGACACCGCCAGCCACCGTACAGCCGGAGCGGTGCTCGTCCGGTGAAGCATGATCGTTTCACATTGCACGATCAGGTTGCCGTAACGCAAGACATTAAAATGCGGCTTTCCCATCCAACCACAGACCCAACAACATGACCCATGTCGTCACCGAAGCTTGCATCAAGTGCAAGTACACCGATTGCGTTGACGTGTGCCCCGTGGACTGCTTCCGCGAAGGCCCCAACTTTCTGACCATTGACCCCGACGAATGCATCGACTGCGCCGTGTGCATCCCAGAATGCCCGGTCAATGCCATCTACGCCGAAGAAGATGTGCCAAAAGACCAACGCCACATGACCAAGCTCAACGCCGAGCTGGCGCGCCTGCCGGGCTGGAAGAACATCACCAAGCGCAAGGCTGCGTTGCCCGAGGCCGAAGAATTCAAGGACAAGACCGGCAAGCTGCCGCTGTTGCAGCGCTAACGTTTATCGGTCCAGGCTGATGCCCCGGATGATGCAAGCGAGTCGTCATTGCATACGAAACATTCGGCATCACAGCCTGCAAGTTGCGCACAGCGACCTTGGGCCGGTCGCCCCGAGCCAGCCATGCCCGCCCCATTTACAACCAAAAAAGTAGCTGCTAATGCACACCCAGCAAGGGCTAGAGTCGTATTTGATGTCATAGAAATCAGCAACCGCCCATGACCACACACGGCGCACCTGCGGACGACTACGACAGCCCCTGGAAGGATATCCTGGAGCACGCTTTTCCAGAGTTCATGGCTTACTACTTTCCGGCCGCCAGCGCGCAAATTGACTGGGCGCAAGGACACGAGTTCAAAAACACCGAACTGCGCCAAGTGGTGCGCGACGCTGAACTGGGCAAACGTTTTGCAGACGCTCTGGTACGCGTTACCCTCTTCAACGGCGAAGAAAGCTGGGTCTATATTCACATTGAAGTGCAAGGCCGCCGCGACCCCCACTTTGCCCAGCGCATGTTCACCTACAACTACCGGCTGTATGACCGCTACGCCTGCCCCATCGCCAGCATGGCCGTGCTGGCCGACGATGACGAAAACTGGAAACCCAGCCACTTCAGCTTTGATGCCTTGGGGTGCACCCACACACTCCACTTTCCGGTGGTGAAACTGCTGGAACGAGCCGACAGCACTGATCATCTGGCAAACAACCCCAACCCCTTTGCCCTGGTCACCGCCGCGCACCTGCAAACCCGGCAAACCAAGCACGACACGCAGGCCCGCTACACAGCCAAACGCACCCTGGTGCGCCTGCTGTACCAACACGGCTGGAGCCGCCAGCGCGTGCTGGATCTGTTTGCCGTGTTGGACTGGATGATGCGCCTGCCCGATGGACTAGAACAGGAACTGTGGCAAGATATTGAGCAAATCGAAGGAGAAACCCGCATGAAATACGTGACCAGCGTTGAACGACTCGCCATTGAACGCGGCCTGCAGCAGGGCTTACTGCAGGGCATGGAAGCAGGCAAGCTGGTAGGCAAGCTCGAAGGCCAGGCTACCCTGCTGATGCGCCAGCTCACCAAACGCTTTGGCCCCTTGAGCCCCGACAGCGCGCAGCGTCTGCAAACCGCAACTCCCGAACAACTTGAACTCTGGGCCGACCGCATTCTGGATGCACCCACCCTGGCTGGCGTGTTTGATACCCACTAGCGGCAAAAAAGGCACAAAGTCGCTTTCCATTCATGAGCCCAAGCCCCCCGCCATGGATCATGCAAGAGTGGCGGCACCGCGTTCAGCATGACATTGCAAATTCACAATGACGGCGGCGTTTTTGCACGCCCAAGCCAGCGCGATGATTGAAACCGACGCCCTGGTCATTGGTGCCGGTCCGGTCGGGCTGTTTGCCTTGTTTGAACTGGGGCTGCTAGGCATTGCCGCCCATGTGGTCGATGTGCTGGACGAGGCGGGGGGCCAGTGCATCGAGCTCTACCCCGACAAACCCATTTTTGACATCCCCGGCGTGCCACGCTGCACCGGGCGCGAGCTGACGCACAACCTGCTGACGCAGATCGCGCCCTTTCACCCCGGCTTTCATTTCAACCAGCAAGTCCAAACACTGGCGCGCCAGCCCGATGGGCGCTGGTTGGTCGGCACGCAAACCGGCAACCAGTCTGCGCAGCAATTTCTGGCCCGCACGGTCATCATCGCAGCGGGCGTGGGGGCCTTTGTACCCAAAGAACTCAAGGTCGAAGGGCTGTCAGACTACCTGGGCACGCAGCTGTTTTACCGCTACAAGCCCGCTGGCGCGTTTGCCGACCTGTCGGTCGTCGTTGTGGGGGGTGAAGAAGCGGCAGTCGCCGCAGCCATTGACCTGGCGCGCCCCGGTCCGCACGCGGCCCGCAGTGTGACCCTGCTGCACCGGCGCGACGTGCTGCAAGCCAGTGACAACGCGTTGGCTGAATTCAACGCATTGCGCCGGGCCGACCGCATCCGGTTTCAGGCCGGGCAGGTCACCGGCATCCAGACCGAGGCTAACCATTTGACCGGCGTAGTCATCAGCACGCCAGAAGACCAGTCACTGACGCTACCGCTGGACCGCTTGCTGGTCTGCCAGGGCATCAGCCCTAAATTGGGCCCGGTGGCGCAATGGGGGCTGGCGATGGAGCGCAAGCAGCTACAGGTGAACACCGCCACGTTTGCCACCAATGAAGTGGGTGTCTTTGCCATTGGCGACGTGATCACTTACCCGGGCAAAAAGAAACTCATCGTGAGCGGATTTCATGAAGCCACGCTGGCGGCTTTTGGCGTGGCCGCGTTGATCCACCCGGATGCCTCTAGAGTATTGAAATACACCACCAGCAGCTCCTTGCTGCAGCAACGCCTGGGCGTTGCCTGACTCAGGCCAACACGCCCGAAAACCATCATGAAATTTCTTTGGCTGACCTTGCTGGGCCTAGGTCGAACGCTGTACCTGGCTTATGCCGCCTGGTGCTGGCTGTTCCCTGTTGCGTTGTTGTTGATCGCGGTTCTGGTGGGCGGTGTAGGTACGCAGGTTCCGCTGTTGCGCGCGGGCGCCTATGCGCTGACGGCGTTGCTGTTGGCACTGGCGCTGTTTGCCGTTGGCTACATCCACTTGCGGCGTACCGACGGCAACCCCAACCCCTGGCAAAGCGCGTTCATGGCATGGTTTGGAACACTCAAATTTTTCCGCAATGAAGGCGGCTCGCCAGAAGTCAAACTGCATTGGCCGTCGAAGTTTCTGGTAGAAAACCCGCGCGGTTACCGCATCTCCGGCATGGACTTGCGCCAGTTGCTGGGCTTGCTGGAGCCGGGCGACATCTTGTTGCGCGGTTACGAAGGCTATGTGGATGGCGAGTTCATCCGTCGCTCTTCACTGAGTGCCCAAAACGAATTCAAACCCGGCTGGTTTACCCACGTGGCGCTGTATGTGGGTGCGCTGTCTGAAGACGACCGCGCCCATGTGCCAGCACCTTTTGGGCAACACGCCGACTACTTTGCAACCGGCCCGCAGAGCGTGATCCACGCCATGGCCAAAGGCGTTCACACCGAAGACATCTTGACCTTTTGCCGCTGCGATTACCTGTGTGCGCTGCGCCTGCCGCCTGAGTTGTCGCTCGGCAGCGCCCCAATAACGCCGCTGGTGCGCTGCAAGCAGTCCAACCCGCCCAGCGCATCCGACGACTTTGTCCGAGCGCTACAAGACGACCTGCACGCGGGCCATCGCGTATCGCGCGAGCGCGTGGTGGCCGCAGCGCGGTTGTCTGCGCTGGAAAAAATCGGCGAAGAATACGACTTTGACTGCAGCGACACGCAGGCCTTTGACCGTTTCAGTTGTGCCGAGCTGCTGTATTTTTGCCTGCGCGGTGTGCTGGGCGCCATCGGCCTGCAACCCTTGCCGCACGCGCTGTACCCGCTGGCGCCGTGGGTAAAAAGTTTCAAGGTGCTCGAGCGCGCCACGCTCACGCCGGACGACTACCGCGACCTGGCGCGGCGCGGAGCGCTTGAGGTGGTGTGGGAAGACCGCTACAGCCGGACCTTGCCCTGAAGGTCCCCAACCCGTTTATTCCACCCGCGTGATCCTGTTGGGTTTAAAGCCCAGGTCAGCCAGCTTGCCCTTGCGCGCACGCGCGCCCCGGGCGTTGTTCAGGCTGCGGATTTCCAGCGTTTCGTCGCGCACCTTGCCACCACGGCCGATGCCGTCAATGCGTACGCTACGGGTGTAGGCCGCCGCCCCGGCTAGCGTGTCTTTGTCTTGCAGGTCAATCAGCATCAGGCCTCGGCCACCGCCTGGCATGGCCCGAAGTTCAGCCAGCTCAAACGTCAAAATCCGCCCACCCACCGAGGCGCAGGCCACGTGCGTGGCCGCAGGCACGCCGGTGGCGGCATTGGCAATCAATGAGGGCAGACACAGCGTTTCGCCGTCGTTCACCGTCACAAAGGCCTTGCCAGCTTTTTGGCGCGAGATCATGTTCGCCACCGTGGCGGTAAAGCCGTAGCCAGCCGAACTGCACAGCAGCAAGCAGGCTTCCACCGGCCCGGCAAAGTACGACAGCAGTTGCGTGCCCGGCTCCAGCTCGATCAGGCTGGTGATGGGTTGGCCATCGCCCCGGCCACCGGGCAGCAAGGCCACGGCTACCGAATAAACGCGGCCGTTGGAGCCAAAAGCCAGCAAGGTATCGACACTGCGGCACTCAAAAGTATCAAACAGCGCGTCGCCCGCCTTGAAGCTGTATTGCGGTGCCTCCGCCCCGCTGAGGCGGTCACGCGCCCAGCCCTTTTGCGTGCGCACCCAGCCTTTTTGACTCACCACCACGGTGACGGGTTCGTCCACCACTTTCACTTCCAACACCACTTTTTTCTCGGCCTGGATCAGCGTGCGGCGCGCATCGGCAAAGGTTTTGGCATCTGCCTCGATTTCTTTGATCATCAAGCGGCGCAGTGCCGAGGGGCTGGCCAGAATTTCTTCCAGCTTTTGCTGCTCGGCGCGCAGGCTGCTGAGCTCTTGTTCAATCTTGATGGCTTCCAGCCGCGCGAGTTGGCGCAGGCGGATTTCAAGAATGTCTTCGGCCTGGCGTTCGCTCAAGTTGAAACGTGCGATCAAGGCCGCCTTGGGCTCATCGGCCTGGCGGATGATGGCAATCACCTCGTCGATGTTGAGCAGCACCAGCGCGCGCCCTTCCAGAATATGGATGCGATCTTGCACCTTGCCTAGGCGATGCTGGGTGCGCCGCTCGATGGTGGTTTGCCTGAAGGCAATCCACTCGGTAAACATCTGGCGCAGCGACTTTTGCGTCGGGCGGCCATCGAGGCCGATCAGGGTCAGGTTAATCGGGCTGCTGGTCTCTAAACTGGTGTGCGCCAGCAGCGTGTTGATCAGCTCTTGCTGGCCAATCTTGCTGGTCTTGGGCTCGCACACCAGGCGCACGGCCGCGTCTTTGCTGGACTCGTCACGCACCCCGTCGAGCACCGACAACAGCGCGGCCTTGAGCTGGTTTTGTTCCAGGCTCAGGGCTTTTTTGCCAGCTTTGACTTTGGGGTTGCTCAAGTCTTCAATTTCTTCCAGTACGCGCTGGGTGCTCACGCCCGGCGGCAGCTCGGTGATGACCAGTTGCCACTGGCCGCGAGCGAGCTCTTCAATCTTCCAGCGTGCGCGGCATTTGAACGAGCCGCGCCCGCTGCGATAGGCTTCGGCAATCTCGGCGGCGCTGCTGATGATCTGCCCGCCACCGGGAAAATCCGGCCCGGGCAGCAGCGCCAACAGCTCGTCGTCGCTCAGGTTGGGCGATTTGATCAGCGCCACGCAGGCATCGGCCACCTCACGCAGGTTGTGGCTGGGGATTTCGGTGGCCAGCCCCACCGCAATGCCGCTGGCCCCATTGAGCAGGGCAAACGGCAGGCGCGCGGGCAACTGGTTGGGCTCTTCGGTGGAACCGTCGTAGTTGGGCGAAAAATCCACCGTGCCTTCGTCGATTTCATCCAGCAGCAAGCTGGTGATTTTGGCCAGACGCGCCTCGGTGTAGCGCATCGCCGCCGCGCCATCGCCATCCCGGCTGCCAAAGTTGCCATGGCCGTCGATCAGCGGGTAACGCAGCGAAAAATCTTGTGCCATGCGCACCGCCGCGTCATACACCGAAGAGTCCCCATGCGGATGAAACCGCCCCAGCACGTCTCCCACCACGCGCGCGCTTTTGACCGGCTTGGCTCCCACATTGCCATTGGCCCCGCCATAGCCCAGCCCCATGCGGCTCATGGCGTACAAAATGCGCCGCTGCACCGGCTTTTGACCGTCGGTCACGTCGGGCAGAGCGCGCCCCTTGACCACGCTTAAAGCGTATTCCAGATAGGCGCGCTGCGCGTAGCTGGCTAGGTTGAGAGCGTCGTCGCCCTCGAACTGGGTGGGTGTGGGCAGATCAAAAATCAGTTCATCAGTCATGGGGTAGTTCGAGAATTACTATTAAATTAAAAGCTGCTCAGGCAATGTGGATAAGGGCTAGAGGCCTATTTTTTATATACGAGTGAAAACAGGTTTGGTTTGGAGCAGACTTTAAACTGAACCCGCGAGGCAAACCCTTGGGGCAGTTTCCTCATGCTGGAGTACCAGAAATCGTCAACTACCCCAAGGGTATGCCACGCTAGTCGTTGTATTGGTTCCAACCGTTGGCACCCACCATGACTCGTTTATCGGCGGCAATGTCTCGGTACATGGTCGTCAAACATCTATACCGATCAACACCAGCGGCACCGACGGCACGCCACGACCGTTGCGGATGACGTTGTAGAACTCGCCCTCGTAATAGGCCACGCCGGAGCTCATTTGTGACTGCAAGGCTTTCATGGGCAAAATTTCAATACCTACATCGATTTCGTCGCGCACATAAAACGCCAAGTGCTTTACAAACAGGTCGTACGCTACGAAAGAATATTTGCCAAATTGAACTTCAACCGCAACGCGGTCCTTGACGAAATCAGTCTGGTTGTAGCTCAGGATGGGCACTTCCCCAGCGTCGAGTATTTCCTGCTTCTGATGGACAGCATCCATGGCGAGCGTTTTACGAATCAGCTTTTCACTGCGCGTCACCCAATAGCTCACACGGCTCTCGGTCCATCCGGCCTTGTTCAACGATTGTTTGAATTCAGCGTTCATGTCGATCGGGCTGTACAGTAACTTGTCCATGGTGCGCTTCTCTTTTGAAACCTTGGTTCGACATTTCTTCGCATCAAGCGCAGCAATCACGCCTTCAATTTCGGCCCAAAGTTTGGGGCGATGTACCAATAAAAACTCCAACCCATTGAGATGGGAATAGGTTTCAGATATCTTCATGTGGAATCACCTTGTACGGGGCTTGTTGCTGCATCAAACTGAGCTGTAGTGGCGAGACCTCTGGTACTTTCCAGTGATTCGTTGTCAACGCGCTTCCTGCAACTATCGGGTCAAAAACCGGCTTGTTCATGGGCCGTGTGATTAAACGACCAGCCTGTTGCGCTTGGACTCTGCTGCGTGCAATGGTCACGTAATCAGGGGCCAGTTCAGCGCCCAACCCGCCTCGCCCGTGTTTGAGTGCCGCCACAACCGATGTTCCTGACCCCAGAAAAGGATCCAACACCCGATCACCTTCGTCTGTCAGCGACAAGACAAAGCGCTCAACAAGCTCCACCGGAAACTGACAGGGGTGCTCGGTCTTCTCGACATGATTGCTTTTGACGTTTGGGATCACCCACACATCACCAGGATTTTTGCCCAAGGGGTTCCCGGACAGCTCGCCCATTTTGGGACCTTTGAAATGCCGTTTTCCCGGATATTTTTGGGGAACCCGCACCGGATCAAGGTTGAATTTGTAAGCGTCCGTTTTGGTGAACCACAGCACCGTCTCATAGCGTCCGGAAAAACGCTTTGAGCAATGCAGTCCATGTTCAAAATGCCAGACGATGCGGTTGCGCAATTGCAGTCCCAGTTTCTCGAAAATGGGAAAAAGAACAATATCCAGCGGAGTAATTTGCCCCTTGTCCACGTAGTTTCCAACTTGCCAGCAAATGCTTCCAGTCGGGGTCAATACCCGAACACAGGATTCAATCACCTTTGATTGCTGTTCAACATAGTCCTTCAGACTCAGCTTCTTTTCGTACGGCTTGCCAATGTTGTACGGCGGCGATGTAACAACCAGTTGAATGGACTCATCTGGCATTTCACGCATGAATTCCAGACAGTTCCCCTCAAAAACCACGGCAGTAAAGTCTGGTGAATAGTGCGTTGCAATCATGTTTTCAATCCTTCACCATAGAGCAAGAGTCCACATTGTTTTCCGTTTTTGACAGTGCGCGACCGCATACCATCAATTTGAGTTAGCTCGGCCATAACCGTAGTCAATCACAAAAACGGCTTAAAAACCTTACAAATAAAGCGCGATAGCCATCACTCACTAGCTAAACATCCAACTCAACCGAGTCCCCATGCAGCTCCATCAGCTCGCGCCGCGCCCCCGCTTCGCCCTTGCCCATGAGCTTGTTCATGAGTTCTGAGGTTTGCAGCACATCCAGCGCGCCCAGGTGCACCGGCAGCAGGCGGCGCGTGTCGGGGTTCAGGGTGGTGTCCCACAACTGCTCGGCGTTCATCTCGCCCAGGCCTTTGAAGCGGCTGATGCTCCAGGCCCCTTCGCGCACGCCTTCCTTGCGCAGTTTGTCCAGGATGGCGGTCAATTCACTCTCGTCGAGCGCGTACGACTTGGAAGCCGGTTTTTTGCCGCGCGCTGGAGCGTCCACGCGAAACAGCGGCGGCCTGGCCACGTACACATGGCCAGTCTCGATCAGCTTGGGGAAATGTTTGAAGAACAGCGTCAGCAGCAGCACCTGGATGTGCGAGCCATCGACATCCGCGTCGCTCAAAATGCAAATCTTGCCGTAGCGCAGGCCGCTCAGGTCGGGCATGTCATCCGGGCCGTGCGGGTCCACCCCAATGGCCACGGCAATGTCGTGGATTTCGTTGTTGGCAAACAGGCGGTCGCGCTCCACCTCCCAGGTGTTCAAGACCTTGCCACGTAGCGGCAAAATGGCTTGACTCTCTTTGTTGCGGCCCATTTTGGCGCTGCCGCCGGCCGAGTCGCCTTCCACCAGAAACACTTCGTTCTCTGACAGGTCGCGGCTTTCGCAGTCGGTCAGCTTGCCGGGCAACACGGCCACGCCTGAGCCTTTGCGTTTTTCAACCTTTTGCCCGGCTTTCTGGCGGCTTTGGGCGGCTTTAATGGCCAATTCCGCCAGCTTTTTGCCGTATTCCACGTTCTGGTTCAGCCACAGCTCGAGCGCTGGGCGCACAAAGCCACTCACCAGCCGCACCGCGTCGCGCGAGTTCAGGCGTTCCTTGATCTGGCCCTGAAACTGCGGGTCCAACACCTTGGTGGACAGCACGTAGCTGGCGCGGGCAAACACGTCGTCGGGCAGCAATTTCACGCCCTTGGGCAGCAGCGAATGCAGATCGACGAAGTTTTTGACCGCAGTGAACAGCCCGTCGCGCAAGCCCGATTCATGCGTACCCCCGGCCGTGGTGGGGATCAGATTGACGTAGCTTTCGCGCACCGGCGCACCGTCTTCGGTAAAGGCCACGCACCAGGCAGCGCCCTCGCCATCGGCAAAGCTGTCGTGCTGCGCGTCGGCAAAGCCTTCGCCCTCAAACAAGGGGATGACCGGCTCACTGGCCAGGGTTTGCGTCAGGTAGTCGCGCAGGCCACCCTTGAAAACCCAGGTTTGTGTTTCTTTGGTTTTTTCCTGCATCAGACTGACCGTGACACCGGGCATCAGCACCGCCTTGCTGCGCAGCAGGTGCTCCAGATGCGCCATCGGCAAAGCCATCGACTCAAAATATTTCGCATCGGGCCAGACCCGCACCAGCGTGCCACTGCGCCGCTCGCCGTCACCTGCGGGGCGCACGCTTAAAGGCTCAATCACGTCGCCGCCCGAAAACACCA
The DNA here is from genome assembly GCA_002786915.1 of Comamonadaceae bacterium CG12_big_fil_rev_8_21_14_0_65_59_15. Taxonomy (GTDB): domain Bacteria; phylum Pseudomonadota; class Gammaproteobacteria; order Burkholderiales; family Burkholderiaceae_C; genus Rhodoferax. Next base: position 29,431 of record PCUV01000096.1, on the reverse strand, counting down.
GCCGTGCCACCTGGCCTTCGCGGTAGGTAGTGGCCTCCAGCCGCGTGCTCAGCGCGTTGGTCACGCTCACGCCGACGCCGTGCAGACCGCCTGAGAAGCTGTAAGCGCCGCCCGCGCCTTTGTCGAACTTGCCACCGGCGTGCAATTGGGTAAACACCAGCTCGATCACCGGCGCGTGTTCGGTCGGGTGCAGGCCAAACGGAATGCCACGGCCGTCGTCTTCGATGCTGACTGAGGCGTCTGTGTGCACGGTCACCTTGATCTTTTTGCCATAACCCGCCAGGGATTCATCGGCGGCGTTGTCCAGCACTTCCTGGATGATGTGCATGGGGTTGTCGGTGCGGGTGTACATGCCCGGGCGCTGTTTGACCGGCTCCAGGCCTTTGAGCACGCGGATGGAATTTTCTGAATATTCGGGGGAGATTTTGGTCGCCATAGGGCGCGCATTGTAGTGGCAGCACGCTCAAATAACTGGATGCAAACACAGTTTCACGGACGACAGCACGGCCCCACGCGATTGGGTATATTCGCCCGATGCCTCGTCGCCGAACCCAACTCTCTGTCCAGCAAATCCTGATTTGCGGCGCCGCCATCGTCACCCTGTCCATGGGCATCCGCCATGGCTTTGGCCTTTGGCTGCAGCCCATCACGCAAGCGCAAGACTGGAGCCGCGAAACCTTTGCCCTGGCGCTGGCCATTCAAAACCTGGTGTGGGGCGTGGCCGGTATTTTTGCCGGCATGCTGGCCGACCGCTTTGGTGCGTTTCGCGTGATTGTGGGCGGCGCGCTGCTGTACGCGGCCGGTCTGCTGGGCATGGCGTGGTCCACGTCGGCACTGGTGTTTGCACTCACCACCGGCGTGCTGATCGGCATGGCGCAGTCGGCCACCACCTACGCCGTGGTGTATGGCGTGATCGGGCGCAATGTACCCGCCGACAAGCGCTCCATGGCCATGGGCATTGCGGCCGCAGCCGGCTCGTTCGGGCAATTTTTGATGGTGCCCACCGAGGGCTTTCTGATCAGCAGCCTGGGCTGGCAGCAGGCTCTGGTGGCGCTGGCGCTGGCTGCGCTGCTGATGATGCCGCTGGCCTGGTGGTTGCGCGAGCCCCATCTTCGCGCTGGCGCGGGGCATTTTCGCGAGCAATCCATCCTGCACGCGTTGCAAGAAGCGCTGGCCTACCCCAGTTTCCGGCTGCTGATGGCGGGCTATTTTGTGTGCGGCTTCCAGGTGGTGTTCATTGGCGTGCACATGCCCAGCTACCTCAAGGACCAGGGCCTGTCGCCTCAGGTGGCGAGCTATTCACTGGCGTTGATTGGCTTGTTCAACGTGTTTGGCACTTACGCGTCGGGCTGGTTCGGCGAGCGGCTGCAAAAGCGGCACATTCTGGCGTTTATCTACCTGGCGCGCTCGGTGGTGATTGCCATCTTTTTGCTGGTGCCGCTGTCGCCCATGAGCGTGTATGTGTTTTCTGCTGTGATGGGCGTGTTGTGGCTTTCAACTGTGCCGCCCACCAACGCGGCGGTAGCGCAAATTTTTGGCGTGGCACATTTGTCCATGCTCAGCGGGTTTGTGTTTTTCAGCCATCAGATTGGCTCTTTCATGGGCGTCTGGCTGGGCGGCTATTTGTTTGACCGCACCGGCAGTTACGACATCGTCTGGTACATCGCCATTGCGCTGGGCGTGGCCGCTGCCCTGATCAACCTGCCGATCAAGGAGACCGCCATCGTGCGCATCCCGGCACCACAAGCGGCCTGATGCCATGAGGCGCCTGGGCAAATTCATTGGGTTGACCGTCGCGGCGGCCGCGCTGGCGGGCATCTTTGCCCTGTACGGCCGGTCTGACTTTTTGCTGACCCTCTCAAACCAGCTCTGGGGTTGTTTTTGAACGCGCATGGCCTGGGCGAGGCGTCAGACTGGGTCAAGCGCTGGACGCACCTGGCACGCCCGGGTGGGCGCGTGCTGGACGTGGCGTGCGGGCGCGGCCGCCACATGGCATGGTTTGCGGCGCGCGGTTTTGCAGTCACTGGCATTGACCGCGACGCGCAAGCGCTAAGCCACGCGCGCCAGTTTGGTCAGGTAGTGCAAACCGACATTGAAAACGCGCACTGGCCGCTGCAGGCCAACGACACACCGGCCACGTTTGACGTGGTGCTCGTGACCAACTATCTGTGGCGCCCCCTGCTGCCGGTGTTGCTGCAAAGCGTGGCCCCGGGTGGCTTGCTGCTCTTTGAAACGTTTGCCGTGGGCAATGAAACCGTGGGCAAACCCGCGCGCCCGGATTTTTTGCTGCAGCCCGGTGAACTGCTGCAATACGCTGCCGGCATGACCGTCGTGGCCTATGAAAACGGCTTTTTGAGCCACCCCAAACGATTTATCCAGCGCATCGTGGCCGTGGCGCCAGGCGCGCCGTCGCCCGCAAACGATCGCGTTGGCAAACCGCCGCTACGCCATCTGCTCTCGCTAGAATAGCCCGCTTCACCTTCCCGCCCAAAAGAATCATGGCTTACCGTCCCATTACCGGCAGCATTGTTGCCCTGGTCACCCCCATGCTGCCCGACGGCAGCGTTGACTACGCGGCACTGCGCAAACTGGTGGACTGGCACATTGAACAAGGCACCGACTGCATTGGCGTGGTCGGCACCACGGGTGAATCGCCCACTGTCAACGTGAAGGAACATTGCGAGATCATCCGCGTGGCGGTGGAACAGGCCGCGGGGCGGCGCCCTGTCATGGCTGGTTGTGGCGCTAACTGCACGGCAGAGGCGATCGAGCTGGCCAAATTTGCCAAAAAGGTGGGCGCAGACTGCCAGTTGCAAGTGGTGCCCTACTACAACAAGCCCACACAAGAAGGCCAGTTCCAGCACTTCAAGGCGATTGCCGAGGCCGAAGACCTGCCGGTGATTTTGTACAACGTGCCAGGCCGCTCGGTGGCCGATCTGGCGCACGACACGGTGCTGCGCCTGACGCAAGTGCCGGGCATTGTGGGCATCAAGGAAGCCACGGGTAACATCGACCGCGCGCAGTGGCTGATCCGCGAAGCGCCCAAAGACTTTGCCATCTATTCAGGCGACGATCCCACCGCGGTGGCGCTGATGCTGTGCGGTGGGCAGGGCAACGTGAGCGTCACTGCCAATGTGGCACCGCGCCAGATGCACGAACTGTGCGTGGCTGCCATGGCCGGTGACGTGCGCCGTGCCATGGAAATCCAACGCCAGTTGATGCCGCTGCACAAGCACCTGTTTGTGGAAGCCAACCCTATCCCTGTAAAGTGGGCCGTGTCGCGCCTGGGGCTGTGCGGCCCGACGCTGCGCCTGCCGCTCACGCCGCTGACGGCAGGCAATGAGCCTGTGGTTGAAGCTGCCATGCGTGCCAGTGGTCTGCTTTGACCTGTTTTCCCACCTTGCCAGAAAGAACTGTAGTGAACTCATTATTTCGACTGACGTTGCTGGGTGCCAGCATGGTGCTGGGTGCCTGTACGGTACTCCAGGGTGACAAGATCGACTACAAAAGCGCAGCAGTCAAAACGCCGTCGCTGGAGGTGCCCCCGGACCTCACCCAGCTGTCCAAAGACAGCCGTTACAACGTGCCCGGCGCAGCCGTCACCGCGTCTGGTTTCCAGACCAGCCAGGCCAGCAGCGCCGCTGTGCCAACCGCTGCTGCCAAGCTGGCCGATGTACGGGTGGAGCGTTCCGGCACACAGCGCTGGCTGGTGGTGGACCGCCCGGCGGACAAGCTGTGGGAGCCGGTGAAAGACTTCTGGACCGAAAACGGTTTTCTGCTGTCGCTGGACCAAGCCAACCTGGGCATCATGGAAACCGACTGGGCCGAAAACCGCGCCAAGATTCCGCAGGACTTCATCCGCAACACGCTGGGCAAGGTATTTGATTCGCTCTATTCCACCGGCGAGCGTGACAAATTCCGCACGCGCCTGGAGCGCAACGAGGCCGGTGGCACCGACATTTTCATCAGCCACCGCGGCATGGTGGAGGTCTATAACTCTGACAAAAAAGACCAGACCGTGTGGCAGCCGCGTGCTGCCGACCCCGAGCTGGAAGCCGAATTTTTGCGTCGTCTGATGGTCAAGCTGGGCGTGTCGCAAGAGCAATCACAAGCGCTAGTAGCCGCCGGTGTACCTAAAGACAGTTCCAGTTTGAGCCAGCTCAACGGCCAGCCGGTGGTGCAACTGAGCGACGGCTTTGACCGCGCCTGGCGTCGTGTCGGTCTGGCGCTGGATCGCACCAACTTCACGGTGGAAGACCGCGACCGCAGCAAGGGCGTCTATTTTGTGCGCTACGTGCAACCCCGGGCTGATACCAGCGAACCAGGCTTTTTCAGCAAACTGTTTAGCGGCTCCAAGCCCGACAGCAAACCGCAAAAATTCAAGGTGTCGGTAGTGAGCCAGGGCACGGCCACGGTGGTGTCGATCCAGAATGCCGACGGATCGACCCTGGCACAAGCTGACGCGCAACGCATTCTGAAGGTGTTGGCCGACGACTTGAAATAGCTGGCTGGCTGCGCCCACCAAACAGCCCGCTTCTGCCGCTTGCAGCAAGTTCAGTTTTCTTAATCTTCAGCGCAGTCGCTACGGATACGTGGAACACGCTTGAGGACGTTGCCGTATCAACGCCTCAAAGCTCACCACGATAAGTGGCAATCTGTAGTCGCTGTGCAAACGCCTCAAACTCTGCCACGGGAATCGGCCGACTGAAGTAATAACCCTGGTAGGCGTGGCAGCCCAGGTGGGCCAGAAATTCCTGCTGCGCCTGCATTTCAACGCCCTCGGCAATCACCGCCAGCCCCATGCTGTCGGCCAGCGCCACCACCATTTTGGCAATGGCCGCGTCGTTCGGGTCGCTCAGGATGTTTCTGACAAAACCCTGGTCAATCTTGAGCTGATCCAGCGGCAGGCGCTTCAGGTAAGACAGCGACGAATAACCAGTGCCAAAGTCGTCCAGCGAAAAGCCCACCCCCTGCGCTTTGAGCGTCGTCATCTTGGCAATAATGCCCTCGACGTCATCGACCAGCAAACTTTCGGTCAGTTCCAGTTTAAGGCGCTGTGCCTTCGCCCCGGTGCGCGCCAGCGTGGTCTGCACCTGCGCCACAAAGTCCGATTGATGAAATTGCTTGGCACTCACATTCACGGCCAGCGTCAGATGCGCCAGCGCAGGCTGACCGGCCCACACCGCTAACTGGCGGCAAGCGGTCTCCAGCACCCACTGACCCAGCGGCAGAATCAAACCGGTTTCTTCGGCCAACGGGATAAAGTCAGCCGGTGACACCAAGCCACGTTTTGGATGCAGCCAGCGCACCAGCGCTTCGGCGCCCGTCAGGCGTGCCGCACCGCCCACCACTTGCGGCTGGTAGTACAGCAAAAACTGGTTCGCCAGCAAGGCGTCGCGCAAGTCGTCTTCCAGCGCGGCGCGCTCGGCTACCACCTGCTGCATGCGCTCTTCAAAAAAGCGCAGCGTGTTGCGACCAGCCGCCTTGGCCTGGTACATGGCCAGCTCGGCGCGTTTGAGGGGTTCATCCGTGCCCTGCGGCAGCACCCCGCCAAACAGCGTCACACCAATGCTTGACGTGCTGCGGTGGCGGAACGGTCCCAAAGGGTAACTTTCACTCAGCGCCTGCTGAATCTTGCCGCCCACGCTCTCGGCCTGCGTGGCGGCATCGACCGCATTCACGCTCAGGTCTTCCAGCATCACCACAAACTCGTCGCCGCCCAGCCGCGCCACGGTGTCGTCTTCACGCACGCAGCCATTCAGACGCTGCGCCACCGCTTGCAGCAAGATGTCGCCCTGCACATGGCCCAAGGTCTCGTTGAGGGTCTTGAAATTGTCCAGGTCCACATACAACAGCGCGCCCATGCTTTGATGGCGCGCGCTGGTGGCCAGCGCCTGCGCCAACCGGTCCAGCAACAGGCGCCGGTTCGGCAACTGCGTCAGGGGATCATAAAAAGCCAGGTGATGAACTTGGTCTTCAGCGCTTTTGCGAGCGCTGATGTCGGAAAACGTGGCCACGTAATTGACAACTTTGCCGGTCGCGTCTTTGACCGCGCTGATGCTCAACCACTCTGGATAAACCTCGCCGTCTTTGCGCCGGTTCCAGATTTCGCCCTGCCACGCCCCGGTCGTGGCAATACTGCTCCACATGGCTTGGTAAAAAGCCGCGTCGTGGCGACCCGATTGCAGCACGCGCGGGTTTTTGCCCACCACCTCGGCTGCGCTGTAGCCGGTAATTCGCGTAAAAGCCTGGTTGACACGCAGGATCACGCCGTGGGCATCCGCCACGGTGGTGCCCTGCTGCGACTCAAAGGCAGTAGCGGCAATGCGTAGTTCGGCCTCGGCCGCTTTGCTGAAAGTAATATCGTTGATGACGCAGACGATAAAACGCCCTTTGCCACTGGCGTCGTCAAAGCTGCGGCAGGTCAGGTCGCCCCAGAATTGACTGCCATCGTCGCGGCAATAAATGCGCTGCACGTTGGATCTGTCAATGGTGTTGTCCAGCAACGCCAGCATGTTGCGGTAACCGGTCTCACGCATGTCCGGATGCAGTAGCGACACGTAATCACGCCCCAGCAGCGCGTGCACGGTGGTGCCGTACATGTCGGCCATGCGCTGATTCACGCGCGCCAGGTGCTCGTGTGCATCAATGACAAAAATCGCCACGCTCGAGGTGTCAAAAATCTGCTGCAAAAACATCTCGCGCGCGTTCAACTGACCCAGCAATTCATTGAAACTCGCAATCAGCTTGCCAATTTCATCTTCCCGCATGATCTGCAAGGGCGATGGCACCTGGTCCGAATGCGACAGGTCGGTCAGCGTTTGTACCGTTTGCAATATAGGAGATATCTCACGCTTGAGCACCCACCACAACAGGCCACCGGCCAGCAGCATGAACATCAAAATGGCAAACAGCATGCGCGCCTGCAAGCGTTGAATGGGCGCAAAAGCCTCATCCGTGGGCAGTACAACAGCCAACACCCAGTGAGCCGATGGAACGCCTTTGTCCGCAGCCAAAATCTGCCGTCCTTTGGGGTCACGCATCAGCGCAAACCCCTCGCGGCCGCCCACAAATTGATCCAGCGTCAAATTGATGCCTAGAGCGGGTAAAGGCTCCAGTATGCGGGTTTTTTCGGTGGCGGTAATGACCAGCCGATGCTGGTGTATCAGTCAGCACATAGCCACCGCTTGCTCCGTAGCGCTGGTCCATATATTGATCCAGAAAATTGGGCCTGCTTAAATTGGTAACACCGGCCAACACACCCACCACCTGCCCCGAAGATCCACGAATGGGCACGCTGACCATGAACTCTGGAAAGCCCTTGCTTTTGGACACATGGGGTTTGCCGATGGTTGGCTGCCCTTTAAGTGCACCCAAAAAATACTCGCGATTGGCGTAGTTGATGCCGACGCGCCCGGTTTCTAGCGGCAGCTCGGCTACTGCCGTGCCTTCGGGCTGATAGACAATGACGCCGCCGTTGAATAGTGACAAAAACACATCATGCTGCTGCAAGTGGCGCAGATGCTCTTGAACCGTGGCATGGTCAATTGGCATGGCTGGGGCAACGTCTGCAGCAACAGCTTCAAGGGCTTTGATGCGGCCGCGAATGTCGCGGTCTATATCGGCAGCCACCAGCGTGGCGGTGGACATTTGCTGATCACCCAGCACTCGCTGCAAGTCCTGGCGCAACATGGCACTGACGTACACCGCCAGCGCGCTCATGCACAAAAACACGACCATCAGCACAAATACCGTGATGCGGGTTTTGATGGACAGGGCTCGCAACCAGCGTGCGTTCATGCGGTCAACCTGAGTACCGTAGCGTCATCACCGAGCCGGAACACTGCCCCCATCTGCACCAGTAAACCATGGGCAATCGCCACCGCTTGCGGTACGCGGCTATCGCGCTCTTGCATCATCCAAAAGGACAAATCAAGCATGTTCTATCTTTTCAGGGCTTGTTATTGGGCAAGCCCACAGCAGCACAATGTCTAGGGCTATTTATCTTTCTTGCCCTTGTTGACTCCTGATGTTTCCATCATAGTTGCAACGATGTGCAGGGCGGTGGCAAAGCCTTGACTTTTGAATGAGTGAAAACCCTAGCCTTGCACTTTTTATGTTCATTATTTGATGCCCACCCAGCGCCTGGCAAATGAAGTTGCGGCCGTGCGCTGGGCCATGACCACCCGGTGGTAGGCGAGGACGCCAACCCGCAAACAACCCTGCCCACACTGGTACACCAGGCCCCCAACATCCTGTTGCTGGACTTGAATCTGCATGGCAGCTCGAGCCTGATGCTGCTGTTGAAAATGCAGCATCACAATCTGGTGCTGCCCACCATTGTGCTGACCATGTCAGCGCACCCGCACCAGGTGTCTACCACCTTTTTGTTACCAATTCCAATGCGTTTTGAGCATCACCACGGCAACTGCTGGCCGTCGTAGGCCACAAAGCAACCCGAGTCTGTGGGTCGCAGCTGATCCAGCATGTGCAAAATTTCCCGCGCGGCCTGCTGCGGCGGTCGGCCGATCTGTGCGCCCTTGAACGGTGTGGACAACGCAGTGGACACCGTCCCCGGGTGCACGCTGGCCAGCACCGCGCGCGGTTTGCTGCGCGCCAGCTCGATGGCCGCCGTTTTGACCAGCATGTTCAGCGCCGCCTTGGACGCGCGGTAGCTGTACCAGCCGCCCAGCCGGTTGTCGCCAATGCTGCCCACGCGCGCCGACCGGCAAGCCAGCACGCCACGCTGCGCATCCAGCAGCGGCGCAAAGTGGCGCAGCACCAGCGCCGGGCCGAAGGTGTTGACGCAAAACGTGGCCTGCAACTGCGCGTAATTCAAATCGCCCAGCTTTTTCTCAGGGCTGAACTGCTCTGTGTGCAACACGCCTGCGGCGTTGATGATCAGGTGGTACGGCCCCTGCCCTTGCAGCGCCTGCGCCGCGCTGGCCACGCTGGCTTCCATGTCAAAGTCAATCGCTGGGTCAGACTGGCGGTGCAGTCCGCTGACCTGTGCGCAGCACGGATGCGCCTGCAAACACTGCAGCAACGCCTGCCCGATGCCGCCGCTGACCCCAATGACCAGGGCACGAAAACCCGGCGGGAACGACGACAGCGCCGGCACGGGGCAAGATGTTTGGAGATTCATGGGGGTCACAAGGTATTGATGTTCTCGCGCAGCTTCTGCGCCTGGGTCTGAATGGCGTCGCGCTCGGCCTGCGACATGGCGGCCAGCTGGCGGTAGGCCATGCCAATGCGCGGGTTGCGCGCCAGCAGTGCCTGGTGGCGCAGGTAAAAGTCCCAATACAGCGCGTTGAAGGGGCAAGCCTGCTTGCCCAGGCGCTGCTTTTTATCAAAGGCGCAGCCCTTGCAGTAGTTGCTCATGCGGTCGATGTAGGCCGCACTGCTCACATACGGCTTGGTGGCCAGCAAGCCACCGTCAGCCCATTGGCTCATGCCGCGCGTATTGGGCTGCTGCACCCACTCGAACGCGTCCACGTACACGCCCAGGTACCAGGCATCCACCTGCGCCGGGTCCAGCCCGGCCAGCAGGGCAAAGTTGCCAATCACCATCAGGCGCTGGATGTGGTGCGCATACGCCGTGTCCAGCGTTTGCCCGATGGCGTGCGCCAGACAGTCCATGCGCGTGTGGCCGCTCCAGAACCATTGCGGGAGCGGTTGCGTGTGATGAAAGACGTTGGCGCTGGCGTGGCCCGGCGCGTGCGCCCAATAAAAGCCGCGCACGTATTCACGCCAACCCAATATCTGGCGGATGAAACCCTCCACCGCCGCCAGTGGTGCTCGGTCCGCGCGGTAAGCAGCCTCGGCCGCCTGCACCACCTCGTGGGGGCAAAGCATTTTGGTGTTGAGCGAAAACGACAACAGGCTGTGAAACAGGTGCGCGCCGCGCGTGTGCATCGCGTCCTGGTAATCGCCAAAGTAAGGCAACGCTTGCTGGATAAAGGCTGCCAGCAGCGCCAAGCTCTCAGCGCGGTCAACCGGCCAGCGCAGCGTGTCGGCGTGCGGTACGCCCACGGTCTGCACGCCCGCTTTTTCAATCTCGGCCCACAACGCGCTGTGGTCGTGCAGCGGGCGTGGGTCAGGCGGCTCGGCCGGTTGCAGCGGCGGGCCGCGCCAGGGCTTGCGGTTATCGGCGTCATAGTTCCACTGCCCGCCTTCGGGGTCGCCGTTGGCGTCGAGCAGCACGCCGTGTTTGCGCCGCAGGTGGCGATAGAAGGTTTCCATCAGCCAACTGCGCTTGCCGGCAAACAGTTGCGCCGCGTCGCCGCGCTGGGTGTAAAAATGATTGCTATCGACATCATAGCTGCCCGCGCCTGTATCTTCTGGGTCAGAGGCTATAAAAGCTTGTAATTGCTGATGCAGCCGCCATTCGTCGGGCGACTGGTATTGAACCCGCATGGCCCCGGTTTGTGCCTGCAACGCGCGCAGGTTGTCGGGGATGGACTGACGGTTGGCCACATCGCCAATGCGCAGATAGGTCACGCGATGGCCGGCTGTCGAAAGCTGCGCGGCAAAGGCGCGCATGGCGGCAAAAATAGCCAGCACTTTTTGCGCGTGGTGGCGCACGTAATCCGTCTCCTGGCGCACTTCCATCAGCACGTACACCACGCCAGGGTCCACCTGCGCCAGCCACGGATGCAGCGGGTTGAGCTGGTCACCCAGAATCAGGCGCAGGGTGTGGGTGGAGCGTTCGGTGGTCGGGGTATTCATCTTCATCTACAGGGCGGCGCCCTCAAGGTCGCCGGGCGTGTGTCAAATCTTGGAGTTAGGGCGCATTGTGCGGGTTCGCAAGCTAGGCACGATCAACCTACAGAGCCAACTTTGGTGAAAGATTTTGCCAGTAGCCGCGACCAAGCCGTGTAGCCAGTTGTTCTGCACGGTTTTCGCATGAAAGAGAAGATCAGTTTCTTTCAGTGACAGCTCACCGCCTTGACTGTCTGCGCATGACAACTGGAAACTGCGCAATCGATGACCCAACCTGGCATCACTTATGAGGTTCAACATGATTCGACGTTCATTTCTTGGTATTTTTGCCAGCCTTGGTTTGACCCACCAAACCGTGTTTGCGAATAACGGCGCTGCCCAGGCGCGTATTGAGCCATTGCGTTTATCTGACAGCGAATGGAAGCAACGCCTGACGCCCAAGCAATACGATGTCTTGCGCCACGAAGGTACCGAGCCGTCCCACACCAGCAGCCTCAATACCGAGAAACGCAAGGGTGTCTATCACTGTGCTGGCTGCAACCTGCCGCTTTTTACCTCTGACATGAAATATGACAGTGGTACCGGTTGGCCGAGTTTTTTCACAGCACTGCCGGGTGCCGTGTTGACCAAAACCGATTTCAAACTGATTCTGCCGCGCACCGAATACCACTGTGCGCGGTGCGAGGGGCATCAGGGACATGTTTTTACCGACGGCCCACCGCCCACCGGAAAGCGCTTTTGCAATAACGGCGTGGCATTGACATTTGAAGGTGCCGTATGAACAAAAATAACCGCTTTCTCCGCCTGCTGCGCTCCCTCAGTGCCTTGGTTTTACTCAATCTTGCGACGCTGCCATTCGCCCAAACCAGCACGGGTGCAGCCAGCGTTGCAACTGAAAAAGCCACCTTTGCAGGCGGCTGCTTTTGGTGTGTCGAGTCTGACTTTGACAAGGTCCCCGGCGTGCTCTCCACCACATCCGGCTATACCGGTGGCAAAACACCCAACCCGAGTTATGAGCAGGTGTCGGCCCATACCACCGGTCATGCCGAAGCCTTGCAAGTGGTGTACGACCCCGCCAAAGTCAGTTACAAGCAACTGCTGGACTACTTCTGGCGCCACATTGATCCCACCGTCAAAGACCAGCAGTTTTGTGACCATGGCACGCCGTACCGAACCGCCATCTTTGCGCACAACGCTGATCAGTTGAAGATCGCGCAGGCATCCCGCGCAGCACTTGAAAAGACGAAACCTTTCAAGGCGCCCATCGTCACCGAGATTGTGCTGGCCGGCGCCTTTTATCCGGCAGAAGAGTATCACCAGGACTATTACAAGAAGAACCCGCTGCGCTACAAATACTACCGCGCCAGTTGCGGGCGGGATGCGCGCTTGCAGCAGCTCTGGGGCAGCCAGATCAGCCACTAACTTTTATGTCAATCAAAATGAACACCACGCCACATTCTTTCATCAAAGTCGCTCATGTCAGCCTTGCGCTCGGGCTGACTTTTACCGCGCTGTCATGCCAGGCTTCCGAACCAGTCGTCATTGAATTGACGCAAACCGCTTGCCAATTTCTGGAAAGTGAAAACGGGCTTGATCATGGTTACCGCTCAGCCAAAGCTGAAGACTGTGATGTCATTAACGCCAGCTCCGGCAACGAACGGGTCGGCAAAGCCAAGGTGCTGAACCTCAAACCCGGCAAGTACGTGTTTCGGGTAGCCAACAAAAACGTGCCTTACGAACTCGGGTTCTGGCTGCGCGGCGCTTCACTGCTCAAGCGTGCCGTATTGCCCAGCGTATCCGGCGGTGGCCTCACGCAAGGCAAAGTGCAAGACTACGCCATTGAACTCAAAGCGGGCGACTACGTGTACTCATGTCCGCTGAACCCGACACCCGACTACAAGCTAGTGGTGCAATGAGTGCACGCGCCCCCTGCGGCTTAACCTATGGCCAGTGGCAGGCTTGCAGCCAGGCTTTTGCGGGCTTTGAACAAACGTTGAAACAAGTTGTTTTCAGAAATAGCCAGCGCCCTGCAGACCTCTGTACTGGACTGTTCTTTCAAAATACGCAGCTCCATCACGTCGCGCAGGCCTTGCGGCAGCCTGGCAATGTGATTTAGCACCTGACCCAAAACCTGTCGCTGCTCGACCAGCTTGTCGGGCGAAAGACGCGGACATTCAAGAAGTTGTCCAGCATCGTCGTCTGAATCCTCATCCAAACTCTCCAGGCATGAACGCTGACGCACCAGGTCAACAATCTTGTGTTTCAAGACAGCCGTCAGCCAGGTTCTCAACGCGGACTTGCCACCAAAAGTAGCCCGGCCTGACACCACGGCCTCGAACACGTCGTGCACCAGATCCTCTGCCAGTGCTGGGTCGTGCAGCCTTCTTCTGGCAAAGTAAACCAGATAGTCACGGTGCGTCAGCAAGTCATCCCAATGAACAGGTATTACCGTGGCGGGGTCAGTGTTGTTGGAAGGTTGAATGTCTTTTGAGAGGTGTGTCATGGCGGATTCGGCAGTTGGGTTGGGGGGCACAGGTCTTGTCCTGATGTGCTTGCAGCGTAGTGCACAGCCCCCCATCGAATCCTCACAAATTCATAACATTCACTTCAAGATTTGGTAACTGCCCACGCCGCAGAAAGACCCGTCGGTCGTGTTGATCTGATAAACGTTCGGCTGCTGCCCGTGACACTTTTGTGATCAATTCGTTTTGCATTTCACAAGACTTATCGGTCTTGCGTTCCTACCATTCAATCTCCCATTAACCCAAGGAGATTGACCCATGAAACGCAAACTGATGCTGGCTTCACTCGTTGCCGCTTTGTCACCGCTGAGCTCACAGGCGGCCAGCCTGGATATTTCCGTCACCAATTTGACGGGTGGCATTTACTTCACGCCGTTGCTGATTGCCGCACACCCCGCTACAACCCATTTGTTTCAGGCTGGCAAGGCGGCGGGTGCTGCCGTGCAGGCCATGGCCGAAGGGGGCGACACCGCTGCGCTCAAAACAGCAGCAGAAGCCGCCGGGGGCCAGACCATCGCCAATCCGGCAGGCGGGCTGCTTGGCCCCGCGCTGGCCACCCAAACGACGCTAACAACCACTGCGGGCAACACCCGGCTGTCATTGGCCGCCATGATGCTGCCGACCAACGACGGCTTTGTGGGGCTGGACGGTTGGGAGATTCCCACTGCGCCAGGAACCTACACCATTGACCTGAACGCGTACGACGCTGGTACAGAGGCCAACACCGAACTCATGAACGCTGGTGCCGGTGGTGCGCCTGGCGTGCCCGGTATTCCAGGTGATCCTTCGGGCAAGGCCGGCAGTGGCGGCACGGGTGTGGTGGCAGCAACACCCAACAATGCAGAACCCAACGTGGTGCATATTCATCGCGGCGCTTTGGGCGACACCAACGCCACCGGTGGCACAAGTGACCTGGATAGCCGCAGCCATCGCTGGCTGAACCCGGTCGCCCGTGTGACGGTTGTGGTGAAGTGAGGCCCGCCATGATGAACAACATGATCAAAGTCGGCCTGGGTTTGCTGGCCACCACAACCCTGGTGGCCTGTGGCGGGGGCAACAGCCCGGAACCCATGCAGACGCTGCGCATCACGATGACGAATTTGACGGCCGGCCAACCCATCAGCCCGGTCATGGTGGCGCTCAATACCGGTGCTACCGCGTGGTCTGCGGGCGCCGTGGCCTCAACAGCGCTGGAGAAGCTGGCCGAAAGCGGTGATGCCTCGGCGCTCGCTGCCAGTCTGGCGGCGGCAGGCGGGCTGGGTGCAGCCAATGGCAAGGCTCCGATTGGGCCCGGTGCAAGCGAAAGCATTGAGCTGAGCTTCAATGCCAACGCAGCAGCCAAGCTGACGCTGGCCGGCATGCTGGTCAACACCAATGATGCCTTCACCGGGTTGGCTGCCGTATCGGTAGGCGGTCTGGCCGTGGGCGAGCAGTTGACGCAGCAATTGGCCGCCTGGGATGCTGGCACCGAAGCAAATGACGAGACTGCCGCGACGATTCCGGGTCCAGCCGGTGGTGGCGAAGGTTTTAACGCAGCGCGCAGCGATGGGCTCAACCTGATTCGTGTACATGCGGGCGTGGTCAGTGCCGATGATGGCCTGGCCACTTCTGTGCTAAAAAGCACGCATCGTTTTGACAACCCGGTGCTGGGTGTGTTGATCGAGCGCATTCGCTGACCGCGCAAACCACGGGTATCGGCATCCACAGGAGAACATCCCATCGCCAACATTCTTGTCGTCGAAGATGAAGCTGACATTGCCAACCTGGTGCGTCTGCATATTGAGATGCTGGGGCACCAGGTGCAGTGCTGCGACACGCTGGCCTTTGCCCGCAAAGCGTTGCCTGAGCGTGCCTGGGCGCTGGTCGTGCTGGATCTGTCCTTGCCGGATGGTGATGGCCTTGACTTTTGTCGCGAGCTACGTGCGGTGGACGCGCAGTTGCCGCTGTTGATGCTCACTGCCCGTGGCACCGAGTACGACCGTGTGCACGGTCTGGAGGCCGGGGCTGACGATTACTTGAGCAAACCCTTTGGGGTGATGGAATTGCAGGCGCGTGTGCGCGCGTTGCTGCGCCGTTCCACGTTAGCCAAGCCCGCGCCTGAGGTCGACATCGTCGATGCCCCACCACTGCGCCTTGACCTTGCCAAACGCACGGTTGCGGTGCGCAACAGTCCGGTGGAACTCACGGCCACTGAATTCGACTTGTTGGTGTTTCTTGCGCGGCGACCTGGGGTGGTTTTCAGCCGTCAGCAATTGTTGTCGGAAGTCTGGGGCTACAACCACGAAGGTTATGAACACACGGTCAACTCCCACATCAGCCGGTTGCGCGCCAAGGTTGAGCTTGATCCTGTGGTGCCCAGCGTGATCTGCACGGTATGGGGCGTGGGCTACAAGTTTGAGCCGAAAGACACACCATGATGACCAGCTTGCTGGGACGTCTGGTGGTGATCCTGACCCTGTTGACCTTGAGCGCGGCGGCGCTGCTGATGTTCTTTGTCGGGCGCAGTGAACGCATGCACACGGATCAGGTGCAACAGGCGCTGCACCGGGAACTGGCGGCCAACATGGTGGCTGACAACCCACTCCTCAGTGAGGGTGAGGTGGCCAAAAGTTCACTCGGCAATGCGTTCCATTCGCTCATGCTTTTAGGGCCGGCATTTGAAATTTATGCCACCGACACCACGGGCAAAATTCGCGCTTACTCGGGTGAACTGGGCTTGGTCAAACAGTCAGAGATCGAGCTGGCGCCCGTTCACCAGTTTCTGGTGGGTGCAGACCTGCCGCTGTATGGCACCGATCCGCGCAACCCGGCGCGCCGCCAGGTGTTCTCTGCGGCCGCGATCAAAGATGCAACAGGGGTGCTGCGTGGCTATCTGTATGTGATTGTTGGCGGCAGCAAACAATCAGAACTTGAGAGCATTTCCGCTGGCAAGCTACGTCAAGACCAAGCGTTGTTGTTCACCGTGGGCGCACTCTTTTTGGCACTGCTGGCCTCGGGCCTGATGTTTGGTTTGCTGACCCGGCCGTTGGCCGCGCTCAGCCGGGCCATGCAGGCCTTTCGCCAAGGCGGGCTGGGGCGCAGCGCCATTGGCAGGCATTTGCCTGGTTGGACCAGCCGGGAAGTGCTGGAATTGCAGGGTAGCTTTGTCGCGCTGGCCGACACCGTGGTTGATCAGATGGATCAGATCCGCTCAGCTGAGGCGTCCCGGCGTGAGCTGCTGGACCAAATTGCGCACGACCTCAAAACCCCGCTGGCATCACTTCAGGGCTACCTGGAGACTTGGCTGCTGCATCATCCAGAAGCACAAGATCGGCAACACATTGAAATCGCGTTGCGCAATGGTCGTGTGTTGCACCGGTTGGTAGAGCAACTGCTGGAGCTGGCGCGACTCGATGCGGGCCAGGAGACACTGACGCTGGAGCCCGTGGTGGTGGCCGAACTGGCGCACGACATCATGGCCAAGTTTGCGCTGGATGCGCAGCAGCGCGGCGTTTTGCTCAGCGTCAATGCACCCGTGCCAAACCTCAGGGTAGCGGCCGATATTGCCAAGTTGGAGCGTGTCTTGGCGAACCTGGTGGACAACGCCCTTCGTCACACCCCTGCAGGTGGGGAGGTGCGCCTGTCCATTCTGGAATCGAGCGAGGGGGTTTTGATCGAACTGCGTGACAACGGTGTCGGCATCGCCAGCAACAACTTGTCGCGCATATTTGAGCCCCGCTATCACAGTGACAGTGCAGCAGGCGACCACTCGACGCATTTGGGTTTGGGGCTGGCCATTGTGCAACGTTTGCTGAAGCTGCATGGCAGCCAGATCGAGGTGGAGAGTGGCGCTGGCCAGGGCACCACATTCCACTTCAACCTGGCTTGCGCCTGACTCAAACCGATCTTCAGCGGTCGATGTTTTCGGAAAATTCGGAGTTGTGAAATCAGGGAGTTGTCGCTGGTTTAAACCTGCTGCCACAACTGCCGATAGCGGCCATCTGGGTCGTGCTCGCGTGTTTGTTTGGCCACGTCAAAGTGGCGGCCCCCGCGCGGGTCGGTGCCCATGCCCGCGATGTAGAGCCAGTTGCCCTGGTTGTTGTACACGTCGTAGTCGATCAGCTGCGCCTCAAACCACGCCGCACCGGCGCGCCAGTCGCAGCCCAGCGCATGAATCAGATAGCTGGCCACCACCTGGCGCAGCCGGTTGGACAGGTAGCCACTGACCAGCAGCTCGTGCATGGCGGCGTCCACCAGTGGCTGGCCAGTGCGACCCAGACACCAGCGGGCAAACAGCGCCGGGTCGTGGTGCAGCACCGGTACCTTGTCGCGCAGGCCGCGGTAGCGAAACAGCTTGTCGCCGTGCTGCACGTGCAACCAGCGAAAATGCTCGCGCCACAGCAGTTCACGCCACAACCATTCACCGCCCTCAGTGGGGCCGTGAGCGGCCTGGTACTGCTGCAACGCCTGCGCCAACAACCGCACCGACAACGCACCCGAAGCCAACCAGCCCGAGCACTTGCTGGAAAAGTCGACCCCGCTGAGCTGGTTGCGCGTGGCCTTGTAGTGGTGCGGCAGGTCACCCGCAAAATAACGCGCCAGATGCGCCAGCGCCGCTGTCTCACCCCCGGAAAAAGCGCCGTCCAGCACCGGCAGGCTGCTGCGCGGGTCGTCCACCAGCGGGCCCAGCTCAGCACGCTGGCGCACCAGATCAACCGTGGCCAGGCCGTGCGCGGCCTGCGGCAACGGCGGCAGTTGGGTCGGCGCTGGCAATGGCGCGCGGGCGCTGCACCCACGGGCCAACAACGCCTGACGAAAGTCGGAGTACACCTGCGGCAAGCCCGCCACCCCACCGGGCAGGTCGGCCGCATCCAACAACGTGGACTGCCAGGTGGTGATGACCGTGCAACCGCCTTGACGCAGCGCATCGATCTCGTCGTTTTCGCGCGGTGCGGCAATGGCCTCGGTGTGCACCTCGGACACGTGCAGCAAGCGCACCAAGGTTGGCAACACCTGCGCTGGCGTGCCAGCAAAAACAGTCAACCCGCTGCCCAGAGCTTGCAGGCGCTGATGCAGGTCCAGCAGACTGTCCAACAGCACACGCTGGCGCAGCGTGCTGGCCTGCATCACCCCCCAGCGCGCGTCGCCGTTATGCACCGCGCTGGCCGCGCCCAGGCAGTACACCGGCATCACGGAGTCTGCTTGGGCGCACGCCTGCACCAACGCCGGGTTGTCGTGCAGGCGCAGGTCGTTGCGAAACCAGTAAATCAGGGCGGTCATGGCTGGGTTTTGGCAGGATTTAGGCCACTGCGGCGGCAGCGCTCAGAGCAGTATTTGACGCTATCCCAGTCACGCGCCCACTTCTTACGCCAGGCAAAAGGCCTGTGGCACACAGGGCATATTTTGCTGGGCATATCTGATTTTTTGCGCATCTGACGTGAATCTGGTTTTATATGGAAAATAGACCCATAGCCCTTATCAATAAAGCGCAATTAGCTATCAAAATAATATTCATCAGGCGCGCTTTATCCCACCGAGCGGGATGCGCCACAGGCATCTTGCGAACCCATCACAACAAACCAATCCATCTGGCATCTGTTCGCATGCGCCGGATGCTGCACAGGCATACTGTCTTTAACCAGGTAAACCGTGGCCAGGCACAGGCATGCCACCACGGTCAGTTGCAGGCGCAGGGGCACATACCAGGCCGGCAAGGGCAGCACCCGGGCCAGTCGCAGGTCTTGCCGATAGTGCGCCAAAAAACCGGCAATCAACAGGGTGGCCCCTGCAGCTGGATGAGCCAGCAAAGCCAGCCAGCCCAACAGCGACGGCACCACGCTCCAGGCGTACATACCGTTCATGGGGCGGCCCGCTGCCCCCGGATGCACCATGGCAAAGCCCCAGTGCAGCGCGCCGACAAAGCTCAAGATCACCGCGCCATAGCCCAGCAGCAGCTCAAGCCACCAGCCGCGGTGGTTCGGCTCAAACCAGCACACCAGCGCTGCGCCCACAAACGGCAACAAGCCGCCATAGCCCAGCCAGGACACCACGGCGGGACGAGAAGTTGAAGATGCGTTCATGTGGGCCGCATCAATCTGCCGCATGGGTTTTCAGCTGCGCCAGGCTGACCTGCTCCAGCGCGTTACTGTGGGTGCTTTTCAGGAACACCGGGGGCGCCACGCCCGCATCCAGCGCTTCGCGCCAACGCAACACGCACAGACACCAGCGGTCACCGGGCTGGAGCCCGGCAAAGCGGTGCTCAGGCCGGGGGGTGATCAGGTCGTTGCCCTGCGCGCGTGAAAAGTCCAGAAATTCGCGCGTCATGCGGGCGCACACCACATGCGTGCCATGGTCGAGTTCGTCGGTGTGGCAGCAGCCGTCGCGGTAAAAACCGGTGAGCGGATCAAAAGAACAGGGCAGCAACTCAGTGCCCAATACATTGCGTGTGGTCGTGGTCATGGTCATGGGGGGGGTCAGGCTTCTCGAATTGGGCGTGCGTGAAACGAATCTTTGGCTCGGCAAACAGGCCGCATTGCAGTGTGCCAAACGGCTTGCATCCAGTCCTTGCGATTTTGTGCCAGGGCCGCAACAAATGCTGGCATCCACAAGCCAAATACCCCTGCACCCGACGGTTTTTGTGGCGCGTTTTTATGATGCGCTATGAACCCAAAGCCTGTGTCCCCTGCTTCCAGAAAGCCACGCCTTTCACTTTGGCTGGCCTTTGCTTTTATTGTGGCCCTGATCGCTTGGTGGGAATGGGGTGCGCAGCAAGACCGCAGCGCGCCCACCCAAGTACCCGTTGCCAAGTCTGCTGCGCTTGCCACTGACCCACCGG
Source organism: Comamonadaceae bacterium CG12_big_fil_rev_8_21_14_0_65_59_15 (assembly GCA_002786915.1). Taxonomy (GTDB): domain Bacteria; phylum Pseudomonadota; class Gammaproteobacteria; order Burkholderiales; family Burkholderiaceae_C; genus Rhodoferax. The sequence goes on along the minus strand of PCUV01000096.1, from coordinate 9,373 downwards.
GCGCAGAGATGGCCATCCTGGCTGGCGGCTGTTTCTGGTGCACCGAGGCCGACTTTGACAAGGTGCCCGGTGTGCTCAGCACCACGTCTGGCTACACCGGCGGCAAAACTGCCAACCCCAGCTATGCTGAAGTCTCCAGCCACACCACCGGCCACGCCGAGGCGGTGCGCATCGTGTTTGACCCCAAGCAGATCAGCTACCCACAGTTGCTGGCCATTTACTGGCGCAGCATCGACCCCACGGTGCGCGACCGCCAGTTCTGTGACATTGGCACACCCTACCGCACGGCCATCTTTGCCACCAGCGCGCAGCAGTTGCAGCAGGCACAAGCATCACTGGCCGAGCTGCAAACGACCAAGCCGTTTGCCGAACCGATCCAGACGCAGATTCAAATGGCCCAAGACTTTTACCCCGCCGAACCCGAGCACCAGAACTACCACCTGGTCAACCCGGTGCGCTATGAGTTTTATCGCAAAAGCTGTGGCCGAGACGCGCGGCTGGCGCAACTGTGGGGCACACCAGCCGCGCGCTGAGCGCCAGCCTTAGGAGCCGCGTGCCAGCAGACGCGGCACGATGAGGCTCGATGCTCGGGATTCATGGCGTGTGCACCACGGCCTCCAGCGCCACCGCGCAGTATTTGAACGCCGGTATCTTGGCCACCGGGTCCAGCAGCGGGTTGGTCAGCAAGTTGGCGGCGGCCTCGACAAACGCGAACGGCATGAACACCGCGCCGTCGGGCGTGCCGTCGTCAAGGCGCAGCGTCACCTCCAGCTGGCCACGGCGGGTGCGCAGGCGCACGGTGTCACCGGCGGCAGCACCCAGGCGCACCAGCTCGCGCGCGTTCACGCTGGCTGTGGCGGTGGGCTCCAGCGCGTCGAGCACCTGGCTGCGCCGCGTCATGCTGCCGGTGTGCCAGTGCTCCAGCAGGCGACCGGTGATCAGCACCAGAGGGTAGTCGGGGTCGGGCTGCTCATGCTCGGCGCTCAGGGTGGTGGGCACCAGCTGCGCGCGGCCATTGGGCGTGGAAAAGCGGTCGATGAACACCGTGGGTTGGCCGGGATCATCGGCACGCGGGCAGGGGTAGGTGACGCTGCTTTCCTCTTGCAGGCGCTGCCACGACACGCCGCCCAGCACCGCGGGCATGGTCTGGCGCATTTCTTCATACACCTGCGCCACGCCGTGGTGCGCGCCGCTGTAGTGCCAGTTCAGCCCCATGCGCTGGGCGATCTGCTGGATGATCCACAAATCAGCCCGTGCGTCGCCGGGTGGATCCACCGCCTGGCGGCCCATCTGGATCATGCGGTCGGTGTTGCTCACCGTGCCGGTCTTTTCGGGCCAGGCGGTGGCGGGCAGCACCACGTCGGCCAGCCACGCGGTTTCGGTCAAAAAGATGTCTTGCACCACCAGATGGTTCAAGCTTGAGAGAGCCTGTCGGGCGTGGTTCAGGTCGGGGTCGCTCATGGCGGGGTTTTCGCCCTGGATGACCATGCCGCGTACCTTGTGCGGGTCGGTGTCGGGCGCGAGTGCCTTGTCCATGATCTCCACCACCGTCAGGCCGGGCGCTTTGTCCAGCGGCGTGCCCCAGAATGACTCAAACCAGGCGTGTGCCTGCGCGTCGCTCACACGCTGGTAGTTGGGGAACATCATGGGCAGCAGGCCGGCATCGCTGGCACCTTGCACGTTGTTCTGGCCGCGCAGCGGGTGCAGCCCACTGCCAGGTTTGCCGATCTGGCCGCACACCATGCACAGCGCAATCAGGGCGCGCACGTTGTCGGTGCCGTGGGTGTGCTGGCTCACGCCCATGCCCCAGAAGATCATGGCTGATTTGGCGTTGGCATAGGCGCGTGCCACCTCGCGCAAGGTGGCTGCCGACACGCCGCACACCGGGGCCATGGCCTCGGGGCTGAAGGCTTGCACGGCCGCGCGCACCGCCGCCACGTTGTCCACCCGCTTGGCGATGAAGTCGTGCGCCATCAGGTCCTCGTCAAACACGGTGTAGAGCATGGCGTTGATGACGGCCACGTCGGTATCAGGCTTGAAGCGCAGCGTGCGCCAGGCGTGCTGGTCCATATCTGTGCCACGCGGGTCGGCCACCACCAGCTGCAAGCCGCGTTGCGTGGCGTTTTTGATCCAGGTGGCCGCTACCGGGTGGTTGCCGGCGGTGTTGGAACCGATCACCAGGCAAAAATCAGCGTGCGCCACGTCGTTGATCTGGTTGCTGACCGAGCCCGAACCCAGGCCTTCGAGCAACGCGGCCACGCTGCTGGCGTGGCACAGGCGGGTGCAGTGGTCCACGTTGTTGGAACCAAAGCCAGTGCGCACCAGTTTCTGGAACAAATAGGCTTCTTCGTTGCTGCCCTTGGCGCTGCCAAAACCGGCCAGCGCCCTGGGGCCGTGGGCATCGCGCAGCGCCGTCAAGCCACCTGCGGCCACGTCCAGCGCCTCGTCCCAGCTGGCAGGCCTGAAGACTTGCGCCCAGTCTTCGGGGGCGCGCGACACGTTCACATCCTTGGGCACGTCGGTGCGGCGAATCAGCGGCTGCGTCAGGCGCTGCGGGTGCCCGATGTAATCAAAACCATAGCGCCCCTTGACGCACAAACGCCCCTGGTTGGCCGGGCCGTCGCGCCCGTCCACGCCAATGATCTGGTTGCCTTTGACCTTGTAGGTCAGCAAGCAGCCCACACCGCAATAGGGGCAGACCGAATCGACTGTTTTGTCTGGTGCGGGCGGCGCATCGGAAGACAACGCCACCAACGGCCGGGCGCTGATGGCACCGGTGGGGCAGACCTGCACGCATTCGCCACAGCCCACGCAGCTGCTGCTGCCCATGGCGTCACCCAGGTCAAATACGATGTGCGTGTCAGCCCCCCGCCCTGCCAGCCCAATGACACCGTTGACCTGTGATTCGCGGCAGGCGCGCGCGCAGCGGGTGCACTGGATGCAGGCGTCCAGGTTCACCAGCATGGCGGGGTGCGATGCGTCATGCGCGTGAGCAGCGCTGGCGCGCTGCGCTTTGAACGCCCGGCGCACCGACACACCGGCTTGGGCCGCAGCGGCACTGAGTTCGCCGTAAGGCAAGCTGCCTTGCGCGCCGTTTTGCACACTGTCTTGGCCGCCGCTTTCAGCCACTGCTGGCAGCTCAGAGAGCATCAACTCCAGCACAAGGGCACGGTTCTTGACGGCGCGCGGGCTGTTCACCTGCACCACCATGCCTGGCTTGACGCTGCGGCTGCAACTGGCAACCAAAGCGCGCTCGCCCTGCACTTCGACCAGGCAACTGCGGCAGTTGCCCTCGGTGCGCAGGCCGTCGCAGGTGCACAGGTGGGGAATATCCACGCCTGCATTGGCTGCCGCTTGCAGAATGCTGCTGCCCACCGGGGCGTGAATTTTTCTGCCGTCCAGCTCGATCGTCACGCCGCTCATGCCGCACCGCCAATCTCATGCGCAAAGTAGCGCTGCACACAGCGAATCGGATGCGGCGCGGCTTGCCCCAGCCCGCAGATCGAGCCCTCGGCCATCACTTCATTCAAATCATCCAGCGCGGCGTTGTCCCACACCGGTGCGCGCATCAACTGCACCGCACGCACCGTGCCCACGCGGCACGGCGTGCACTGGCCGCAGCTCTCAGACGCAAAAAATTCCAGCGCGTTGAGTGCGGCGTCGCGCGCGCGGTCGTGCTGGCTGAGCACGATCACCGCAGCTGAGCCCATGAAACAGCCATACGCTTGCAGCGAATCAAAGTCCATGGGAATGTGCGCCAGGCTAGCCGGCAAGATGCCACCAGAGGCACCGCCAGGCAGATAGGCATACAACTCATGGCCATCCGCCATGCCGCCGCAATAGTTGTCGATCAACTCACGCACGCTGATGCCCGCCGGGGCCAGCTTCATGCCCGGCAGGCGTACCCGGCCGCTGACGCTGTAGCTATGCAAGCCACCATAGCCGTGCACGCCTAGGTGTTCAAACCAGTTGGCACCCTTGTCCAGAATGTCGCGAATCCAGTACAGCGTCTCAAAGTTCTGCACCAACGTGGGCAAGCCAAACAGGCCCTTGTCTGCCAAGTGCGGCGGGCGCAAGCGCGGCTCACCACGTTTGCCTTCGATGCTCTCCAGCATGGCCGAGCCTTCACCGCAAATGTAGGCCCCCGCGCCACGACGCAGCACGATGCGCGGCAACGGGCACGGCGGGTCGTCTTGCAACGCTTCAATTTCGCTTGTGAGCATGGTGCGCAGCTCGGGGTATTCGTCACGCAGGTAGATGTAGCAGGCCTCGGTGCCAGCCACTTGCGCGGCGATCAGCATGCCCTCTAAAAACCGGTGCGGGTCGCGCTCCAGGTAATAGCGATCCTTAAACGTGCCGGGCTCGCCTTCGTCCAGGTTGACCGCCAGCATCTTGGGCGCCGGGTGCGCCAGCAGCGTACGCCACTTGCGCGCGGTGGGAAAACCCGCGCCACCCAAGCCGCGCAGGTGGGCGCGCTCCAGCGCGACCAGCACCGCGTCCGCCGTCTCTTCGCCATTGACTACCGCAGCAGCCAGCGCGTAGCCACCCTGGGCACGGTAGTCCTTGTATGATACAAATTCAATAGCTTCAAGCCCTTGTATTTCAAGGGCTAGAGACCTATTTTCCATAAACTTTTCAGGACCACCCAAAGCCTCTTGCACCGCCTGCTGCACCGCCTGCTGCACCGCTTGGGGCGTGGCCTGCACCACCGCTTGCTGCCCCACCAGCGCCGCTGGAGCCTGCTCGCAGCGGCCCATGCACGGCGCAGCCACCACGCGCACGCGGTCGGGCAACGTGCCATCCAGCTGGTTGCATAGGGCCTTGCCACCCACCATGGCACAGCTGATGCTGTCGCACACCCGCACCGTCAGCCGGGGGGCCACCTCATCGTCACGCAAGATGTCAAAGTGGTGGTAGAAACTGGCCACCTCATAGACCTCGGCCACGGACAAGCGCATTTCAAAGGCCAGCGCAACCAGGTGACGTTCAAACAGGGCGTTGAAATGATCGTTGAGCAGGTGCAGGTGCTCAATCAGCAAATCGCGCGCAGGGCCGTCGGGTGGGGCCGTGCCGATGAGCGCGCGCACGTCGGCCAGCGCCTGCGCGTCGGGGTGGCGGCCTTTGAGGCGGGGCAAACGACGCTGATGAGTCGCGCAAGTAAGGGGGGTAGCTGGGGTTACCGTGGGCAAGGGTTGGTTAAACGCGTGTTGCATGATGGGGAGCATAACGCTCGCTCAAAACGGATCCCGAATAGTCAAGGTATTGCCACCCGCAAAGCCAGGCAACTTAACCGTGAGTCCATCCTGTATGTCTTCGCTGTACCGCACGGCGCACCCGCTCAGGCCGACGGCAGCAACGATATTGGCGTCGCACACAGAAAAGTTTCAGCGCATCATCAAAACCAGAAGTTGGAAAGAAAAATGCCCATCAGCCAGTATCTCCCGCCGGGCATTGACAAACGCCTCGGCCTGAGCCGCAGGTATGCCTGACGCCTCAAGCTGCTCGATGTGGTTCAAAGTGTCAAGGGTGATGGCGGTCATGCGGCGTCATACTAAGCCATTGGGTTAGCGAAAGCGCGGTGGCTCGTCAGGAGGGGCCACGGAAGAACAGCCGCACGGCTAAGATTAAAAGGGTAACGTCCCCCTTCCCCCCCCTATTTGTTGCATGTCCACAACTCTTCACCCAAGCTTTACAAAGTTTAAGGCCTGCCCAAGGGTTTGTACCGCCTGTATCTGGTTCAATAGACCCTAACTTCCTGAAACATGGAGGTTGGCCCTGGGTTCCGGGGCGCGTTTGCAGCGGAACCCTTTGTTTAACCTTGGAGTATTTGACTATGAAAAAATCGCTAATCGCATTGGCCGTTCTGGCCGCAGCAGGCGCCGCCTCTGCACAATCTACCGCTACCGTCTATGGCCTGGCCGACATCTGGTTTGGCAACGTCAAGACCGACAACGGTGCTGGCACGACAACTTCCACGACCAAAGTTGACAGTGGCGGCGTGAATGGCTCACGTTGGGGCTTGAAGGGTTCGGAAGACCTGGGTGGCGGTTTGAAGGCCAACTTCAAGCTGGAGCAAGGCTTCAAACTTGATACAGGTACTGCTACGGCTGGCCAAGCGTTCTCACGCGTTGCGCAAGTGGGTGTTGAGGGTGGTTTCGGCGCGGTTGATATTGGCAAGACCTGGACAGCGTTTGACGATATCGCTGGCGCTTCAGCTACCGTGTTCAATTCCGCGTTGGCTCCGGCTAACAATGTGTTCACGACCACGGGCTACCAAGGTAATCCTGGTAACACCATCCGCTACACCAGCCCCTCTTTTGGTGGTGTGACCGGTGCTCTCAGCTACAGCTTGGATGAAGGCGTTGCCGGCACCGCGGTGACCAGCATGAGCCTGGCCTATGAAGGCGGCCCGTTGGCTGCTCAGTTTGGTTATCAGTCTGAAGACGCCGCTGCACCTGGCAGCTCCATTAATTACACGGTTCTGGCTGCAAGCTATAACTTTGGTATGGCAACGGCCAAGTTGACCTATGGCAAGGCCGGCAACATGGGCAACGTCAGTGGTGCTGATGCAACCGAATGGGAAATTGGTGCTGACTTCCCTGTCAGCGCTGCTTTGACCCTGTCGGCTGGCTACGCCAAGTCTTCCGATAATGCTACCGCTGGTAGCCAGACTCGCAGTGGCTATGGCTTCGGCGCTGCTTACACGCTGTCCAAGCGCACCTTCTTGTACGGTGGTTTGGTGCATTCCAGCACCGACAACGCCGTTGGCGCAGACCCGTCAGCAGATTTGTACGCGATCGGTATCCAGCACAAGTTCTAATGAATCATGGGTCGGTTTATCCGGCTCTGATTTTTTTAGAAAAAAAGCCGCCTTCGGGCGGCTTTTTTCGTTAAGTGGCAGCCGTTGCGGCCGCCGCAGAGGTTGTCCGGCAAGCCTTAATCAGTTGGGGTCAGAGCACGTCGCTGCGCGAGTGGTCTGACCCGCAAGGTTAAGGCAACTGTTTCAATTTGTTGCAAGACTGCCACGAACCGGGCTGATCTTCGATTTTTTTGGTGCGTAAATGCCTTTGCGGGTGCCACATCTGTTTCAATCGTGCCTAGCTTCCTGAACAAGGAGGTTGGCCCGGGGTTCTGGCATCGTCAGTTCCGGAGCCCTTTGTTTAACCTTGGAGATACTTCACATGAAAAAATCCCTAATCGCATTGGCCGTCTTGGCCGCTTCTGGTGCCGTGATGGCCCAATCGTCGGTGACCATCGCCGGCAAGGTGAACGTTGGTTATCAAAAACTCAGCGATTCGCCTGCTGGTTTTAATGACGTGCATGGCAGCCGTTGGTCGATGACTGGTGTTGAAGACCTGGGTGGCGGCATGAAGGCCACTTTTGGTTTTGAACAGCGCTTTACTGCCGACACCGGCGCGCTGACGGGTGTTAACTTCAATGGCTATTCCAAAGTTGGTTTGGCGGGTGGTTTTGGCGCAGTCAACTTTGGCCGTCAATACAACTCTGGCTTTCTGGAAGTCACTAACTCAGTTGACCCATTTGGTGGTGATGGTGTTGCTGAGTTGCGCACCGCTGGTATGGGTACGACTGGAGCCTTTGTTCGCGTTGCCAATTCTGTGCGCTACGACGGTGCCTTTGGCCCGGTCAAGTTTGGCGTGTCGCACGGCCTGTCGGAAACTGTGGGCTTGTCTGACATCACCAATATTGGGTTGACCTATGCGGGTGGCCCAGTATCGGCCGGTTTGGCCTGGGGTAGGGGTGGTGTCGCTGTTGGTACTGATGTCTCTCAAGTCAGTTTGTTCGGTGCCTACAACTTCGGCGTGGCAAAGGTTTCCTTGGGTATGAACACCTATGACGATGGCACGGCTGCTGGCCTGGGTGATGGCAAGGGCTACTTGTTGGGGTTGACCGCGCCTTTGGGTAGCGGTGTTGCCAAGTTTGGTTATGCCCGTTCAGAAGTCAATGGCGTACGTAACCATTCCAAGTTTGGTCTGGGCTATCAGTACAAACTGAGCAAGCGTACTTCGCTCGAGTTCAACTACGGTAAAGACGGTGAAAATGCTATCGCTACTGCTGCCCGTGCTGCTGCAGCCCCTGCTGCTCTGAATCAGTCCGGCTACGAATTTGTGCTGACCCACAACTTCTGATCGAACGCTGGCGCAAGCCAGTTGACGGTGAAGACTCAAAACCCCGCCCAGGCAACTTGGCGGGGTTTTTTCATGGGTACCGTTTGACGCAAAAGTATGACCGAATGCTAAACTCTCATCCATGACTTCCATCACCTTTGACACGCATAAATTCGTCCGCAAGTTGCAGGAGGCCGGCTTTGATGAAAAGCAGGCCGAGGGCCTAACGGAGGCTATGCGCGCGGCGATTGATGAGTCTGAACTGGTGACCAAAAAAGATTTACACATTGAACTCTCCCCCATCAAAGCGGATTTGAATTTATTGAAGTGGATGATGGGTGCCCTGATTGCGATCGCGGTGGCCAATTTCTCCAAGCAGTTTTTTTAGGATTCGCAGTCCCTGGTTTTCATCGCCCCATGACGACCAGGGTTAATTGGGGTCAGATTCCAATTAATTTTCACGAGATACGCCTTTTTCCCATGTTGTTCAAGCGTAAGTGGCTCTGTGATCCGTGGCAATTGTGAATTTTGTCAACGCGTCGCCACTGAAAGCGCTAAGTCCACAGTCGAGTCAAACCATCCGTAACGAGAACTAGCCTATACTTTTGCGCATGCCTACTGTCCTGAGAATACTGGGGTTCCGATTTCATTTTTATTCGGATGAAGGTACCGAGCCACCCCACATTCATGTCGAATCTGGCGATGGCGAGTGCAAGTTTTGGCTCAGTCCTGTGGCGCTTGCCAGAAATCACGGTATGAATGCTGTCGAGATTCGCAGAGTTGAACGTTTGGTTTATGAACACCAAGCCTTTCTTTTGGAGAAGTACGTTGAATTTCAATCCGAGTGAAATCGAATTCGTGGCAACACGGGTGTGGGTGGCTAACCGTATTGTTTTCATGGAATTGACTGACGGCCGCCAAATCGGTTTTCCTGCTGCAAGATTTAACCGATTGGCGCACGCAACAGACGAGCAATTGGCCGACGTTACTTTGCGTCTTGGCGGATCGGCCATGCGGTGGGAAGCTCTGGACGAAGACATCACTGTAACAGGCGCTGCTCTTGGCAGATTTCAAGCGCCGCTGCCACTGGCTGCATAAAGGATTAATTGGGATTAATTGGATTAATTGGGGTCAGATTTCAATTAATTTAAAAGAAATCAGACTTTCGCCTTTGTGACCGCCGACCCGAAACTGCCGGATTTCAGCCGGAATGAACGTGCATTTTCTTCGGCTCCTGTTTTCTTCTA
>PCUV01000049.1:219620-220021 GCA_002786915.1 Comamonadaceae bacterium CG12_big_fil_rev_8_21_14_0_65_59_15 | reverse complement strand
TCCTCATGCGCTGCAACCCAAGGCGTGGTTTGGATTTAGCGTTCCTGGCATGGGGCTCGTCCTCACTATTCCCATTATTTTGTTTGTTGGCGTTCTAACCCGCGTCTACCTGGGCAAACAGCTACTACGTGCGGGTGATTGGCTGCTCTCCCAAATTCCAGTGGGCAATGCAGTCTACAAAGGTTTAAAGCAACTCCTACAAACTTTGTTTGGCCAAGAGAGCGCCAAATATTCGCGCGTCGTACTCGTCGAATTTCCATCCAAAAATCAATACGCCATTGCGTTTGTCACAGGGGAATCAACCGAAATGCCCGAGGCAATGGCAGATGATCATTTCATTCGCGTTTACATTCCCACGGCACCCAACCCCACATCGGGCTACTTGTTGATGGTGAAAGAAG